>CAWKCH010000004.1:0-89429 GCA_963848105.1 Candidatus Bathyarchaeota archaeon
AAGAAACATCAAGATTATATTAAAGGGACATTTTGAAACGCTTATACCCAAAGTGTCCCTTATGTATCAGTTCTACGTGTATTGTGTATGATGATTTAAGATGATCATGAATAAGGTTAGGGATAAAGAAATTTAGTGTTCTCATACTAGCACTTTTACTCACAATAAACTATGCTTCAATAGCTATAGCCTTTGCAGGAAGTGACTCCCCAAATGAACCTCAAGGAGATGCCAAAATACCTGAAGTTCCAGGACTCCCAGAAAACGTTGTTCAATATAATAAAACTGATATTGTTCCTGTAGCTCAATCAGAAAAAGTATTAGCTGGCGAACCAGCACTTTTTGCATATCAAAACACAACAATGCTCTTCAACTCAACAATGAAATGCGATCTAGTAATAACTGCTGAAGCTACAGCTAACCAGAAAATATTTGCACTATCTATGGATCCAAACCAAACAATGACATTAACAATGAACTTGGGCAGCGATCCACTTCAAAGTGAACAGGATAGAGATAAAAACCTCAACTTCTACGCAAGTATAGAACCTAATGCAACAGTGGAATTAACTGCACAACTAAGACTCTATATCAACCAAACAGAACTAAACAAAGAATTAGACTGGGAAGTAAATGCCTAAAGTTATCTTGGATGTATTGGAATGGTACTCAAAATGAGTGGACACAAGTTCCAAGCTTTATCGACCAGAATGGCTATCTAACGTGTAACACTGACCACTTTTCGGTATGGACTGTAGGAGAAAAAGCAGATGTAACTGAGCAAACACAAGCCATTGCCGATATGACTTTAGTTTATGGTGGTATTGGAGCAGTATAGTTGCTGTTGTTGTCCTTGTAATAGTATATAGCAAACGAAGCTAGAATTAATCCTACAATATTTTTTTATTTTACAGTTTATTAATTTCAGTTTTGCAGAATTAAGTTTCTGCTTTGAGGTAATAGTCAATGGGTAAGAAAGTAATTCCTAATGCCTTGCTAATCAAACTAAAAAGGCAAGGTTACTCTGATGAAACGATTAGGGAATTGTATAGGTGGTATGATTCATCAGAGAAAAAAGGAGTTGCAAGTTTCTAAAAGTTATATTTTTTTCCAAGAAAAAATGGGGGAATATTAGATTTTGTTTTTGTTGTTTTGTGTTTATTTTTTGCGAAGAATCAGCAATACTGCAACTGCAATAGCTGCAATCACTGCAATACCGGTTCCTACGACGTAAGTGTCAGTCATTTGGTGCGGGTGTAGCTTCTGGTGCTGCTGTTGGTTGAGGTGCTTCTTCAACATAGAAACTAGTTGAAGCAAAACTGCTAGCATATGATTCTGATCCAGCAAATGTAGCGATTACACTGTACATACCAGGAATGTCTGCTTCCCAGACAAGACTATAAGTTCCACTTGTATCAGAGGTTGCAGTGCCAACGTTTCTAAAGTTTCCATTAGAGTCGATTACATCAATTGACACATCAACACCAGTAGCGCCTCCTGGAAACGGTTTTTGCATATATATGTACTCCATCCAATCGCCCATGTCTTCATCAGAAATTGCTGTAGTGTACCCATAGCACCGGCTGATTGGTCAGTTACAGTTCCTTCTATGACAATTTTTTGTCCTTGCATTACTTCAGTTTTTGGTGCAGTGACAGTTGTTGCGCTTGGACCTTTGCCAAAACAGTAAATTTGACTATCATAACCATTATAGCCAATCAGGACTCCTTCTGCGACTGCTTTTAGTGACATATATCCAGCAACATGCCAGATTTCTTCTCCTGTTTCAGTGTCAATAGCAAACACCCTATTGCCTCTAGTTAAGGGCTGGGTTGGTGTTTCTTCTCCTGTTCCAGCGAAAACCACTCCGTCAGCAACTAATGGTCCTTGCCAGAAAGGCCAAGTTCCCATCACAGTTTCAATTCCAGAATCACCAGAGTAAAACTTCCAATTAATAGCGCCTGTTTCTATATCAAAAGCATACAAGTTACCATCAAATGATCCGTGGAATAATTGTCCATTTGCAATTGTAGATCCATAAGACCCATATGTTCCCCAAGGATAATCCATTTGTGGAGTCTCCAGAGTTTAGCTCCTGTTTTTATATTATAGCCTGTCCATGTTCTTGTGGTTAGGTCAAAAGCAGCAGTGACACCTTCTCCAACTGAATTGTAAAATGATTGTACAGATTCCTCTTTGTTATGAACCCAGATTTCCCTTCCGGTTTCCAGGTCATAACCCATTTCCCAATCAATATAGTTTCCTGCAGTACCTGTTTTGGCAATTATTACACCATCAGAGATTCCAAATATTGAGTAGGGTGGATGCCAGCTTACAATCCTATCTGGATCTAATGTAACGGTCCATTCAATGCCTTCTTCCCAATCATATATAGTCTCTAGGGTACCTTCTCCTGCAAAACCTGAGGTTGACCATTGGAACCTCTCAACTCCGTCTCCACCAGTTCGATGAATACCGTTACCCCAGAATGCTTTAGTTGAATTCCACATAGTTAATTCGCTTCCGTATCCGTCAAGAATATAGACGTATAGATCTCCATTTGGACCATACATGACTGCGTCTTCCCACCACCATTGTGTACCTTGTTTTGTGACGTTTTCAAAGATCATTTCTAATCTTCCGCTAAACGGATCGTAGACTTCCCATTTGTTGTTGGACGCATCGAGATCCCATAAGAATGAGAATATTCCTGTTCTTCCTGGTGAATAGCTCCTGTAGTGTTGACCGTGAGTTATGCCTCCATCGTTTCTGCTCCATAGTTCTTCTCCTGTTTGCAGATCATAACATGCCATGCCTTCTCCAGCAGCGGTTCGGAAGTGTCCTAAAGTTGGGTTAGTGTTGACAAACAACTTGTTGTGCATGATTATTGGTGGATTTCCATATGAGCTGTATGAAAGTCCTGAATAGGGACCATCTGAGATAGAATCGCCTCCTGGTAGTCCTCCTACTTGTGCTTGTCTTGTCCATCTTATGTGAGCTGAACGTGGTGCTGTGGTGTAGGGATTGTATCCTCCTCCTGAATCGCCGTATCCTGTGTAGGTTGAGTCATAGTAGGTCATCATCCAGCTTCCAACAATACCTGACCATTCTCGGTTTTCTGTGTTCACAATACCATTAATGTATTCAGGCAGTGGTGTTGTTGGCATACCTGGAATGCGATCTTCTTGTACAGTAAGGATAACTGTTTGGCTAGTAGCGGCTTGATAGTCTTCATCTTCGCTGGCAAAGTATTGGCCTGGGTAGTTGAATACAAAAGAGTAGTCTCCGAGTTCTGTTGGTGTATATCTAAAAGCTGCTGCACCAACTGACCAAGATTGTACAGGTCCTAGTGTTTGGGTTGTTCCTGATGGTTTTGTTATTGTTACTGTAAAATCGTCAAAGAATTCTCCACTTCCTGGTGGTATTGGCTGAACCCAGACAATAATATCAACTGTTTGGTCAACTCCTGTTGGATTCGGATTTACTGCAAGTTGAGCCGCCGTAGAAGTAACGGTTTGTCCTAATGTTACTGGAAATATCATAACGAAAGTAGATATTAGTAATAGTACTATCGCAAATATCGAAAAGTAATTATTTTTATTTAATGTCATTTCCTTTTTTTCTCCTATATTTTATTTATCTTATTTTTGTTGTTTTCTTCATATAAAATTATGGTAAGTCTGCATTTTTTAATAAGAAAATTTAATCAAATGAAATATGTTTTTATTATAATCTTGTTAGTTTGAATCTTTAGATTGAAAATTATGTATTTAGAAAGAAAAGAACAGTTGCAGAAAATAAGATATGCTGTCATGTTGTGAACGTGTTTTGTATCATTTCAAGTGACCGATTTTTTAAGTTCTCAATATTTGGACTGAAATAATGTTGCATAAAGACGGTTTTTCCAATTCTACCCTGAAGCAAATCCACCTCTTCTCTCAATAATCCATTTTGAATCATTAATGTAGCTGAATAGTGTCTAAGATGCTGAAGTCGACATTTCATCTTATGTTTTTTAAACCGACGTTTTAGAACAACATTTGATACTCTATGACATTTGAATATCTCTTGAATAAAGTCTAGAGGAATAAATGACAAGTAAGCATTTTTGCTATTTCGCAGGAACAATATTGGAAATTTGTAATGTTCTAGGGCTTCGAGTTTAAAATTATAGTACTTTTCCAACTTGTTTTGTTTTTTTAATTCCAGAATAAGATTGAATGCATTGATTGCTTCTGTTTTTCTGAGGCCTGATATTGCGCAGAATTTAATAAAAATTTTATAAGTGAAATCAAACTTGTTAAAACACTCTTTGAGCCATTGTGGGATGTCTGCGGATTCATCGTTCCATATTCTTTTAAAACAATCATAATTGTTTCTGCTGCTCCATTTTATTCCAAAGTTTCTTATTTTGGTTCTGAAACTTTCGTATTCTCCAAGGTATTTGCTTAATGCTGTTAGGGAGGCTAGAATCATTCGCTTTTTTGCTGGTTTGAAAGACTCGAGTTCTGATAATTTACCATTGTATAGGTGTTTGTATTTTTCGATATAGTTGTTAATGCTCCATGCGTAACTTTTTGAGTACCGTTTTTCAAGCCAAATCTTAAAATCGACAAGATTAATGCCTTTTTCATCAAAAGGGGAACGAAGCGACTTGCACTCAGGAGGTCTGGGGTTCAAATCTGTCCTCTATCTGAAATGGACCGGTGTGCAGACACAAACAGGACAAATATTAAGAAAACCTTTGAAAACAACTAATTTTTAGTAACTATACTTGTAAAATTTTAGATTTTTTTTGAGGCAAAATATTATGAACCTTAGAAGTACTTAGTCTTAAATATGAAAATGAAAGCGATTGTATGCACAAAATATGGGCCACCAGAAGATGTTCTTGAATTAAAAGAAGTCGAAAAACCAACACCCAAAGACAATGAAGTACTGGTAAAAGTTCTCGCGGCAACCGTAAATACAGCTGACTGGGTCTACGTGAGAGGTAAACCATTCATGATTCGCTTAATGGGTCAGGGATTGCTTAAACCAAAATATCAAATAATCGGGTCGGACATGGCAGGACGAGTTGAAGCGGTTGGAAAAAATGTGAAGCAGTTTAATCCCGGGGATGAAGTATTCGCAACCCTTGGCGATTGTGGTTTTGGAGCTTATGCTGAGTTTGTATCTGTGCCTCTTGAGCGGAAACAGGATTTAACATTAAAACCGAGCAACATATCATTCGAACAAGCAGCAACAGTACCTCAAGCTGCAGTTGTCGCCCTGCAAGGTCTTCGTAATAAAGGACATATTCAGTCAGGGCAAAAGGTTCTGATTAATGGGGCATCCGGTGGAAATGGAACGTTTGCTGTGCAAATTGCCAAGTACTTTGGAGCTGATGTTACGGGTGTGTGTAGCACAAAGAAAATGGATATGGTGCGCTCGATTGGGGCAGACCACGTAATTGATTATACAAAAGAAGATTTCACAAAAAAAGGTCAACAATATGACCTGATTCTTGATATTGTGGCAAATCGCTCGGTTTCAGATTATGCTCATGTGTTAACTCCAAAAGGGAATTATGTTGCAGTTGCGTTTAAGCCGAATGCTTTGTTTTTAGGTCCATTAATTTCAATGAGGAGTGGAAAGAAGATTAGTCAATTATCACATCAACCAAACGTTGAGGATTTGATATTAATTAAAGAACTCATTGAAGCTGGTAAAGTAGTACCTGTTATAGATAGAACCTACCAGTTAAGTGAGGTTGCCAATGCTCTACGGTACTATGGAGAAGGACATCCGTCGGGAAAAGTAGTAATAACAATGGAACATAAACCTCTAGGAGCTGTTTGAATATGCAAGATGTCCAAATAATTCTTTCAGGATTGTGGGTTGCTTTGATGTTAACTTATCTTTTAGGGGATGTGTTGCGAATATTTGCTGGTGACTTTACACCAGGTGAAATAGAAGGTAAGAAAATGACACAGAGTATGTTATTTGGAATGGGAATATTTATGCTGATTCCAATTGTTATGCTTATCTTATCCCTGACTTTACAGAATCCTTTGAATAGGTGGTTAAACATCATCGTAGCCATTGGCTTGATTGGTTTTAATCTCGCGGGATTGCGTGGATACTCTTCTTTTGACAAATTTTTGCAAATAGTAGGATTCGCGTTTAATATATTGACTGTTTGGTATGCATGGAACTGGATATAAAAACGAAATAAGTTAACTTTTAACTAAAAAAAGGGGAGATTGCGGGTGTACACCCGATCTTTAGTCGGTTTTAAGAATAGATTGATATACCACATAAAACAAATGGAAGTGTGGTAAATGAATTTGAGCGAACAAGAATTCCTAGATTCTATAACAAATCCCCTAACAAAAAAAGGCTACAAAATAGGAATAAAAAAATTCACCAAATGGTTTGGAAAAAAACGCTGAAGAAATCCTGCAAATGAGAAAAGACGATCTAACACAGATACCTGGAGAAAATCTAATAGAGTACAAAAACAGGGCATCAAGATTTGAAAAAAAATAGAAAAATTCCACTCAGATCTAATTAAAGAATTTTCAATAAACACAGCAAGAAACTATACACTGGGAATACGCCAACTTTTTAGATTCTATGAAATGCCAATCAAGATTTAGAACGGGAAGTAAAATAAGTAAAACAGTTAAAACAACAAAAAACTTCCCCCTCACAATAGAACACATTAGAAAAATGTACAAGGTAGCAGATCTAAGAGAACGCGTTATTCTCAGCTTGGCAACAGATCTGGGCTTACGTATTGGAGACTTTGTTTCCCTGAAAAAAGAACAAATACCCATAACAGATCAAGAACCACCAATCTCCTTTGAAATAATGACTCATAAAGAAGACGTAGTTGCACATGGTTTTCTTTCAGAAGAAACAAGTGATTTACTCAAAGTCTACCTGCCAACATTAGACAAGAAGAAAGGTAATCCTTTCTTGTTTCCCTCAAATGGGAAGAGTCACATATCGGATGAATGGGTTGGTAAACTACTGAAAAGACTCGCATTAAAAGCAAAAATTAACTTAAATGGAAAAAACCTGACATTTCACTGTTTTAGAAAGATGTTTTTATCTGCATCAATAGATTCGGGAATTGGTTTGGTGGCTGGAAAAATGCTTTGTGGAAAAGCAATAGCACAATCAGATGAAACCTATTTGACAACAGTCAAACTTAGAGCGAAGTTTATTCAACTAAAGAATTTTTTGACAATTGAAGAAAAACCTAAAATCGAAAAAGAAAGTATTGAATCCTTGAAAAAGGCTATTTCTAAACTTTCTGGAGATCTTAGTATTCAGCAAACGATAATTAAAACGATAACAGATCAGAACCTCAAATTGCAGAAAGACTTCCAAGAATTAGATGAAAGGTTTGAAACTAAAATAATAGAAATTCTAAAAGTGTCGTTACCATTAGCAAAAATGGATGATCCGTTTTGCTTTTAAAAAAGCGTTAGCTGATACTTTAGAAGAACTACTTGTAGAAAAATAGGAAACATGTCTGTTTATGAAGATAAACCAAAAAAGTCTTTTTTCTTTCTTTTTTTCTAAACTCTATAAGAAGATAGTATAACTTGGAGGAAGGAGTTGGGCGCAGGCCAACGACTTGAAAATAGAAAGGAAAAAGTTTCTAATTGGTTTAATTTCTTGAAAGGGAAAGGTTACAAATTTTAAAACGTTTTCACTTCCCATCCCAATATGCGGGACAGTTGAGGCCTATTTGGAATTAGAACGCTAGTATAGACTTCCGTTTTTAGTTGTTAGTAAACTGCGCGCTATTTCAACTCGAAATATGCGGGCTGAGTTTCGGCCTATAAGCGTCCTAGCGGGACGAAACGAAGCTCATAATAGAGTTGGGCGCGCCTTGCTTGTATTATTATATTATTATATCCTGCCAATAGGCTTAGTAATTAGTAAGGTAATACGCTTAAATAACTGGATAATGTTTTTTTCACGGGGGTAAAATGGCTAAAATAATACTGAAAATTAGAAATCGAGGAAAACGAGGCTATGACATTAGTAGTGTTCCTTTTAAAAAATTATTGGAAATTAATAAAAATAAAAAGAAAAGATGGAGCTATGAAGATGGTCTCCTAATTCTTGAAGCATGGTAAACGAGTATCGAAAAGTTTTTTCTCAATTGCATATCGGAATGAACTTTTAATTCCTGGTAAAATGCTTTGACAAGTATACACAATTGAAGAATTTCTCTCAAAATCAAGTGGTTCCGAGCCTTATCAACATCAAATCTAATCAAACACAAATACCGAAGCATTAGTCATTCTTAAAGGTAATAATGAAATCTTACAAGAAGATATTGACACTAATGCTTGGCTTTCTAACTGGATTAACTATGACTTTAAAGAAGTGTAAGTGTAGAAGTTTGGTTTGCTGGGATCTTTAGGCTACAAACTATAGGAGAAAAAAGAACAAAAACAACAATAACTACATTGTAAAGTTCATTTTTACCCAAAGATCCTCTCAGCCCTATTTTCTCCAATATAATTTTTATTTTACCGCTTTTTGTTGTTTTACCCCAAAAAAGAGGGGGAATATTATTGTCGAATGATGTTTTGGCTTTACTTTTTACGAACTATTAGGATTATTACTACTCCAATTGCAATGATTGCTATGATTGCTCCAGCTCCCATACCTAAAACATAAGTATCTGTCATAGGTGCAGGTGTTGGATCTGGTGTTGCTGTTGGTTCTGGTGCTTGATCAACAACAAACGCTGTCTCAGCATAAGAAGCAAAATAAGCCTCTGAACCAGCAAAGGTCGCGATTACAGTGTAGTCACCATAAATATCAGGCATCCAGCTTAACACTATAGAATCCGCTAGCATCACTAGTAGCAGTCCCAATATTTCTAAAGTTGCCATTAGCATCAATAACATCAATTGTCACTTCAACACCTACTGTGTCTGTTGGCATTGGCTGCATCTGGTAGAGATATTCCATATAACCGCTCTGGCTTGTATCTGAAACAGCTGGAACACCATTTGGGAAACGCGATGTTAAAAGGTTTGATTCTGTGCCCGGAGACACATCAGTAACCATACCTTGTATTAGTACGCTACTCCCTTCCATTTGTACACTCGGATTTGCTTCAACAGTTAGTTTGCTTGGTCCTTTATCATAGGCGTATATTTGGTTATCATAACCATTAACCCAGATCAAAGTGCCATCTGCAATAGCTGGGGAACCAACAATGTCAAAGGATAAGGAACTCCAGACTTCCTCGCCAGTTTCAACGTCAATACAGTAGATTTCGCCGCCTTTCCATACAGGTGGAGTATAGTCGTGACCTCCACGAACATAAAGTTTACCATCAGCCAAAATATGGTGGTCACCCCAAGTGCCAAGTGGCCATATGCCATATGGAGTATCAAGCCCAGCTTCACCTGGACTAAACTTCCAAAGGCGCTCACCTGTTTCAACATCATATGCATATACAGCTCCACCCATACCAAATGAGTAGGCTTTACCATAACCAATTACAATGCCGTGTGCATAGTCATAGTATCCCCAAGGATTATCTTCAGGTTCAGATGTCCAAAGTTTTTGTCCCGTTGTTAAAGAATAGGCAGTGACTACCAACTCATTTCGATTATATTCAGTGTATATTCCTTCTCCTGCTATACCGTCAGTAACCATGGCTACAAAAGGTGTTAGTGTTCGATTTATTGGACCCCAAAGTACGTGCTCCTGTGTCTGCGTTATAACCAGTATCAACACGCCAACCTGTCTGAGCTCCACCAGGAACCCCAAATGCTCCACCTTCATCTAAACTTGTTTGAATTACACCGTCAACTACAGTGTTTATAGCCTCCTGGAGCTTGCTTCTGGTACTTCCCATTCGTATCCTAGATTCCAATCAATGGTTACATTATAGGAGGTCTCCAAATCTCTACAGGAGTATAGATCTAAATACTTGATCCCAAGAATTCTTTTCAATACATTTGCTCATATTGAAAAGCTTTAACATACCACCGCTGGTCAGTGTAACTTAATAGTTCTCCGTTTGGTCTCCAGCCACTAATGTACCAGCTGATACATTGGCAATATCTAATATCCACTTTCCGTCCATAGCATTATACATAGACCAAACTGGCGGCTCGTAGATATTTTGATAGAAACCTAGTTGATCCATATTCGAAGTAAACAAATAGGCATGCAGCTCCATACTGGTCACCAGTTATAAAGTTGTAAACCATGCTGGATTTTAGGGTATGATATTGACTTCTCATCGGGTTACTCCATAGTTCTTCTCCAGTTCGCATGTTTACTGCTTTTAGTTCTCCTCGGTTATTTCCAGCTCCAGGAACCTCAGTATAATAAAGAATACCATTAAGGATTATTGCACCAAATTTTGCTTCATAAGCTGTTCCAGTTGCGTATAATTCTATGTCTTCTGTACCAAGTTCTCCGCCTATTTGTCCTCCAAAAGCTATTGGTCTTGTCCAAACCACATGTGCAGTTTTAGGTGCTGTGGTATAAGGATTAAAGTTGCCCTGATGAGAATACATTCCAGTGTTAGCCAAAAGATGTTGCCCTAAGTCCAAGCCAATTACCAGCGATAGAAGCCCATTCCCTATTCATTGAGTTAATTGGTCGTTCCCAATACCCTGTTGGAAGTGGAGCTGCTCCATATAACGCTGTTCTATTGGTTCTTCTTGAACTATTAGGGTTGTGCTAGCGCTGCTGGCCAATAAGTATCGTTAATAAATGCTGCTCCAGTGAGAATAACTTAATCCGATAAGGAGATGGATTTTCGTCTTCAATGATTTGTCCTGGGAAAGTAAAATCGAATGTGTATGTGCCAACTTGATCTGGCGTAAATTGTGTCCAAGCTCCTCCTACTGAGTCAGAATCAAAAGGTCCAAGAGAAGTTTAAGTACCATCAGGTTTCGTGATTTCCACTATAAAACCATGCCAACGAGGTCCCCAAGGTCCTTGTGCACATCGGAGGTACCTTATCAATCCACATAGAAACAAAAACAGGTTGATCTACTCCAATAGGTTCAGGTGTAACATTGATGTAAGCCCAAGTATCAAGAGTCCATGGCGGATCATGTGCATTTGCAAGTGGTATAATTACCATTGTTACTCCAAGAATTATTGTAATTATAGTACTAATTGTAGCAATTTTAGTATTAGTAATTTTTTCAACTTTTTTTCTCCTATATTTTATTTGCATAAAATTTAATTCATCAATATATAAAATTATGTTAATTATAAAAAAAAAGAACAAATTTAATAGCAAATAATATATTTATATCTTTAATTTATTCTTTTTATAGAAAATAGTAAAAAATAAATGTAATATTATCTATAATAAACATTGATGAAAAAAGGTTGATAGATCAGATAGACACAGAAAGATACTTAAGAGAAATATTCTTTAAGATGGCAGAAAAAGTTTTTCTACAATAGCAAAGAGAAACAGAGTCTATCCACAGATGCAATAAGAAAACGTTTCAAAGAAATGGAAAAAAAACAGCGTTGTTGTTCAGGATCAACGATTCAAATTGATTATCCAAGTTTTGGTTACAACATCGTTGGAACCCTATCAATAAAACTGCAACCTTTCTCAAAAAAAGCTGATGAAATAACCACGGTAATTAATAAGTTATCTAATATTTGGCTTGCTATTCGAGTGGGAAAAACAAAAAAAATTTTTGTGATTTTAACTATCATCAAATTTAGATGAATTAGACGAAGTAAAAACTGCAATAAATTATTTTTCAGATGTTGTTAGCATTGATTTTAGTCTTTGGATTACTCACTGTGGAAATATTCCAGAAAACCTCTCTATACTCTATGAAAATGGATACGAAAATAAAAATATTGATTTTTTTACTAATAAAAACAGAGTAGCCAATAGAAACATCAAAGTTAATAATAAAGATAGGCAGATTATGGAAGCGCTTGCAAATTGATAGGCAACAATCATTTAGTAAAATTGCAAAGAGAGTAGGCATGTCAGTTTCTGCTATTATAAATAGATATGAGAAATTGAAAATGAATAACATTATTAGAGTTGTTATTCAAGTTGATCCAACAAAATTTGGGTATGTAGGGCGGCTTCTGAGGCAAAGCTTATTATTGCTTCTGATCAAGAGGGGAAAAAAATTATTGATTATTTATCAAGTATTCCCAATGTTGATTTCATCAGTCAAACAACTGGAAGATTTAATTTTCTTTTATTAGCCTTAATTATAAATGTAGAAGATTTTTTCTGTTTTCAACAAAAGTTAGAAGAAATACTTAATTTAACCACAATAAAAATTAGATTTAGTAGAATAGAATATACTATATTTCCAACACCTCATCAACAAATTTCAACAATCTGAAAAGGTTGAAAAAAGGAAATTGTCCCTGCTAGAAATCCCTAAATGGATGAGAATATTTCATCTCTCCAATCTTTAAGGCTAAAATCTTAATGTGTGTATACTCTAATACGACCACTAGAATTTGAACTTGAAGGAAAAAATGATAATTTAAAAAGATTTATTAGCAGTTTCAACATATTGTGCTTTAGGTATATTAAAAAAATTTAAATACCGACTATAAGTTTTGTCTTCGGGTGACATCTCCACTGTGGTTGGGGTTCAAATCCAAGTGACCTTACTAGTTTCATTTTTTAACAATTCTGAAGTAGAAAATTTTGAGATTTTTTATGTGTTTGTTTTGTGAGAGTAGGGAGTAGTGCAGAGTAGAGGAGAGTTTAAAGAAAAGGCAATACAAGAAGATAGTAAACAAATTAATTATATACAAAATTAGCAGAGAGACGATTAACTTTTTATCCTTTAGATTATTAGCTATTTTTACTTAGAAATGAAGGCAAAATCTTGAAGTTAACATTAAGTATTGCAAGTTTTCAGAACTGGTTTAAAGAGTTTTTTAATCAAGAAAAGACTGTTTATTTATTTGTTTTTCTATTGGCGTTTTTTATTCGATTGTTGCCTGAGCTTATTGTTCCAAACTATCCAATTGGATATGAAACTATCACCTATTACGCTCCAGCAATGACCTCTTCTAGTATAGCTGTGAATGGTGATTTTTTTGGTCTTCTGAATCAATTTATGGTATTTAATCCGTCTATTGGTCAGTTTCTTCGTAGTGGTCCTTTGTTCTATGTTTTAATGTGGTTTATTATTGATCTTTTTAGTGTTGATGCTTTTGTTTTGTTAAAAATAGTTGGTCCAATTCTTTATGGTTGTTTAGCCCTTTCTTTTTACATGTTTGTTAGGCGAAGCTTAAATTTTGAAATTAAAACCGCTTTTCTGGTTGCTTTATTCTTGGTTTTTCAACTTGCTGCTTTAAGATTGTCTTGGGATAGATACCGAACAGTTTTGGCTTTGTTTTTCTTTTTTGTCTCTTTAGTTGTACTCAAAAAGAAGAATTCAAATGTTAAATGGGTTGGTTTAGGGCTTCTGGGAGTTTTAACTGTTCTCTCCAGAGATTACATAGGTTTAGTTATGTTCTTAACAGTTGGAGGTTATGTTATTCTTTGAGAAAAAAGATAGATTAGTATCTCTTATGGCCCTGGTTCCTGTGTTGTTGGTTCTTTTTGCTTCATTTGATCTTACTTGGTTTGGTTGGGCTTCTGTTTCTGTTGGAAACCAATTTGGTATGACAGACTATGGTTGGATATTGCAGGATATTTTATTTATTGTTATTATTTGTTATCTGTTGATTTTGCCTTTAGTTTTTAAAGGCTTCAAAAAAAACAGTATCTTAAATCCAATGGTTGTTTGGCTTGTTATTGCATCTTTTAGTGTAGTTTTTGTTCCTTGGTTTGCAATTCCAGGTTACCAACGTTGGCTTATGTTACTGGTTTTTCCATTCTCAATATATGCTGTTAGAGGATTGAGGCTCTTAAAATTGGGTAAATTCAAGAAACCATTTTTTGTTGTTTATGTTTCAGTTTTGTTAATCATTGGGTTGGGTTATTCAACGGGTATGTTTTCTTATGTTGGTCAATTACCAAATAGCTATGTGCCGATCCATCTTGTTCAATCGTCAATACCTTGGGATGCAAATTGATGATGTTAAAAATGTGATAAGTTGGATAGATGATAATGTTAAGTTAAACTCAACTTTGTTAACTGAAGAGAGATTTTTAGGTTGGACAAGAATTTATCTTCAACGCGATTCTATTGACATAACAATTTTGCCTTATGGTGCAGGAGGCTCTCCCTTTTCTGTATTAGACCAAGCTGATACGAATTCTGTTTATCTTATATGGTATACTGATGTGATCTTTGATGATTTCCAAGTTTTGTATTCAAAGAACAATATTGCTTTGTTTGAGCATGTCGATAGTTAGATTTATGATTGAAAGGTTTTTAAGAAGTTCCAAATAACTTATCTTTAAAACTAATTATGTTTGTATAGAATTGATCAGGAGATATTGATTCATCAGTGGCATATAAGCGGCAGTTAAAGACATTATTTGTCAGAACTAAAACATATTTTCGGAATAATTTAGAGTTGCTTCCCATTTTTGCATTTCAAATATTGTTAGTAGGATCTGCTGGACTACTTTTTGTTAATCAAACAGCTTTAGCTGAAAATGTTTCTGTGGTAGCATATTTTCTGCTAGTTTTGGGTGTAATTCTTACTTTAATAAAACTTAAGGCAGGACCTATATTTGAGTGACCAACTTGGATTTCCATTTGTAAGTTTTGTTCTACCTGCTTACAATGAGAGCAGCTTGATTGAAAACACGTTGGAAAGACTAAATTTGAATTTCAAAAATAATGGGTTCCCTTATGAAATTTTAGTTGTTGATGATGGCAGTGTGGATACCACTCGTTCAAAAGCAATACTGTATAGTCTTTCTAACAGAAATGTGAAAGTAATATCCCATGAAAAAAATTTTGGTAAAGGATATGCTGTTAATAAGGGTTTTAAAAAAGCTAAAGGTAGCGCAGTTATTTTCTTTGATAGCGATGCAGATATTGAAGTTGAACAAATCAATCTTTTTCTTAGTGCACTTAGAACTAGAGACATAGTCATAGGTTCCAAATGGCATCCTGATTCTGAAGTAGACATGTCTCTCCTACGAAAAGTGTTTAGTCGTGCTTTCAATATTGCAGCCCGATTGTTGACTGGTTTGAAAATAACTGATACTCAGACTGGAATTAAAGCCGTTAAACGAGATGCTTTCCTAGACATTTTTAGTCATTTATGTGTTAAGCGTTATGCTTTTGACGTTGAATTGTTGGTTCTTGCTAAAATTTATGGTTTAAAGGTGACTGAAGTTCCGGTCAAATTGAGAATCAAGAAAGTTTTTAGTTTGAGAGAATCTTGGCATATGTTAATGGACTTGTTGGGAATAGCATATAGACTCAGAATTACGAAGTGGTATCAAAGTGAAATCTCTAAAGCTCCTAATTTTTAATTGGCGATGTTGGCTTAATCCTGAGATGGGAGGTGCCGAGGTTTTTACTAGAGAGATAACTACCCGTTGGGTAAAAGCTGGTCACCAGGTTACTCTTTTTACTGCAGATGTATCCAAATGCGAAATCTGAGGAACTTGTAGATGGAGTTAGAATTGTTAGGTCTGGAGGTCGTTTTTCAGTTTATTTGAAGGCTAAGAAGTTCTATTTAGAACGATTTAGAGATGAAGGGTTTGATGTTATTATAGATGAAATAAATACTCGCCCTTTTTTTGCGCAAAAATTTGCGGATAATGGAGAAAAGGTGTTTGCTTTGATTCACCAATTAGCTCGTGAATACTGGTTTTATGAGACTCCTTTTCCAATAAGCTATCTGGGTTATCATTTATTTGAGGATAGATGGCTAAGAACTTATATTGAAGTGCCCACAATTACTGTTTCTCAGAGTACCAAACAAGATTTAGTCAATTTAGGGTTTAAACGAGTTTTTATAGTTCCTGAAGGCTTAAACTTTAGACCTTTAACTCAATTTCCTGAAAAAATGAAAAAACCTGTTATCGTTTATGTCGGACGATTAAAAAGATCCAAACGACCTGATCATGCTATTAAAGCCTTTAGAATAGTTAAACAGAAAATTCCCGAAGCTAAACTGTGGATTTTGGGAGAGGGGTCTTTCAGGAAAGATCTAGCTAAACTAGCGGGCGAAGGAGTTGAGTTTTTCGTTGGATTGAGCAACGTTGAACGTAGAGACTTGATTAAAAAGAGTTGGCTTTTGGTTAATCCCAGTATTCGTGAAGGATGGGGATTAAACGTTACTGAAGCTGCTGCTCTTGGTACACCTTGTGTTGCTTATGACGTTTCCGGTTTACGAGATAGTGTTAAGGATGAAGTTACTGGGTTGTTGGTTGAAAGTGGGAACGTGAATTCTTTGGCTGATCATATATTACAAGTTTTGGAGAATAACCTTTTGAGACACACTTTAAGTGAAAATGCTTTGAAGTATTCCAAAGAATTTAACTGGGACAAAACAGCGGAACAATTCATGGATTTAATTGAGTTGGCAATCAATGAAAGATAGTTTGTTTCAAGATTACTCAATAAAACATGTGCATTTTTATGATGAAACGCTTCCTGTTTTGATTGAGTTAGGGTTAACCCTAATTAGTGATGTTGAAAAACCTAATATGGTTGATTTAGGGTGTGGTGATGGTGGATTACTGCTTGCTTTGTATAAAAAAGGTCTTTTGAATAGATTTTGTGAAATTATAGGTGTTGATATTTCCTCAAAACGCTAGAAAGATTGGCAAAAGAGATGCCATTTATCAAAGGATTGGTTTCAGATGCTTCAAATGTTACGAATTGTGCCTCCTCTTTCTTTGATTATGTTATTTGTTCTCAAGTTATTGAACATGTAAGAAATGATGTTGCTTTAGTTGTTGAAATTAAGCGACTTCTAAAGGTTGGTGGAGTAGCATTTATATCTTCAGTGATCAAGCACAGGTATGGTATTTATCTTTATTATAATAATGGAAAATTTAAGCTGGATCCCACCCATGTTAGAGAATATTCGTCTGCTGATGACTTTATAAGTTTAATGCGAACGGAAGATTTTGAAGTAATTGATGTTAGGACTCGTGGGATTGCATTTCCTATTTTGGATTTCCAATTACGATTATTAATCAAGCATGGACTCATAGAACCAGATGCTGGGTTTTTTAGGAAACATAAATCTCTTGGTAAATTAAGAAAACTACTGGTGCCTATTATTGGTTATAAATATGTGGAGGTTCTAGTGAGAAAGATTGAGTAATCCTTTAGTTTCTGTTGTTGTTCCGACAATTAATTCTGAAAGTTTTTTGGAGAATTGTTTAAGATCTATTAGGAGGCAAAGTTACTCTGAGATTGAAATTATAATTGTGGATAACTATTCAATAGATAAGACTAGAGAAATTTCAGAAAAATTTGGAGCAAAAGTTGTTTTATCAAGAGGAATAGGTCTAAAGCTAGAAATATTGGTGTCGGTTTGTCAAATGGAGAATTTATTTTATTATTAGATTCTGATATGGAACTGACAACTAACGTAATTACAGATTGTGTTGTTACGCTGAAGAATGGTTTTGATGCTGTTATTATTCCAGAATTTTCTATTGGTGAAGGTTTTTGGGCGGCATGCAAGGCAGTTGAGAAAAAATGTTACTTTGGAGATGATCTGATTGAGGCTGCAAGATTTTTTAGAAAAAGTTCATTTGATGCTATTGGAGGCTATGACGTTAATTTAGAAGCTGGTGAAGATTGGGATTTGAATCAAAGATTGAGAGTTAATACTTATAAGATAAATAGAATTGATTCATTTTTAATACATAATGAAGGTCAGTTATCTTTACGAAAAACTATGGCAAAAAAACGGTATTATGGAAACACAATCAAATTTTACCAACAGAAATATCCTTCCTTATCAAAAAAACAATTAGGTATACTTCGATTATGTTTTATTAACAATTGGAGAGTTCTTGCTAGGGATCCTCTTTGTGGAGTTGGATTGTTTTTTATGAAACTTTGCGAGTTTACAGCTGGATGGCTTGCATCAATTGACTGAATTAACCTCTTTAACTAGTTCAATGCGAAATTTGCAAAATAAAATTAAATACTCACTATCAAAGCTAAAAATAAGAAAATATGAGTTTTTAATAGTTTTAGGAATAATGGTTTTACCTTTTTTGTGGTACATCCCAGGATATTTTATCGCAAAAGGAGATTGCATTTCCTTATCTATATGATTCTACTAATATTCAATATGATCTCTACTTATGGACAGATAATAGTCTAGGCAATCCTTCACCAAATCCGTCTTTTTCCGGTTTATGGATTGATATTCGGTTTGTTAAATTTTATCTTTTCAATTCAATTGGATTAACACAAATTATTTTCTATTCCTTATTTTTATTAATTTCAACGTTATCTATGCAATACTTAGTGCATATTGTGTATCCAAAGAGAAAACAAGCAAAAATTATGGCGGGCCTTTTTTATGTATTCAATATTTTTCTTTTACAAACTCTCTGGAATATTGGAATGATTGTAACTTATGCCTTTTTGCCTTTATTGCTTGCGTTACTTATCCAATTATTAACTACTAAGAAAAATATTTTAACACAAAGTATTATTTTTGGACTTATTTTTTCAATAACTGCATCAATATCGAGTATGAATGTAGCGAATATTGCCTTAATACTCATTGCACTATTCTTTGTATCGTTTTATTATATAATATTCAATCGTAGATTAGAGTACAAACAGATTCTGACTAACTTAGGATTTCTTGCATTATTTGTTCTTCTCTTAAGTATTTGGTGGATAGTTCCAATAATAAATCATTATTTGCTCTCTGCTACTCAATTTCAAAATGAGCTTAATGTTCTATCTTGGAGTTTCACTCATAACAGGGCATCTTTTATGAATCTATTTATGTTAAATGGGAATTGGGGATTTCGTCCAGAATATTTTCCTTATTATAATGTTTATTCTGAGACTATTCTCGGTTCCCTACTCTTGTCCCGATTATCTTAGCTTCATTATCATTATTTTTTAAAACCGAGAAAACGAAATTGAATTCTTATTTTATAATTATAATTGCAATTTTACTCTTTTCTTGCTAAGGGATTACATGAACCATTGAGTTTTGTAAACTTGTTTCTCTATAATACTATTCCTTTTATGAACATGTTTAGAGAACCTGTATCCAAGTTCACAATGCTAATGATTCCTTTCATCTCTCTTTTTGATTGGATTTTCAATTAATGAGATCAGTATTAAAATTAGTCCTTTTATAACTTCTATTAGCTAAAAGTAGTGTTTACAAACTATTTTCAATAGTTTTTGCCTTAATTTTTATTATTTGCGCCTTTCCATTACTTGTAAATCCTATTGAAACAAAAACTGAGCAGCTCCCCTTTTTCATCATATGTAAAAATTCCTCAATATTATTATGATGCATCTGAATGGTTAGATGGAAAACAGGATAATTACAATTTACTTGTAACTCCTTTGGATAAATACTATCAAGTCGCCTATTCTTGGGGATATTATGGCAGTGATTCATTCCTTGAAAGACTCTTTAATAAACCTTTGATTAGCCCGTGCTATGATTATTCGTACAAGCTAAATTCAGATATTGTTAAATTAATGAACCAAATTGATTCAACAATAAAAACTACCAATAGACCTCATTTTGAGACATTGTTACAACTTTTGAATATTAATTATATTTTACTCAGAAGTGATCTAGATCTTGAATATTTGTCTTCAAATGGTTATTATCCTTTGAGCAATGATACCCTGGCTGCCTTTTTAGTTGACCAACCAAACATAATCCATGTAGCAAAGTTTGGTATGCTAGATATCTACGAGTATACTAAAGAGTTAACTCCTGTTCGTATTTTAAAGAACGACCACCATGAAAAATATGAACTGGAGTTTACATTGAATGAAATATCTTCTGAAACATGGAATTTTAACTCAGAAGAACGAATCGAAGATTGGAAAACATCATTGACTGGTTTAGTAATAAATGAAGAATCAGATATTAGCTTTGAAGATTTTTCCTTAAGATTTGGGTTTGGATCGTCTAGTCAAATTTGGAATATTTTATGTTTTCCATCTTTCAACAATACCTATGTTTCAGAAACCCATCTTAGTTTTGATATTAAAGGAGAAAATGCGCATAATGTACATGTTAAAGTTGTTGAAAAGGATAAAAATAATGAGATTCTTTATTCAGAATATCTTATGTACTTAAAAGATGGCAATTTTGATTGGACAAATGTTGAACTGATTTATCAACCCGACATAGAAAATACGACTTTCCTAGAATTTCAAATATGGACTGGCCAAAATATTGGCGAAAATAATGGTGTAGTATGGTTAGACAATGTTAAATTGGTTAGCTATTTTAAGGAGTTAAATTTTTCTTCTATTAACCATGTTTTAACGCAAGATTTTGAACAAACAACAGTTAAAACTACCAGTCTTAATAGATTAAGTCCTACAAGAATTTCAATTATTGTTAACTCTAGAACCATTTTTATTAACATTCAATGAAGCATATGATTCTGGTTGGAAAGCAAAAACTAATCTTGATAGGTACAATTCAGTATCCGTCTTCTCTATTATGAACGGCTTTTATATTGATGAATATGGTGAACAGGTTGAAGTTCTTATTGAATATGAGCCTCAAACATATTTTGAAATTAGTGTGATAATTTCTTTAATTACTCTCTTTATTTGCGTTGGCTTTTTGCTATATTCGAACATTTGGAAAAAACAATAGAATCTACTATTTATTCATAAACCTAAAAAAATTTTTAGGAAAATTCTTAACTTACAAATATCTGGAATCCCAAATGACTAAAGGTGCTACTTGAGGCTTCTTTTTTTTAGTTGCTATTATAATTATCTTTTCTGCAAGTCTAGGAAAAATCTTAGCTAAATTTAGAAAACGATCCTTTTGAAGGATAAACAAATGTACCTTCAACAGAAATTATTTCGAATCCGAAATTTCTTATGATTTTTTTCATGATCTTAAGGGTATAATCCTTTACATGAGGGGATTTATAACGAGCTGAGAAACGAGGGGGAAGATCTAAAAATATTCCCATTAGCCAGGATATAGGTTGATTTATGTTCGGAAAAGTTAATATGAAATGTCCTCTCATTTTGAGAACTCTGTTAATTTCATGGAGTAAATTGTCACTATTGCAAATATGCTCTATGACTTCAGAGCAAATAATTATATCAAAATAATTAGATTCAAAAGGTAGTTTTTCATTTTCTAGATTGACACAATAAGTCTTAATATTCTTTTTTTTTGCCGCATCAAGAGAAACTTCTGATATGTCTACTCCATAACATTTATTGTTTTCAGCAAAAGATGATGAAACCTGACCTTCACCACAGCCTACATCTAATATGCGAAGATTTTGTTTATTTATTAAAGAGGATATGAGCGCAACTAATGTTTTTTCTCTTATTTCATCTATTTTTTCTATATTTTGATTATAGACACTCTTTTGATATGCAACACTCATGATTTTGAATAGACTTGTAAATTAATATACTTATTTCGTCATATCCTTTTATTTATTAAATAGTTGAACTGTCTAAACAAAAAAAGATGGTTAAAAAGTTATTAACTACAAAACAACACCAAAAAATAAATAACCAAAAACATTTCGCACTAAGAATAATCCTTTTCGCTAGATTATTTTTATCCTAAATATGCTATTACCCAACTATGATACTTATCACTTGTTCATGGTCGTACATAATACGTCATACGTCCGACACTTTTTTTCCATGATTTTTTTATTTGTCTGCCAACTTTTTTTTGGTAAACTCCATGATTTTTACCATGTTTTTAGGTTTTTTAAAATATTTTTTTTCCGTGAATTTGAATACTTATTAAGATATGCAATACAACCAAAATAGAAGTCCCCACACCCAACAAAAAGATCGATAACATATGGTGGATTTGTAATAATAACATCAACAAAAGCTTCAACCTAATCTAACATTACTCATTTTCTAACAATACAAGAAAACATCATCCCAATCCTTACCTTCTTTACGTTGCCCTCATCTGACTCCATAGAAACGATCATGCCATTTCCTTGCTTCTAGTATCTCTTTGAGATCATGACTAAGCGCTTTAAGTTCAGATGAAAGTTTAATTTTTTTATTGTACTTGTTTTTGCTTTTCGAGTGTTTCATCTTTTTGTAGTAATTTTTAGCTGTTTTTTCTAGGAACTTTTTGAGCTCAGGATTTTGTGAACACATCTCGTCAAGTAGAACATGCAAACATGCAGATTCCACAGCTACAGGATCACGGATATTCCTTCTTGGCAATAAGAATCGTACTAAAACCATCGTGAAAAAATTGTCTATGCCAACGCCCATAAACCACGTAAGGCAAATCAATTAGATCATGTAGCTTCCAATAGCTTTTTCCAAAAAAAATTCGATCCATGTAAGTGTGAACTCTATGAGATGGCATTTTTTCTTCACTTCTGCGTTTATGATAAAGAAAATAAAAGCCTTTTTGTATGTTTTAGATTTCAACTGCTCCTGATTTTTTTGACAATCGTAAAGAAGCTGTTTTTCTTGTTGGTTTTTGTTTTTGCCTGGTATTTTGTTGCTGATATACTTTTTACCTTATTAGTTAAGAATGGAATAAAAAAGAAACAGAAATGGGATATTGAGTAAGAGATGTTTAACATGGAAAAATTTTGTTCAAAAGATCTCAACAAAGTTACAAACAAGCTTGAGGAGTTCATGCAACACTGCCAGAAACTTGTGGTTAATGACACTTATCTTATTGTCAATCGAAACTCAACCATCTTATCAGAGGCATCAAAAAGAGCAGCAGAAAACCTTGAGCTAAAAGTCAAGAAATTTGATCTAACAGCAAAAAAACCTTACACGAACTTTCCAGAAAAACTCACAAAATATCTTCGCCAACAAACTCCCAAAGCTGGAATGGGTCTTTTCAACTATTCCCAAAACCCAGACTGGAGCCTAAAAGAAGTTGGAGCAAGAATAAACTTTCTGCACCAAATCATTGAGCAACTACCCATAAGCTGGGCGCATTCTCCAGGCATAACATTAGACATGGCAATAAATGGGCCACTGCAATGTAACTACAAGAAAATGGCAGCAGATTCAGAGAAGCTTCTTCAAAAACTGCAAAACATAAACACTATCCAGATAACCTCACCTGGAGGAACCGACATAGAAATAGAAATCGCTAAACAAACAAAATTTGATACCGACTGCATCATTATTCCACCAAACATTTACGGCAAACCTGGAAAATTTGGAAATCTACCTGTAGGTGAGGTCTGGTTGCAGAAAGGCGAGATAATCCAAGTGTTAAACAAGCACACAGGAAAACAGGAAAGCCACCACTATCCTGTGAAACAAAAAGCAAATGGCAAAGTAGTCTGTGATGTGACCATTGGTGGCTACTCAGGAAAAATAAATCCAAAAAAACCTATAACTGCACAATTCAGAGATGGGATCCTAACAGATTTTCAAAGTGAAGATCAGACACTTGAATGTGTTCGAGAAGACATATTGGCTTCAGAGCAAACATATGGTTTACCAACAGTTCTAGAAGAAGTTGGAATTGGACTAAACGAAAAAGCAAGAATAACTGGAAACATGCTAGAAGACGAAAAAATTAAAGGTACTTGCCATTTAGCTCCAGGAAACATTAGATGTCATGTGGATATGTTAATTGATAAACCCACAATTACCATCAGCCTGATTAATGGAGTTAAAAAGGAGATAATTAGAAAAGGCGAATTAGTCTAAAGACTGTGTGAAGAACATAAGCAATCCCGCTTCTTTTCATTTTACTTCTTATTTAAACAAAAACCACCCCCCCAAAAAAAAGACAATATTGTCACAAAACACAAAAAAATTCCAAGAGACTCCTAGAGCGGCCATTAAACAAACAAAAAAACCTAAAAAAGATAATTATCCACTTTATAACCCAATTTCTAATAAAATATTAATGCAAACATTAACCCCCGAAACCCAACTGTTATTCCCGAAAGTAATTACGATTTAGAAGTAGTTAAAAATAAATTGCTCTACTGAAATAGGTTTACGTGAAACAAATGCTAAAAAATAAAATCTGCGTTTTGATGATTGTAGTGTTACTCAATTCCTTTTTATTAAGCGTAGCCATGGCTGCAACTACTCCATCACTTAATTTTCATGGTGTAGGCTTAACAGTTAATCTTACTTATCCTGAAGAAGCTCATCCAAACGAGGAGATCTATCATAACGTAACAATAACCTCACAAACAGATCTTACCATAAGTAATTTGACTTTAACAATATATGGTACAGTAAATCAAACACAACAAGAAATAACAAACTTGGCATTATTTTCTTGGACACTAGAAAATGATACTCTTACAAACAGAATTAACTTCACAATACCCGAGGAAACTTTTGGAAGACTCTACTGTACTCTCTACACAAAAACAAATCAAGATACAGATTATCTTTTCACATCATTTTACACAACACACGTACACACAATCACATTTAGTGAACTATTAATCGACTACAGCAAATTACTTGTAGATTATGAAAATAATTTAGTTTTATACGACTCTCTAAATCAAACAAAAAACAATCTTGTAATACAAAATAATAATTTAAATTCGAACTATAATTCCCTGAACTTAAACTATCAAGCTCAAATCGATCTTTACAAAGACCTTGAATCTGAATATGCTTCATTAGAAACAAATGCCACTAATATTCAAGAAAGCTACGACTCACTAATTGATGACTACAATTCCCTTAACCAAAATAATACAATACTAAAACAAGAAATCGTTGTTCTTGAACAGGACATAGATGTTAAGGAAAACTCACTTAATATCGATCGAAATCTTATGGTAGTTTTCATTGTTATCCTTGTAAGTTTGATTGGTTTGATTATCTACCTGAGGAATAAACAAAAAGAACCCTATGTTGTGATAAGAAAAGAAACGGTCTCTGTTAAACCAAAGAAAAAATAAAACCTCGATAATCAATTGTTAGAGAACAATTATCTTTATTTCAATAATTTTTTGCAGCAAAGATCTACTTAATCTAAATTTTTTTAAATGATTATTATTTACGAATTTGGAACAATTTTTATGGAAAGTAGATCTTTGCAATTATTGTTTATTTTTATCTATGAGCATTGGATTAGTTTTTCACATATAAGACATTCTTCAGGTATTTCCTCTGCTTTATCACGATTTTTTAGATAACCACAGTAGTGTTTGCAGTTTGATTCGGTGGTTTTTGTTTGTGGTTGTTGGGTTTGTTGTCTTTTTGTGTTGTGTTTGGTGTGATTATTTGTGTGTGTGGGTATGGGGTGGTTTTTGTTTGTGGTTGTTGGGTGTTGTTCTTTTTGTGTTGTGTTTGGTGTGATTATTTGTGTGTGTGGGTATGGGGTGGTTTTTGTTTGTGGTTGTTGGGTTTGTTGTTCTTTTTGTGTTATGATTGATGTAGGTTTCTGTTTGTAAGGGTATTCTATTTTGGATGTTTGTTTTTTAGTTCGATCATTTTTCCAGATAAAAGTTCCAGCCCACAACAACAATATTGACATAACTGATCCAGCAAACGTAATCATGTTTACTTCAAAAATTGTTTTATTCCAAACAAAAAGATCATAACAAACCCAAAAAATACACCAAACATAAACTGATGTAAAAATTACATACCATAATGCCTGTAAATTACATCTTATAACTTGAAAAATCTTCAAATTTAACAAATTTTTAATGCGAGATTCGGATACTTTAGCATAGTTTAGCTTTTTGAAATTACTATGATAGTCCCGCAATTTTATATTCAACTTCTTTTTTAATTGCTGGCTATCTCTTTTTTGGAATATCTTCAACAACTAGTACCCTAATCACTGGTTGGATATTGCAATAATAAACAATTATGAATTCTCAATAAAGATCAGCAAAATGATTCAATTAACAACATTTCATCAAAAAAGATTAAACAGAAAGATGCTCAAAAAATAGATTTTCTACTGATTGTCGACCATTCTATCATTTAAACTACTATTTTTCACTAGATATGGTTAAAAAAGTATGTTAAAAATATAGATTTACTTCTTCTTTTTTGGGATTGCTGTTTTAATGGTTTTTGCTTTGGTGTCAGTATTATCTGCTCTGATGGTTACCTCTAATTCTTCTGCGTTTTCCCGTTCAATACTTCTAACAACCATTGTTTTGTAAACTTGAAAACCTATAGTTACAATAAGACTAAGCCATGACATTGCAAATATTACCCTAATTGCTGTCCAATACGGATACGCCCACACATCACTAAACTGAAGGCCATAAGCATACAACTCTTGGTTAACTATTATGTCAAGTTGAAAAGCTGCAATCATAGAAACCAATGAAGCTCCAGCCATTATGATTAATACCCAGTTACCTAAACCATCGATTGTTCTCATTTTTCGTCAAAATAGACATGTCAACGAAAAATAGTTAAGCATTATGACCTGACAATAAGTATTACAAAATAATATTCAAGATTTCACAGAAAAAAAATATAATATAATAAACTTAAGGACTTCACTAATTTGTTAATTTTTAATCAAAAACGAATCATTTTCTTGAGTATGTTATTTTTTAACCGAGTTTTTAATGCTTTTTTAAATGGTTATCATGAATATTGATTTTAGCTTCAGAAAATTTTTTATTACCCGCTTTTAATATCGGAACGGTCGATAACAACTACATATACTAAACATTAAGAAATAAGAAATAAGAGGAAAAAAATTGTTACTAATCATCTCACGCATTACATCTTTGCGTTTTTCACAAACGCAAACAACCCAACCAAAAAGGAGCGTACATGGATAAATGGCAATTACCGTTCTATTACCCAAAATTCTTGAAACCCACAAAATTAATCTTAAAACCGAACCCTCAATTGCAGTCATTATTCCAACTTATTGTGAAGCCGAAAATGTTGAAAAACTAATTAGACAAATTCAAACATTAAATCTAAATGTACGAATTATAGTAGTTGACGATTCAAGTCCAGATCAAACACAACAAATAGTTAACGAACTCAACAAAGAATTTGAAAATATTCTATTAGTCTCAAGACCCAAAAAACTTGGATTAGGAACAGCCATAACTGCTGGCTTTAGACATGCTTTAGAACTTGATCCAATTCCTGACTACATAATAACCATGGATTCAGATTTTTCCCATAATCCAAAAGATATTCCACGACTAGTAAATATTGCAAAAAAAGGATACAATCTTGTAGTTGGAAGCAGATATATTTCCGGAGGTAAAATGAAAAATTGGCCTCTATCTAGAAAAATCATTAGTCGTTTTGCAAATATGCTTGCAACGGGTGCGGTAGGTCTTCGGTTAAATGATTTTACCAGTGGTTTTAGGTGCTACTCTAAAAATTATATTAAAGAAGTACTGTCTTCCCTCCATAGCACAACTTACGAAATCCAAATCGAAACTATCAGACAAGCTCACCTAAACGAATTTCAAGTGAAAGAAATTCCTATTACCTTTATCAACAGAAGAAACGGAAGCTCAAAATTATCTTCTGCAGAGTTTTTAGGATTCATAACTTATGTCATTAAAGCAGTATTTTCCAACTTTACCATTTTTCTAAAAAATTTTTAGGCTAATCACATACCTCTTGTGGCGTTTTATTTGTTTGGAAACTTTAAAACCACAATTAAAACGAATCCTTAACTTCAAAGGTTATTTTGAAAAATCCAAAAACTCATTAAATAAACTTACTTCAAAATGGTATTTGATAATTGCAGTTTTTATTTACATAATTGTTTTATCAACTATAACCATAATAAAACACAACGATTTTATGTCTTCTGGTTTTGATTTAGGGATTTTTAATCAGGCATTCTGGACTACAACTAATGAAGGTATGCTTTTTTATGAAACTGGGGATTTATCCTTTAATCCTGGGGGAAGTTTTTTAGGGGTACATTTTTCTCCAATACTTTTTATTTTGATCCCTTTTTATGCAATTCTTCCTAGAGTGGAAACTTTATTAGTTCTTCAAACAACAATACTGGCGATTGGAGCTTTTCCAGTATATTGGATGGCGAAAGATAGAATTGGAAAAGATTCTGCGTTTGCGCTAGCTGTTGTTTATCTTGCATATCCCCCTCTTTTGCTTTTAAATCTAAATGATTTTCATGTTCAAATATTTACATCTACTTTTTTCATGTTTACTCTACATTATCTTGACAAAAAAGATTGGCCAAAATTTTTATTATTTATGGTACTTGCTATGTCTTCTATAGAATTCGCACCTATTATTGGCATCTTCATTGCAATGTACGCTTTCATAATCAATTTTGGAAAGAACATCAATTTTAGAACTCCTTTAAAATCAATATCAAATTTAAAAAATGATCTTAAAGCATCGAAAATTACCTTAAAATACGTAATAATAGCGACATTTTTAGCATTTTTATTCTTATTTTTAGCTTTAAAATTTAAAGAACTGGTCAATGATTATACTTCTGCAGTTCCAACAACTTTTCAGAATATTCTTCTTAATCCCTCTGAACTCCCAAATGTGTTACTGACTAATCTCAATGAAAAAATATTATTCATTCTATGGTTTTTAGCTCCTGTTGCTTTCCTACCTTTTTTAGTTCCAAGTACTTTGTTTTTAACTCTACCCTGGTTAGTGTTTAGCTTTCTGTCACCGTACTCAAATTATTACTCAATTTTTTTCCAATACAACGCATTTCTTATACCTTTTATCATTATGGCTTTGCCTAAAGCTGTTGAAAAACTTAAACTTCCAACAGGTAAAATTTTAGCTTTAATTTTAATTCCCACAATTTTATGCTCAATATATTTGCCAATATCCCCAGGAACTCCATGGAATTATAAATTTCCAATAGTTGATTCTTCTGCTGAGCTAAAGAGAGAATTTTTATCCTTAATTCCACCTGAAGCTTCAATTTTAACTCAAAATGATTTATTTCCCCATGTTTCAAACAGGAAAAATGCCTATATGTATATTCCTTCAGAATTTCCAGATATTCAAATAGATTACATATTAGTTGATGTAAATTCAATTTGGTTTAAATGGATACCTGAAATCTCAGGAGGAAAAATTACTCCTAAGGGATATACCCTAACCGGGTTGGAATCTGGAGATTATGGTGTTTTTGCTGCAGTTAACAGTATGGTTCTTCTGAAAAAAGGTTATACTGCTGAACCTGTATTATTCAGACCCTTTGTATCCACTTATAATTCTGACAATTTGGCCTTAGCAAGTGGCTTAATTATTGATGATCCTTCTTCAGAATCCTGGCGTGTTCTATATTCAGAGGAAAAAGCTTCTCAATCGACTTTTTGGTATGGCCCTTATGTTGATCTTACCCAAGGATTGTATCAAGCAAGTTATAAAATAAAAATTGAAAATACATCTGAAATTAAACCAAATGAAAGAGTGCTCACTCTTGAAATCGCTTCTTCAGTTGGAAAAACCTATCATACAGAAAAAATTCTATGGGGCGCAAATATTTCTTCTATTGGAAAGTGGTTTACAATCTCTTTGATTTTTGGTTTAAAAACACCTGCTGATCTCGTTGAACTTAGAGGAATAACTTTTGGAAATCATAGCGTTTATCTTGATTATATAACTCTTGAACAACTTTCAGCACAATCTATCACCGATTTCATTTTTGATTATTCAGATTTACCTGTAGTAACTGGAAAAATAAAAGACGCAACAATAGTTAATTCATATGGTTCTGGTACTTTTTGGTATGGTCCTTATATTAATCTAACAAAAGGCTCCTACACTGCAAAATTTTGGCTTAAGTTGGAAACCTCATATGATGGACCACTATTAGATATAGGTATATTAACCGATTTAGGAACCAAAGTGATTACCACAAAAACGATTTGGGGAAAGAACTTCACTGAGAAAAATAGGTGGCAACGATTTGATGTCAATTTTGAATTGTTAAAGGATGCAACTAATGTTGAATTATCCGGAATCCATGTTGGTGATCATGCAACAATCTCTTTTCTTTTAGTAGAGGTGTATCCTAATTAATATCACTAACCAAAGAACAAACAATCTCTCAGTAGTTATTGTAACTTTTAATAGAGGCAGTGATCTCAAAGAAAGTTTAGATGCACTTTTCAAATTAGACGAATCTCCCTACGAAATAATTGTTGTAGACAGCAACTCAACCGATAAAACTCAGAAATAATGAAAAAATTATCCTATAAAATTCATAAACATCAACGAACGAAGTATGGTGAAAGCTAGAAATATGGGTTGGCACCATGCAAAAGGAGATATAGTCGCCTTTGTTGATGACGATGCTCTAGTAAGCAAAACATGGTCAAAATATATTCTTGAACCATACCACGATAAAAAAGTCGGAGGCGTAGTTGGCAGAGTTATTTCTTCAAGAGAAGGAGAATCAATAATTGTTCCAGAAAAACACAATTCAATAGGTAAAATTTTTGATAATGGACTTGTTTTAGGCAATTTTGATTTAGAACAAGAAAATACAATAGAAGTTGATACTTTAATTGGCTGCAATATGTCCTTTAGACGAAATCTACTCGCAGAAGTAAACGGTTTTGACGAAAATTTTAGAGGTAACTGCTTTAGAGATGATACCGATATGAGCCTAAGAATAAAAAAACTCAATTACAAACTTATTTTCCATCCCAAAGCCTATGTTATCCACAAATATAAAGGAAAAACAGTATCAACAAAATGGTTCTATTGGACAGTGTATAACCACACTTATTTCTACCTAAAAAATTTTAAACCAGTAAATTTACCAAAATTTTTTTCTTTCTTACTGGCTACTTTTCGTCCTCCAAAAGATTATATGAAAAAAACAAAAATTCAAATCAAACATACTCCAACCTCAATTTTCTATGTACTCCTAGGATTATTTAGCGCAATATATGCTAACAAAAAAGGTGACCCAAAACGAATAGAAAAAATACTGAAACTAAAATAGTTCAATTTTTACTTGACCCACTGGAGAGTCTTTATGGTCCATTAACTCCTCCCTTTTTATTGCAAAAGAATTAAAAAACTATATCACTCCCATTTTTACTTCACCAGTCATAGATCAGAATATAAAAAAAGTGTTAAAATCAAACGGCTTTGACACACTAGACTTAAGAAAAAAATTCTATACTTCAGGTTCAATGCTTACCTTAGAAGCTTGGATTCAGAAAATCAAAATATACAATCAAGAACCCAAATAACTTATCAGTGAATTTTTCTCAATGTTTTTTAACAGATGTTGACGTTTACTATGCGCAAGGTCCCATAACCCAAGCTCTCGATGATATGTATTCAGAACTAAAAAAAACACATAAATTTGCTTACTGGATTTCAAGACGTTTTTTGGCTAATCGTGATAAAACTTTTGCTAGGAACCTCAGATCAAAATCTCGTTTATTTATAGCAAACAGCAAATTCTGCGCTAGCATGTACCAAAAATGGGGAATCCAAGTAGATGATGTAATATATCCCCCCTTAGATTGCCAACGATTTAAATCTCAAACTCCTAACCCTTCTAATGATTATGTTTGCACATATATCGGTAAAGAAACCAAATATTCAATTCTAAATAAAATAGCTTCTCGAGGCATTAAAATCAAAGCTTTTGGTTCAAAAAGCAAAGACATACCCAAACAGATTCGAAAAAACAAAAATATTGAGATATTAGGAAAAGTAACCGACAACGATATTGTTGATTTGTTCTCTAACGCGCTTTTTACCCTTTTTACCTTTACGCACGAACCATTTGGTTATATCCCTGTCGAAAGTATGGCTTGTGGTACACCAGTTATTACTTACAACAAACAAGGACCCGGTGAAAGTATTATCCACAATAAAACAGGTTGGCTTGTAAATAATGATGCAGAATTAGAAAACCAAGCATTAAACATTTGGAAAAATGGATATTCCCCCAAAATCAGAAACAATTGTCTAGAACGATCTTTAGTCTTTGACAAGAAAATAATAGGCAAAAAATGGGTCAAAGTATTGAATTTACTAGAAAAAAATACTACTATCAGACTCTTAGATAATTCTCGTGAATGTGTAGCTCATTAAATTTATGTCTTGAAAACAATAATTTCAATTCTTTCAATTTAGAGTTAAATTAAACCAATTTTTTTTTAAAAAACCTTGAACAAATTTCTTAAAAGTAATTAAATTCTTAGTATATTTTCCTAAGATTAAATTCTTCATAAATATTAAAAAAAATAAAAAAACTGGATGTTTAACGATTTTAGGATTTGTTTATTCTCTGATCGTAAGATGATTTATCTTGTCCTTGAATGTGAAATTCAGATTCTAAATTTTCATCGGTATTTGTTTGATCCAAACTATTATTACAATAAGGACAAACATTCACTAACTTCGTTTTTCCCCCCTCAAAGTTAAGCATAACCAATGGTCTACCAAACACTTTCTTACAATTTGGGCAAGAAATAATCATATTACTTTCTTCCTTACTGAGCTTTCTTTTGGGTTTTTGCTCTATTTTTTTTATTTTTCTAGCATTATCTGTAATTTTGTTTCTATTACTATTTTCTAATACGACAGCAGCTGCTTCGGGAACAGCATTTTTTGATCTATAAAATCCTATTGCTAGAGCAGTTAATCCTAAACCAGATGATACTCCTAGAAATGCATAACTAAGACGCAAATACAACCAATACGGTTGACCCCATTCATTGCTAAATTGCAAACCAAAATCATACAATGTCCCATTAACAATAACATCAAGATTAGTTAGCATAAAAATAACCAAGACAGCACTCAAAATCCAAGCAACTATAATTACTCGATCTAACCAATTATTATTTAGCAAACTCTTGAAATCCATCTTAAATTCCTTAATTTATAACGAGATCAAACTATAAACAAAAGGATTATGAACCATTAATATTAACTGTAAATACATTTCACTAAGAGCGTTAACAGAAGGGTACTCGTCTGAAAGATAAAAGATCTTTAAAACAAATAGCCATGAAGAGGATCAATACTCTTTTTATCCAAGCAAAAAGTATGTATAAGACTGATCCCAACCTATCAGAAACCTACATAATAACCGCTAGAAAAATTGCTATGGCTGCTAACATTCGCTTTTCAGAAATAAATAACCAACAAATATGCAAAAAATGCAACACGTTATTTATTCCTGGAGAAAACTATAGAGTAAGAATCCAACAAAAAAGAGAACCGCATATAGTGACCACTTGTCTTAGTTGCGGTTACCAAAAACGTAATCTCTTAAGAAAGAAAAGGAAAGAACCTAAAATTGAATCCAAGTAAAACTAAACGTTTCGTAAAACACAAACTCCAAGCTGCAAGTCCTACAGTATGGATCGGAAAAGAAGGGCTAACAACACAGTCTTTAGAAGAAATTGAAAAACAACTAAAAAAGAGCAGAATGCTAAAAATCAAAATCCTTAAAAGTGCTCTTCAAACAGAAACAAAAAAAGTCATTGCAGCCAAAGCCGCAGCACAGACAGGGGCCTTACTTGTAGATCTCAGAGGAAACATCTTCATACTTTTCAGAAAGCAAAAACACCCAATTTAACTTTTTCAATAAAGAAGAAATTAAACGAAGATCTTTTTTTTTAAACTGTAAATTCTATTTCAACCCAAACCAGAGTACATCTTGCTTCAAAGTCACTGTTTAATCTTAATCCTACTCCACATTGAAGATTGTCTATATCTTCCCAAGACCAAGATCCTCCACCTGGTCTGTTGGTCGTATAACTATAATCTTCCCAAGTGGTTGTGAGTTCGTAATCATTTCTACTATTATCTCCATCTAATATCAAATAATTACGAATATCTGCCTGACCTAATGTACTAATACCTTTTGTAAAAACTGTGACTTTTTCAATTGAACCTGAAATCAAACCAGTATCCTGAAGCGAATAATAATCACTATGCCCACTTCCTGTCTACTGCTAACCAATTTGATGATACATAGGCATCACATCAAGAGCATTATGGATCTGACACACATTTCCAATGATCATCTGATCCAACCGAAGTAGGTATTCCTTCTTCTACTGATCCATCAGGATATAATATTATTTTACCAGTCCAAACCCAAGTAATACTTGATGGTTCATTAATTGTAAATTGCACTGATGAAATATTTCCTTTTGGAGTACTTCCGGTTCCAACATATCCTGAAACATTATAAACTACATCAGGAGGCCCAGCAACTATAAACGGTGAAATAACAGAAGAAGACACTGTAGATCCATTAACATACCAACCCTCACCAGATGCATCAGGTCCAACTGGAGAGAAAACTTCAAATAAATATTGAGTTTCATAAATTCCATCCACACTTCCCGTAGCAGTTATTGTGGATACTCCGATTGGACTTGTTAAACCAAATCTTCTACCCTTTCCACCAGAGACAATACTTGAATATCTATAGGTTGTTCCACTATCAAACCAATCAGTATATGGTAGGTCATCGTACACCTTGTTTTCCCCATCAACCACAACTATTGTTCCTAAAGCCGAATCATCTAATCCTGTTTGATCAAATATGAAAAGATATTGAGTTTTATACTTACCCAAAATTTCTACAGATTCTGTAATAGTTAGTTTTTTCTCCTCACTGGCATTATCTAATTGATATCGAGTACCTGGATCGTCATTGTCATAAACAACATTTTGATAAGAATATTCAATTGTACTATCAAGATCTACCAAAATTTCAAAAGGAACGGTTGAAACCTGATTTTGTCCGTCATCAATACTATAACTAACTGAAGTTAACACATTCAAATCATCAATTCCACTCTGATCAAATGAAACCAAGAATTGTGGAATTTCTGATACCCCAAAAGAAGTTAAATCAATAGCGCTATCTCCAAAAATCAAATCTTCACTAAAAGAGGCTTCAACAGACCAAACCCCAATTGCATCAGGCACAAACTGATAATTGAACAACATCTTGTTGTCCCCTTCCATAGAATAAATTGGGACCATAACTTTAGTCTGAGTACTATTTGGAGCAGTCACAATCAAAGTAACATTTTTTCCAATTAAACTTTCAACTGTTGAATTAGTGTTTAAACTACTAATACTTCCAATAAGATTTTGAGAATCTCCAAAATAAATGGAATTAGATATCATTTGCCAATCCATAACTGTGGGAATTCTATAGTTTGCAGAAATATTTCCAGGACCATTTACAACTATGCTAGTATTATACACTTCTATATCATCAAATTGGATTGCTGAATTTGACGTATTCCAAAAAGAAAATACAAATTCTGAACTTGAAGTGCTAGTCTCTATCAAAACTTCTTTTCCAGCACTGATCCATTGAATACCCTCAGGTTGTGTTATTGCCTCAACAATATTAGGACTAATAGAAAGTGTTACTTCATACTGTTTCTCAAATTCTGCAAATATAGTAACATCACTTACTGCACTCAAAGGTGATTTAGGTCCTATAATTGATTTCAGAGCAAATCGCTCACCAGAAATACTGCTAACAATTGATTCTGAAAACTTATAATTCAAAAAACTACCCTTAACTATATTTAGACTAACCGGAAAAGCAGTATACGATTTACTTGTACCTTCAATAGTCAAAATCGTTCCAACAGAGCTTGAATCAATTCCAGATAGAGAAAATGTTACTCTTACTGTTTCTTCAATATCATCAGGTGGATCCACATCTGGGGGCGGTGCTATTTTTTCAGCAAAATTTGCGTAAATATTTTTGTTTGAATCAATTACTACTGTTAGAGGATTATTGACGCCTAACACATCTCCACTCCAATCAGAAAAACTCCAATCTGCTCCTGGTTCAGCCAATAAAGACACAGAAGACCCACTAGGATATGATAGTTGATCTGGAATCTTTGTCACTTTATTGCTAGAATTTCCTTGAATATTAACACTTAAAACATAAGAACTGAGAAGTAAATCTGAGTTGTCAATTTTGCTTTCCGCAAATATTGTACCCTCTCCAATAATTTTTACAACTATTGATATGTCAGATGATATTTTAAATGGAATATTAATTGTAGCAATTTGTCCTGGATCTAATATTTTTTTATCAACAGATTCTTCAGTTAAAGGAATGTTTATGTCATTAACCTCAAAAACGTAATCAGAGATAATATCACTTGCCTCGCTTCCAACATTTTCAACATAAACAATTAACGTACCCAATTTAGGATCTTTTCCTAACCCGTTAATTTGAAGAGTTTCTGTATTGGGTAAATTCGTATTTACTGCAAAACCCTGTAATTGAGACAAGAAAAGAGCAACTACCATAATTATTGCTGCAAAAACCACAATTCCAAGTAGAATATCAGATCTTCCAATTTTGGGAGTACCCAAACTATTTACCATCTTTAACTTATTTTTCCCATTCTCAAACAAATAGATATATGTTCTTTATTGCTTTCATTGACATCTTGATAAGATCGAAGTATTTAAAAATTTTAGAATTTCGTTATAGAGAATAGTTCTACTAAAATATCTCAACATTCATAGTATAACTCACTTAAGATACCTGCAGACTACCAGATAATCTTTATATTTGGCTTAATGAATCTACTGCAAGGAAAAACCAAGAGGAAACAAACATATTGATAACTCCCTATGATGTTCCAATTACACAATTTATAGATAAACTAGCCAAATATTTAAAGGAAAATGTTGAAGAAGTTCAACCTCCCTCCTGGGCAATCTTTGCAAAAACTGGCATGCATGTAGAAAAGCAACCTCAGGATCCTGATTGGTGGTATACTAGAAGTGCCTCTATGCTTCGTAAAGTGTATGTGCATGGTCCAATAGGATTAGAAACCCTTCGTGCTCAATATGGAGGAAGAAAAGATAATGGTGTGAAACCAGAGCATGCAGTAAAAGCTAGTGGTAATATAATCAGAAAAGTTTTGCAGCAACTAGAAAGTGCTGGTTTGGTGCAAATTATTGCTTCAAAAGGTAGAAGCATGTCTCCAAAAGGGCGAAAACTTGTTAAAGAAGTAGCTGAAGACTTGCATAAAGAACTTGTTAAAATCGATCCAGCTCTTAAGAAATATCAAGGCGAATGAGATGTCTGATGAAGAGCTTGAAAACCTTCGCCGAAGGCGACTTTCAGAGTTACAACAACAATCAGCTGGCGATCAAAACCAATCTCAAATAAAAAAACAGGTTGATTCACAAAAACAAGCAATATTAAGGCAAATACTTTCAACTGAAGCACGCCAGAGATTGACAAATCTAAAAATGATAAAACCTGAATTCACTGACCAAATAGAACTCCAATTAATCCAGTTAGCTCAAGCGGGTAAGTTACCAATACCTTTACCTGACGATCAACTGAAACAAATATTAATTCAACTTCAATCTCGAAAGAGAGAAACTAAAATAAGAAGGATATGAAAAAATGGCTCGAACGAAACCTCCAGCTAAAAAAAGAAGATTGGGAAAAGCTAACAAGGAATCTAAAGCGGTTCCAACATGGGTTATAGTACGTACTGATGGGAAGGTTAGAACAAATCCCAAGAGAAGAAGAAACTGGAGAACAGGAAAAATTAAGCCTTAGGAGTAAAAAATAATGGATACTGAAGTCAAAGAAGAGATTTCTACGGAAGTTCAAGATATTCCAAAAGAAGATATTTCAGAAAAAGAATCCGTAGATGAAATCGAAGAATTATTATCTGAAGACTCTGAAGACTCTGAAGACTCTGAAGACTCTGAAGACTCTGAAGACTCTGAAGAAGTCATTGATGAAAAAGAAGAAGAACCTCAAACTGCAAAAGAGAAAAAGAAAAAGAAAGAAAAAGATGAGAATATAGTAGAGGAAAGAATCTATACAATACCTCTTGGAAGAGCATTAGTTAGACCCCCAAAGAAAAGAGCTCCTAGAGCAATAACATTAATTCGTGATTTTATTATTCGACATATGAAAATAGACCTAAGTGCTAAAGCAGAAGAAGAACACGGTGAATTACCCACACTTTCAATAAGCAACGCTGTTAATGAGAAAATTTGGAGCAGAAGCATAAAAAAACCCCCTAGAAAAATTAGAATACGCGCAACCAAAGATAAAGATGGCAATGTAAAAGTATTTTTGGCTGAAGGCGAATAATCCTTGGCCGTTTATCTGTCAAGTATTATTGGAAGTGTATGTATAGGCGTTTATTCCATAGCCAATGAAAAAATAGTTATAATTCCCAAAATGGTACCACAAGATAAAGCTGAAGAAACAGCAAAATGGCTAAAAGTAAAACTTGTACACACTTCAATAGCAAATTCCATACTTGCAGGAGCTTTTATTTGTACAAATTCAAATGGAATGGTTCTTCCTAAATCAATCAGAAAAGAAGAATTATCCCTAATTCAATCTTTTTTTGATGGAACTACCACAATAGTAGACTCAAAAAAGACCGCTTTTGGTAACTTGGTTCTAACTAACGATAAAGGTGCTATTGTCGATCCAAGTTTTACAGAATCTGAAGTAAAACAAATTTCTTCAGCTTTAGGTGTTGAAGTTATGCCCGGAGAAATAGCTGGATTACCCTACGTGGGATCTTTAGCAGTAGCTACAAATAAAGGAATTTTGGCTCATCCAAATATTAAAGATGCTGAAAAAGATCTACTGGAAAGTGTTCTTAAAGTTCCAGTTGAAAAAGGAACAATTAACTGTGGAATTCCCTACATTGGAACAGGTTTAATTGCCAATTCTCATGCTGCTGTCGTTGGATCTTTAACAACTGGACCCGAGATGTTTATAATTGAGAATGCAATCGATGTTGTGCAGGAAGATGAGTGAATTGAAGGTTTTTAGAGTTACCGGAGAAATAAACAAGCCAAACTTGAAGACTCCATTTACTAAAGAACTCTTAGCAATTAAATCAGAACATGCAGTTGAAAAAGTCTACGCAGAAATTGGTAGTAAACATAGAGTGAAAAGATTCCAACTTAAAATCTCAAACGTAGAAGAGATATCTACTGATGAGATAGAAAATCCAATTCTGAAGAAAATAGTTACTGGTGAATAGTCTTTGGTTGAAAAAAATAATCAAGAAGAACTTAGAAAACTAAGTGTTGAACTTCGTTTATTAGAGCAAACCGCAGAATCTCTACAACAAAGAATCAATATGATGAATGCCGCTCAAACCGATTTGGCTTACGCTAATATGACCTTAGATGGAATAAAAGATGAAAAAGATAATGCAGAACTACTAGTTCCTATAGGCGGCAGTTCTTACATTAATGTTAAACTCGCAAATGTTGATAAAGTGGTTGTTGGAATGGGTGCGGGGGTTTCAGTTGAAAAAACTCTTCCAGAAGCAAAAAAAATTGTAAAAGATAGACTACTTGAACTTCAGAAAACAATGACTTCTGCACAACAACAATTTGCTCAAATAGTTGATCGTATTAATTCGGGCAGAAAACAATTAGAAATTATGTATGGTTCCATGAGAGAAGGAACAAAATAAAATAATGTTTGATAAGCTCAAATCTGGTCTTAAAGGACTGGTTACTAAGGTTACTAAAACTGAGCTTACAAGCAAAAGTTTAGATCCCATTCTTTCAGAATTTACTATGAGTTTAGCTGAAAACGACGTTGCGTTTCAAGTAGTTGATAAAATCTGTGAAGATCTAAAAAAACGATTACTTGGACTTCAAGTTAAACGTTTAGAAGATAGAAAAAGTCTTGTAGAAGAAAATCTGAGACAAGTCCTTCTAGATATAATGATTTCTGAAAAAACTGTTAATTTACTCGATAGCATTGATCAGAAAAAACAAAAAAAAGAACCATTTGTTCTACTTTTTGTTGGCATAAATGGTACTGGTAAAACAACCACTATTGCAAAAGTTGCACACTTTTTAAAGAAAAAAGGATACACAGTTGTTCTGGCAGCAGCTGACACATATAGAGCAGGTTCAATTGAACAGTTAGAAGAACATGGTAAACGGCTGGGGTTGCGTGTAATAAAACATGATTATGGAGGGGATCCTGCAGCAGTTGCTTATGACACAATAAGTCATGCTAAAGCTCATGGAATTAATGTAGTTTTAATTGATACAGCTGGAAGAATGCAAACAAACCAAAATTTAATGAATGAACTATCCAAAATTAAACGAGTTGTATCACCTGATTTAACTGTATTAACTTTAGATTCCTTAATTGGAAACGATGCGTTTATGCAAGCTGAAGAATTTCACAATTCTATAGGTATAGATGCTAATATACTAACCAAAGCCGACGCGGATGTAAAAGGAGGTTCAGCCTTAAGTGTTACATTCGTTACACAAAAACCAATACTATTTATTGGTGTTGGACAAACATATGACGACCTAGACTTTTTTATTCCAAAAAACTTTGTCCAAATGATTATGCGATAAAAATAATCACACGAAAAACATTTTCTCTTAAATTGAAAACTGTTTTTTCACAAGTTACTACGATATTCACTTATGTAACGTTTTATCCTATTAGTTTTACCAAAATTGATTTTGCAGAATAAAGTCTGTTTTCACTCTGGTCATAAATAATTGATTGAGGATGTTCGATTAAATCTTCTGATATTTCATATCCGCGATGAATGGGCATATCATGCATAATGTATGCGCCATTTTTTCTTAATAATTTTGCATTAATCTGATAATCCTTCATTATTTTCATACGATTCTCTTTCTCTTTATTAAATGTTGAATCAGAGAAAAACTCCATATCTATCCAAGTGTCTGTATAAATAAAATCTGCATCCTCTATTGCTTCATGAACATTCAAAGAACATTCCCATAAACCAGTTTTTTTTGCAGTATCCAACAATTCTTGATCTTGAGCACTCTTATTTATGATTGGCGTAACTGTTGTTAATTTGACTCCTGTTTTTGTACAACCTTCTATCAACGAGTTACAAACATTGTTATGTATACCCACAAAAACTATCTTCGAACCTTTTAATTTTCCCTTTTTTTCTTTGATTGTTATCAAATCTGCTATTACTTGACTAGGATGATATTTTTCGTCACATCCATTAATAACTGGTACCTGCGATGCTAAAATCATCTTTTGCAAGTCAGAGTTCTTAAGGACTCGAGCCATAATGCAATTAACATTGCGAGATAAATATTGGCTTTCATCATAAATATCTGCTAATGTGAAATTTGTTGTTCTCCAATCTATAAATAATGCATGACCACCCAATTGAGTCATAGCTACCTCAAATGCTACTCTTGTTCTGGTTGATGTTTTTTGAAATATTAATCCCAAAGACTTTCCACTAAGTGAATTCATATAATTATCAGGATTCTTCTTTATCTTAATACCCAAGTCAACTAGATCTTTAATTTGTTGACCTGATATTTCCTTGAAATTAACTAAGTCCATCTCTATTCAGAACCTCTCACAAGAAAGGTTGACTTTAGATTAACAAATAAGGTTTATGGAAACCTTTTCATAAGGACTACTTCCCATTGATACTTGGTACATGCATGATTCGAATAATTTCGTCAAAAAAAGATATTGCTGGATTAAACATAACAAAACAGCTTCTCAAACATTATCCTTTTAAAGAAACAATAAAATCTACTAAAGAAAATCCAGAGTATTCACTAAATCTTTCCCGAAAAAACGTATTCTTAACACTAATTAACGAAGAAACAATAGAAACTCAAAATCTTATAGAGGACTTAAAAAATTCTACACTTATTGTGTTTATTTCCCGACATTGTAGTTCAAGTCGCAAACCAACTTTTTCAGTCCACACTCCAGGGAACTTATATCTTGCTGAAATGGGAGGTCTTCCAAAAAACGTGTCCATTTCACCCGGATTAGCCATGAAAAATGCTCTTAAAGCTCTCGTCTACTTTAGAGATGGAATAAAACTGGAATTTGATGTTTCCTATGAATGTACTCATCATGGACCATCTTATAATGTTCCAACAATGTTTGTTGAATTAGGTAGTTCCAAAAGTCAATGGTGTAATTCTAAGGCAGCCGAAGTTGTAGGGCATGCTGCCATTTCAGCAATATCAAAATACAACTCTTCGAACGAAAATGCTGTTTTGGGTATAGGAGGTACCCACTACAATCAAAAATTTAGCAATCTAGCGATAAACTCTGAACTCATTTTTGGTCATATAATTCCTAAATATCTTATCCAATATCTCGATAGTAACATATTACGTCAATGTGTAGAAAAAACAGTAGAAACAGTTGAAAGTGCATTATTAGATTGGAAAGGAATAAAAAGTTCAGATAAACCCCAACTCCTAAAAATACTTAAGGACATTAACCTTCCTTATAAGAAAATTTAAACCCTAGCGACCCATTTATTATTCTAGTTAAACTCTTTAATTATATATCAGATAAAAAAAATAATTCATGAATGTTCATAAAGTTATACTCTAAACCTCAAAAGTTACAGTAACGTTTATTATTCTTTAGTTAATCTTGAGTTTGCGGTAAATATGGGCGTACAATCATTCCTATCTCAATGTGCAAGAACACTTAAACTAGCTGTAAAGCCTGGGAAAACTGAGCTTTGGCTATCAATAAAAATAAGCCTATTGGGTATAGGTGCAGTCGGATTAATTGGTTTTATAATAAAACTCCTATCCTTTGCAATAGGTGGGGCAACCGCAGGTTCAGTATAGAAGGTATAATTAATGGGTGAGAATGAGGATCAATATTCGGCTAAGATTTTTGTTGTTAAAACAACAACTGGTCAAGAACGTAATGTAAGTAGACTTATTACTACAAAAATTAAAATTTCCAAAATTCCTATTAAAGCACTTCTAGTTCCTGATACCCTAAAAGGGTATGTGTTCATTGAAGCTGATGGTCCACATTTAATTGAAGAGGCAATAGCCGGTGTAAGACATGTGCGATCAAGAATTCCAGGATTAGTGAGTTTTTCAGAAATAGAAAGATACCTAATTAGAAAACCTGTTCTCGAAAACTTGTTTGAGGATGACGTTGTAGAAATCACTGGTGGACCATTTAAGGGAATGCGTGCAAAAATAACAAGAATTGATAAATCAAAAGGTGAGGTTACACTTGAATTGCTAGAAGCAACCTTTACCTTACCCATCACAGTCCACTCAGACTACGTAAAATTAGTTCAAAAAGCTAAAAAATAAAACTGGTAGAACATAAAATGGTAGATAAAAAAATTATAGAATTACTCGTAAGTGGAGGACAAGCAAATGCTGGTCCACCATTGGGTCCAGCTCTTGGGCCTTTAGGACTAAATATACTGCTTGTTGTAAACAAAATAAATGAACTCACCAAAGATTATTCTGGAATGAGAGTTCCAGTTAAAATCGCAGTTAATACTGAAGATAAATCTTTCGAAGTTACCGTTGGTACCCCAACAGCTTCAGCTCTAATTGTGAGTGAATTAAATATTGAAAAAGGTTCAGGAACCCCAAATACCGAAAAAGTTGGTGATCTTACGATGGATCAAGCTGTACGGATTGCAAAGATAAAACTTCCACAATTATTAGCTCAAAACTTGAAAAAAGGAACCAAAGAAATTCTGGGAACCTGCGTAAGTTTGGGTGTAACAGTTGAAGGAAAAGATCCACGTGAAGTCCAAAAAGAGATAGATGCAGATAAGTACAATGAGATATTTAGTAAAGGCGAATAATAAGTGAATATTTTTATAATTGAGTTCCAATCCCTGAATAGCGCGAGGCTTCATAATGCCCTTAGATAAAAAAACACTATTAACAGCAATAAAAGAAGCAAAATCAAAATCCAAAGAAAGAAAGTTTACACAATCAGTAGATATGATTTTGGATATAAAAGAATTAGATATGAAGGCTCCAGAAGGTAGAATTCAACAAATAGTTGAACTTCCACACGTTACCGGAAAACCAAATAAAATTTGTGTTTTTGCTACTGGGGAACTTGCATTCAAAGCTAAAGAATCTAGCGCAGATATTGTTATTGAAAAAGCTGACCTTGAAAGTTTATTAGGCAAAAAAAAGGAACTTCGAAAATTGGGTAACACATATGATGTATTCATTACCGAAGCCCCATTAATGGCGTTAGTCGGAAGGACTTTTGGTCCAGTTTTAGGTCCTAGAGGTAAACTACCCATACCAGTTCCACCAAATGTGAATATTAAAGAAGAGATCGAAAAGCATAGAAGAACAGTTAGAATTCGAATGCGAAATCAACCAATAATTCAGTGTCAAATAGGAACTGAAGATATGAAAGATGAAGATTTAGTTGATAATATTCTAGCTGTTTTGCGAGTTTTAGATGGAAAACTCAAACGAGGTCTAAAAAACATAAAGTTTCTTTTTATTAAAACCTCTATGGGTACTCCAGTGAAAATTAAACCTTAATCGAGAGAAATAAAATGCCATCCCAACAAATATTACAAGAAAAAAGCAATGAAGTCGAAGAAATAAAAACCGTACTTAAGAGCTACAACGCTATTGGAATTGCAAGTCTTAAGAAAGTTAGATCTTCCCAACTTCAAGAATTAAAAAAGAAACTAGGTAACAAAGTTAGTATGAAAGTTTTCAAGAACAACTTGCTCAAATTTGCCCTAGATTCACTAGATGATAAAAATCTGAAAAAAATTGAAGATTACATTTCCGGCTCAAATATTTATTTATTTACTAATCTTAATCCCTTCAAATTAGCTCTTCTTTTAGAAAAAGGAAAAATAAAAACTATAGCCAAAACCGGCGATATAGCCGCAATGGACATAACTGTACCAGAAGGTAACACAGGTCAACCACCAGGTCCAATAATTAGTCTTTTAAATTCCGCAGGATTACCCACCAGAATCCAATCAGGAAGCGTTTGGGTTAGCAAAGATACCTTTGTTGCAAGCAAAGGCGATATAATAAATGAACGGATATCTGGAGTTTTAGCAAAACTTGGAATCAAAGCTGTAGAATTAGGTCTCTCTATGCGAGCAGTTTTAGATAACGGATTAATAATTCCTGGAGATGCTCTCAATATTGATCTTGATGAAACTAAAAATAATTTAATTACAAGTCACAATGAAGCTTTTGCATTATCTTTAGAAATAGCCTATCCGACAACCGAAAATACTGCCATTTTATTACAAACTGCACATCAGAAAGCATTTTTACTCTCTTTAAACGCTGCAATACCCAATAAGGCTAATATCGCAGACTTAATTAAAAAAGCTCACACAGAAATGCTTGGTCTAAAAAATTTAACTGAAAAATCTTCCTAATCCTTTTTTAGGAAACTCAGTTTTTTATTATTTTTTTTGTTTCTTTCTATTCAACATTTTTTCCAAAACTGGTCGAAGTTTTAGATTTTCAGATTTGATTTTATCTTTGCCTAACATCTTCATTTGAGTATCAACATCTTTAATTATTTCAGCATACCTGACTCCTTCAGCTGCCGATACATATTCCACGCGGAATCTTTCAGCACTCATTCCAAGTTTTTGTAACATAGGAGCTAAAGCATCCATACGAGCTTTCATTTTCCAATTTCCACTAATATAGTGGCAATCATAGGGCAAATGACAAGCGCCGACAATAATCATACCTGCTCCTAATCGAAATGCTTCAAGGATAAAATCCCGATCTACCCTACCAGAACACATAACACGAAGGGCTCTAACCGAAGTAGGATATTCAAAACGACTTGTTCCAGCCAAATCAGCACCCGCATAACTGCACCAATTACATAAGAAAGCTAAGATCTTGTCTTCAGGGTCTTCTTCTAAGGTAGCTTGAATTTGCGCCATTATTTGGGGATCAGTAAAATGCATTTGGGTAATTGCATCTTGAGGGCACTCAGCCACACAAGTCCCGCAACCATGACAACTAGCAGCAATAACTTTAGCAGGTTGGTTCTCTTCAATTTTCAAAGCAGCATAGGGACAACTATCAACACATATTCCACATTTACTAGTTGTATTTTTACATTTATTTTCATCGATAACTGAAATAATTGGTTCAATTTTCCACTTAGTTTTTGAAATAACCGTCGCAGCTCTTGAAGCTGCTCCACTTCCTTGCGAGACACTATATGGAATATCTTTTAGTCCTTGACAAGCCCCAGCGAAGAAAATACCATCTGTCGGTGCATCCATGGGTTTTAATTTAGGATGACTTTCCATGAAAAAACCGTTTGATCCTCTAGTGATATTAAGTATTCTTGCTAGTTTATCTGAACCTTTTTTGGGTAATGAAGCTGTAGCCAAAACTGCCATCTCAACTTCAACCTCTATTGGTAAACCTAATGTTGCATCTTCTGATACAATAACCAAATTTTGGGTGTTTGGGTCCTCATCTATTCGACTTACTCTTCCACGTATAAAGATAACACCTTTTTCCCTGGCTCGATCATAAAACTCTTCATATCCTTTTCCAGGACTGCGAATATCCATATAAAAAACATAGACTTCTATGTCTTCTTTGTATTTTTCTTTGAGTTGAATAACATGTTTTAAAGTATACATACAGCAAAAATTTGAGCAATATGGATACTTCTTTTTATCCCGACTTCCAACACACTGAATAAATGCTACTGCATGTGGTTTTTTTCCATCTGAACTTCTAATTACTTTTCCACCTGTTGGACCTGCTGCAAGTATGAGCCTTTCAAACTCCATTGAGGTTATAACATTTGAATATCTACCATAACCTAGCAAAGTTAAATCATAAGGCAGATATACATCAAAACCTGTAGAAACAATTATCGCGCCTACTTCTATTTCCAATATCTCATGTTTTTGATCAAAATTTATTGCTTCTCTGGCACCACAAGCTTCTACACATTTGTAACATTCAATACAATAATCTCTATTTATTGTATAAATTAATGGTACTGCTTGATCAAATGGCAAAGAAATTGCTTTTCTCGTACCTAAATTACAATCCCATTCATTGGGATACTCAATTGGACAAGCATCTTTGCATTCACCACAACCAGTACAATTCTCTTCTAAAACATATCTTGAATTTTTTTGAATCTTTACTTTAAAGTTGCCAACATATCCATCCACTTTGATGAGATCAGCATTAGCGATTATTTCAATATTTGGATGACGAGCAACATCAACCATTTTTGGACCTTCGATACAAATAGAACAGTCAAGAGTTGGAAAAGTTTTATCTAAGGCTGCCATGTGTCCACCTATGCTCTCACTTTTTTCAAGCAGATACACTTGAAAACCCATTTCAGCTAGATCCAATGCCGAATTCATTCCAGCTATACCCCCACCTACAATTAAGGCTTTATTTGTAACTGGAACTTCTATTGTTTCAAGGGGCATTAATCTACGAGCTTTAGCTACTGCAATTCGAATAATATCCATGGCTTTTTTAGTAGCCTCTTTAGGATTATTTGGGTGACACCAAGACGCAAATTCTCGTATATTTGCCATCTCATATAAGAATGGATTCAAACCTGCTTCCGATACTGTTCTTCGAAAAGTAGGTTCATGCATTCTAGGCGAACATGCTGCTACAACAACTCGGTTTAGATTATGTTCTTTAATTCCTTTTCTAATTTCTTCCTGACCTGGATCTGCACAAGTGTATCTATTTTCTTTGACATAAACAACATCAGGGATTGTTTTTGAATAATCTACTAATTCTTTAATATCTAATGTGCCAGCAATGTTTAAACCACAATGACAAATAAAAACACCGATACGTAATTTTTCTTTTGGAGTTTGTATTTGAGTCTCTGTTTTTTTCATCGTATAACCTCATCAAAAACAACTTTTCTAGAAACCATTTCTTTTGCTTTCAAAGATCCTTTTGCTTTCAACTCTTTGACAGCATTCGCTTGAGAAGTGAGTCTTTCTAAGGCTTTGTTCCATGCTCCGGAGTGTGTAGGTGTATGATATATTTTTGTTCTCTTAAGCAACAAAGCATTTTCCACTGGACAGGCAACTTTGCATGCTCCACAGTAGACGCAAAACAATTCATTTACGTTTACTTTTTTTGAATCTTTAGAAAGGAAAATGGCTTCAGGTATGGGGCAGGCATTTACACATTCTTTGCATTCTTTAGGACATTTTTCTTGATTAATTATTATTTTTCCTTCAATATTTTTTTTGACTTTGATTACACCTGGAGCACATTTAAATTCACACACTCTGCAAGTTGGACAGTGTTCTTTTTTTATGTTAAGTTCAATTTTTACTCTTTGCTTCTGAGTTGAAGACATTTTATTAATGTCTTTAACGATTTTTCCATCGTAATCTTTTTTTGAAATTGAAATTAAGGATAATGGACATGCATTTTCACATTCAATACAATCTTTCGGACAAGATATACTGTTAACTTCAATATTTCGAATTAGTTGAGGAAAACTATTCTTTTCAAGAACAGAAATAGAGTTTTTCCCATTTTTTGCAAGTTTTATTGCTCCAAAAGGACATATGATATCACATATTCCACAAAAATTACACTTTTCAAGGTCAATATCAATAATTTTTTTACTATTTTTTTCTTTATCTTTAAGCTGGCTATTGATGATAATTGCTTCTTTTGGACATGCCAAGCTACAGATCTGACAATTCACACAAAATTTTTTATCTAGAGTAAGCTTGTAATTTTTAACGTGCATAACCCACTCTAAAGTCAGTTCATTTGCCGTATTCTTTTTAATGGCTTTTAACGGCGTTTAACTCACCCCAAATGGTTGGATAAGCGTCAAGATTTAGTCGCTTATTTATGTTTGAATCTTAAACTTGTGATATAAAGATTGCTTACCAATTTTTTACGAATAATACTTTAAAATTTTTATTACTTTAGATAAATTACTGATTTCAACTAACTTTTTTATTAATTGCTACGTAACACTTTAAATCTGACCCATTTTCAATTGTGACTACTTTTAATCCAGACTCTTCAAGAATTTCTTTAAACTTCTTCAAAGGAAAAAACTTTTTTAAACCAGTAATTATAATTTGTCCCTCGCTTTTTGTAGCTAATATTATCTCTTGTATTGTCTTCAATGGTAAAGGCATATTTTGAAGCATAGTGAATGCAAAAACTATATCCATTTTATTATTTTGAAGAGGTAAATTATCAGCGTCAGCTTGAATCAAATAAATGTTTGATTTATTTTTTTCTTTTGCTTTGCGTAATAATTCAATTGATACATCAACTCCAATAATCGACTGAACTTTGGACACTAAGTAGCTAAACAATAATCCACTCCCACATCCAACATCTAAAACAATGCTATCGCAACTTAACTTTACCTTCAATAAAGCCCGTTTATACTTAATTTTTTGTTCATCTGAATAACGCATATTGTACATGTTTGAAGTTAAATCATAACAATTTTTTACTCTACATTTTTTATTCCATGCTGGCACATCAAACACTTCAGAACTCTTATTTACATAGAATCCTTCTAAAATATTTGGCTGAAACACTTGACTGATTTAGAAAAGCTCACAATTATGAAGAATCCAAGCTTAGATGATGCTATACCTGTTATCAGGAGAGTTCTTGGAAACAAAAAGACTATGATAATAGTTGGCAACTTTAGAGTCATATATAATGGACGAGCAAGCTCTACTCTTGAATATGGAGAACGCTTGCTGATTATCAAGAGTGACGGGGCCATTCTCATTCACCGTTCCTTTGGATACGAACCAGTAAATTGGCAACCGCCAGGAACTATTTTACACGCTCAAATAAAATCAAATATTCTAGAAATAAGTGCTATTAGACATAATCCTAGAGAAACACTAAAAGTATTATTTAATAAAATTTTTATGCTCTCTATTTTTAGTCTTGAAGATTTTGCAGACTTTACTCTATTTGCAAGTGAAAAAGATATGCACAAAGCAATACTACTAAATCCTTCACTAATAGAAAAAGACTTCAAACCTATTAGTTATGAAAAAAAAGTCGACCCAGGTTTTATTGATGTTTATGGTGTCGATAAAAATGGTAACTTAGTTGTGATTGAAGTAAAACGTAAAATTGCAGGAAAAGAAGCTGTTCTTCAACTTGATAAATATGTAACAGCTATAAAAAATAAATCAGATAGAAATATCAGAGGTGTTCTTGTAGCACCCAACATTAGCAAAGGAGTACAAACTCTTCTATCAAGTTTAGAATTAGAATTCATAGCTTTAGATCCAAAAAAATGTGCTACCCTGCTTAAAAAACCTAAAGATAAAAAACTAGAACTATTTTTTAACAAAAAATCTTGAAAACAAATAGTATTCAAAAGAAAAAAACTCTAAGAATCCTTAAAAGACAGATCTGTTTCTTGAACTTTAAAGGTGCGGGTTAATAGATGAATTTTTGGAAAGATATACCAATTGGTGATAATCCTCCTGAACTTCTTAATATGATTATTGAAGTAGTAAGTGGTTCACGAGATAAATATGAATATAATTCTGATTGGGGAGCTTTTGTACTGAATAGAATAATTCCTTCATCAGTAGTTTTTCCAGTTGAATATGGCTTTGTCCCCCAAACCTTGTATGACGATGGTGATCCGTTAGATATTATGACTTTAAGTTTCGAACCTTTGCAAATAGGATGCGTAGCGAAAGTCAAGGTCATTGGGTGCTTATTAATAGAAGATGAAGAAGGTATAGACCCAAAAATACTCTCAATACTAGTAAATGATGCAAGATTCAAAGGATATAACGAGATTTCTGACGTTCACGATCACGAATTAAAAGAAATTCAAGAATTTTTTGAAACTTATAAAAGATTAGAACCACATAAATGGACAAGAGTTAAAGAATGGAAAAACGCAACTGAAGCTAAAGAAATTGTGACAAAAGCAATGAAAAATTACAGCAAAAAAACACAGTGACTCGAGTTGACAATTCCTAAAACTCAAAATTTTATATTTATTAATAATTTCATTTATCTGCTTAAATTTCGAATAAACTTAACTAATCTTCAAATGGTCTTTTTTCTATAAAAATTATTATTTTACAATTTTGGAATAAGGTTATATAGATAAAGTCAAGGTAATCTGTAACATAATTATCCAATAAAAGAAGTGATTATTGTTGAATTGTGCTAAATGTGGTAAAGAAATCGTTGATGAAAACAGTAGTTTTTGTGCTTATTGTGGTAATCCTTTTGATTCAAAAAAGGATAAAACAGAATTATTGGGAGGAGTCGCTATTTTATTGATTATTGCAGCTACCTTTACTGCTGTTATTGGTGTTATTGGCTTAGTAAACTACCAGGCGACTATGGCCTACATTAACCAAGTTGGTGGTGATGCAAGTATTTATTTAGGATTTTTAATATTTGGAATAATTAATATCATTGCTTTTATTCCCGGTTTGATAGGTGGTCTTTTTGTTCTATTCAAAAAACGCCAGAAATTTTCTTTAATTTCAGCAATATTATTATTGGGTTCCGCATTGGCTACTATCATAATAATTGAGTATTATGCCTATGGTTATGCAGATAGTGTCTTATTTTCACAAATATCAATAATAGTGTTTTCATTCCTAAGCATATTCTTAATTAAAAAATCAAAAACAGAATTTAATGACTATCAAACCGTTTCTGAATAAATATGCCATATTCCTTTTTTTATTAAAATATCCAAGAAAAAGTGAAACTTAAATTCTATAAATCTTTAATAATCCTTATTTCAATCGACAATACAGCAAAATTCATCTCGAGGTTGTAATGAAAAAATGTCTAAACCGAAAAAGAAAAGCTGGAAAGAAAAGCAACGCGATAGGCAACTAAAGGAAAAAAATGCGCAAAAAACATATCAACAACAAAGAGAACAAGCTGAAAAAAGCAAACCTCGAAAACTACCAAAAGGCAAAATAATTGTTGGCCTAATAATCATTCTTTTTGTGGTACTAGGTACTTATTTGATAATTCAAAATCCAGTTACCCAATTTACAACAATATATATTAGAGCTGATGGAACAATCGACCCGACCACCTCATCAGTATCAAAAATTTCAGATAACCAATATATCCTCTTGGATGATATTTCCGGTTCAATTGTTATTGAAAAAAATAATATAAAACTTGATGGCGCAAACCATGTTCTTAATGGAAATAATGAAGTAGCTTCTAAAGGAATAGAATTAACTGAAAGAAATGATGTGATACTAACAAATCTGGAAATAACTAACTTCGACTTTGGCATTCATCTTTTCTTATCCTCTGAAATTACGCTTTCTCAAAATAAGATTTCAAATAACAATAATGGTATTTGGCTTGAACATTCCTCAAATAATAACATCATTGAGAATGAACTCACAAATCAATATGCAATTAACCTAAACTATTCTCCTGAAAACATTATTTCAGACAATATTATTTCAGATTGTGAGGGTGGTATTGGTCTTATTTACTCATCAAAAAATGATATAACTGACAATACATTTTCCAATAGTCAATCTGCTATTGGACTTGCTTCATATTCTTCGAATAATAATATTTTAAAGAATATTATTTCAGATTGTGAGGGTGGAGTTGCTCTTACAGAATCATCTGAAAATCTTATCTCCGAAAATGAATTAACCAATGGAAGCGGAGGTTTTGGACTTTCAACTTTTTCATTGAATAACACCATCTCTAAAAACCAAATAGAATCTTTAGAAGCAGGATTTATTCTGCACCAAAGTCCCTCAAACCTAATTGTTGAAAACTTAATTACAAATTGTGGTATTGGCTTAGACCTTACATATTCTTACAGTAATATTATCCGAGAAAATAATGTAAGAAATAGCCAACAATATGGCATTATTTTAACTAATTCTGAAGATAACTCGATTTTCCATAATATTTTTTATGAAAATAATAATCAAGCATCTTCTAGTGATTCTGTAAACTATTGGGATGATGGCTATCCAAGTGGAGGTAATTATTGGAGCGATTATGAAGAATTATATCCACATAGTGAAGAACTAGACTCCTCAGGAATATGGAATGATTTCTATCAAATCAATGAAGCTGAACGCGACAATTATCCGTTAATAAATCCCTAAATAAAAATATTTGAGTTAACCAAAAGATTTAACCAAAAAATTTCCTTTTTTAATGAATAAAATATACCGGAAAAAAATAAATTCAATTATCCTCTTTTGAGATTAGGGTTTCATACTCTTTTTCAGAAAGCCAACCTTCATCTTTTAAGTATTTTAATCCATTTGAAATTTGATCCTCAATTAGTTTATACCCTAACAAATTGAAATCTGTGCCAATCTCTTTTAGCTCTGTTTGAAACATTGGATTTTGTTGAAGCAATACTTGCATTTCATCGATAAGAACTGCAATAGTTTGGAAACGGTTGCTGAGAACCTGTTTGATTTTTGATTTTCCAAGAGCTGATTTCAGTTTTGTTGTAAGACCGACTTTATTCACTATTGATGGAGAGATAATATTATACCGCTTTTTTGATTCAGTTTGATAACAAACTACATAAAAAGGAATATAATATAGAGCTGATTTTTTTATTTCAGAATTTTCCTTTATCCCCAAAATGTTAAATTGAGTTATGTCTGTTTCTTCAATTTTTATGAATTTGCTAAGTTGGTCGATTATTCTTTTACTGTTATTTCTAATTTTTTCTATCTTTTGATTATAAGCTAAAACTTCAGCTTCACATGAAGCTTCTAGATCTTGAAGGTTTTTTTGTAAATTTTTAATTTTTGTTTCCGATTCAGATCGTAAATTAAAAATTGATAATGTTTTTCTTTCATTCAAAGTTTCCAGTTTTTTCTCTTTTTCTCTCAATGCTTTCTCAAATTCAGAAACTATTTTTTTTGTTCTATTGCTTTTTTCCTTCCATTTTTGTTCACCTGTTTTGTCATTTTTTTCGGCACAACTCATGGATTGGAGTTTACATGTTTCTATTTTGTTTTGATCTTGTTTTATTGATTTTTCAAGTTTAATTTTTTCTTTTTGAATTGGAAGCTCAAGTTTTTGGAAGTTTTTTGTAGTTTTAACTATTTGATCATCATACTCTTTTTTCAGTTGGGCAATTTTGGGTTTTAATATTTCTTCTTCTGTTTTTATCTTCTCTTTGAATTTGTATTTTGTTTCATTTGTAAAGCTTCTTAGGTCTTCAATGTGTTGTCCTGTTATTTTATTAATTAATTTCATACATCGATACAAACCATCTTTGTTTTCGTTTGCATATGTATGGATAGTTTTCAAATCTTCTAATCCAGATGAAATAATTGTGTTCTGGATAATTGGAGGAAGCAATCCTATTCTATATTCTGTTTCTTCTGTTTCTTTTGCTTCTGGATAATAAGAATCAAATTCATTTAAAAAATCTGGATCACTAATTAAACCTTTGATTAAAATTTCTTTCTCTTTAATTGGTGCTTCAAAATAATTAAGGTGATCTGAGAGAAAAGTTTGATATGTTTCGTATGCTTTTGAACTCCTTTTGAGATTATCGATGAAGATTTTTACATTAGGAATTTCAGCGTAGACCATATTATAATCGTGTCTGTTTAATCCATCAAAAATTAGTGGCTTTTCAAATATAGGTATTAACCATATTGGATAGCCAATTTTTGATATAAATGCAATTTTTTCTTTAGGACGTTTTGAGAGAAGTCCCCCACCTTTTTCTCTCTCCAGTTCAGAAAGAGCAAAAACAGTAGCTAATTCCATATCATAATTAAAAGGGTCATTACGACTTTCTGATAACTTTGAGAAAGGCAAAATAAGTTTAGATATTGAAGGTGTTGGTTTTGTCATTTGATCCCTTACTATACCTGATTAGTAGAGTTTTTAAGATTTCTTATTTCGATTGCCTCTATTGTGAAAAATATGAAAGTTTCTTTTGATAAATTGAATTCTTCAAAATATTGCTTTGAATAATCCATTTATTTATTGGAATTTTAAATTTTTTTCCAACAGATTTTAAACAAACATCTAAAGATTTAAACAATTGAGGTTTTTGTTTCATTGCGTTTCTTACATTTTCTCTTACTTGCCAAACACCTACTGGCATTATATATCCTGGATGTATTTCACGTAAAACAATTACCTTTGCTTGTCTTTTTTCTTTGGTGAGTTGTTCACAAACAGCTAAACGTGCAGAATAATAGCATCCACCAATTTTTGCGTAAGTTGATCTTCCATTATGTTTTTCGTAATCTGAGAAGATCACTGTATTTTCTCCTTTTGGATTCCAAATTGTTCCAGGATGCCAAGCTTCCATTGTCTCAAAACTCCAAACTGATGGAATCATTATAATTTGAAAATAGTTATCCAAATATTTTGAATCATAAACTCTAATATCTTTTATTTCAGGATACTTCTTAACAATGTTCACTAGGTTCTTAGAAATAATATCATCAACAGCTGTTATACTCCAGCGAGTTGGAACTAGACGCCTATTTCTTTCTATACCTAATGCTCCGACACTAAATGCTTTCTGAATTTTAGTAATCCTTACTCCGTTTTTATAAAGATCCAAAATAGCTTGCGTAGAGTTTAGATCTGTATCATAGAATGCTTTCTCTAATTTATTATCATAACGTGAATTGTTGATTTGTAATTTTTCAATAATAGCTGAAGGCCCAAAAGGTTGAGCATTATTGTCAATAAAAAGTGACCCTGTTGGTTTTTTTTTGAATTTTAATTCCGTTTCTACACTATTATCTGCAAGTGCTATGTCAAGAGTTTTTTCAAATATTTTTCCTGATTCCCTAAACTTGGTTACATGAACACGTTTCTTACCGCGAATTAATAACGAACGAAATCCAACTATCTGGTCTATTGATTTTCCAAACCATTGTTCAGGGTTATCATATTCACTAGTATCTTCGTAAATGGGGGGAACAAGGGGTCCAGCGTAAACATAAGGATAACCAATTCTGCCAATAAAAACGCTGGGAGGTGAAAATCCAGAAATTTCTTTATTAGAAATTAAAGAAATAGTTTTTAGAAAATAATTAGTTCTTACTAATAATGGGCAACGAGTTTTACCACAAAGAAGTTTTGAACCTTTACAACTGATACAGATACCATTTTCAGTCCTGGTTGTTTTTTGTTGATTTTCAAAAACTTTTTTGTTATATTTTAGATACTCTGAAATCAATTTTTCAATTGAATTTGAATTGAAATTTCTAGATATCGAAATCATGCTTGTTTGTGATGATGATTATGATGGCTCTTATATTTTCTGTATACAAAAAATTAAATTTTATTATTTTAAATTTAGAAAATTAAGGCAATTTAACCAAATTTGTATCCAATTTTTAGATTAGTAAAGATATAATGTGTTTTCAACATATAATTGACAATTAATTGTTAAATTTTTTTAACCAGAAAAAAATTACAAAATAACTGTGGTGAATTATCAAATATTTAGCAAAAATACAACTATTATTTTTATTAGAGCAATACTATCTTTACACTCCATTATTGTTTATGCGCGAGGTAACTCATTGTGAGAGAAAAAGTGAAGTGTTAGTAATAGGCGCTGGAGTGGTTGGTTGTGCTATCGCAAGAGAACTAGCAAAGTTCAAAATTGAAACTGTCCTGCTAGAGAAGGAGAACGATGTGTGTTGTGGTGTTAGTAAAGGTAACAGTGGAGTTCTTCATACTGGTCTTTACTATCCTAAAGGGAGTTTGAAGGCTAAGTTATGTGTTGAAGGGCGGCTGATGTTTCCAGAGTTGGCAGAACAACTTAATGTACCCTATCAACTTTGTGGAAAACATGTGATTGCTAGAACAGATGAGGAACTCAAAGACTTAGAGACCTTAAAAGCTGTAGGTGAAGGCAATGGAGCCAAGGGATTAACAATAATCTCAGGGGAAGAACTAAAGAAAACGAGAACCCAACGTAGATGCACTCTCTGCTTTGTATTCTCCTGTGGCTGGAATCATTCCTCCTTATCTTTTCACCATTGCTTTGGCTGAAAATGCCTTAAACAACGGTGTGAAAATTCAAGTTAATACTAAAGTATTAAGCATTAAGCAATTAAACAGCGGTTATAAAGTGACAACAACTAAAGGAGTTTTCTACACTGACTTTCTTGTGAACAGTGCAGGTCTTTATGCTGATAGAATCTCTGCTATGGTAGGTGTAGATAAGTACAAACTTTATCCATGTAGAGGTGAATATCTCATACTAGACAAAAATTGTCGTGAATTAATCAACAGTATGATCTACCCAGTACCACCAAAAGTTGCAGGAGTTCTTGGTGTTCATCTTACACCGACACTAGATGGGAACATGTTGATTGGACCTAGTGCTGAATTCATAGACAAACGAGAAGATCCAAGAACAACAAAAGAGAAGATCAAACAATTAATGAGTGGTGCAAAGGAATTGCTCCCATCAATTCCCCTAAACGAGATTATATACGGTTTTTCTGCTGTAAGATCCAAGATCACTCCACCAGAAGAGAAAGAATCTCGTGACTTTATAATTCGAGAAGACCTTGAAAATTTTATCAACCTGATAGGAATGGAATCACCAGGTCTTACGTCATCTCCAGCTATTGCAAAAATGATTGTTCAGATGATTAAAAAAAAAATGGATATGAGAGAAAAAATAGATTTTGATCCAATACGAAAAAGAACAATCCCATTTCGCGAAGCTTCACGAATTAAACAAGCTCACTTAATCAAAGAAGATCCAGCATATGGTGAAATGGTGTGCAGGTGTGAACATGTGTCCAAACGAGAAGTCCTAAATGCATTAAACAATCCCTTTTCAACAAGAACAATATCGTCCGTAAAATACCGGACACGTGCAGGTATGGGTCGATGCCATGGAGGTTTCTGTTTACCAAAAATAGTAGAAATCCTAAAAGAGGAATATGGCTTGTGTCCTCAAGAAATAAACTTGAAGAACCTAGATTCACCTCTTTTTATCGGAACAACTAAAGACATGAGGGAGAACGAAAAGAAATGAATGAGTTCACATCTCGAGATGTTGATTTAGTTATAATCGGTGGTGGTCCAGCAGGGCTTGCAGCTGCTATAAGTGCAAGAAAAAACGGCATTCAAGATTTAATTATTATAGAAAGAAACAATTGGCTTGGAGGTATTCTTCCACAATGTATTCATGACGGATTTGGACTTGAAATTTTTCAAGAACCCCTAACAGGACCAGAATATGCTCAAAGATACATCGATGAATTGAATGAATTAGAAATTCCATATATGCTTAATAGTATGGTACTTGAAGTCACCCATGAAAAAAATGTATATGTAGCTAGCCCAAATGATCTGTTTTGTTTTAATGCCAAAGCAATAATTCTTGCCATGGGATGTCGTGAAAGAACCCGAGGACAAATTTGTATTCCAGGAACCCGTCCTGCAGGAGTGTATACCGCAGGTGTTGCTCAGAACCTGATTAATCTAAAGAACGTGATGGTTGGTAAAAATGTAGTTATTCTCGGCTCTGGAGACATTGGCATGATTATGGCTCGCCGTTTTACTCTTGAAGGAGCTAAAGTTCATGCTGTAGTAGAGATTCTTCCTCACACCAATGGTCTACCCAGAAACATTCAACAGTGTCTTATAGACTACGAAATACCTCTTCTACTATCTCATACTGTCACTGAAATCCATGGATCAAATCGAGTAAAATCAGCTAATTATCTCCCCAGTAGACGAGAAATTGAAGCCAATCAAAGGAAAAGAAAAGAAAATCGAATGTGATACACTTCTACTATCTGTTGGTTTGATTCCAGAAAATGATCTTTCGAAAAATTGTGGTATTAAACTCAGCTCAGTTACTGGAGGTGCTATAGTTGACGAAAACCTTGAAACATCTGTATCTGGTGTTTTTTCATGTGGAAACGTTCTTCACGTTCACGATGTAGTGGATTTTGTTACTCTAGAAGCTGAAAAAGCAGGAAAAAGTGCTTCAGAATACATCTCAGGGAAACAAAAAAAGAAAGAAAAAATCTTAGTACAGATAGGTAACGGAATACGATACGTTCTACCACAATATATCTCCCGAGATGCAGACCTTGAATTATCAATCCGTGTGATAAATCCTGAAGAAGACATCTCTATTAGATTTTTTGACGAAAAAAAATTGGTAAAGATGGAAAAGTTTCGCAAGGTTCATCCTGCTCAAATGATAAAGATAAAACTAAAAAGGAACGAAACAAAAAATATCAAAACTTTAAAAGTTGAGGTATTGCAAAAATGAAAAAAGAAATGATTTGTATAGGTTGTCCAATGGGTTGCTACCTCACTGTTGACTATACTGAAAAAACAGTTCAAAAAATTAAAGGAAATCGATGTAAAATCGGGTTAGAATACGCGGAAAAAGAGAGTTTCAATCCTGAAAGGACACTTACAACTACAGTACGAATAAAAAATGGGCATCTTCCTCTATTAAGCGTAAGAACTAGTAAACCAATACCTAAAAAACTAATTTTTAAAGCTATGGACTTACTTGCAAAAGTTGAGATAGAAGCACCAATTAATATCGGAGAGAAAATCATAGAAAATCTATTCAACACAAACGCTAGTATAGTGGCCACAAAGAACATACTGAAAAGATAGATAAAAAAAACATGAGTATTAGCTTCTTATCTATTCAATTTTTACTAGCTTCTTGGAATAATGTTAAACTATTTTCACTTTTTTTATAGTTCTGTAAGCAATCAAGTAAGTAATAACTGCAAACCCAAAAAGAAATAATAGAGCAAATAAAACATCAAAAGTGCTGTAATTATAATAGTTTCCAAAAGAATAAAAATTGGATCCTAAAGTAAAATAACGTAATCCCTTAATGAAATACGAAACTGGATTAACATAACTAATAATTCTTATTACATAGGGTAGTGAAGTTATGGGATATAATGCATTACTTGCAAAGAACAGAGGAAGAGAAAGAAGAGTTATAACTCCTTGTAATCCTTCATGAGTTTTAAGTCTTAAAGCTACAGTGCTAGACAGAAAAAGTAATCCAATAGCGAATAATAAAATAAATAATAGTATTCCTAACACTGAAAAAACTGTTTCCATTATTGAAAACGTATTAAAAAATCTGACTCCTAAAACATATCCAAAGACTATTATTATTAATGTTTGAATCAAAGATTTAGCAATTCCACTTAAACTTAATCCTATTAATATATGCGAACGTGGAAGCGGTGAGGCAAGCATCTCCTTCATTAAACCGAATTCTTTGTCAAACTGCAAAGTAATCCCACTGTATAAGCAAGTAAATAGAATCGTTAGTGAAATCACTCCTGCAGCCATGAAAGTCAAGTAATTCACTTGAATAACTCCTTGACTAATTGGGATTTCTGGAATTATAAGATCGAAATTACTGGACATTGAGATTCCATATAATGCTAACCAGAGAGCTGGTTGAATTAAGGAAGTGAACAACATAGCTTTTATTCGGAAAAACTTGAGCATGTCTCTCCAGAAAATAGTTAAAAACTCAGTTCTCATAATCTCATCCTCAAATATCAACTGAATATTTTTTTCTCTTTTACTTGTTCTTCAGATCTAAAACGTCGACCTGTATAATGAATGAATACATCATCCAAAGTCGGTTTCTTTAAATTAATACTGTTTATCTCAATATCTTGCGTTCTGATTAAATCAATTAATCTTGGTATGGTTTTTGGACCATCTTCTACCGAAATCATCAATTCAGAAGGAGTTTTTCTTAAATTTTTTATTTTCTTCATTTTTTTAATTATTTCAAATGTCTTCTCGTTTTGATCTGTTTTTAAGTAAATAACATCCATTCCTAAAGATTGCTTTAAAACTTCTGAAAAACCATTAGCAATGATTTTTCCTCTATCAATAATACAAATAGTATCGCTTAACTGATCAGCTTCATCCATATAATGAGTAGTTAAGAAAATTGTTACACCTTCCTTGTTTACTCTTTTTATGTAATTCCATATTCTCATCCTTGAATTAGGATCTAGTCCAATAGTTGGTTCATCAAGAAAAAGAACTTTTGGTCTAGTTAATAATCCTCTAGCAATTTCTAATTTTCGTTTCATACCTCCGCTGAGGTTTTTTACAAATTCCCTTCTTTTATCTTCTAATTTGACAATTTGAATAAGTTCATTAATTCGATCTTTTCTAGTTTTTTTTGGAATTGCGTAAAGTCTTCCATGAAATTCTAAAGTTTCTTCCACTGTCAGATTCCAATCTAGAGTTTCACTTTGAAAAACTATACCAATTGATTTGCGAATTTCATCTGGTTGTGTTCTCAAATCAAATCCTGAAATAGATATTTTGCCTTTTTGTATAGGGAGAAGAGTTGTTAAAACGTTAATTGTAGTTGTTTTCCCTGCGCCATTTGGTCCTAAAAACGAAAAGATCTCTCCTTTTTTAACTTTAAAACTGATACCGTTAACTGCTTTGCTCTTTCCATATTGGTATCTGAGGTTTTCGACTTTTATCTCAAATGTTTCCATATCTTGAACATCTTTTTTGCTTTTTTCTAAACAGATCTATGAAGATAGTAAATCATGATGATATACTTTTTTTGATCAACAGAAAACAGACATGAAAATATTATAAATATATAAAAATAATGGCGCCTTGGCCGGGATTCGAACCCGGGTCTAGCGGGCGACAGCCGCTTATACTAGGCCGTACTATACTACCAAGGCTCCTTTGTGCGAAGTGAATAATTTATCTTTTAACTAATTAAGTTTTCTTGATCAATACACATTTTATTAATTACTTTAATGGTTTTTATCATCAAGTTTTCTATTTATTTGGTTTAATTTTTGTTTTAAAAAAATTTAAAACATCTGGAGTGAAAATTGAAATTGATGCTAACACAAAATTAATAGGAAAAACTACTGCATGCTCAAAAACATTTCCTCCTGTCGTTCCTGAACTCCAAGGTCCTAATATCAACAGAGAATATCCCCAATATTGAAAAGCAGACCATAAAACTGTTTGGAGTAAAGCACCGCCTAATCTTGCTTGATATTTGGTTTGATTTTCAATGGGAGACCCCTTATATTTGCTTACAAATATTTCGCCAGCAATTCCTCCTGCTCCACCTGGGAAAAAAGCATTAACCAAAAGTTTTTCCAAGAAATTTCCTGGAATAAAATGTCCAATCCAAAATCCTGGAATATTCAAAAAGGGAATTATTACCTCCCCACTGAAAAAACGAATAGAGACAGGTATTAAGTAAATAATAACACCAGAGAATTGCCATAACCAAAATCTTTTGTTTTTCAGGGTTTTGACTATAGCTCTAATCAAACTCATATCTCTTGAAGAATTCAATAAGATTTTAAAAGGCTTGTTATTGGATTAATATCCCACAATTAAAATTTGAATATAATGTTCCTAACTTATTTAATTTTTAAGAATAGCGATGGACCACTGTGGTTTGACGTCCAGAATCCATCGAGAACCTTCAAACCCTACGCTCTTATCCGCACCCCCTTGAGCGCTGAACGCCCAAACTTAGGTTGCTCTCTCCCGAGCCTGGCCAGATTCGTCTGATGAACAATGAAAATAGCTTCCCTACGGAAGCTCCCCATTGACCGCCAGCCGCAAGAGACGGATAGTCACTGTTTCGGAAAGGAAGACCTCAATAGCCTTTGACGCCTCAGCCCCAGCTGTTAGCCCGTCATATAGAGGGTTTACGGTTCAAGGGACCCCTACCCCCCCGCCTAAGGCCCATCGCCAAAAAGTAAAGCAAATACAAAACTATAAAACTTTTCTAATCTATCATCACGGTTAAGTTCATTAATTTTGTTAAATACATTAATACTTCTGGTATCTATCAAAAACTGATAAATTCTAGCCTTCAGATTAATCATTTGTAATTATTACAATATTTTATTTTTTTGTACTTCAAATAATCTGATTTTTTAATTTAATTTCTGATTCTACTTTACTTAAGACACCCAAAAATCTTGTTTTTCTGGATTTCCAAATAAAAATATTTTGTGCCTTTGAAGTTATGAAACCTTTCTCGCTGAATTTTTTAGTTTCTTAGCTAAATTTTCAATTAGTTCTAACATTTTATCGGTATTTTTTTGGTGTTTTTCAACAATATTTACAAATGCGCTCCCCACGATAACTCCTTCTGCGCCAGTTTCCACAATCAATTTAGTGTGTTCAGGTTTTGAAACTCCAAAACCTACTGCTAATGGAATCTGGTTAGTTGTTTTCGGTAAAATTTTTTTTATCAATTTTACTGTGGAATCTTGTATTGTTTCACGTGCTCCAGTCACTCCAAATTGTGAAACAAGATATAGAAATCCTGATGTTGATTTGATTATTTTCACAAGTCTTTGTTCAGACGTTGAAGGCGTTACGAGAAAAATCGTGTCCACCTCATATTTTTTTGCAGTTTGACAATATTTATGTGCTTCTTCAACTGGAAGATCAGGAACAACTACTCCATCAATCCCATGTTTTTTTGAAAGCTTAAAGAATTTCTCCAATCCCATTCTGAAAATAGGATTATAGTATGTGAGAATCACAATAGGAATATCATGTTCTTTCTTAATTTCACCTGCAATTTTCAAAACCTGAATTGGAGTAGTTCCATTTTTTAAAGCTCGTAAACTAGCTGCTTGAATTGTTGGTCCATCAGCAATCGGGTCGGAAAAAGGAATTCCAAGCTCTAAAATGTCTATTCCACCCTTGATCAAAGAATTTGCGAGAAGAGGTGTGATTTTAGGATTAGGATCTCCTGCAGTAACATAACCTATTAATGCTCCTTCTTTTTTGGTTTTTAAGATTTGAAACACTTTTTCTATTTTACTCATTTTTTCCCACCAAAAAGTTAGCAACTACTTCAACATCTTTATCTCCTCTACCAGACAATGTAACTACCAATGTTTTATCGACAGTCATTTTTTGAGCTAATTTTATAGCATATGCTAGGGCATGTGATGATTCAAGAGCTGGGATTATTCCCTCCTCCTGTGATAATAACCTAAAAGCATCTACTGCTTCCATATCAGTTGCTGTTTTATATTGTGCTCTTTTTAGAGTTTTCAAAAAAGAATGTTCTGGTCCTACTCCTGGATAATCTAATCCCGCGGAAACACTATGTGTATTTTGTATTTGTCCATCCTTATCTTGAAGGACATATGTTAACATGCCATGAAAAATTCCTTCTAATCCTGCCCCTAAAGAAGCAGCGTGTTTACCTGATTTGATTCCCTTTCCGGCTGCTTCAACTCCGTATAGTTTTACATCTAGATTTTCTTCAAAAGGATAGAATGTGCCTATTGCGTTACTGCCACCTCCAACACAAGCTATTAATGCGTCTGGTAATTTTTTCTCTTTTAATAAGAACTGTTTTTTCAACTCAGTGCCGATAACACTTTGAAAATCTCTAACAATCATAGGATAAGGATGTGGGCCAACTACTGATCCTATTAAGTAATAGGTATTTTCTATATTAGTAACCCAATCTCTTAGTGCTTCATTAATTGCATCTTTTAATGTTTTAGAACCGGATCTAACTGGATGTACTTTGGCTCCTAAGAGTTCCATTCTGAACATATTTAGTCGCTGTCTTCTGATATCTTCAACACCCATGTATATTTCAGCTTTTAAACCTAATACAGCACAAGCCATAGCAGTAGCAACACCATGTTGTCCTGCTCCAGTTTCGGCAATAATTCTTTTTTTTCCCATACGTTTGGCTAATAGAGCCTGTCCAAGGGTATTGTTAATTTTGTGAGCACCTCCATGGGCTAAATCTTCTCTTTTTAAATAAATTTTGGCTCCGCCAATTTTCTTTGTTAAATTTTTTGCAAAATAAAGTGATGTTGGTCTTCCTGCATAATCTGATAGATAATATTCTAGTTCTGTGATAAACTTTGAATTATTTTTAAAACAATTATATGCCTCTTCTAATTCAGTAATAGCTGCCATTAATACTTCAGGTACAAAGCGACCTCCGTATTTTCCATATTTTCCATCAATTGGGTATTTACTCATTTTTTCCATTTTTTATAACCTTAACATTTTTTATAAAGTTGAATATTTTTTTATGATCCTTAATTCCGGGCTTTTTTTCAACTCCAGTGGAAACATCAACAGCATATGGTTGAACGCTCCGAATTGCATCAACCACATTTTCTGGTTTTAAACCTCCTGCTAAAATCAAAGGTGTAGGTGCAATGACCTCTTTTATTTGTAGGCTTAGATCCCAATTATGAATCACCCCTGTTCCTCCATTTTTTCCTTTAACATAAGAATCGATTAAAACTGCATCAACATTTTTTGACATATCTTTGGATTTTTTTATCGCACTAAAAGGGGCCGCTTTGACTGATCCAATCAAAAATAAATTAGGAATTTCTTCTTTGAGAGATTTTAAATCAGATTGTATCTTTTTTCCATGAATCTGTACTGAAGTTGGTTGAAGGTGTTTGCACATTTCTATAATTTCTTCTAAGCTTTCATTAGTGGTTACAACAACGCTATTCACAAAAAGTGGAACCAATTTGATTAGCCTTCTTGCTTCTGATAATTGGAGATTTCTAGGTGAAGATTTAACTCCTACAACAAATCCGACTGCGTCAGCTCCGAAAGCTGCTGCTGCTTGTAAATCTTCTTTGTTAGTGATTCCACAAATTTTAATCCTGACTTTATTTAAAATGCTGATACGAACTCCTTGACTTTTTCTTCAACATTATTACTTTTCATTATTGATGATCCGATAAGGAAAGCTTTAGCTCCACATTTTTGTAAAAAATTCACATCAGCTGGAATATTTATTCCACTTTCACTTACAACAATTTTATCTTTTAAATTAAAATTTTCCAATATTTTCTTTGTTACGGTCAAATTAACTTTTAACGAAGATAGATCTCGATTGTTAATTCCTATTAGATCTGCTGAAGACTCAAAAGCGCTACTGAATTCTTTCTCATTATGAGTTTCTAGTAAGACTTCCAAACCTTTTGAATGTGCAACAGCAATCATTTTCTCAAGACTCAGCTTACAATAACCTCTATCAAAAAGTGCTTGTATGAATAATACAACATTAGCTCCTATATTATTGGCAGCCTCAAGTTGTACAGGATTTAGAATAATATCTTTCATTAGAATTGGTATTTTCACAGCTTTTCTGGTTGTTGCCAGAAAATCTAAGGCTCCCCCAAAATGTTTAGGTTCTGTTAAAACTGAAATCGCAACAGCTCCACCATTTTCCATACTTTCTGCGATTTTTGTAATATCAAATTTTTTTCTTATTGTACCTAAAGATGGTGATGCTGTTTTAATCTCAGCGATAATTGGTGTTTTTTTCGTTCCTATAATTTTCTGCTTAAGATTTACATTAATCCTTTTAATTTTAGGTACTTCATAAAAATTACTGTTAATAGTTACTTTCGCATTTTTTGCCAAGGTATCTAAAAAATCAACCAATTTTTAATTCTAACTCCTCAAGTTTTGTTAAATCTCCATTGGATTTTTGGATTAATTCTTTGAGTTTCTTATAAGCTGCTCCACTTTTGATAGATTCTTTTGCTAACTCAATTCCAGAAATAAAATCATCTGCTTTTCCACCAACGATTATTCCAGCAGCACTGTTGACAAGAACAATCTGTGTTTTAGGGTCACTAATATCCTCTTTACCATAAAGAATGTTGAACAGCACTTTTGCACTTTCTTTTGGATCTGTTCCTTTTATCTCTCTACTTAGAGCTTTTTTAACCTTGAAATCTGATGGACTAACATGAAAAGTTTTAACTTTGTTTTCTTTTAACCATGAAATGATTGTTTTTCCTATTGTTGAAATCTCGTCTAATCCATCTAATCCATGAACAACCATAGCTTCTTTGCAGCCTAGTCCATTCAAAACATTAGCTATTACTTCTGTTAAATTAGGATTAAAAACGCCAATTAATTGTGCGTCAGCTGAAGCTGGATTAGTTAGTGGTCCTAAAAGATTAAAAGCTGTTCGAACACTGATTTCTTTTCTTGGTTTAACCGCATATCTCATTGCTGGATGAAAAACGGGAGCAAACATAAAACCAATTCCAATTTGTTCAATTGTTTTTTTAACAGTATCAGTTGTCATCTTAAGATTAAGTCCTAATTGTTCTAGTACATCCGCGCTTCCGCTCTTGCTTGTTACTGATCTATTTCCATGTTTTGCGATTGTTACGTCAGCACCAGCTATCACAAAAGCTGCAGCTGTGCTTATATTAAATGTTTTAATTTTGTCGCCGCCTGTACCACAGGTATCTACTAAACGCCCTTTTACTAGGGGTTTTATCTGCTGACAATTCTTTCTCATAATTTCTGTGAAAGCTTTTAGCTCAATAACTGTTTCTCCCTTCATTCTTAATCCAATCAATATTGCCGTAATCTGAGAATTTGTTGCTTCTCCTGCCATAATTTTTTTCATAATTTCTTGGGACTCAGAATATGTTAAATTGGATTTGTGAATAAGTTTTTGAATACCATTTTTTATACTCACTAATGACTACCATCCAAAAAGTTTTTTATTATTTTTTTTCCATCCTCGCATAATATGGATTCAGGGTGAAATTGAACTCCTTCAATAGGGAATTTTATGTGTCTTATTCCCATAATTTCGCCATCATCTATACACTCTGCTGAAATTTCTAGATCTGCTGGTATTGATAATCTATCTCCAACGAGAGAATGATATCGAGTTCCAGTGAATGGATTTTTTACTCCTTCAAATATGGTTTTTCCATCATGTTTGATTGTGCAAGTTTTTCCGTGCATTAATTTTTTTGCAGGGATAATTTTTCCACCAAAAGCATGAATTATTCCTTGGTGTCCAAGACAAACTCCTAGAGTTGGGGTTTTACAACTGACCTTTTGAAGAATTTCTGTACAAACTCCAAAATAACACTTTTTTTCTGGGGTACCTGGTCCAGGAGAGATTATTATTTTGTCTGGTTTGAGTTCAACAATCTGTTTCAAGTCTATCTGGTCATTTCTATAAGTAATTACATCTGTTCCATATTCTCCTACATACTGAACAAGATTGTAGACAAAAGAATCATAATTATCAATCACTAATACTTTCATAGTTTTTTATCTCCACAATGTTTTAGGGCTTTTATTAAGGCCTGAGCTTTATGATCTGTTTCAAACCATTCTTTTTCAGGAACTGAATCTGCTACGATTCCTGCTCCCACTTGGATATAGGCCTTATTTTTATCTGCAAATAGTGTTCTTATAGCAATAGCAAAATCAGCGTTACCGTTAAAAGAGAAGTAACCCACTGCGCCTGCATATGGGCCTCTTCTAGTTGGTTCTAGTTCTTCGATAATTTCCATTGCCCTAACCTTGGGGGCGCCTGAAACAGTTCCAGCTGGAAAAACTGATCTTAGAGCGTCATAACTTTCATTATTATCTTTGAGTTCACCTGATACTTGTGATACTATATGTTGTACGTGGCTATACTTGTGAACTTTCATAAATTCTGGAACTCTTACGCTTCCAAATTTGGCGATTCTTCCGATGTCATTTCGTGCTAGATCGACTAACATCAAGTGTTCTGCTCTTTCTTTAGGATCATTTAACAAATCTTGAGCTAATTGTTTATTTTTAATAGAATTCTCTACGCAGGGTCTTGTACCTGCTATCGGAAATGTATTAACCATTCTTTTATCCACTCTGACAAGCATTTCTGGACTTGATCCAACAATTTTTCTTTTCCCCTCTTTAAGAAAATACATGTATGGGGATGGATTAATTTCGCGCAAAGATTTATAAAAAGAAAGCAAATTGCCTTTAATTGAGAATTCATACCTTTTAGAAAGAACTACTTGAAAAACATCTCCATCTTTTATATAGTTTTTAGCTTTTCTAACTGCTTTTTCAAATTGTTTTTTTGTTATGTTCAATTTTGGTTTATTATAACTTAGGGGTTGATAATTGCTTGATTTTTTAAGCAATTCTTTAACTTCTAATAATCTGTTATCTGTTTGATAATAGTAAAATGCTTTTTTTTGTTTATGATCAAAAACTATCCCGTCATCAAATATTCCTAGTTGAATATCTGGAAAGTCCAAATCGTTTTTTGCTTTTTTAGGAATTTTTTCCCAATAGCGAATAGCGTCATACGAAATATGTCCTATTGCACCTCCAATTAGTCTGAATTCGTTGTTTGGAGTTGATTCATATTTAAAAAATTTTTTAAGAGTTTTTAAAGGATTACTGGTTTTCTCTTTGTTTTCTTCACCTGTTTTTTCATTGCGGATTGTGGCTTCATTGTTTTTTATTTCAATTGTTACTCTGGGATCAAATCCTATAAAAGAAAATTCAGCTAATTTTTTTGGACCTTCCATAGATTCAAGAATATATGCGTTTTGGTAGTTGTTGTATATTTTTGAAAAAAAATCAAGTGGTGTTTCTGAAAAAGGGATTTTTTTGTATTTTAGTTTGTGATTTTTACTTTTTTGTTGAGTTTGGTGATTGCCAAATACTATCCCTCATGCTAACACATTCCTTGAGGTTCTAAAAACTACTTGATTGTAATATTTAAGACTTTTGAGTACATAACTGTACGTTATATGCTGTTATTGGGACATCAGAGACGTGTTTAACCATTTCAAATAATCTTTTGATCCATCTATAATTGGAAAAACAATCATTTCAGGTACTTCGTAACTATGCAATCTCAACACCTCTCTTTCGATTTTATTGAATAAATTCTTTCTAGACTTTAACAAAATTAAATATTCTTTACTAGTTTCAATGCCCTCTTTCCACCAAAAACTAGATGATATCGGACCAATTAAATTTCCACATGCAATTAATCTATTTTTTAATAGTTTTTCTATTATTATTTTTGCTTCTTGCTCTGAGCCAGAGGTAATCATTATCATAATTAAGTTTTTATCCATAGTTTTTTCACCTTAGCAAGTTAAAAGTAATAAATATAGGTCTATTACTTAACATCATTGAATTAGGATTAAATTATTTTTTCTACATTTTTGAAGTTTTTTCTTTTTCCAGAATTTGCCACCATTTCGGGACATTAATCTCTTTATTCTTATCCCAATAATCATATGGTTTAATATCTAACACTGGTGACAAATTAAATGCGTCCAGTCCACTTACACTTATCATGTTTTTTTTAACATCAATTATCTTAACTATGGTTAATCCGATTGGATTTGGTCGAAACATACTTCTTGTTGCGAAAACTCCAACCAATGGTAAATCTTTTCTACCCCTTGGATGAACTTTTAGTGGTATATTTTTGGTTGAAATTTTATTTAGCCAAAATAGAACATAAATGTGGGAAAATTCTTCTATTCCTTTTAGAGCTTCAATAAATTCTTTGAAGATCATTATTTGGGATATTATGTTTTTATCCCTTATTCTAGAGTCTTTTGTTTGGGTTATTACATATCCAATAGGTATGGTTGAAAAGTGTTTATTATGAAACATGGTACTTACTCTCTAGGAACTTTATAGCCAGATTAGATAATAGACATTATGATATTGGATTCAATTAGAACTCTTTTTCGAAAAAAACAATTCCTATGAAACCGCAAGCTCTATATTTATTGATGAAGCTCTTTTTTAATATCTTTAGTGGGCCCGTAGCTTAGCAAGGCAGAGCATCGGACTCTTAATCCGAGGGTCACGGGTTCAATTCCCGCCGGGCCCGCCATTATATCACTTCATTTAATAATTGTACTACTATTTTTACAGATTTGGTAATTACTATTTTAGGGTCCTCTACTTTTGATCTATTTAGGCTAGCTAAAATTACAGTAGCTGATACTGCTGACTTTTTTTTTACATCTATTAGAAAAACTTTACATTTTTCTTAACATGTGTCCTTCTCGATCGATTTCTCCTTCTCGTATTCTTGTGGTTGAAATAGGTTTATGATTTTCAGCAGGAATCATGTCTATGCTTATAATTTCAAGCGGGTTAAAACCTACTTTGATACGTTCTTTATTAATTTTAATAGCAATTTTTTTTGTTTCTTCACTTACAACTATTGCTTCTATACACTTTTTTTTTGTTGTGTTCCCAAAAGGATCATTTAACGGAATAATCTCAGCTCTTTCATAAAAATCATGTTTTTTTAAGAACCACACAAGCTCTTCTAATCTTTTCTCAAATCTAGCAGTGGGGTGGGGTTTTCCAATTTTTTCTACAAATTCATCAGAACATAAACCGATTAGGATGTGATTACCTATTTCAAATGCTTTTAGTAATAAAAGTCTGTGTCCTTTATGGAGTTCATCGAAAGTTCCTCCTACAGCTACTTTTTTATATTTTATACTAATCTTGCTCCTTGAAAATCAATTTTTGAAACAAAGATTTTTTCTTTTGGTAGAACTTTTTGAAAAGCTTCTACGATTTTATTTGTGTTTTCTTGAAATGTTAATGAATGTATTGCTTCTCCCACCATATTTTGAGCACTACCAATAGCTCCAGCTTTATTAGCGAATTTAACTAATTTTCTGATTCTTTGGGTGATAAATTCTGTTTTTTCGGCGAAATTTAAGGAATACTCCATAAATTTTTCAATTGATGGTTCAATTAGGATTTGATTAAGTGTTTTTTTACCCCAAAGATTTACTAGTTGTCTCTTTTTTTCATTATTCAATATTTGTTTAGTTGAAATCGATTTGAAAACTCCAGATACTATTACGTGTTCTTTTGTTAGTGGTATGCGATCAATAACACTTACTCCTGGAGCCCCTGGTTCAATAGTTAAGGCACATCCTCCGATCATTAATGGACCAACTGTACCCAATCCAGTTTTGTTTTCAATTTCTGCTTTATGAGCGATTTTTCCAATTTGGTTGTATGTGAGATTCATATCTAAAACTTTTGCGAGCGCTAATCCTGTGGTTAATGCTCCCCCTGCGCTAGTTCCAAAACCTGATCCAATTGGAATTTCCACTTTATGTTTGATGATTATTTTGCATTTTTTTTTCGTTTTAATCAAAAAGGCATTTGCAACGGCTTTTGTTGTATATGCGTCAGTTGTTAACTTTCCGTTAATGAAAATTAAGATGCTGGATTTTTCTTCTTCTGATGCAGTAACTTCAGTTATAACTCCTTTTTGGAGTCCAAACCCACCACCTCTTGCTCCTACTTCATCTAAGTTTTTTATGGACTTTCCATTATTTGTTTTGTCACAAATTTCAAAAAAACTTGAGATTCCTGCTGGAGAAAAACTTTTTGCAACCTTGTAGTTCATTTCTTCTTCTCTTCTTAGCTATCTCTCATTTTTTTTAAGTGAAGGAAAGGCTCTGTAGCACGCTTTTATTATTGGGGGTCCTAGAAAAAGGATAAATGGGATTTCGGTAGCAAAAGTCCAAATAAAGATTATTGGTATAAACGAAGAGTTTATAGCTGCTTTAAAGTAGCCACTGGGTGAAAATAACACTTGACTATACCCCCACACTACAATTGCAATTATCATACTACCTATAGCAGCTCCAATAACTGATCCAACAGCAAAATTTCTCCACTCAGGAAAGACTTTTGAAACAATTGTAATTATAGCTAAACTTGAAATTACTGTTCCAATAAACAAAACAATTGATTCAATAGTTGAAAGTTGTGTGAAACCAGTTGTTTCTGTTGGCAAAAGAATTGTAGGTAACAAAAGTCCTGAAATGATTATTATAGTTCCTATGAAAACACTTGTTACAATCTTTTTGTTGTCTAATTTGCTGCGAGAAATGTACCCTATAATGAAAAAGGCTGCAAAATTACCAGTAACTCCTGCAGAAAGACTCAAAAGGGGATCCCCATGGAAAATCATATCTCTTATGAAAATTCCTATGGCTGCTCCAATTCCTCCTGTCCATGGTCCAAAAAGAACTGCGAATACTGCCGGTATTAAAGCAGCTGGCCAAAAAGCAACACCACCTATATTTAACCCAAAATCAGTTAGTCGTCCCACAACAGCGTAAACAGCTGCGCAAATGCCAATAATGGCGACATCATAAGCTCTCAATTTCATATTAATCAACTTTGGAAATAATGAAACAGATCTATATATTTTTCATAAATAAAACTTTTCTATGAATTGTTTAAACTTGTTTAAACTTATCAATCTTTTTAACGAACATGTACGATTAAAATAGGGTTTAGGAGAAATCACCATCGTTAAGGGTTCTGACCAAAAATAGCCTGTTTAAATCTATATTATACTACTTAAAAAATTAGCTATATGCTCAACATTATATACGAAAAGAAGTATAGGGCAATGAAAAAAACTCCAGCTTTTCTGTCAACTTTTTCCCTTAACGCAAGCATTAAAATGACCATGACTGAACCGAATAGAGCATATGAACCCGTTAGCAAAGCGAGACCTCCAGAAATTGAAATTGGGAAGAATAATGGACCAATTCCAATAGCAAAGCAAGCATCCAAAATACAGCTTCCTAGTGTGTTCCCTATTGTTAGTCGATACTCTTTTTTGCGTAAAGCAGTCACATTTACAAAAAGTTCCGGAAGAGATGTCCCAATCGCTATTGCAAAGAAGCTGACGATATATTCGGAAATATTAAAAATCTCTGATAGTGCAATCACAGATTGAATCACAAAATAGGCACCAATAGCAACACCGGCAAAACCCAAAACTGCTCGCCTAAAATGATAGAAGTACCTCCTTTCGGATCTCGGTACCTTATTTTCCTGTTTTATTTTTCTTTTTTTCACAAAGTTCATAATAATAAAAGTGAAAAGTAACCAGCTCAGAATCAAAAAGAACGCATTCAATCTTGTGATGTAACCTTTTTCAACTATCCCTAACACAATTATGATTGATAATATCTCGCTAGCGCCAATAACTAAAATTTCTTTCCTTTTTACTTTGAAAGTGCCTGCCAGAAAAGGTAGTAATCCTAAGATTAAAGTGATTTGAGCTAAAATTGATCCTAACGAATTACCAACATTTATGTCTCCATGACCCATTTGTGACGCAATTATCGAGTTAAAAATCTCTGGCAAGTCTGTACCTATTGACACCAGAACCAAACCTATAATCAACGGAGAAATTCCTAATCCTGAAGCGAGATCTACTGAATGTTCAACAGCTGTGTCACTGGAAAAAGCCAGAAGTATCAAGCCGACAATCAACCCCAGAACTGGGACTAAAAATACGACTATTGAATCTAACATTGAGAATTAATCCCTGTTATGCACATTATAGAGAGTGGATAAATTCTTATTATTGTATTGTTAAGTCAGAATTCATACATTAACTTCTAGAGGAGATTTTAGTTTTAAGAATTGTGTGTTTTAATAAAAATCTTCTAGCTTTTCTGGGTGCTGCTCTTTGTTATTCCTGGTTAGCTTGGAGAGTCTATTTGTTGAATAGGCATATTTTTATTGGAAATCATCTAGCCAACCGGCTTTCTTGTTTATTTTTCGGCTAAAAATTCTCCCTAAGTCTTTCTTGTTTGTTGCTTGATGATACTTAAAGTAGATACTTCCATTCATTACTCCAAGTATCTCAATTTTTCCTGTTTTATGAGACATTACATATTTGAAACGTTTGCTTAGACCGTCGCAATTTGTTTTTGCTTCTTCAACTATGTTTATTCCTTTATAAATTGGAACTTGAAAATGGTATTTTACTCTTTTAACTGGACGACATTGAAAAACATAATATGGTGCAACTCCAATGCGTATCAGTTCTTTTAGGAGAGATGAAAGAGTTGAGGAATTATCATTTACAGTTTTTAGTAATACTGTTTGATTATTTATTAATACACCTGATTTTAGAAGATTATTAACTGCACTAATTGATTGGGGAGTTATCTCTCTAGGATGGTTGAATTGTGTTGTAATATAAATTCTTTTATCTAAGCGGGAATATTTTTTGAAAAGAGATAAGAGATCTGGGTCGTTTAGCCTGTTTGGAAGAGTCACTGGAACTCTACTTCCAAATCGAACAAAGTCGATGTGATCAATTTCCATTAGAGTCCTTAGGAATTTTTCTATTATTTCGTTTGAAAGAACTAGCGGATCACCTCCACTGATAAGGACATTGTTTATTTCCTCATGTCTTGAAATATATTCAGCAGCTTCATCAAAACGGTTCAATATTTCCTCAGTTGGCAATCCAACAAGGCGTTTTCTAAAACAATGGCGACAATACGTTGCACACCTGTTAGTAGCCAAGATGAGAGCGGTTTGGGCATACATGTGCTGTAGCCCAGGCATTTTTGTGTTCTCAGCTTCTCCGCTTGTATCATAGAAACCATCCAGGTTACTTTCATCCAGAGATGGAATAGCCATTTGTCTAATGGGATCCTTTGGATCATTCCAATCTATCAACGACATGTAGTAAGCACTAATGCGCATTGGATGAACTTGAATAATATTTTCCAATTGTTTGAGTTCATTAGATGAGAGATTAAGAAGTCTGTTTAGCTCATTTAATGGTAGGAGACTCTCTTCTAATTTCTTATATTCTGTTAACATTCTTGAACCCTATATACCAATAATTTATGAAAAGCAGTCTATGATAAGCAAAATAATTCATGCTTTTCACATTATAATTTGTGCTTTTTACAATGTTATATTATGTTTTTTGCCATTTAAATGTTTGAAGGTAAAAATCAAAACAAAGAAGAACCCTTTAGATAAAATGTTTAGTTTTAGTAGTTTTCTAGCTGTGTATATCCCCTGACAAAAATAGGGGTTTGGTTGCGGGGGACATCTCCACTAAAGTGAAGTTTGTTTAAACATGTTTAAACTTATTAGTTACTATAATTAAAAAAGTAAAAAATAGTTATTGTATTTTAAGTTACTTTTTGTGTCGCTTGATTCTGTCGGATCTTTGACTTTTTTTTCGCCAATCTCTTTTCCTTTGTGTATTTAATGTAAATCTTCCACGGTTTCTGTCATTTCCGTCACTTCGATGTTGAGTGATGTTTCTGTAAAATGTACCCGGGTCAATCTTGTTTTCTTTGAGTGATTCAATGTTCTCATTTAAGTCTTGTTTAGCTTTAATTGTATTAACCGAGTCAAATAAATCAGAATATGTAACATAAGCTGCATGAAATAAAAAGTTGTTAGGTTCATCAATTAAGAGTTTTTCAGGATTAATTTGTTCGATTTTTTCTGGTTCTTCTGGCATAGCCGGTTCGATTTTTTCTGGTTCTTCTGGCATAGCCGGTTCGATTTTTTCTGGTTCTTTAGTCATTTTCTTCCCGCTTTTTGCAGAAAAAGATGATGTTTTTCCCTCTTTTATAGGTGTCTCTTAATAATCTTCTTTTTTGAACCTACTAGCTAATTTGATTAATGAAAAATATGTTCAATTTAACGAATGTTTTTCGGATTTAATAAATTGTTAAAATAACGAGTACATTACTTTTTTTTATCAAATAAGTTGTATTATTTTTTTAGCATCCTTATCTAACATTTTTTGATCTCTGTTTTGAGGATGTTTCCATGAACTATTATGGTACATTGGAATTATATGGACGTGCATATGAAATATTACTTGACCTGCTGCTTTACCATTATTTTGTATTATCCTGATCCCTTCAGCATTAACTGAAGTTTGTACTGCTTTTGTAATCTTTTTTACCCCTTTATACAACTGAGCAATTTCTTCTTCAGGAATTTCATAAATGTTTTCATAATGGTTTTTTGGTATAACAAGTGTGTGTCCAACATTTATTGGTTGAATACTCATAAAAGCCATTACTTTTTTATCTTCATAGACTATACTTGCTGGTGCTTTTTTTTGCACTATCTTACAAAAAATGCAGGTATCTGACATCTTAATTCCCTTTCTACTTAATTTCAATTATATATGTTTCTTTAGTTTTGTTAAGTTTTTTCAAATAATTTTTTGAATGAGAAATTCTCAAGCTTTTTTTATGTTTTTAATTATGTATTATTAGATTTCAATTTACCGAAAAAGATCATATCCTGGTTGAAGCAAGATTTAAAACTATATTTAATCCAAAATAGTTGAGGTTAAAGAAGTGAATTTAGAGAGGGACGAGAAAATAGTATTGGATAATGGTCCCTTGGGATTAGGTAAGAAATTAACTTTAACAAACAAACGTTTGATAATTCATAAAGATGAAGGGGTTTTTGACGTAACTTGGAAACAAGAAAAAGAAATTACTCTAAATTCTATTGAAGATGCGTACATCGAAACAGAATCCTTTTCAAATTTAAGTTCTTTTAAACTGAAATTAAAAAACGGAAAATCTATTGACCTTTCATTATCACTAGATACCTCTTGGTTGATTAATGACTCTCCAGAAACAAAACTGAATACGGAAAAATCTAGTCAATTAAAAATGTTAAATTATAGATGGGTAAAAGCAATAACTAATCAGTTGATGAAGCTTGATAAACAAAATAAAACTGTTATTATTCGAAAATGTCCCAAATGCAGCAAAGAAATAACCCACGAAAACTATGAATATTGTCCTTATTGTGGCAACTTGCTTAAATCAAAATACCTTTTTTAAAAAAGCCTGTTAAATATTCTTTTTTAAGCTAAGTCGAATTTCAAATAAAAATTAAAAAGAAGATAGTTTACAAAAAAATTCTAAATAACCTTTTTATTCTCTTTTAAAAATATACGAGCTGACCTATAATGTCAAACATGATTGAAGTCAAAGATCTTGTGCTAGTTTACTCAAATGGCACAAAGGCAGTAGATACTATTTCTTTTAATGTAAAAAAAGGGGAGTTTTTTGGGTTTCTTGGGCCCAATGGGGCAGGAAAGAGTACTACAATAAAAGTTCTTACTACATTATTAAAAAAAACTTCAGGCTCAGCTCAGATTGCAGGCTATGATTTAGGTAAAGATTCAAATGAAATACGAAAATTGATAGGAGTTCAAACTCAGGAAACAGCAATTGATGGTGATTTGACAGGACGCGAGAACTTAATGTTACAAGGGCATTTCCAGCAACTTTCTGGTAGTGCATTAAAGGATCGCGTTGATGAGTTATTCAAATTGGTTGATTTAGAAAAGTTTGCTGATAAAAATGTAAGGAACTATTCTGGAGGAATGAAAAAACGCCTTGATTTAGCTACTGCTCTTGTTCACAAACCTCAACTGCTTTTTTTGGACGAGCCAACTACAGGCCTTGATCCTCAATCACGCTCAGCTATTTGGACTTATCTTGAAAAATTAAACAAAGAAGAGAAAACCACAATTTTCTTAACTACTCAGTATATGGAAGAAGCTGATAAATTATGTACGGCACTTGCTATAATTGACACTGGAAAGATTGTTGCAGATGGTACTCCAAGAGAACTAAAAGAACAGGTCGGCTTGGATTCTATCAAGCTTGATCTAAAAGATTGTGATAAAGATAAAACTGCAGCTATTAAGGTTCTAAAAAATTTGGATGGTATATCAAATATTAGTGAGATTGGTGGTTGTTTGACAGCTTTTGCAAAAAATGCTAGTTTGATCATTGCAGATATTGTCCGAGCTTTTGACAGTTTAGGGATAATTCTTTCTGGGGTAAGTTTTTCACCCCCAAGTCTTGATGATGTTTACCTTCAAAAAACTGGAAAACGAATTAGGACTGAAGCACTAGTTAAAACACCAAATCTTATGCGTTTTGGTCGGAGGCGAAGGTGATCTTATGACCCTAATATCTGATACTCGCCATATTTTTGTGAGATATTTAAAGAAACTTATTCGAAATCCCATATTGCTGACTTTTTCATTAATTCAGCCTATTTTATTTTTGGTTTTGTTCACTCAACTTTTTGAGCGGTTTGTTAGTGTTCCTGGGTTCCCTGCTGAGAGTTACCTATTATTTGCTGCTCCTGGAATATTGTTACAAAACGCTTTTGGTAGTGCTTTACAATCAGGTAACTCGATTGTTGCAGATCTTGATACTGGTTTTCTTCAAAAAATGTTGGTTACTCCAGTTAGTCGATATGCAATTCTTCTTGGGCGGTTATTAAGTGACGCTTTTAGAGTAGTTTTGCAATCAATTATTATCCTTACTTTAGCTTTTTTTATGGGTGCTTCTCCTGTAACAGGGTTTATTGGTGTTTTGTTAATGCTTTTCACAATAGCGTTCTTTGGTTTAGCATGGTCGGGAATTTCACTGGCTATAGGTTTAAAGACTAAGAGTTCTGAAACAGTGTTCGCAATTGGATCATTTCTAACTTTCCCATTAATATTTATGAGCACCTCTTTGACTCCTTTAGAATTTATGCCTGATTGGATTAAATCAGTTTCAATGTTAAACCCAATTAGTTACACTGTAGATGCCATAAGAGTGTTGATGATCGATGGATTTGTTTGGGATACAATATTTTCAGCCTATGCTGTGATTACACTTATTGCAATTGTAACTTTAGGTGCTACCCTTTACATGTTTAGAAAGGTGGTCAACTAAAAAACAACACTAATCCTTTTCTTTTTATTTCAATACTTCTTCTTACCACATCAGGTTTTCTTTTGCAAAATGGCTGTCTTAATATCATTTTTTTTATTCAATATTATAAATTAAATATTATTGTTTTAATTCAAATATAACATTGTTTTCATATATTTTAAATATTGATATTAGTTAATTATTGCATTAAAAGAAGAAATTCTAATTTATTAAAAGAATTGAAAACAAATTCGAGTTATTCTATAAAAAATTGTTTCTCATACAAATCAAAGGGGTTAAAAAGAAGAGTATGAATCAAAAAATTTTAGCTCGAAGAAAAACCATTAGATATATCAGATGGTCAATCAAAATAGCCATTCTATTAATCTTAATAATGCCAATTAAGTATTTCTCCGATCCTAACGTCTACAATCTGCCTGTATATAGTCTAATACTTGGAGGATACTCCCAGGCACCCATCACACAATTGGGCTATGGTCAATCAGTATGCAGCTTTTTGCTGTTATCTTGGACCTCTGTTGGACCAGGCGGATGGCTAATATGCCCCGTAGGTGGCCTAGAGATCCTGCTAACAGCAGGCATGTTGCCTCAAGGTGGACTTAATCTTGATTGGCTCACCTTATCACTCGCGTCAGCAATCTTTCTTTTTGTCTTGGGAATATTCTTGTTAGGACCAATATTTTGCAGCTGGATTTGTCCAGTGGGAACAGTTGTAGATGGTGCTGATTTAAGCATAGAAAGATTTTTGCCAAACCTAAACAAGAAACGAGAAGAGCGACAAAAACAAAAAAGAGAGAAAAACAAAAAGAAATCCAAATTTGTCTGTCCTACTTGTCCTTTTGGAAAATTTTTAGCTAACAAAACGGGTATGGTAGCAAACGGAATATTAATTGGTGCGCTTGCGGGGTCGGCATTGCTAAGGTTTCCTATTTGGTGTAGTATATGTCCAATAGGGATAATGTCTCAGGGCATGTTTCATCTCAAGTCGGTAACTAGGATTTCACATTTGTCTGGATTTAAAGAAATATGGATGCCAGTCTTGATTGAATTGTGGATTTTTCCAGTTATAGCGGTTGTTTTGAGTTTTAGAGAGAAAAGGTTTTGGTGTAGAGTAATTTGTCCCTTAGGAGCATTTGTGAGGTTTGTTGGAAAATTTAATCCATTTTTCAAACCAACAGTGAAAACTGGTAAGCAAGTTATGAAAGAGAATTTCAAGACAGGGGAAGGTAATCTTTTAGCCAATTGTGGAGAGTGTTCTACGATGAATCAAAGACCCTGTGAAAGTGTATGTCCTCAAGGTCTTGGTCCATTGAAGGCTAAAGGATCTGCTGAATGTACTAAATGCCTCGAGTGTTATGTTGAATGCGAAAATGACATGATAAAAATCAAGTGGTATCAAACTCCAGATGTGGTTTTACGTCTGAGACGTTTTTTTAAAAAACTAAAAAAGCAAAAAAAGACGCAAAAAAATTTAACCTGAGTCAATTGCTAATTTTCAATTTAAACTCGACGTTAACAGAATACAAAGAAATAAGTTTGCTTATTGAATCTGGTTTCGAGTACATATGTGATAAGGATGGCTTAAAATTCTTTAGAAAACCCAAATGATTCAAAAAGTGCAGTTTTGGCCGCAGATAGTGTTGTGGTTTCTCAGATAGGATTCGAACCTGAGTTTAGTGGTGATGTCTCCCTCTTTATCTTTCCTTTTTTTTGCTATAGGTGGCCGAGATGAGGTAGCCTCGTTCAGAATGGGTACATTATTCTTATTTAACGCAAACTTTTCCCTTTTTTATTTTTTCCCTATTAGAAAACTTCGATAACTGTGGAACATAAATAGCAAAACCTAAGAATAGTAATTCAATGCAAATAAAAAATAGAAAAAAAGAAGAGTGGCTTAATTTTTTGATTCTAATTTGGTAATAATACCTTATCGATCACATGGATAACGCCATTATCCGTTGCTATATCAACCTTCAATACGTTTGCACCGTTGATTTTTGGGTTCTTATGAAGATGCCACTTAGATGCGTCAATCTTTACTTCTTGTCCTTGAACAGTTTTTGCAGTCTTAAGTTTTACTACATCTGCTGCCATAACTTTTCCTGAAATCACGTGGTATGTTAAGATTGATTTTAACTTTGGTATGTCTTTGAGGAGCCCCTCAACTGTACCTTCTGGTAATTTTGCGAACGCTTCATCATTAGGAGCTAAAACTGTGAATGGGCCTTTACTTTTCAGCGTTTCTACTAATCCCGCTGCTTTTACTGCTGTGACAAGAGTTTTGAAAGTTCCTGCGTTTATTGCTGTGTCAACTATATCAGCCATAATATTTCACCTCTATTAATTTTTTTATTCATTTTTTTTTCCTTTGTTAATTTATTGATGGACTTCTAAAAAAGATGGAAGTCAAATTTTGTTAGGGGGTAATTGTGGCTCGACTATGTTTTATTCTGTTCTTTTACCGTTTTATTTCGGTGAAAAAACAATTTTTTTAAATATCTATTCTTTGTTTGCGATCCACAATCTCACTGCTTGTTCGACTGCTCGGGTTAAATCTCCTTTTTTTCCGCCGAACTCTTCTATTGTTTTTAGTCTGAGTTGCTTCTCCAGCGAATTTGGTAGTTCTACATTGATTCTTCCCATTTTTAATCACCTAACATAGTTAGAATTTTGTTGTACGGTACCCCGTGTTAGCCATTTTTCCAATAAGCGAACTGTAAAACGTCTACTTTTGTATCTATTTTAATTATCACTGTTTATTCACCTTAATTCGCTTATCCTTATAATATATTATACACATAGTAGCTTATAAACATATGTATTTATTAACTTAATTGTTTAAGTGATGATACCGCGTTTTAGAATTCACTATATAGTAAAAAGATTGTTACGGTTGAAGAGAATATATAATAATGCTAATTTGAAAATTAAAGGCAAATATCAAGTATTTTTAATTAAAAGAAAAGAAGAAACGAGTCACTGATAAGTACAAAAAATAATAAAATTGAAGCCTCAGCTATAGATTGCGAAAGTTGATATCTCAGATATAATAAAAATAATTAATGGGAATTACTTTGAAACGAAAGTTCAAAATAATAATCGGTGTTATCCTCGCAGTCACGATTGTTTTGGTTGGTTTAGTGGTTTGGGCTGAAACTCCGCCTGCCCCGATGCTGGAAACCTATGATGCTTTAGAGCCTGATTCAGAAGTTATTGTATCAACTTCAGATTGGCTCGTTTTTCAGCCAGTAATTTCCAATAAAAGTGTCGGTTTTATTATTTATCCTGGTGGAAGGGTTGATTTCCGGTCATATGCTCCCATGGCGCATAGAATTGCTGCGGAAGGATACCTTGTAGTGATTGTGAGGATGCCTCTTAACTTGGCTGTTTTTGGTGTTAACATAGCTAGTGAGGTGATTAAGTCTTATTCGCAGATTGGTTCTTGGGTTATAGGTGGGCATTCTTTAGGTGGTACAATGGCAGCTCAATTTGCTCATGAAAACCCTTTTGAAGTCAAAGGATTGGTGTTGTGGGCGGCTTACCCCGCCTCAGGAACTGATTTGTCAGAGGATAATTTGTTGGTGACAACAATACACGGTTCTAACGATGGACTTGTAAGTGGCTCTCAGATAGAAGATTCGCTAAATTTGCTTCCAGACTCTGCATTGCGAATCGAAATAGCGGGTGGGAATCATGCTCAGTTTGGGTGGTATGGTGATCAAGGAGGTGATAACGTAGCAACAATAACTAGAGAACAGCAACAGAGCCAAATCTTTGATTCTACCCTCCAATTACCTGAATCCGTAGCTATTCAATAATTCTAATCCACTGTGGATAGCTTTGAACCTACTACTATTTTTTTATATTATAGGATTCGAACCCTGTATCGAGTTGAGATATCACCCATTTTATCTTCTTTTTTTCGATTCGATACTTTGTACATGCGAATAAGTTTAACGTATATTTTTGTCTAATCTTTTAGGATTGTTTTTAAGCTTAATTGTTTTTGGTTTTTGTGTGATTTAATTGGTTAAGACTATTAATAATTTAAAAGATGCTTTTGCTGGTGAATCTCAAGCTAATAGAAGATACCTTGCTTTTGCTAAAAAAGCTGAAGAAGAGGGGTTAAAATCTGTAGCTAATCTTTTTAGAGCAGCTGCTTATGCGGAGACTGTTCATGCTTTGAATCATTTGAGTATTATTGGAGAGGTAAAATCTAGTGTTGAGAACTTAGAGACTGCTGTTTCTGGTGAAACATTTGAGTTTGATAAGATGTATCCTGAATTTATTGACGTTGCAACTTCTGAGGGGAATGCTAAGGCTGTTTGGAGTTTTAGGGTTGCTAATCAGGTGGAGAAGATTCATGCTGGTCTTTTCTCAAAGGCTGTTGAAGACTTGAAGAGTGGTAAAAAATCTGCTGATGTTGATTATTATGTTTGTGAGGTTTGCGGAAATACTGTTGCGGGTGAAGCTCCTGATAGATGTCCTATTTGTATGGCTCCCAAGAAGAGGTTTACAAAAGTAGACTAATCTACACTTTTTCTTTTATTAGATTTTAGAACCTTTACTAAAATATGGTATAGGCTTTATTTTCTGTACTTTTTAACCTCTATTTTCCTGTTAAATATTTGAGCTTTTTGCTATTGAGAAAAAGTTATTTTTCAACAATAAGGGAAAATTAATCAGGATACATCACCGGCTCACTTATGGACAAATCATATTGGCGACGCTGTAACATTACTTAGGAAAAAATTTGCTTTCTGTATCCAATTTAAGGATGAAAAATATTAATTTATTGATGCTATTATTCTCTTAGGTGTATTTATAATTGATTAAAGGTAAATTTGAAAAAAATTTAGTTGATGCTTATTTGCCCAACAAAATCGTTCCACCTGAGTATATTCATGATGTATTAATTGAAGCAAACAAAAATTTTCCTCTGATTGAATTTGAGTATGAAATCCCTCATAATTGGCCAGTTGAAGAGTATCAAAATAGGTATGAGGCACTTGAAAGACAAATGTTGGAAATAATACAATGGCGTCTAAGATGGCTTGGACAATTAGGAGTTGACAAAAAGTAGAATTTATTATATTTTATAAAAAGAATACTCAGAAACTGTACTAATTATTGTTTTATACATCTTATAGATAATTAATGAACAGGTGTAAATGTCAAGGTCAAACAATTTTTTAATATTGATTTTCCTACTAATTTCCACATCTGTTATCGTTTCATTAGTAGCAGCTCATACACCCCTTAATCCCCGTGAGGAAATTCACAGTTTAGATACAGCTTTTGAAATTTCCAATCCAACAAAATCATGGACTTTATATAGAGAACTACATCATGAAGGTGAAGCTGAATATTTCAAACTCCATCTAAAATCTGGAGAAAGACTCAGAGCAAATTTGTACATAAAAGAAATTAAGGAAAACTTCTCACCTAACCTTATTATAATAAGTCCAGACTTGTTCGATACAGATTTACTGCCTGCTTTTATTGAAATACCCGAAGGATTAAGAACAAAACTAGTTGAGTCTTCATTACCTGAAAAGCGTGATTATGAACCTTTCACTCCTGCAAGTTATTATTATCTTGTTGATGTTGAACTGAATATATCGACTGAAGCTGATTACTATGTAGTTGTTTATGAACCCAACTTAGAGGAAGGAAAATATGGACTTGCTATTGGATATAAAGAAGAATTTACAATATCTGAGTGGCTTTTAATTCCATTTGATGTCATTGGTATCCATCAATGGGAAGGGCAATCCTTGTTTTTGATTTTATCACCTTTGCTGTTATCTTTATTTTTTGGTTTTTTTCTACTGGCTAAGAAATCGCTTATAAAACTTGATATCTTCAATATAATAGGGATTAGTGCTGGGCTACTTTATGTTGGGAGTGGTTTTATGTTATTGATGCAAATGTTACTAGCCCTTATTGGATCAACCTACGATTCTCTAGTTGTTGTCACTCTTGTTTTTGTAACATTACCTATAGTTCTTGGACTTGTTCTTGTGAAAAAAATAACTTTGTTCAAAGGAAAATTATCAACTGTAAATCGAATTGTTTTTATTGTTTTAGGTTTAGCAGGTTTTTTTACTTGGTCAGGACTCTTAATAGGCCCATTATTAATTATAATTGTTAGCCTTTTGCCAAATCAAGTTTTTAAAAAAAGGGATAAGTATCTGTAAAGGCTTTGTGTTATAGTGGCTATTTTGGTGTTATTTGCTTAATTTTAAATTAAAAATTTTATGTGGTAATTTATGAGAATGTGGCTGGTAAATCCAAAGGTTATGTGTAGACAACATCTTCTCGGGGAGCATGTGGAAATTCACATGTTTATTGGAACTATTAATCTCCAAAAAAAAGTGAATGGGTATTTGGAGAAGGGATTGCTGGAAATTCATAATTTGTACGCTCGTCACGATCAACTTGTTGAGGAGATGAAACGAAGAGGTTATAATCACCACTCAGACGTGGATAAGAAATGGAAATGTGTGGAAAATAAAGGCAAAATAGATAAGATTAAGAATTTTAAAGAATTATCCGATAGATGCTCAAGATGCAGAAGTAGAATGTCAAAGGAAACAAAATATTAGAGTTTAATAAAACCCTAAAAATGGGATTGTTATCTTCAAACCTGATAATTACATAATTATTTTTTAAAAATTGAATACTTTCAATTAGGTGATTTAAGACCCATTATCTCAGTTACTTCTTTGAGTTTAACTATAATAAATGGTCCTTTTGGAGAAAATGAATCCCATCCTTCTTCTTTTTTTAATCCATGAACTGCAAGAAAATTTGGTGAAAGTTTTTGTTTTCCTGTTTTCGTTATTTTATTTATAACTTTGGTTCTTTCATCAGAATCTCTTAAAACCTCTAATTCTCCTCTAAAAACAACAAAATTGTAAAAGCTCAAATCTGAATTATACTTCTCAATTTCAACACAAACTAACTTGTCTCTTTCAAGTAATTTCATTTTTTTACCATAATCTGTAAAATGAAAATAAAGCGATTTATCCACCAGAACATATTGGAAAGGAATCAAATATGGGTACTTATCTCCTTTAAAGGCAATTCGACAAATCATCTGTTCTTTTAGAAGTTTTTTTATCTCACTTTTTTCCATTTTAGGTAACTTAAAAACAGTCAAACTAAACACCACTTTACATATTTTTTTGTGACTAAAATATTTTCATTGAAAACTAACAAATAATTGAATAATACTTACTTAATTTAGTTTTTCAAAAGAGTTAAAAGGAAATTATAAAGATATAATATTTTATGAATACTACAGAAAGACAAGAAATTATAGCCAAATCACCAATATCTTTTGCTTACCTTAAACGGTTCAATACGGCAGCAGGAATCCTACACCTAATACAAGGACTACTAATGCTAAGCCTTGGAACGATGCTTGAATGGGAAAGAAACATCTACACATTTTATACAAAAATCACAATTACACAAGGTCCTCCACTTGTATTTGAAGTGGTTCCAGATCCGCAGATAATGGTCACTATCGGATATATTGGAGTTATAGTAGCCTCTTTTCCACTACTTTCCGCTTTAGCTCACTTCATTATAGCGTTCGTTAAAAATGACAAATATAATGAAAACCTAAAAAAAGGCATGAATCCCTATCGCTGGTACGAATACGCTTTTTCAAGCTCAATAATGATAACCCTAATCGCTCTCTTTTTGGGAGTGTGGGACTTTTGGTCTTTAGTGATGATTTTCACCTTGAATGCAATGATGATAATGTTTGGATACATGATGGAAAAAATAAACCAATATACAAAGAAAACTGACTGGTCCGCATTTATATTTGGAACAATTTCAGGTTTTCTCCCATGGGTTGTCCTATATGCCTACTTTGTAGCATCTATACTATCCACAGGCTTGGAGGTTCCAACCTTTGTTTATGCAATAATATTTGTGTATTTCATAGTTTTCAACATTTTCGCCCTTAACATGGTACTGCAGTATAAAGGAGTTGGACGTTGGAAAGACTATCTCTACGGTGAAAGATTCTATATTATTCTTAGCTTTGTAGCAAAATCAATCTTAGGTTGGCTAGTTTTTATTGGAATATTTGCTCCATTCTAATAAATAAATTACTTTTCCCTTTTTTTCCAAATAAAAATAATTAAAATAGGACAATAATCTTATTCTATTTTTTAAAGACTAATGAAATCCTTTGTAAAATTACACCTAAAAGAATACACCAAACAGGAATCATGGCCGTCAAACCAACTTCAGATAAACTAACTATTAAAACTGAAAGTAATGCAAAAAGTTGGGCAGCTCTTATACGCAATAGATTTAGTGGTTTCTGCATTTTATCACCTTTTGACTTGACATCTTTAGTGAAATATACAATAAATATGAAAAAGATTGAAATTATTATGATGCTTATTGTTTGAAGCATAGAAAAAGTTGCTAGTTCAAAGAATCTACTATTTATGCTGATAAAAATAATTGATGAAAATGCGCTTAATGAAGCAAATAGTAGTTGAAATCTTTGGCCATTAATTATTTTTGAATCAATCAAGAAAACTATGGCTGCTAATACTCCAAAAAGTGGAATATGAAAATAATTCAACAACAAACTGATTGTAAACAGAATTGTTGAGTCAACTATTCTTGCAGGTAAGCCTGTTGTTCGATTTATTATGCGTACAGCAATCAATAGCCAAAACAAAATTGCAATATTTGTTTCTGGCCAATAGAACAATATTATAAACAAAGGAATCAATCCAATAAATGCAGAGATAGGATTATCTGGATCTATTTCTCGTGATATGGCCCAAGTTACGAAAAAAGTTATTCCAAATGATACTCCAGTGAAAATCACATTGGGAATTGTAAGTTGGTTTGTGATGGAAAGTACAATTCCAATTATTATAGTTATTATGGTGATGATTACGATTGCTTTATTGGTTTTGTAATTGAAATCAAGTGGTCTTCCAATTGAACTTATTTTGTCAATTTCCAATTGTAAAACTCCAAAACTATACTAACATAATTAAATATAAAAAACAATTTTTTGTTATTAAATAGAAATAGATATTATGGTTTTTCTATTTCGATAGCTACTTCGTTTCTTCTTAAGAAACGATGGTGTAAATGGTGAACTATATCTCATTGCAAAAATGTTTCCTTTAGTTTTAATCTTTTCTTCAGCAAGGCTGATTTCAATAATTGTGCTGATTTCTTGTTAAATAATGAAGTTGACCAACGACCTGAAAACCGTAAAGCTGCTACGGTTCTTTTAGCTATTTTAACGATTTTCACTCGGTCATCTATTGGTTTAGGAACTGATTCTAGTTGAATACTTTGAAGGCATAACAAAAGCAATTGATCCACTCTTCAGATAGTACAGGTGCTGTCATTTTGAATCTCTTGAGAAATTACTGGAGCAGTCATACTAATTTCAGAAGTTGAATTGTTTTTTCCAGTGATAAACTCAAAGAGGACATTAAAACCGTTGTCCCCATAACCATCAACTTTGGCTATTAGAAAGCTGGGATATCTTCTGATTTCAATTTTATCTAGTTTTTTGAGTAATTCATATTCTACTTTGTTCAACCATACTCTAAAATTAAGAAATAGGAAAAATATAACAATTCCTAAATCATTTAATTGTCAAAGTTAATTCTAAAAAATCAGTCGTGTTGTATAACAGTCTGTTTGAAAGGAATAAGGTGGAAGGATATTGGGATTAGTCAGAAAAGTATCGACAGTGTTGGGATTCAGGTTATTTTCTGGTCTGGCTTTGTAGCGGCGTTGCACGGTAGTGTGGAGCAAGCAATATTTTTCGCCGATGCAAAATGGTGGTAGTGCTTTGTGGTCTAGTTGGTTTGGTCCCGCCCGATACTTCATCATTATTTGACTAGGTTTTATTTTGATTGCAGTTGGATGGATAATTTTTTCGTGGTCAAAAAAATAATGATTAAATTGGTGATATTTAGCCAAGGATTCAGAGGATACTATTGCTTCTGATTGAAGTTGATAATGTTTTGTTCTGACTGTGCAATCAGGAGTTTTCTGGAAAAATCAGATTGGTCTATGAGTGAACTCCTTGGGTTTTCATATGGGA
>CAWKCH010000005.1:0-32421 GCA_963848105.1 Candidatus Bathyarchaeota archaeon
TACTGTGTGGTGGCGCCCTTCGGCTTAACTGTAGGTATTGCTCACAGGAAATAAAGCATTTTTCACACAAAAATTTGAAAACGAAAATTCTCATAGCAACCTCAAAGTAACAAGCTTTCCCTTGAAGACTTACCCAACTGGATTCATTATAGTTTCACACTATACGCAATATTCTTTAAATATTGGCGAAACTTTGAATTTGCAATTTGAATATTATGGTGAACCTTTACAAGCCAGTGTACATACTTGGAGTGAAAATAAGGCAAGTTGGACAGGTGGAGTTTGGCAAGATTTACCGCCGATATCAGATTGGACCACAAAAAGTCTATCGTATACAGCCGTTAAACAAAGTGCTATTGTTGAAGTAAGATTTTGGGCAAAGGAAGTTGGAGATTTAAAAATTGACAATATACATGTATCAACTTCCTCACTTACAGTTCCTTCTCCAACTCCTACAATCACGCCAACACCCACTCCGACTCCAAAACCTACATCACCAGCTTCGTCTAATCTGCTTTCGAATTCCTTCAAGTTTTACAAAACTGCTGGAATGATAGCCACCGCAATAGTTGAAGATTTTGAAATTATTTCATATAATAATCCTTCAGCAAATGAAAGGGAATCAGCTATGTACTATCAAAATTTTTATAGTCCAGTTGCTGGAGAAACTTATAGATTTAGAGTGGATTATCTTTCGTCGATTGAATCAAAACTAATTTTGATAGCTTACGATGAGAATTCGTTTATGCAAGTATCTTGGTTGAGTCTATCGCCGTCTGCGAATTGGGTTACTTCAGAATGGGTTGAAATACATGTTCCAATAGGTGTTACGCGTTTGAGATGTGATGTACGATTGTACAATGCTGGTTCTGGAAATATAATATTCAAAAACCCAGAGTTGGTTGAAAATTAATGGTTGGAAAATAACAAACTCAGAGAAATTAAAGAAATGTTCCAGTAAACTCTTTTTTTCAACTTTACTTGTAACCTTTCCCTTTTCTTATTCTTAAGTTGGCTTATTTTATTTTCACTTGGAAGAAATTATCTTCAATATCAGGTAAATCATTCTAAATTTTGAACTCTTCCATCCCAAAAGATCAAGCTATTATAATGTTGACTAGCAAAAACTCGTAACCAAGGCGAATCAACAACTATGTCAAAATCATAACCATATTGTCTATAAGACCTGTTAAGTCATTCCAAATAGTTGACGATTTCTCATCTGCTTCCCAAACTCCCCAAATTTTGTCGGTTGGATTTCGCATTCCCCATCCATAGTTTTCAGGAAGAACATAAGCAATTTTTTCATTGTTTGATGTTTTGTTTTGTGGATTGTTGGATACATAAGTTTTAAACTCTTTTATGACCTCAAAATATTCTTGAGTTAACAAACCATAGGGTCCAGTTTCAGGATAATTAAATACTGAAATGTATTTGGCACCAGCATGGTAAGCCGTTACCATATCTTGGTAAACCTCATTTGGTGAGGCAATATATGGAGCTTCATCATAGGACCATGTAATAATTACACCCCACGATTTATTGTGCATTTCAGCTGCTCCCCGACAACTGGCAATGTTTATTTCTGTAACACGATTAGATCCAAACTCAGCAAAGATACCATCATAACCTGCTTCATAATCAAACCAAAACAGGCCATAATCAGAGGTTACTAAGTTTTCAGTTTTAATGAAATCTCTCATTTGAAGGTATAGGTAATAGACGTAGGTGTTTGCTGCATCTAAATAGGTTGGTGGTTTGTTGTTTCATCGAATTGACGAGAATCTCCTTTGTCAAGTTGGTTGTCCTCCTGGTTCATCAAATAAGTAAACTCCCAAAAAGTTTTCGTTATATTCATTTTGTGCATTTTCAATCCAAATTAATGGATTGTAGTTGTATTGCCAAAAGAAGGATGTTTCATATGGACAAAAAAGCTTAGTCCTGCTTTTTTAGCGTAGTCACAAACCTCTTCGAGATTGTTTTGATCTCTTATTACTTCTGGATTGTTTATTATCAAGAAGTTTGTGAAGCTTTCTACTTTGTCAATTAATGTTTTTGTAGCTGTGGTATTTCCATCAGCTGTAATGCCAATATACAATCCTTTGGGATATTTTTCTTGATTTTGTTGAGCGTTGAGGAAAAGTTATTGGTAGAATTGGACTTATTATGATTAACAAGGCAATTGTTGTTAGGATTAATTTATACTTCATTTAATGACTCCTTTTTCAAAAATCAAATTCGGTAAATATAAGTACTTAGTCTAAACCAAATATTAAACAAATATTTTGTGAAGAAAAGGGATAAATTCAACATCACTCGTAACCTATTCCCTTTTTTAATGAAAAATGGATTCACTTATGCCTTTTATATTATTATTTCTGATTTTAATGCTATAAAAACTAATTTGAATATGAAGTCTTAAATAATAATCTTTATAAGATCTCTGATAAGCACTAGCATTATTAGGAATAAAGATTGTTCAAAAAAAAACAATTTACCTCAATCTTAGTAATTTCAATAATAATTGCTACTCTGTCTTTTGTATTAACACAAAATGTTTATGCTACAACCATTTTCTCAGATACTTATGAAACAGCAGATTATTCAGCATGGACAGGTACAATTGAAAATACAAACAGTACAATGGACATTTCTTCATCAATAAGTTATGAAAATACTAATTCAGCAATATGCAACTTATCCTCGGTTTGGAACACATACGCTTTTGCTCATTATAATTTCTTAGCTGAGAGTACGCTATATCATAGAGAATACATTCAAGTGTCTGGTTTACCTAATTCTGGAGTTGGAACTGACCTTTTTGGAATAATGGATAACCCTAGAACATCTCATTTAGGTACGGTAGCTATAGATAACAATGGGTCAGATTACCGCTGGATTCTTAAATATTATAATAATACAGTTAAAGATAACTTAGAGTATTCAACAGCAGTTGAATTAAAGCAATATACTTGGTACTATATCGAAATTATGGTTAAATCTGGAAATGGTACAGGACAAGTGAATATTTGGATTGCAGAAAACGGCACTTATATAGATGAAAATTCTCCAACAATTGAACTCAATAACATCATAAATAATGATCTTCTTATTCAAACAGTGTTCTTTGGAGATTTGTAATTGGAGGAGCATATCCTCAAAACATATATTCAGATAATGTGGTAGCGTCTACAACATGGATTGGTCCAACAGATTATCAAAAACCAACAATAGGAGATATTTCAGCAAGTAATACAGTAATAGGGCAAGAAGTACAGGTTAATAGTAGTATCGAAGACAATTTGGGAATTGATTTTGTTATACCTAGTTGGAATAACACTGGTACATGGCAAAACCAAACAGTTATAGATGCTCTTGATAGTAATGCTTTTGAAGCTATTTTAACTGGAACATGGAATAATACAGCAGGAACAATTGTTTCAATAATTTTTTATGCTAATGATACCTCAAACAATTGGGCTGCTGTGATAAGTTCATATCGCCTTTGACTGAACCAGCTCCAACGCCTACGCCTACTCCAACACCCACGCCGACAAGTACGCCTACTCCAACACCCACGCCGACAAGTACGCCTACTCCAACACCCACGCCGACAAGTACGCCTACTCCAACACCCACGCCGACAAGTACGCCTACTCCAACACCCACGCCGACAAGTACGCCTACTCCAACACCCGAACCAGTACCTGGCTTACCTGTAGAAGCGATAATCGGAATAGTAGTGATAATAATTCTTGTAGTAGCTATCCCTGTTTTACGAATCATAATAAAAAAAGATTAGAAATCTAAATAATATTCTCTATTTCCTTAATTTTTCAACATCACTCGTAACCTTTTCCCTTTTTTTTATGCTTTCTGAAAAACATTTAAAGATGGCAGTCCTTGTTGGTTGAATCTAGAATTAGACTAAGGAAATGAACCAAATAAAATTGATAAAAGTAATTGGAGGTATTTACTTTAAGAAAGAAAAATAAGCTTCTACTTTGCCTCTTACTTCTTTTTTCTTCTATTTTTATTCAACCAGCTATACATCAACCAGTTTCAGCAATAGAATTAACTGATGTAGATTATGGTCTTTTCTGCATATGGAATGATGTTGATAAACCCGAATTTCTTCAACGTGTTGCTGAAGGAAAATTCGATGTTTTGCTGCCTAAAATTGGTTCATGGAACGCGGATAACACACTAAATCTTGTTCAAGCTTCAGAAATTAACGATTTTATTTCAAAAGTGAAAAAAGTTAATCCTAACGTTAAAGTTATTGCTTGGTTCTCTTCGATTCCAGATGTTATGCCTGATTTATCTACATTAGAGCTTCGGCAGAAATGTGTAGATGAGGTTGTAAGATTGGTAAATTATGCTGATTGGGATGGGATTCTTGATGATACTGAGGTGTATATTGGAACTGAAACAAATCAATTCCACTATTTTACTAGTTGTGCTAGTGTCATTGAAGGTTTGGGTGTTGTTTATTATCCTTGGATGGGGTACAAAAACTTACCTTATGTTAATTCTCAAAGAGCTGCTGTTGGTGCTTATGATGATCATTCTTTTTTTGAAGAGGAATGGAAGAGTGCTTTGGATGTTTCTCAAGAAACTGCTGATGTTGCGTTTTCATGGTATTTAATAGTTGACCGTTATTCGGATAAACCAACATTGAGCCAGCAGCTTGAGTTTCTTGGTGAAAAGATTGCTAAAAGAGGGTTTGCTTATTATTCAAAGATGGATATTTTTGGTCTTTATTATTATAAAAGTATAGCAGAGGATGATTGGGATGTTTGGACTAGTTGGATAGCTCAAGATTTAAATCCTGCTCCTTTGAGTCCAGAATTTGTTTTTCCTCTAGAATCTGTTATAGCGGGAATAGCTGCAATAGCAATATTTTTACTACTTCGCAAAAAGTAAACACAACAAAAACAAAAATTGTTGCGGTTGATAAGAAAAATACTCAGAAAGGACAAATAATACACTTCTGTTTTCATCTGAAAAAACAAGGGTATGCTGAAACTACAATAAAACTTCGTTATTCTGTGCTTAAAGTCCTCATGGATAGGGGGGCTGACCTAACTGATCCTGAAATCGTTAAAGAGGTAATTGCAAGACAAACATGGAGTCAAAACAGGAAAAGGAATGTTATCGCATCATATACAAAATTCTTAAATTATCAAGGTTTAACTTGGAATCCTCCAAAATGCAATGTGATTCGGAAGCTTCCATTTGTTCCAAAAGAAAAAGAAATTGACGATTTAGTTGCTGGATGCTCTAAAACGGTTGCTATATTTTTACAGTTGCTTAAAGAGACTGGAATGCGATGCGGAGAAGCTATTGAGATTAACTTGGATAGATGTTGATTTCAAAAAAGAACAATTACATGTAATATGCCAGAAAAGGGTAGTAATCCAAGAGTAATAACCAATTTATCAGGAAAACTATTAGCTATGCTTAAAACGTTACCGACAAGAAAATAAACGTGTTTTCGGATTTACAACAAAAAATAGTTTGAAAGCTATGTTTACCCGAGAAAGAAAAAGACTTGCCTATAAACTGCAAAATTCCAGGTTGCTAGAAATACACTTCCACACGATGCGCTATTGGAGAGGTACTTTGGAATATCATAGAACCAAAAGTCTTCTACATGTAAAGAGATTATTAGGTCATAAAGATGTTAGAAACACAGACTTTACATTGATCTTGAATCAAGAGAGTTTACTTTTGCGGATGACAAATTCCAAACAGCAATTGCGATTAATGTGAAAGAAGCTTGTAGGTTAATTGATACTGGTTTTGAGTATGTGACAGGTGAATATGCTGATGGTGGTAAAATCTTCCGTAAACGAAAATAAGGAGTATGCAATAGGATGTTACCAAATCCAGCAAAAAGACCATGCTGGTCCATCAATTCGTGGCCGAGATGAGGTAGCCTGGTAGCCTATAGGCCTGTGGGCATCATCTTTAACTGGAGATGACAGATAGCCTATCGCCTGGGTTCGAATCCCAGTCTCGGCCCATTCAGTTTATGAAAATAGGATAGTTTTTCTATTTTTTTATAGCAAGACTTAACTGGTGTTTTTCTTATTTTTAATATGTCTCGCTGATAAATCCATGACGACGGACTCGACAGAGGAAGCAAGGAAACCAAATCTTGCATTACTTATGACGTATTGAGCTCTACCCAATCATGGGACAAGTGAGATCGGGCTTAATATCCCATGCTGAGAGAGCTTAGCCTAGAAAAGCGTACCGCTTCACTATGAAGTTAAGTGTTTGGTTACATGGGAGACAATCCTGCCCGTAAAGGAGAATTTGAAAAATAATAAACTAAATTTTTAAGTTTAGCAGTTCTATATGAAATACTAAATAATTAAGGCTGGCAACACTTTGGATATTGAAAGAAAAATCGAGTTAATCTGCAGATCTCCTGCCGAAGAAGTACTTACACCTAATGGATTAAGAGAACTATTAGAAACTGATGATCATCCAATAGCTTATAATGGTTGGGAGCCATCGGGGTTGGTCCATTTAGGAACTGGCGTAATTTGTGCTTATAAGATGAAAGATTTTGCTGAAGCAGGTTTACAATTTAAGGCTTTTTTAGCAACCTGGCATGCATGGTTAAATAATAAATTTAACGGCAATTTAACATTAATTAATAAAGCTGCTGAACTATTTCGTCATTCCTGGATTGCACTTGGTGTCCCTGCTGATAAAGTACAATTTATTTATTCTGATGAAGAGTACAAAGATTTAGATTTTTGGGCAAAAACCGTTAAAATAGCCAAAACTCTTACAATTGCAAGAACAACACGAACTTTAGAGATTGCCGGGCGCAAAGAAGCTGAAGCTAGACATGTGTCTGATTTTCTATATACTCCTATGCAAGTCGCAGACATTTTTCATTTAGATGTTAAAATTTGTCAATTAGGTATGGATCAAAGGAAAGCAAATGTTGTTGCTCGTGAAATAGGAGAAAGACTTGGTTATTGGAAACCTACATGTATTCATCATCATTTACTACAAGGACTTGAAAAACCTACTATTTGGCCAATACCTGAAGGTCAAAGAAAGGAAGCATTGGCTTCAGCAAAAATGTCCAAAAGCAAGCCAGAAACTTGTATCTTCATTTATGATTCCTTTGAAGAAATAAAGAAAAAAATGAAGAGAGCATTTTGTCCAGACAGAACATCTGAGTATAATCCTGTTATTGATATTTGTAAGTATATTATTTTTCGTGAAAATCCTGTTTTTACTATTTCAAGACCTGCAAAATTTGGAGGTACTTTGAACTTTGAAAATTTTATAGAGCTAAAAAATGCTTTTGAAAAAGGTACCTTGCATCCTCAAGATCTAAAGAATGCTGTAGCCAAGGAATTATATACAATTTTGGAACCAGTTAGACGATATTTCGCAAATAACCATGATGCCATGGAATGTTTGGATTTAGTAAAAAAAGCCAAAATCACAAGGTAACAAAAGTTTGTCAACTCGACTTAAGATTAAAGAAGAAAAACTTTACAAAATTTTAGCTTCCTTATCTGAAGAGTCTTTGAATGGAACTCCAATAATAGTAGAAGGAAAAAAAGACGTTATAGCTCTTCGTATGTTGGGTGTAAAAGGGATAATTATAACAGTTAAAACTAAGGGTAAATCGTTTTTAGATGTTATTTCTGAAATTCAAAAGATTAAAGTTTCAGAAATAATATTATTTTTGGATTTTGATAAACGCGGAAAAGAAGCAACTAAATGTCTTCAAAAAAATCTAGAACATCTGAAGATTAGATATAACCTAACATTTTGGCGTGAATTGTATAATTTAACAAGAAAAGAACTTCAATATATAGAAAGTCTACCTATTTATCTGTGCAATTTGCACAAGAAAACAATGAGAAAATACAATGCTGTATATTGACATTTCATTTATATTCGAAAAGTATTTTTCATCTTGTATTTAATATTGAATTACTCAAAACAATAGTTTGTGAAAATTATAAGGGTTCTTTATGCTACTTCGAGACTTCGAAGGGATAGTTTATTCGAAAAAAGTATTCGTTTAATATTCATTAAGTTTAGAAAAAAAAGAAATTAAAAAGTGTTGGATGCATTATTTGGTTAATGCATTTTTAAATGTTATTAAATCAACATTTAATACTGGTTTTACAGCTTCTGAAATTCTAGAGGCAACTATTTTTTTAATGCTTTTTTCTGCAGCCATATCAACTATTCTTTGAGTGATAATTCCGTCAAAAACTATACATTTAACACCTTTTGTTTTCTGAAGTTTTTCAGCTAGTTGACTTACAGGTAGTCTTTCGATTTGTATTAGTTTTCCATTAAGTAGAACTGCTTCAAGTGTTCCTTCCAGTGCTTTTGCGACATTTGAAATTTCTGTTGGAATTTCTGGTCTTCTATTTTCTCGTTTAGGTTTTGGTTGTCTATTGATTGTTATTTTATCAGCTAAGGCTTTGCTTATTTCTTTACAGTTGCATTCTTCAATTTCTTTTCCTCGTGGAGCTCGTCCAACATATTTTATTGTCGCAACCTGCATTAATTCTTTGAATATTAAATCTCCTCCACGATCACCATCAAGTAGAGCTGTTGACTCTTTTTCTCGTGAGAGTTTTTTTATTGAATCTGGAATTTTTGCTCCTTCTAACGCAACAGTATTTGTGATACCACATCGCATGAGGTTTATAATGTCTGCTCGTCCTTCTACAATTATTATTTCTTTAGCTTTATCTAGTCCAGGTCCAGCAGGTAATTTTTCCGGTCCATATTTGCCTACTTTTCCTACTTTCATCGTATTGGATATTTGTTTATAAACTTCATCAACTGATGGCATTGACTCTATATTCCATTTATGCAGAATTTCTTTAGCCCGATTAACTATATCTTTTCTGCGGGCTTCTCTTATGTCTTCGATTTTTTCTAGTCGAACTTTTGCTGAACAAGGACCGACGCGATTAATACTCTCTATACTAGCTGCAATTAATGCTGTAGATACTCGATCTAGACTTGTTGGAATTGTAATTTTGCCTGATGTCCTGTCATTCCTTGATTGTAATTCGATTTCTATTCTTCCAATTCTTCCTGTTTTTTGGAGTTCTCGTAGATCTAGTTCTGGTCCAAAAAGTCCTTCTGTTTGACCAAAAACTGCTCCTATTACGTCTGGTTTTTCTACTACTCCATCTATTTCAAATTTAGCTTGTGTTACATACTTTATTGTAAATGTTTGGGATGTTCCCGTAATCGTGCACCTCCAAATTGGTAGGGTTATTTTCTAAGTGAATTTAATCTTTATAACAAAATTATTTTGTTATATATTAAATCATTTGAGATTAGCCTATTTTATCTTTATGAATCAATACTCTTACTGTTTAAGAGTTCACGATATCCAATTATTCAAACATATTCTTTTCCTAACCAACTGTTTTTGTGAAGGTTCCAAGAATTCGTAAATAACCAGATGATCCTGTAGATTCTATCGTGAACAAATATTGATTCGTACTATTAAAGTTTGAGGAGTTTAATTCAAAGATTTTAAAACCGTTTATTATGAATACCTGTGTTCAACGAGTTGCTAACTAATATTTATGGTAAATAATTTTATAACCTATTAGAGACTCCCACATCTATTTTACACTGGCATCGTTTGAAAAACCTCTTGTTTCCCAATATCCCTTATAACTTAAATCATTTGATAATTCAATTTCTGTAACCCATTTAATCCATTTATATCCATATTTACTTTCAGCCACAAGTTGAAAAGGAAATCCTCTTTCAGGTGGAAGAATAATCCCATTCATTTTATAAGCTAAGATTATTTCTTGATTTCTTATATAATCAAGAGGAAGTGATGTAGAGTAGCCATCATAAGCGTAAAAGATTACAACTTCACTATCAGATGATATTTCAGCTTTTTCTAAAATTTCTTCTAGCAAAAATCCTTCCCATAAAATTGTTACAGACCATCCTTCAACACAATGAAGTGTTGTGACTTTCTGATATTTTTGAAATTCATTAATAATTTCATTATATGAAAATTCAATCGTTTGGTTAACTAGTCCAGTGATAGTTAGACTATACGTAGATTCATTAATTTGCTGAGGCCCTCTGATTGAGTTTTCTCTAAAATCATTTATTAATGAAAGATCTTGGCCTTCATATTCAAGAACTTCTCCCGGGTATAATTTTTTAGGCAAATTTTGTGAGTATATACCTATTCCAATAAAAATAACTGTGAGTATAACTAATAAGCCAAATAAAATTTGTTTATACTTAGTCAATTCTTACAACTTCTTATTATACTACGAGTTTATAACACCCATATATTTCTTCCCGAAAAACGTTTCTAATTCTACAATTTAGCAAAAAAGCAGGGTAGCAAAAGAAAGGTTTAATCATGATTTTTTCTAGAATAACTTCTTTTTCTGAAAAGCTCTATTGGGTTAGAAACATTCTTTTTTTATTATTAATAAATTTTAGTGTAAATAGTTTGTTGCTCTTTCAAAATAGCAGTCAATCTATTGGGATACATCCCATTAACTATAAAACATTTTATTTTAGTTTTTAAAAGTATTTTTCCTAAAAATTTATCAACACACGACTCTTGATTAAGCCATACTAATTCACTAGCAGAAATTTTCTTAACAAATTTAGCCTCAGAAGATTTTTTAGGATCTTTAGTGAAAAGTCCATCTACATCAGTTATTAAAATTAAATTAGTAATATTTAGTTCATCAGCAAGATGTGCAGCAATTGAATCTGATGTAATATCCCACGAGTTTTCTAAAGGATCTTTTCTTATCATATAATTGGAAGGTAAAAAAACTGGAATTTTTTTTGTTTTTAATATTTTTTTATATTTATCCAATTGATAAAAAGAGAACGAATTTGGAATAAGTTCCTTTAGAATAATACCATATTGATCCATGCTTAAAATTGCAATTTTATGTGAAGTCTCCTGAGTTAGTTTATATCTTTTATCAAAATCTCTTGCAACATCTGCAAATTTGCTGCCACCTGGAACAATACACAAAGAATGTTTTTTTCCAATAGATCCAATTTTCGCACATAATAATCTTAGTGTTTTTGGATTTGTTGCTAAACTACCCCCAATTTTTATTACTGCTTCCACTTAGCATTTTCTCCAAGAATTTTGTTCAAAACCATTAAAGCAACTCCTACTGCAGGTGATGCTCTATGTACGTTGTTATCCAATATCTGCTCTATGTCAATAATTTTAGGGATTCTTAATTGTGTGGCAGCTTCAGCAGCCATAAAATTTTTTCCCATCCCTGTCACAACAATAGGGATATCTTTTTTTCACCAAAGTTAGTGTTAGAATATACTTTTTTTAATCCTTCACTAATTTGGTCCAGTTGTTTAGAATAAATGTAATTGGCTATTTGGAAAATTTCGCTTTCTTCAATCATTTCTAGATCTCCACAAATAACTCTTGCAAGTCTTTCCATAGCATTTTTTTTTGTTTTTCCTCTACTATCTGGTGTTTCTGTGGAGTAATCTTCTTCAACTATATTTCCTAAAATGATGTGAATATCACCTGATTGAGAAAAAAATTCTGAAGATACTTTTACCTCACTTCCTCTAAAAGGAATTGAATTTATTATTGTTGCAATATTTGTTCTTAAACATCCAGTATAAACTAATTCTCCAACTCTCAATTTGTCTAAATCAGTTTTTCCAACAGCTGAGATTTGTCCTTCAATTATTGGAATAATACTTGTGCTAGTACTTCCAACGTCTACTACGACACAATTTTTTATTTTCTGTGAAATAAGCCAACCAGTTGCAACCCAGTTGGCTGCAGCTACTTCTATAGGATTAGCTTTAGCTTCTTTTACTGAGATTAGTTCAGTTTTGACATTTAGAACTGAGAAAGGAGTTTGGTTAAATGCTCTTGAAGCTGAATGAAGAACATGATTTACACCCTCTCTTTTGGTACGATAAGCATCAGATAATTCTGCAGTCATAGTTAATCCCATTGCGTCTGGTTCAATGCTGCTAATTCGTTTTTTTATTTTTAAAAGAGACTCCACTAGGTTATTAGCTTCTTTCCATATTGGAAAATATTCTTTGATAATTTTTATTGATTTTATAGTCTTTTTTTCTGATTCAATTATTGCAGCTTTTATGTTTGCACCACCTATATCCCACCCGATACTTCTTCTCAAATCAGTTCTCTCCTTTGAAATATTTTTGAAACTCTTTTTTGACTTCACAAAATTTTTTTATTGTTTCTTTTTTAGTTTTACCTTTAACTGAAACAAGTACACAATTATTTCTAGATCCCATTAATTGTAACGGCGCAGATATAATTTCTTTGGGCATTCTTTTTTTTCTAAAGAACTTATTATGTGAACTCTTTACATAAATTTTTGAGAAATAAGCATAGCCGTTTATTGATATCTCAGAGGGTAGAATTTTATTAAAATAACAGTCAATTATTTTTTGAGCTAAATTTAGTTTAACTACCTTTCTTATTCCAATATATGAAGTAGTTAATCTTGGATTAATTTCTAAAATTACAACATCCTTATCTGTAAGAATAAGATCAATTCCAACATATCCTTTCAAACCAGGGAAACTTTGTATAATTTTTTCTGAAATTTCAAAGCATTTTCTCTTAAAAGGGGTCTTATAGGGAATAAATCCGCCTTTATACTTTGAGTTATTTTCTGGTTCTCCAATAGTTACAATTTGTTCATTTAGACTAATAGAGATAGCCTTATTTCCTGAGATCAATAGACTTACACTTGCAGAATTACCCTTAATGTATTCTTGGGCAATGGCTTTTTTGCTCTTAAACTGATTATTAATTTTGTGAATTGCCTTTTTTAGATTTTTTTCATTTCTAATAATACTAAGACCTTCGCAACTTGTTCCCCTTGAAGGTTTAAGAATAATAGGTAAGCAAAGATTTTCAAAAATTTTTTCTTTAATATCTATAAAATTGTCCGATGTAGTGAATCCAATTGTTTTTGGTGTGTTGATATCCATTTTTCTTAAAAAGTTACTCATTAATAATTTATCCGAAACTTTTGCAATTCCACTAATAGAACAATTTAATGAAATTATACCCGCATATTCGATTATTTTTAAAATATCTTCCAGTATTCTATCTGTTTCTGGTGCAATAATATATGCAGCATCTACTTCACCTGATAGTTCAATTATTGTCTGTTTAAGATCTTGAAAAGAAAAAATAGGTATGATACGGTTTGAGTTTATTTGAATTGAGTTTAGTTTGAGTATTCTCGAATCAATGATTGTTGTTGTATGATGTCCAACAGCCATGAAATCTGAAATTATGGTTCTAAGCATTCCAAATCCTTCAGAGAGGATGCAATTTGAAAATGATTCAAATGTAAAACCCCCTCCTGAAAAGTACTCATAAACCAATATTTTCATTAGTAACAATCCCGAGTTTACAACGATCTATGATAAATCATTATTTTCTTAATTTGCTTCACTTTAATATTAAGATATAAAAGATGTTATTACTAATTATTTTTATTCTATTACACATTTTTTAAAGTTGACAAGTATCGAACGATTTCACTTACTCTTTCCCTGGTTATTTGACCCTTTATTCTATCTCCAAAAGTGCATGCTGCTCCTCTAACACCTGCAATATCAGCACCTAATGAGTAGACTTTTGCAAGTTCTTCTTTTTTTAAAGACCCAGCTAGAGCTGTTATTAATTTGAATTTATTTGCTTCATTAACAAAATTGCTTAATTGTTGTTCGTTGAGGTAGTTAAAAAGGCTACTTCCATCTTTAATTGCAGTGTCAATCATTGCAACATCAGCTTGAGCTTTTGAAGCGATTTTTGGGACCATAAGTGGATTTATTGATCCAATTTTTTTCGCATCTGCATATCCTGTAATTACAACTTTAATTTTTGAATTACAATCTTTTACAGCTCTAACTATATTTGTTAGAAAGTCTATTGTTACTTGATTTTTTCTTAATCCTGAAAGGCCCACTTTAATATAATTTACGCCAATAGTTGCTGCTCCTCGAGCCGCTAGGCTTATAGATCCTGGACAATTTGGCATTTCACCTATTGTACAACTTGTTTCAATATTATTTGGAACAATTTTTACAATATCTTGTATTATCCAAGGAAAATTAGCTCCCAATGGGCCTTCTGTGGGATTTTTCACATCTATTATATCTGCTCCTCCCACTATTGACTCGATAGCTTCTTTTTTATTCTTAGGACTTATTAGCAGTTTCAAATGAATTCAAACAAAATGCGGAACTTTTAAGCCTTTAAAGTTTTTGATCCTATTTAGTGAGACTGAAAAAACTTTTTAATATAATGGAAGATGTGGAAACGAACTGTATGGTTTATTGGCTCGTTTTAATAAATTAATAATGAGTATAATATGAAAATAATTCCTGTTATTGATATTTTAAATAAAAAGGTAGTTCATGCAATAGGAGGGAGAAGAAGTGAATATCAATCCCTTAAAAGTTCTTTGTTTTCTTCTGATGATCCCATAAATATGGTAATTACTCTTGAAAAATTAGGTTTTAAAGAAATTTATTTGGCAGATCTAGATTCAATAATTACTAATAATACAAACTTCGAAATTTTCGAACAGATTAGAGATAGTTCAAAAATTGAATTAATTGCTGATGCAGGTGTAAACAATAAGGCATTAGCTACTTGTCTTTTTAATAGAAATGTTAGAAAAGTTATTATCGGAACTGAAACCTTAACTTCAATTAATTTTTTAAAGGACGCAGTTCAGCTCTTTGGAAATAGTAGGATTATTGTGAGTCTTGATTTACGAGGGGAAAAAATGATAACCAATTTTAGTTTAGGTGATATAAAAAACCCGTTTGATTTTATTAAAACTGTTGAAACTTTTGGGATTTCTCAAATTATTATTTTGGATTTAATGAGAGTGGGTTGTCAACTTGGTGTAAATACTCAATTAATTAAAAAAATTGTTGAAAAGTTTAATATTGATGTATTTGTTGGTGGCGGAGTAAGATATGTATCCGATCTGATTGAACTGAAAAATATCGGTGTTTCTGGAGTTTTATTAGGAACCGCTTTATATTCAAAAAAAATTAGTGTTGAAGAATTGAAGAAAAATAATTTGTTAATATGAAACATTAGTTTGTTACTTTTTCCAGATTTTACTTGTTTGTATTAAACAAACTATTCCCCCTAGTTGAGTTAATCTTTTACCTGCTGGTAACAGGTTTAGAACTACTCTTGTTTTTACTTTTCGATTTTTAGCGATTTGTAAAATACTGTTTAGTTGATTTTTATGTTTGCAATTTTTTAGGTAATTATCAGTTAATAGTAAGTATTCAGGGTGAAATTTAGTTTGTTTTTGATTATCTAGAAACAGTTTGCTAATTTCTTCAAAAGAAAATAAAATTTTGTTTTTTGAATTTAAAGAGGCAAGATTTCTGTTTAAAATAGAAATTAGATCGTCTGTTTCTTTAATTGCTGTCTCTGATATAAGGTTTTGAAATAACCTATCTCTTATCAAAGATCTTACTTTCTCCTTTGTGTTGGTTGAGCCTACTATTTGTGAGAAAGAAACCTTGTTGTTTCCTTGAACTAACCAAGAATGGTGTTGTTTTATGTGTAAAAGTAAAATATCTGCATATTTAGTTTTTGGAGGTGTTGAAATAATTATGCTTTTTATTCCCTCTTTAAGGCTAGGTCTTATAGAATCTATTATTGTTTCAAAAAAACTATAATTAGCTTTATTATCTTTTTTAAATCCTACAAACGGGAACACTTCATGGAATTTTGCAATTTGACTAAAAATTTTCCAAATTGTTACTTGTTGATTTTCAATCCCTACAAGAAGTGCAACTGGATAGCCTCTTTTTACTCTTTTTTTCTTAACCAAATTTTTTTCTCTCATTCTTGCGTGTAAGTATGTGAATGAATGAAAATATGGTTCCTTGTTTGGTTTAAATAGTTTCTTTTTTGAATTATGTCAAAATTGGGAATAGTGATTATTATATATTGATACATTAGATATTGTTGGTGTAAAACAAATGTTCGAAATATTTCAAGATCAAGATAATGAAATTATAGAAAGACAAAATGCTAGCAATAAAATTAAAAAAATAACAAAACTTGCCAAATTAAAAACTATTAGAAAAAAACCAACTGAAATGAATAAAACAAATGAACAAACCGTATTTTCAATTTTAAAAAACCTTATTGATGAAGAAAAAACACTCATAGATCAAAAGAATCAACTACTTGATATGGAAGAAACACTTAAAAAAAGAATTATTAGTGAAATAGACGCGAAAAAAAATAGGGTTACGTATCTTCAAAATGAACTTCCTGAGATAAAACAAAGATGTGAACAATTGGCAAAAGTGCTTGAAATACCTGTCGTAAAATAAGTTACTTGTTTAACTTTTTTTTATTTTTTTGTTGATTTGTCGGTACATTTAAGAAGGACAGATCTATGGGTCTTTTTAGAGTGCCAATATGACCGAAATTAATCAGAAAGAAGATTTTGACATTCAGTTAGGAAAAAATAATCGTCTTCTTGCTTTATTTTATACTTCATGGTGTCCATTTTGTAGAAGGTTTATGAAAATCTTTAAAGAAAATTCTGGAAAAAAAATGTTTGATATGATTCTTTGTGTAAAGTTGGATGATTATTCAAATCCTATTTGGGAAGACTACTCTATTGAAAATGTTCCAACAGTAATATTTTTTGAGAAAAGAAAAGTAGTAAAAAGATTAGATGGGGAAGCTGGATTGGGATTATCCAAATCTCAATTAATTGATTTATTAGATAACTGTTGAAACTCTGGATTATCGTTAATTATGACGTTTTAGTAATAATAATTTATTCAGGGAACAGAACGACGATTGTTATTGATATTCCTTTATTTCCAGGTATCTTTTTCTGAATTATAATAATAAATATTATTTTGAATTAAAAAAAACTTCTGAATACTCGTATCAATTTAATTTTTTTTTGAATTAAATATAATTTATTTTAGTTTATATTGGAGAATTGTTTAATGTTTATCTACTAATTTATCAGAATTAAAAAGGATTGATACTTATGATAGAAGGATATTCTTTATCAATTTTGTATTTAGCTCAAATTCAACACTTTTGCTTGTTCTCACTCAGGGGGACTGATTTTGACTCTTGAAAAGAAAAAAACTTCCAATATTAATGAAAAAAAAGAACTTTTAAATATTTTTAAAGAAATGTGGCAAAAAAGTAATTCTCCTTTGCATAGAATTTATGCTTCTTGGGAAGATCTAGTAAATCATGTTGATGTTGAAGAAGAGAAAACAGAAGATAGTGAATACACATTATACTCATGTCCTCATTGTAAAGCAACTCAACAAATAAAAAGATCAACAAGAAGATTATTTCCTTATCAAAATTGTGTTTCATGTTCTGAATCATTTTTTATTGATAAAGACTATACTCTTAGAAAATTAACTTCTGAGGAAAAAGAAAATATGCCCCAATCATGGATTCAAATAATAGATGAAATAGAAAAAAAGAAATTATCTATAGTTTTTAAATTAGACTAATTTTTGAACGAAAAAATTTAATATAAACAGTTTAAAGTGCATTATTTATTATTTTATTTTCTTTTTTGAAGTTTTTTTGGTTTTTTTCTTCCATCAAGTAAATGTTGAATGGCCATTTTTGGGTGGTGTAAAATCATTCGTGGTCCAGCATATCTCATTACTTTTTTTGCATGTGCTCTTTTTTCAGGCTCATAACAGTGTATTGGACATTTCCCACACGTAGTTTTGTTCTCTTGGAATGGACATTTACTGAGACGATATTTCGCGTATTCTAGTAGTTTGCTGCATTCTGAGCAAAGCTGTTTAGAAGTTTCATGATGATTTCTACAGTAAATATGTACCATAGCATCCATTGTTTTTTTTTCTCTTGCGATTCTAGGATGCTCAGATTGAATTTTGCTGTCATGTTTTTCTTGCATTAATTATTTCCCTACATTTTGATGCATATTCACAGTAATCTAAACAAGAGGCATTTTCATCTGGTTTCTTCCATTCAGCCCCACAGCTATCACATGTTGTTGAATCTTCATCACTCCAGATCTCTATATCACTTCCACAAATGTGACATTTTACATAACTAGGTGTAGGTCTGAGAAAATCACGTATTCCTGGACATGTTTGAGGGTTTTTTACATTGATTTTTTCGCTCATTTAATATCACCATTTATTCCAATCATTATATTGTTTATTGGAATCTTTTTATTTGAATTTTCAACAGCTTTTTGGGCTATCCATTTAAGTCCTGAACAACAGGGCACTTCCATATGAGCAACAGTAATGCTTTTGATATTGTGTTGTTTTATGATTTCTGTAAGTTTTTCTGCATATTTTTGAGCATTATCAAATTTTGGACAGCCAACTAAAAGTTTTTTACCGGGGACTAGTTTTTTATGAAATTTTGGGTATGTTGCAGGTACACAATCAGCGGCAAGAAGTATGTCTGAATCATTAAAGAAATCTGCTGTTGGAGATGCCAAATTTAGCATAATGGGCCATTGTGGTTTTTCGATTTTTTGGTCGATCTTTTTTATTTTTGTGACGTGTAATTTTGCTGATTCTTCATCAAAATTGTCTGCTTCTCTTTCTATTATGGTTAATGCACCTTGGGGACAATGTCCAAGGCAAGCTCCTAGGCCATCACAATAAGAATCTTTTACTATTCTAGCTTTTTCATTTATGATTTGAATTGCCCCTTCTGCACAGTTAGGAATGCATTTTCCGCAACCATTGCAGAGTTGTTCATCGATTTTTATTATTTTTCTGGTTACCATATCTATTACTCTCCTTTTATTAGACAATTGCCGCTTTTTGGGCAGTATTTTTTTGCGTGGTTTTTTACTATTTTAAGTAGTGCTCCAATTGTTTCAGTGTTTACTGAATAGATTCTTTTTTTTCCGAATTTATTGCTTATGATGAAATTACACTCGAGCAAAGGTTTTAGGTTGTGTGAAATCATACTTTGTTCTTCTCCTAAGGCAATAGCTATTTCGTTAACACTCATTGGTTTCTCTATTAGTTTTTCTATTGTTGCTAGGCGTGTTGGATTTGAAAGACAAGAGAAAAACTTGTAGCATGTTTGGCTTAATCCTTTTTTCACTTTAACCACGATACATTTGAATTATTGTTCATATGTAGAATAATTCATATAAACTTATCTGTTTTAAAAAAAAATATTTTTTCCGAGTTTGATATTCTATTAGATTATTATTGATTCGTTCCTTTCAGGAATAAATACTTCAGTTAATTTGGAGATCTCATCTGATAATAATTGGGCTTGATCCAAATTTCCGTGTACTAAAATTGTTTTCTTTGGCTTTATTGTTTTTACTAGTTGAATCAATTCCTTTTGATCTGCATGTCCTGATAGTTCAATTTGTTCAACTTCGGCTTTAACATTAATAGTATTTTCTTTGTATTTGAATACTCTATCTTCTTTTGCATGTGTGAGTGGGCTATTTGGAGGAAGGTATCCTGAAGTTATAATAACAGAATCATTCGGATTAGATGCCCATTCAGCTAATAGATGTAAGCTAGCTCCAGCATGTCCAAATCCTGACGTGCAAATAACTATCGCCGGTTCTCTTATTTGAGAAGTTCTGAAAAGGTGTTTAACATGTTTATATTTAAAGGGCTTTTCTTGTTCTCGTATTTCTTTCCTGAAATACTCTTTATTTTCATTAAAGTAACCGGTTATTCTTTTTGCCAATGGGGATATTGTGTAGACCTTATAGCGAGGTATTAGCCCTTTCTTCATTGCTTGATCTATTCTTTTAGCCATTTCCTGACTTCTATGGAACGCAAAAGTTGGAATTAATATGTTTCCTTTCCTATCAATAGTAGCTCTTATTTTTTCGAAGAATTTATCGACTAGTTTGTTTCTATCTTCTCTTATTTTTCCGCCATACGTTGATTCAGTTATTAAAACATCAGGTTTTTTTGGAAGCTTTGTTAAATCACATCCATCTAGAATTTCACTAGAATGGACACAAAAATCTCCTGTATATAATATCTGTTTTCCTTCAGATTTGACATGAGTCATTTTAGCTCCTGCCACATGTCCAGCTGAAAACAGATTTATAGCCATACCTGGCAAAGCAGCTGAATTACGACTCCACCAATTTCGCCTAATTATTTCTACATCTTGATAATTATGTGAATAACTTTTCTTCTTTAGAGTTTGAATTTTTATCATATCTAATAGAAGGTCCATGGTGACTTCTCGAGTCATCTTAGAGCCTATTATTACTGGTTTTTTTTCAGATAAATTCAGTAAACTGCCTGAATGATCTAAGTGAGCATGACTTATTACCACTGCATCAAAATCTGTTGGTAATTGCCTTTTCTTTTCTTCATCAATTTTAATTCCATAATCTAATGCTATTTTGCAATACTCAGTGTCAACTTCTATGCAAGAACCCCCTATTTCTTGGGTGCCTCCATGTAGTTTTATTTTCAAATGGTTATCTCCTTATGTTATTTGATTTATTATATGTTTTAAGAATTGGATTAAATACATCGACTTTTGACAATATTACTGTTAAAGTTGTGATATTTAGTACAATATTTGGTTTCATTTATCACTAGGGTGTTCGATATTAATGTATTGACTATTTTTTCATTTTATCTCAATTTTATGTAGTAAACTTGATATTTTTTAAACATTTTATTTAGATAATTTACTTTTTTTCATTTTTTTATTAGTTTTATTTATTTAGTAGTATAACCTTTTAATTCATATTCAATCATAACTCATTTGGTGAATTAAAATTGGCCCAAGCCTTCGTATTATTTAATGTTGGATCAGGATCAGAAGATAAAGTTTTAACTGAAGCAAAAAAAATTAAAGGAGTACAAGAAGTTTATGTGTCTTATGGCGTCTATGATTTGCTAGTTAAGATCAAAGCTGATTCAATGGAAGAATTAAAAGAATTAGTAACTCATAAACTTAGAAATATAGAAAATGTTAGATCAACTCTGACATTAATACTAACAGAAGATTAAACACTAAAAGAAAATCCACTTTTAATTTTTCTTTCTATCCCATTCATTTTTTTAAATTTTTTTAATTAATTAAAATATCTATCTATAATAATAATTACTGATTTATTCTTAAGATTCATAATCGTTATTACCAGCTGAAGTGTGAGATTTATTCAGGTAATAATCTTGACTGAATTAGTTTCAACAAATCCAATAGTAACATCCTTGGGTTATTCAGCATTAACAGAAAAAATTGTTAAACGAAAAAGTATCGTTCATGAAGTCAATCTCGATCCAACTATGATCCGAATTGCAGGAGAAAAACTAAAATTACAACTTTTTGCAAAATTTGGTTTGTTTAAACCTAAGTCTGATGATATTCAATTTATTTCTTCAGAACTTTATTATGAACCTTTCTTAGTAATAAATGGAAAATATTTTATTGATTATTATCGAAAATGTGCTTACTCAATAAAAATTGATGAAGAAATTAAAGAAGTAGTTCTATTTAAGAAAACTTTTCAGCCTAAACAATCAAATTCTGGTAAGAAACATAAACAAATTGAGATCACTGGTGAAGAAAGACTTACCAATGAAGCTAAAGCGTTTATGGTTTTAGATAAAGATGGTAAAAAAGCTATAATAAATAACATACAATCAGCACCATCTGCTAAGAACTCAAAATCTGTTATTAAAAAATTTAAGATAAAAGAGCTACCGAAAAATTTTGAAATAAATCTTTTAAGAAATAAAATTGCTAGACGCCCTAAAGATCCAAGTAAAATTATTCAAGAGGTCTTTGAAGTAAGTGAACGCACTGTTATTTATGCACCAAGATTTAAGCTCCATTATAAAAATATAAAGACGGATGAAGAGAAAGTCTTAATTTTAGATGGTATAACTTCTAAAAGATTATAATTAGATTATTTTCTTTATTCTATTTTTTTAAGGGAACGTTTTTACCAAAGTTATCTTGATATAAATATTCTATTATTGCGATAATAATTTTTTGAGTTAACTCATCTTCAACTACTATTATTTCGTCATTATCTCTAATTTGTTCAAAAATTATATCTAGTTTTTCTTTAATTGCATTAGGCTTTTTTTCTTTTAAATATGGTGTTATTATTTCCAATACTGTTTTTTTATTCCATTGGTCAAAGAGTTTTTTAGTCTTTAAGTTTTGTTCGATTTGATTTCTTAATTCAATCCAAGTGTATGTTTCTTTCAGTTCGGTGTTAATTAAAACTGGCCTAAATTTTATAGATTTAACCATTTGACTTCAATCTTTTTTATATACATTGTTTAGTGTAGTTTTAAATCTAGATATTTTTTTTTCGGATATAGTCATTCTCTTTAATAATTGGCAATAATAAGTCAACTAATATTTTTGTGCTTCTATTAATTTATTAATTTATACCAATGTTAGGGTGTGCCTTATTGAATTTTTTTATAATTGTGTTTTTATTGATTTAGTATTTATGAAAATAAATTTAGCAAATATGCTTTTTGAATAAGGTAGCTATTTTTAAGATAAACGAATACTTTTTTCCGAAAAATATTGTATATCTAACGGAAATTAACTGGTACAACTGTACTTTTTTATAAATTGAATTAGTACAGTGTATTTTAGAATAATCTTTGAGGTATGTGGTTATTGAACCAGGTGTCAGGATTTTGATATCTTACTTGGGGTCCTTTTTGCCATATTATGGTATAGAACTTATCAAATTCTTCTCGGGACATTTTTCTTTTCATTTGTTTAACCTTGATCTATAATGTCGCAAGAGTTAATATAAAGAAATTTTCTAATCAAGAATATATCGAAAATTGATATATCTTATTATAAACTTGCAAAAAATGTAATTGATTTTGAACACAACTTATACTACAAAATTAATTATGCATTTTAACCTTCTTCACTCTTTTTGACTTGTTAATCAAGTTGATTTTTATATAATAACTTATAAATTAATCTAAAATTATTTTAACTAAAGTTTATAGGGAACTATATCAACCTTAATTCTAAACTAAATGAGATAATTCTCAACCCCTTTAGTAGTTTCCGTAATAACCTACATTAAAAAACCGGTGTAAATAAATGGATAATAATTCAAAAAAAATTGCCATAACAACTATTTTTTCAGCTTTATACGCATCTTCAGTTATTATTTTAGCTCCAATAAGTTTTGGAATTTACCAAATTCGATTAGCAGATGCTTTACTTCCTCTTTCTATGATATTTGGATTACCTGGCGCATTAGGTTTTGGACTTGGTGCACTTCTTTCGAATTTATATGGTACTCTAGGTTTATTGGATATAATTGGAGGTGCAACCGCAAATCTACTCGCCTGTATAATCGCTTACTACTTTGCAAAAAAAGGGGGAATTATCTATAGGCTTGTTGGAAGTGTTCTTGAAACGATCATTGTAACTATTATTGTTGGAGGTTACTTATCTGTTATATTTGATGTTCCAATAGAACTTTCTTTATTAGGAGTTTTAGGAGGATCTATTGTAGCTATAAACTTGGTAGGATTTCCTCTTCAAGAGGCAATTCGTAAAAGTTCAATTTATAAAAGAATAGTAACCAAGTAATCTCAAAATTATTTTGATATTTCATTAAACTTGATATTATCTTAGAATAAGTGTCCTAATATCTTAATAGTAAGCGCGAGTTGCATTTTGGACATTTAGCAAGAAAAGATATGTATTCAAACCATTTACTTCTAGTCCAAGTATTTCCACATTTTAAACATTTCATTTTTGTTATCCATTATTTTAATTTTCTTAATTTGATAAGTTGATAGGTTGATTACAACATATTACTTTACTTTCTATTTTTCTCTTAAATAATAACTTATGCAGCAATACTATTGTTTATCTTGATTTTTTTTATTAGTTATCTTAGTTTTTTCCATTATGATTTCTTCCTCAATTTTTCCAAGTTCTTTTTCATGGTTTAAAAGATAGAGATCATTCTTTAATAGATAAGCATCATAATGTAATTGTTTTTTCATCATTGCTATTATCTCAATTTCTAGTTTTCGTTTGATCAGAAGGAATTCAAGTTTGTTTATTTTATTATCAGGCATAACTTTCACTTTTTGATATTCTGCTTTTTTGTGTTCTCTATTCTAGATATATATTCTCTTTGGGTAATAATAATGAGAAAATAAGTTTTTAGATATTATAATTTTTTTTACCTGTTATAAATACAAAATTGTACAGTTCAAAAATCTTAAATATAATGCCCTAACAAAAGTTTATTATATAAAAAACGGCGAAAAAAATGACAGAAAAAACAGACGAAAAAGACAGATGTACTGATGGAGATTTTTGGAAACAAAAAATTCAAAAACACTGGAAAATATTTGCAGCCTCTATTCTTGGTGGGGTAATAGCGATTGTTGTATCACTTCTTGTTCTATTTTGGTTTATCGATACTTCTTCAATTGGAGCTATGGGTACCGCAACTATTGGAGAGTGGACCTTAGCGTGGATTTGGGAGTTTTTCATTTATCTAATATTTTGGGAGATATTGTATGTAGTATTACCTGTAACAATAGTTTTTGGGTTAGGTTGGTATCTATGGTGGAAAAGATTGCCAATCGAAGAGAAAACGGAATTCAAAGGAAGATGGCGTGGTAAGCGAACTGCTGAAGGTGGAGGTTTTAGCTTTGGAATGTTCATTGCCTATTCACTTTATATGTATATCAATGGAGATTTTTACACACCATTTGGAGACTTTGCTTATTCTTATTGGGTATATGCATGGTTCCATACTTTAGCCTGGATACTCATAATTATTGGTATTCCAGCAGCAATAATTCTTACAATAGTGTATTTTGCAGTTTGGCGCAAGAAAAATATTGAATAAAAAACAATTTAAATATCTCCTTTTTCTTTGGAATCACTTTTTCAGGCTCAATTGTAACTATTTTTAAAAATATTTCTTGCAAAAAATCCTATTAAATTAGTCATTTCTTTTGTAGTCCTCTCTATTTTCTTTTCAGGTTAACTTCTTGTAAGTAAAATTTTTTGATAGTAAACTAATAAAAATCTCCAGATTTATATTTTAAAAAAAAATTAATAATTTTCTTATGAGTTTTTTTTATCTCGTATTACGTTTATTTTGGTCAATTGCAATAACCATTTGAAAGAACATGGTTAATTTAGCGGTTATAGGTGCAGGTATAGGGGGATGTTCTGCTGCATATTTTGCGCGAAAATATATTCCAGATTTAACAGTAACTCTTTTCGAAAAGACAAATAGGATTGGTGGGAGAGTATTCACTTTTAATCAAGAAAAAATGAATAATGAATTAGGAGCAGCCTTTTTTAATCCTATGAACAAAACCGTTTGTAATCTTGTAACTGAACTGGGTCTTGAGATCAAGAAATCAGAAGAATCTATGGACATTGGAATATGGAATGGTACTGAGATTACTTTCAGGTCAAATCAGTCCAACTTCTATATGATGTTAAAATTGTTTTCAAAATACAAACTTAGCATAGTAAAACTACTTTTATGCTTAAAAGAGACAAATAAAAAGATAAAAAAAATGTACCTGCAAGAAGAAAAGCCAACAGAACTATGGGAACTTTTTGAGAGTATAGGTCTTGACAAATGGTACAAAAAGTCTTTTGATCAAATTCTATTAGAACTGGGTATTGATGAAAAATTTATTGATGAGTTAATAACACCTATCACCAGAATAATATACTCTCAAAATGCTGAACTTGGTGGCTTTGCAGGGATCTCCTCATTATTAGGAGTATATGGAGAAAAAATGTATTCTCTAAAAGAGGGCAATGAGGTTTTACCAAAAAAACTTCTTACAGCATCTGCTGCTAAAGTTAAGTTAAACAATAAAGTAACAAGTATTGAAAAAACATCAAAAAATCGTTTTAGGGTCTTAGTTGGAAAAAGTACCTATTTTTTTGATAATGTCATTGTCGCTACACCACATGAAGGAGCTAATATAACATTTGAAGGAGACTCAAAACGAAAATTAGACGCATGTGAATATCAGAAAATTTACATTAGATTACTGAAAGGGGTAGTCAATTCAAAATTTTTTAATTTGAAAGACACTAAAAAAATACCCTCTATTATACTCACTTCAAAAGGAGCAGATCCTATAACTCGTTTTTCTATCAAACGATCTACAAAAAATGATTCCTTTGTTACTATCACTTCAACTGAGCCAATAGGTAATGATCTTTTAGTTGATTTATTTAAAACTGGACAAATCATTTTCGAACATACTTGGAGCAGAGCATATCCTATTTTTAATCCAATACAGAAAATTCCCCCTATTTGTCTTGATAACGGATTATTTTATATCAATGCAATAGAACCCGCTGTTTCTAGTTTAGAATCATCAACATTTGCTGCTTCTAAAATAATACATATATTGAGGAAACAATTATCCTCCAAACTAGTTTAGTAATTTTAATATAAAATTCGAGAAGAAGAAAATATTTATCGATAGTTCTTAAATTATTTAATATTTGACTGAAATACTAATTTAATTATGGAGAATTAACTTAATTTTTTGTTCGGAGTATTAAAAAAAGTCTATGTGAAAGATTATTAACTTAAATGTAAAACATCGAATATTCTATAAAACCAACAGTCAATGCAATTAGAGTTCCTGCAAGTGTTTGGCCGAAAGTATGGTTTTTTAATTTTATTCTTGACCAACCTACTAAACCTACAATTAAAGACAATGGAAGAGCATTTATTCCAAATACAAAAATGAGCGAAAAAATTGGTCCAGTTACACCAGCGCAATGAACGCTAACTTTCCAGAATAAATTTACAACCATCAGAATAATCGAGACAACTATATACCCTAAAGCCAATAAAGCCAGTATTTTAGTGTTAGTCGCTAAGAAAACTATGGCTGCAAATGAATAACTGGTTATTGCTATTAGAAAAAAAGGTGTTCTCGTTTTTCTTTTTGATACATATAAATCAACAATATTCTTTCTATAAAAATATAATATTGATAAAAAAGGTAGAAAAGCAAAGCAGAAAAAGCAGAATAGAATGCTAAACGGTGCAGAAAGTAAACCCAAACCAATAGGTGACCAAAGAGAAAAAGCTACAGTTGCCACTATAGCCATTGTGGGAGGTGCAATAAATATTGAGATAAAATTTGCTATTTGGTAGCCATTTTCTTTTGATTTTTGATTATTATATATTGTATTTTTAAACATTATTTCGCTTCTTTTTTTTATTCAATATCTATCAAAAAAATTATGTTTGCTGAGATCTTTAAGTACATCAAATTAAAGGAAAAAAAAATAAACAAAACAGTAATACTACTTTGTTACTTTTAGTTTTTTACTTAAAGATCTTTTCAGTCATATTTTTCTGATTTTCTATAACGCTGATTTATTCAGCTGACATATAAAAAGTTTCTGAATTAATTATCCTCTTTTCTAAATTTAAAAGCTCAGCTATTTCTAGTTTTAATCAGAATGGGCTTCTTGAAAGTAACTTTATTTATAAATCGACTTTCATAGATTAATTCGTAATTTTATTGGTAACCTCAAACATTAACTCTTTCCTTTTTTTACCAATAATAGATATTAGATCCATTTTTCGGAGACAATACGTTATCTTTTGAGCTAACCTAATTGTAACTCCAAGTTTCTTCATTAATAATTTATTTGTAAAAGATTCACCTATATCAAATGGTAAAAATCTGAGAAAACCTTGACTATTTTCAAAAATAACTTTATCTAACACCGTCAACAACTTTCTATCTTTAATGCTAACACCTCTTCTTCTCCAACTTCCATTACCGTCATTACACCTTACCTCCTCTTCTTCAATTAATAAAACTTCAAAAGAAAAATTTGAATGTTTAACTAAATCGGATAGATGGACCATCTCGTAAAAAAGATCCACAAGTTTTCCCTTTTTCGGAGATTTTCTCCTTCTGAGGACCTTACCTTCTTTGGATACATAAGTTATCCATTTTATTTTAGCAATAGGATAAACTAGCCTAACCTGCTTATCAATAATCAATTTATTTAGTTTCTTCTTGATAGCAGAAAAATTTTTAGTCTGAATTTCGATAAATAAATTATCTCTAATAACATCTATTACAAAACCATTCTCTACCTTAATCTCACGATCATCTTTAAAAATTGAATACCATGTTTTAATTTCTGAATGCAATGAATATTCTGTCATCAAATATTCAAATAATTAAACAAATAATAAAATTATCCACAGCTTAAAACCAAATAACAAGCATGTTTGTGTATTTGGGGGAGGGGGTGGTATTTTGGAAGTTATACCCCTAAAGTAATGAGTCCCATTATAAACCTCTTTTTTTTAATTAGACCTAACTTTTGCTTTACATCATGATAACAATATTTCAACCAGCTATCAAAGTAAAGTGAAAAAACTTTAAGTTCTATCAGAAAGGCTTTAAAGTTATTTTTTGGGTTTTATTTTTGAGGTTATTTTACTGAATCCAGTTGTCATCTATTCAACCAAGGGCGGTAATACTGAAAAAGTAGCACTCGAAATCGCCCAGGAATTGAAATGTAAAGCTATTAAAATTTTTAAGGAATTGGATTTTTCAACAATATCACTTAAGGATTTTGACATTGTGCTTATTGGCACTTGGGTTCGCGGTGGGGAACCAAGTCCAGATATGTGCAGATTCCTAAAGCAACTGAATTTGGAAGATAATCATAGGCAGTTTTTACTTTTTATTACCTGGATTGGTGGAGGAGTAAGTGATCGCTTGACGTTTAACCGAGTAAAACTACTATTAGAAGATAAAAACCAAAGATTACTTGAAGATTATTTCAAATGTTTTGGTTCTGCCTTCCGTTTAAAAAAGCGTGGGCACCCGAATGTACAAGATTTAGAAGATGCTCGAAAATGGGTTAAAAAAGTGTGCTATAGTGAATTTGTCTAAATGTGTGCTCAACTGTAACCGTCTGTTGGAGGTGTCGATACCCAGCTATCCCATCCGGAAAAGGTTGCTCCTGCTGCGACAGCGACGATAGTTAAACGCATCTTCATAGGAAACCATTTTGCGCGACTATTCCAAGGTTCATCCTCATATCCCCATGAAGGAGGGGATATAGGGCTTCTAGTAACTTCATCATATATCGCAACTCCTTGACGCCAGAGATTATTTGTATCGTGCAAATCTATACCTAATCCTTGGACATTAAAGTCGCTCAGCACTGTGCTAAATTTTCCAACTGACCCGGGCCCTCCATCAAGAGGCTGAGGCAATCCCAAAGCTCTTGGTAAACTTTTACTCCATCAATTTCTCTTGGAAGGTCCTTCCACCAGACTATCTGGAAACTAACGGCTGTATTGGTGGGTTGTTCTATAATCTCCCAACGAGTGTAAATCTTGCCATTCCAGAAGTCGACAGGTGAGTGCCAATTTTGAGGATATCTTGACGTATCATGCCAGAAATGCCAACCACAATTTTCTAAATAAATAGGTGAATTATCAGAAAACGTGTGGATTTCGTCTCGTATGAGAAATTCTGTATCCCCATTCCAATTTGGAGTGGGTGTTGGGGTTGGTGTTGCTGTTGGAGTGGGTGTTGGGGTTGGTGTTGCTGTTGGAGTGGGTGTTGGGGTTGGTGTTGCTGTTGGAGTGGGTGTTGGGGTTGGTGTTGCTGTTGGAGTGGGTGTTGGGGTTGGTGTTGCTGTTGGAGTGGGTGTTGGGGTTGGTGTTGCTGTTGGAGTGGGTGTTGGGGTTGGTGTTGCTGTTGGAGTGGGTGTTGGGGTTGGTGTTGCTGTTGGAGTGGTGTTGGGGTTGGTGTTGCTGTTGGAGTGGGTGTTGGGGTTGGTGTTGCTGTTGGAGTGGGTGTTGGGGTTGGTGTTGCTGTTGGAGTGGGTGTTGGGGTTGGTGTTGCTGTTGGAGTGGGTGTTGGGGTTGGTGTTGCTGTTGGAGTGGGTGTTGGGGTTGGTGTTGCTGTTGGAGTGGGTGAAGGTGTAGATAATTGATTAAGAGTGGGGTTGGGAGTTTGTGTAGTCAATTGATTGAGAGCCAATCCTCCGATAAGGCTAGTAAGACCGATAATTAACACAATTAATAGTGCTACCAACTTGGTTATTCCTGTTGTATCAAAATTCTTTATTTTTCTTCTCATCAATACGACCTTCCTCCCCTCAATATCTGTCCATCTGACAAAATGCTATCTCTATCCATTTCGAAAAATGAACCAGTTAACATAAGTCATCCATTACTGATGTATTAATAACTTATGGAAGTCTTTTCTAGATATCAAAAGCACATCCATAGTCTTATTTTACTTCATTAAATGGCTTGATCAATAAATTTAGGTGAAATATGAGCGGTATTTCTATCATAGTTGGTGTCTTGGAAGTAACCCGACTTCTAGTAAATTAGACATTGTTTTATTAAACAATAATTACAGGTTGAAATTCTATTTCTATTTTTTTTAAAAACACTTGTTCATAATATTTTTGGTCTTTTTGGAAACAAGGATTTTATAATATCTAAATATTAATAAGAAAAACAAGAAATAGATTTAATTAAATATTAAATTCTATTTAACATTATTAAACCAGTTATGAATAACCGAATTCTATTTCAAAGGTGAATATTGATTAAGAAAAACCACTCGAATATAGTGGACCTTCAAAATAAGATTACAAAAATATGCAAAAAAATAGCTGGGTCTTACAAAATTTCTGGAATCTGCATTTTTGGAAATTACATTTTAAATCCTGAAAACGACAAAACAGCAATTGAGATTTTGTTGGTAGTTCATGGTTTTCGACCACAACTGATTAATTATTTTAGAGTCCTTGAAAAAAGAAATCTGTTAATAATTGCCGTTGATCAGCACATCTTTGATAAAGACGTTGAACACGCATTTCTGGGTCGAGCATTAGCTGGGATACTAATTTTTCCCTACATCAGCTTGGTTGGGGTTGCTCATCTTCAGAGGGAAGAAATTAAACTTAAAAAATATTTGATTTTAGAATTGCTAAAAAACGCAGTAGTTAATTTCCCTGAACTTCATCTGTCTCTTCGTTTTAAACCCGAATATTTTATGTATGAATCTATGCTTAATCGAGCTCAGTTTTATCCAACTGTAATAAGTAATTTGAGATTTTTTATTAAAGAAAAAGAAAATAAAGAAATGATAGATACAATCCTGCAAAACTATTTCATGGCATTAAAAGAACTTGAAAAAGAAGGAAAAGTTCATTTTGTAGATGGCTACGTGAAAATCTCAAAAGAAATGGGAACTATGAATAATAACTCAAGAATTCGATTAACAAATATTTCAAAGGTGATTCCACAAGCTCTTTTGACGACAATAATAGGGTTGCGACCTCAGGTTATCGATTTCTTTTCTTCATTAACTCATGCCGATTTCAGATTCCAAGAATTACAAAACAGGAATAATTTTGCTTATTTTCAGAAGATTTTGAATCCACAACAATACCTTTACGTTCTTACAGCTCAGGGGCTTGTCTCACAATTTGAGAATAGAAGTATTGATTTTTTTATTAGAAGGGTGTTTTCTGATTCGCCAGAGGATAAAATCGAAATTGAAGCATATGCTGGATTGCTAAATGACGTTTATTTGATTAAGATCCAATCTAAAACAAATGAAAAGAGGGCCATTGTGAAAGGATTCAGAAATTGGTCAAGTTTCAAATGGTTTTCTCTTAACGTGTTGGCATTAGGAACTAAGAGTTTTTCTGTTTTTGGGCATTCTCGTCTTGAACAAGAAGTCACCATAAATGAACTTTTGTATTCTAAAGGGTTTAAGGTTCCAAAAATACTCTACGTTAGTCGAAGTAAACGGTTAGTATTAATGGAATATATTTCTGGTGAAAGTTTTGAAAAACTTCTCAAACAATTTGCAATTAGTAAAAATTTGAAAGAATCTCAAATTATTCTTGAGAAAGTAAAACAAATTGGTGAAATATTTGCGAGAATACATAGTTTAGATGTATCTTTGGGAGATGCAAAACCTGAGAATTGGATTTTGGATAAAGACAATAATGTTTGTTTGATAGATCTTGAACAGGCTTCTATTAAGGGAGATAAAACTTGGGACATAGCCGAATTTCTGTATTTTTCAGGTCATTATATGCCATATTTAGTGGATATAAAAAAGTTATCGAGATAGCACAAGAATTTATTAAAGGCTATTTAACAACTGGAGGTAATATTAAAAGTATTAGAAAAGCAGGTACCACAAAATACACCCGAGTTTTTAATGTTTTTACACCTCCACGAATATTGTCAACATTATCAAATATGTGTAGTGACGTTGAGGTTTTAGTTGAAGGCCTAA
>CAWKCH010000006.1:0-109286 GCA_963848105.1 Candidatus Bathyarchaeota archaeon
ACGCATCTTCCTAAAAAATCTCCTCTTCTTTCTTTTTCAATTACATTTCTGAAAACAAGACCCGTTGTTAAATTATTTTCTTGTTTTAACCTCAAATCTAAAAAATCTTTCAACACCATCCTAAATCTAAATCGGTTTCTCCTCCATCTTCAGTCACAAAAACTTCTCCATGCATATATGGATTCATTGTTCCGGCATCAACATTAACGTACGGATCAATTTTTATGACAGTAGAATTAAGTCCTCTAATCTGAAGCATTTTTCCAATAGAAGAAATTAGAGTACCCTTCACCAATCCTGAACCGCTTAAAACACCGCCAGTTACAAAAATGTACTTTACCATAGATATTTCCGAGGTTAACCAACAATTTCACTGAAATTTAATATAACTCTTTGCTTCCTTTCTAGAAAAACCTTTGTTACATATTTAGTATCTTTTTTTAAACCAAACAATAGGCTTCAATTTGTTTTAGTTACCTTAAAACCCAAAAATATTAATTTTAAAAATACATATTTATTTATTGATTATTGATGCCACGTGCTTATGTGTTAATTAATGTTGAATCTGGTGGAGAAGACGAAGTATTACTAGCTTTAGAAGAAATTAACAATGTTGAAGAATCGTATTTTTCATATGCAATCAGTTAGGATGTAATTATTAAAGTAAAAGCTGAATCCATGGAAAAACTTAAAAAATGCCACTAACAAAATAAGGTCTTTAAACCAAGTACGATCAACTTTAACATTGATTATTATGAAAGATTAACTCTTCTGGTTAGAATTTATTTAATTAATATTTATTTTTTATTAGAGATAAAAAATCAAATAACTCAATTAACATACTCATAATGTGAGGATATCAATGCAAAAATCATATAGTAGAATACTTGGAATCGTTGGAAAACCAAATACAGGTAAATCAACATTCTTTAGCGCTGCTACTCTTGCTCTAGTTGAAATTGCAAACTATCCTTTTACTACAATAAAACCAAATGACGGAATTGGATATATCAAAACGCCATGTGTGCATCCTGAATTAAACGTGATTCATAATCCAAAAAATTCTGTCTGTTTAAATAATTCAAGATTAATTCCAATTGATCTTATAGATATTGCAGGTATTGTTCCAGGAGCTTGGGAAGGAAAGGGACTGGGAAATAAATTTTTAGATGAAATTAGACGAGCGGATGCTTAAATTCATGTTGTAGATGTTTCTGGCTGTACTGATTTAGAAGGACGATTGTGTAAACCGGGCGAACATGATCCTGTTGATGATATAAAATTTTTAGAGCAAGAAATCAATCTTTGGATATTATCAATCATAAAAAAAGATTGGCCAAAAATATCCAGAACATCTGAAGTCGAGTCGACAATCTTTCAACACTTTTAGAGGATAGACTAAGTGGTTTATCAATAAAACGAAATCATATTACAAAAGCAATTAGATTATCTGGATTAAACATTGAAAAACCAACTAATTGGTATAGCAAGATCTATAGAATGAATAAATAGAATAAGAAAAATTTCTAAACCAATGCTAATAGTAGCAAACAAAATAGATCTTCCTTATTCACAACAAAACCTGGATAGAATCTTAAAACTAGACTATGTAGTAATTCCTTGTTGTGCAGAAGCTGAACTTGCTTTAAGAAGAGCTTCAGAGAAAAAATTAATCAAGTATACTCCAGGTGATAATAATTTTGAAACATTGGATCCAAAAAAATTGACGTTAGGTCAAACAAAAGCATTAAAACTTATTCGAAAAGAAGTATTATTAAAACATGGAAGTACCGAAGTCCAAAAAGCGTTAAACTACGCCTACCTAAATCTTCTAAATATGATAGCTGTATATCCAGTTAAAGATTTAGAACATCTTTCAGATCATAATGGTAGAGTTCTACCTGATGTATATTTGGTTCCAAAAGGTACAACATCTAAACAATTTGCTTATTTGATCCATACAGAGCTAGGAGAAAATTTTAGTTATGCCATGGATGCTCGAAAAAGAAGAAGAATAGGGGAAAATAATCTTAAAAGATCGGGACATAATCTCAGTAATCAGTGCCAAAAAAAGAAGTTGATTTTATGTGCCAAATCTTCTTTTTTTCGAATCTGAAATGTACGCATAGCTCTTAGTAAATCTATTAGCCTAAAATCTGGCCAATATACATCCAAAAAAGCAAGTTCACTATAAGCGGACTGCCAAAGCAAAAATCCACTCAGTGTTTCTTCTCCTGAAGTCCTTATTATTAAATCTGGTTCTTGATTAGGCATATGAGATGTGTACAAATATTTTTCAAAAGTTGCTTCATTAATATCGTCCAATTTTAAATCACCATTTTTAACTTCTTTAGCGATATTTTTAGTAGCATTCAATATTTCTGCTCTTCCGCCATATGCAAAAGCAAAATTTAAAAATTGGTTTTATAGTTAGAAGTTGCAATTTCAACTTCTGCAATAAGATCTTGCAAACTTTCTGGAAGCAAATTTACTTGACCAATTACTTTTACATGCACTTTATTTCGGTGGATTCGCTCATTTGTTAATAATTTTCGGAATTTTTCTTCAGCGATTTTCATAATTTCTTCAATTTCTTCTGGATCCGATTAAAATTCTCGGTAGAAAAAGTGTAAAGGGTAACAAACTTAACTCCTAATAGTTCGCACCATTCCAATAGATTCTCAACAGTATCAGCGCCTTTTTTGTGACCTAGCCAAGGGTTTCGTTCCTTTTCAGTAGCCCATCGCCTATTTCCATCCATAATTATAGCTATGTTTCTAGTTTAGGACCATTTTTAACTTGAAACCATAACCATTTTTCATAAAGTTTGTAAGGTCCTATTATTGAAAGGAAATTTTTAAGCAAATATAAACCCTCATTTCTTAATAAAAATTATATAAAGTATAAAGGTAAAGCTTTGATTGTTTCAATTAAAGTTTACTATAGTGTATTCTAAAAGGAAACGTATTCATGATCATTTCTTATAAATCTCTAATACTTCTTCTAATTCTTCATTTAATACTTTTGACTCTTTAAAGAAATTTCTTTTTGATTTATAAATTATTACAATTAACAATAGTGATGCTATAATAATAAGAATTCCAACTATTATTGTAAATATCAAATTTTGAAAAACCAAATCGTCTATGCTTATTGCAGGTTCAATTAAAATGTTTGCTGTTGAATCTAAAATCCAACGAGACCATGCAACAGAGATAATTAGTGCAACATTTCTTAGCAATCTTGGATTTCGATCAAAATATAATCGAATACTTCTCCCAAAAAGTATTATGCCGATTCCAACAACCATTAGATCTCTAATTCCTTTAATAAAAAATCCAGCTAAAGTTGGAAGTTGACTTATCCAACCTGCAAGCTCTGTTGGAAAAGGTTGAGTGGCATTAGTTACAGCATTAGAAATTCCTAAATAAACACTCACAAAAACACAAAGTATTCCTGCGATAATTGCATAATTTGAGATTTGTACTGGTAATGCTGGAGGTGAATATTTTCTCGCCCAATTGTAAAAATTTTTAACTCCTCTGTCAACTTCCAAAACCTTTTATGAGTAGAACTCCTCCTAAAACAAAAATTATTGCTATATAATAATAATTCAAAACTTCAGAAACATAAAAAATTCCAAAAAGGAAAAGTAAAAGACCCGGTACTCCTAAAGCTAAACGTGCATATCGTGGATTTTCCCAAATAAGTTGATGTACCGCGAAAACAAAGCTGCTGTTTCTTCGATTGATTCACTATGTTTTATTACAATTAACCCAAGAAAATCTGGAATCTTGATTCTACTAATGGAGAATTGCTTCATCTGAATATCCGTCAGAAACCAATATTACCTCACTAGCGTTAAAAGTTTTTAATAAACTGTTTAATTCTGAGACTAGTTTTCTATCTGCTCGAACTCCTCCACGTTGTAATCCAGAAATAGTTGCTACTTCTATCGTTTCGTCTGGTTGTTGTTCTTTTTGTAAGCGATCATAAAGCCGAATTGCTTCAAACATTGCATTGCATCTGGTTCTTCAGGATCATTTAAAGCTAAAGAAACAGCAGAATTTAAATTTATACTCTACCCACTAAGGGGGTTTGTATTTTTGCTTTGTCTTCTAGATCACCATCTCTATCAACACATAAAATAAGGATGCGCTTTTCCTTTTGTTGCTCATCTTTATTACTAATGGTCATCTGTCAATAATCCTTTCAATAATCTTTTTGTTTATCCTTCATTTTTTAATTGTTTTATCTTCTGATTCTGATAGAAGTTTAAATTCTTCCAAACTAAGTTTTTTTCCATTTTTAAGTTTATTTTGAGCTTCTGATGTAATTTCTTTCTTTAATTTTTTTTCAGTCTCTTTTTTCTGAGTTCATCTTGTTCTTTTATTATCTTTCTAAGCTTATTCTTATTATCTATCAATTTTCTTATTTCGTCTTGGAGTAGTATTTGTTCTTGTTTTTCTTTTAAATAAGCAAAATGAAATTGATCTGCTTTTTCTTTTATATTATTTATTCGTCGATGTGTAATGACATCGCTTTATGTGTTTTTTGACTTTGGTCAGCTATTTTTGTAAGCTCTTCATGTGTTTTCTCTGTGATTTTTTTAAGTTCGTTAATTTCAGATTGTATCTTAAAGATTATCTTTTTTTGTTTATCTATTTTCTTGTATTTGTTCAGTTGAGTTCCAATTATTTTAACTTGCTCAACTAATTGTTTCTCTTCATTAGTTCAAGTGTGGTAGTTTGTATTTTCCACTCCAGATCCTCAAACTCTTTTTGGAGATCTATATTTTTTCTAATAGGTAGCTTATCCCTAAAGGAATCAATTTTTTGTCTATGCTTCATTATTTCTTCTATTTTGCCACTAATTTCCAAACGAATTATATCTCTTTTTTTGTTTAAGCTTTTTGACTTTTTCGTTTAATTCATCTCGATCCATTTTTTGTTCATTTATAATTTGGCGTAATTCTTTGAATTTGAGATACATTTATCTCTTTTTTCAACAAGCAATCTAATATTTTCATTTTGTGTATATTTTTTTTCTTTAATTAGACTAAGTTTTTGATCTATTTCATTTAACTCAGTAAGTTCTTTTTGTTTGATCACAAGATATCCTCTGTTATCATTTACATAAATTACTTGCTATTTCTAAATTAATATTTAAGCTTTTAGAATATTGTTCTTCTTATTTCAATCTCTTGTATTCTATCCTAAAAAAAAAGAATTAAAGTCCTTCGAAGTAAAAAAACTAATGTTTTAATAGTATGTTAGCTGTATTTCCGAGAGATAAACGATGCAGTATAATTACGATGATCTATTGAAACGAGCTTGTTCTCAGATGCCTGAAGTATCTACTAAACGTGAACGTTTAGAGTTACCTCGTTTATACATAAATATTGTAGGTATGAGAACAATAATTGCAAATTTTAAAGAAATAGCTAGTATTTTAGATCGTGATCCTCAACATATTCTAAAATTTTTAACTCGTGAAATAACAACTGCAGCTATTTTTCATGATTCTAGAGCTATTTTTTCTGGAAAATTTAAGAGAGATAGTTTTCAAAGACTTCTAGAGAGATATTTACAAAATTATGTAATCTGTCCTGTCTGTAAACGTCCAGATACAAAAATTGCAAAAGATAAACGATTAATTTTTCTTGATTGCAATGCTTGGGTGCACGATCATCAGTTAAACAATTATAAGAGCGACCTAAGACTGGAGGCCTATTTTAAACTGAAAAAAAAGGAAACAATGTTTTACTTGCAATTTGTGATGAAGAACTTCTTGGTAAAACTCTCAGAGAGTAAAGTTGTCTTTAAAATATCTGAAGATTTTTACAAAGGGAAAAAAATATCTGTTGATCAAGCTGTGAGTATGATTGAAAACTCAACAATTATTAATCTTATAGGAAACGAGTGTGTAAAAAAAGCAATAGAAAATGGGTTTGTTCACCCTGAAGCAGTACTTAAAATTGAAGGAATCTCACATGCGCAGATTATGAAATTTTAAGATAAAAAATAATATTTTATCTTGAAAAAAAATAACACATTACTAAGACTAATTGATTTCATAAAGTCGGTTAAGTCATATTACATGTTAAATGAACTCTTTGGATTTATTTCTTCAGGAAAGTATGAAGGAATAATCCACAATTATTGTATGATTATTCCTTTTATTTTAGGTTTAATAGTTGGTTTTTTTATAAAAAAATTTTTTAAAATAATACTATTTGTTGGTATAACGGCTATTGTAGCTAGTTATTTAGGTTTTTTTACCATAAATCTTTCTACTCTTAAAGACATAGCTGATAATTATGGAGCTAAAGTAATCCACTATGGGACAATGCTAATGAGCATATTACCCATAGGAGTAGGTTTTATAGTGGGATTAGTTTTAGGCTTTTTATTCGGCTAAAACTCAAAACTATCTAAAAATAGTATTCAATTATAGACTAATAGGATTACTAAAATTTATTTTCAGAATCCAGTTTTATTCTATATAACTTTTTTTTCAAATTAGTTTTTAAAGTTGTTTATAATAATGTTAGATTCACAATAAGAATAATAATTAATGCTTTATAGTCAAATATCAACTTAAAATTGATGTTTTGGTTAAATACAAGGAAAAGATGATTATTGCAATGAAATATACTCTTTCAAAAAAAACACTATCAATTATTATGATAGTGATAATATTTGCTGTTGCAATAAATTCGTATTTTATTATAGATCTTAATAATGCTTTAAGAAATGCAACTCATAGCTCAACGATTGATTACATAATATTTAAACAAGATAACATTTACAAAGCAAAAAATCAGATAAATAATCAAATTGACTATGAATCAACTAATGCATCTTTAGTATTAAATCAGGCAATAGTTATTAGTAATAAAATATTTGTCGAAGAAGGGGAATATCATCTTTCATCAGATGTTTTAATTTCAAATAAAAATAATTTAATACTTTATAGTGATAGGGCTAAATTTTTTGGATATGGAAATAAATTAATTATTTTTGGTGAAGATTATATTAATTCTCAATATAATCAATTGGAAGGATTTGAATTTTTTAATACTACAGTTAGGATTGAAAACTCTTTTGCTACAACGATTTCTGATATTATCTTTAAAAATTGTACAACTGCCCTTGAAGTTGCTAACACGAATACGTGGAGTGAAGCAACAAAAATCGTTGATTCACATTTCATAAATTGTACAGAGGCTATTATTTTTAAAACACCAATAAATAATGCTAGTGGATCTTATGCGAGTTCAGAAATTAAAAGATGTTTTTTTAATATACCTGATAATTCTTTAGGTATCAAAATCGAAAATCTTGCAGAATTTTCTGATTGTCAAATACAGACTATTCGGTTATGGATGGGAGAATATGGAGAAGCAAATCAAATTGGTATTTTAGTTAACGGATCAATGTTCCAAACTTTACTGTGGGGTGTTGTTTTTGAGTCTTTTGCCGATACTCCGTCAGATCTTTATGCAATGTCAATTGCAGAAAATACTGATCCTGTTCCGATTCTGTCCGAAGGTATTAGTTTTTTAGGTAATTGGACCGCAAAAATTCATAATCCACATAATATTTGGATTCCAGGTACTGGAGGCGTTTTTTCAGAAAAAAATCTACCTATTATTATAGGTTTAAATGATGTTTTTTCAATACCTACAAGTTTTCATATTAGACCGCTTAGAATTACTAGCTTTAAATCTAAGATTCAAGTTTTAGGAAGTTTTGCAAATAATGAAATTATTACAATTAAGATCCGTTTATTATTTATAGATAATACATACTCGTCTAAATCTGTCCAAAAGACTTTTTTGAATCCTGATAGTTTGTGGCTAACAGATGATGATTTATTACTTCTTTTACCCTCTCAGAATATTATTTGGGCTATTGAAATAGAAGCGAAATCTAATCTATCAAATTCTAATGTGCAAGTTTTATTCAATGTTTATGGAACCGCTACTTAGAATCTTTTTTCTTGAGTAAATTTTTTGGATCTAAAATACGATTAAGTTCTTTAGTGGATAAGATCTTTTTTTCAATAGCAACGTCTTTAACGGAACGTTTTTCTTTTAGTGCCTGTTTAGCGATTTTACTTGATTCCAAATATCCTATGTATGGGGTTAAAAAGGTCGCTAAAGAAGGATTCTTGTTTAGATATTCTGCGCACCTTTTAGAATTCACTTTTATTCCTTGGACACATTTTTTTCTAAAAATAGGCAGATAATTAGTTAGAATTTGAATTGAAAAAAGAATGTTATTCATTATTACAGGACCCATAACATTCAGATCCAATTGCCCGGCTTGAACTGCAAAAGATATCGTCAAATCATTTCCTATTACTTGAAATCCAATCATATTCATGCATTCTGCCATTACAGGATTAACTTTACCTGGCATAATTGATGAACCCGGTTGTACAGCAGGAAGTAATATCTCATTTAATCCAGTTGTTGGACCTGAAGACAATAGTCTAAGATCATTTGATATTCTAACTAGTTCTAAAGCTAACTCCTTTAAAGCACTTGATACGGTTTGCACTCTCCTGCAACTCTGAAGTGCTTCAAACGAATTTTTAGCAGGTATCAAAGGAAAACCACAAATAACTCCTAATTTATTGATAGCCTCTACTTTATATTGAGAATGTGTATTCGCTCCTGTTCCTACTGCGGTCCCGCCTAGAGCAACCTCATAAAGATTTGATTGACTATTTTTAAGCTGATCAGCTGAATTTGTTAAAACAGAAGAATATGCACTAAACTCTTGTCCAATAGTTATTGGAATTGCATCTTGAAGGTGAGTTCTTCCTGACTTCAAAACAGCATAATTTTTTTCCCCTAAATCGTTGAATGCTAAAGAAAGTTTTTCTATTTCTTGAATTAAAACTCTAAGAGCCATTAAAATCGAAACATGCAAAGCTGTAGGAAAAGTATCATTGGTTGATTGGCTCATGTTTACATGATCATTTGGATTAATGACCTGATAATCTCCCTTTAATTTATGAATAATTTCTAAAGCTCGATTTGCTAAAACCTCATTTACATTCATATTAAATGACGTTCCCGCACCTGCCTGAAAAACATCAACAACAAATTGGTTTAGCAGCTTACCTGATAGAATTTCATCACTTGCTTGAATTATTGCCTTCGCTAATTTACTATCTAACTTACCTACATTTTCATTTGTAATTGCTGCTGCTTTTTTGATCATGATATACGCTTTAATAAAAACTTCAGGTGGTTTGATTCCGCTAACAGGAAAATTTTCTACGGCTCTTAAAGTTTGAATACCGTAATAAGCATCTATTGGTATGTTTTTTTCTCCAAGAGGATCAGTTTCAATTCTTGATTCCATTATTTAATCTCCTTTTTGCTTTTCGGATACAAATCTTCTCGAATTTTTCTCTTAGTTTTCAATATAGTTTTTGTCACTTTAATTTGCTTTGGACATACCAAAGTACATTTATAATGACTTTTGCAACTCCAAATACCATGTGCTTTTTTCAGAAGTTTCATTTTATCATTAATATTTTTAATTCTTGAATCAAAAATATATCGATACGCCCTCAAAAGAGCTGCAGGACCAATAAAGTCAGGTTCTATCTCTAAATTTATCGGACAAGCTGCAACACAACATCCACATAATATACACTTTACAGCTTCTTCAAATTTTTGAAGATCCTCAATACTTTGGATATTTTCTCTTTCTTCTAACCTATTAATTGGTTTACTTTTATTATCTGTTTTTAGTTTTTCTATTCTCTTGAAAAAAGGCTCTAAATCTACAATTAAATCCTTAATAACTGAATAAAATTTTAATGGTTCAATAAGTATCTCTGAAGTATAATTATAATCTTTTACCAATTTTTGACATGCTAATGCAGGTATTCCATTAATGGTAAGAGCATCTGAACCACAAATTCCATGAGAACAACCTAGCCTATAAGACAAACTGCTGTCTTGTTTTGACCTGATTGTATTTAAACAATCTAAAATTCGATCATTTAATTTAGTTTGTACAACAAATGTTTCATAGTAGTGGTTTTTGTCTTTTTTTGGATCAAATCGAAAAATTTTAAATGTTACATTCAAAATTTAATACTTCCTTTTTATCGGTTTGAATCTAGAAATCTTGACAGGAGAATAATTAATCTTTAAACCTTGAGGAGTAAATGATACTAATGAATGTTTCAGCCATTTAGTGTCCTCTCTTTCAGGAAAGTCAGTTCTAAAATGTGCGCCTCGACTCTCTTTTCGTTTAAAAGCAGAATAAACGATGGATTCTGCTGTTTTTAACATATTTTCGAGTTCAAAAGCTTCTTGTAATTCATAATTAAAGTTTGTACTTTTATCTTTTAAGACTAAATTATCGTATTTTTTTCTAAGTTCATGAATTTCGTGCAAAGCTAATGAAAGATTTTTTCCATCTCTAAAAACATTGCATTTTTCTGTCATTAAATTTTGAAGGTTATCTCTAATATCATACACTCTATCATTGCCTTGTTTTTCAAGAAGGAAAAATAATTTATTCTCAGCTATTTTTTCTGTATCTCCTGGTAAATCAGCGCGATCATTTTTCGTTGAGTACATAGCAGCAGATTTTCCTGTTCTTAAACCAAAAACAACTAAATCAATCAAAGAATTACATCCTAATCTGTTCGCTCCATGTACACTAACACACGCACTCTCTCCTACTGCATATAATCCCTCTACGATACTTTGTTTTCTATCAATCAAAACTTGACCACAAGTGTTGGTTGGAATCCCTCCCATAAAATAATGGCATGTTGGTGCTATAGGAACTGGTGCTTCATTTGCAGAGATCCCCATATAAGTTTTAATGAAGGAAACCACTTCCGGGATTTTTTCTAAGAGTATTTCTTTACGAATATTTCTTAAATCTAGGAAAACATATTTTTCTCCATTTATTCCCCGTCCTTCATTAATTTCGGTAAGAATAGCTCTAGCAATTATATCTCGGGGGGCAAGCTCTTTTAGTGAAGGAGCATATTTTACCATAAATCTCTCATTATCGTTATTTCTGAGAATGCCTCCTTCAGCTCGTGCCGCTTCGCTTACCAGAATTCCTAAACCATAAATTCCAGTAGGATGAAACTGAATGAATTCCATATCTTGAAGAATTAATCCTGAATTTAATACCAAACCAAAGCCATCCCCTGTTGAGGAATAACCGTTAGAAGTAGTTTTAAAAATTCTACCAGCACCTCCTGTAGCTAATACAACAGTTTTAGCGTGAAACACAATTGGGGTACAATTTTCAATATCATATCCAGCAACTCCACAACATGTTTTTCCGGAGAATAGCAAGCTATTAATAAAAACTTCATTGTGTAAAGGTATTTTATCCTTCAAGCATTCATCATAAAGGCAATCCATGATAGTTCTTCCCGTTCTATCTGCAGCATAACATGCTCTTTTAACAGGTACTTTTCCAAAATTTTGTGTATGTCCACCAAATCTTCTTTGCTGAATTTTTCCTTCAGAATTTCTACTAAAGGGTACCCCTAGATGTTCTATCATGGATACACAACTTGGTGCTTCTTTGGCTAGAATTTCAGCTACATTTTGATCTGATAGGTAATCCCCACCTTTTACAGTATCAAACATATGCCACTCCCATTTGTCTTCTTCTTCATTTCCTAAACTAGCCGCTATTCCTCCTTGAGCTGCAACTGAATGTGATCGGGTAACATGAATCTTACTGACAACCGCAACACTACATTTTTCTGAAGCCTTCAGAGCAGTAATTAATCCAGAAATTCCACCACCAATCACCACAACATCGTAAGTGTATATCATTTTTTTATCCCAAAAAATTATAATTTTAATTTTATTAATTAAATCTCAAATTTTTCTATAATTTGTTTATTTTTGTTACACGATATTTCAGCAATAACATGAAAATATTCCTTTAATCCAGATTTTTCTATTCTAGGTTTAAGTAGCTCATCAATTTGAAAAACTCCAGCAGCATCAGACATTAAAATTTTAATAGTTATGGGTTTTTTTTTCCCTTCGATTATTTCCACTTTTTTTATTGAAAGCGCAGAAATAGAATGAATGTCTATTTTGCCAGCTTTAAAAGGTATTCTTGCTCTACCCTCATCCATATCTAAAGCGTCAGCAATACCTACAATACCCGCTTCTAGAGTTAATGGTATATTTGGTTGTTCATGAGCAACTATAGCGTGTAATACTTCAGATGTAATAATTGCCCTTTCTTCTTCACAATATATTGAATTAAGAAACTTTTCAATAAACTCAGCTGCTAAAAGAGCACTATATTTTTCATGATCATTTCTTATCACTACCATACCTATATCATGAAAAATTGAACCAAGAACAACTACAACTTCAGCATCTTCATTTTTTAATCCATAATTTTTAACTATGCTTGGTTCAATATTCAAGTTTAACAAGATTCTAAGTAATTTAAGAGCCAAATTAGCAACAATTTTAACATGAGTAGGTCCATGATCAGTGTATCCCATACGATCAATAGCCATAGTATTTGCACATTTCCAAAAAACATGCAGTTTTTTATCTTCTCTAATTTTTTTCATAACTTGCTCAAGTTTGATGTTCTTACGAGAAGGAATGTTAAAAATATAATCCAAATAATCAGACTCCCTAGTTACTACTTCATATTATTCATAGAAATTTAAGCTTAGTCACAAATTTATTTCTCCATTTTCAATTCCCACAGATTTTTAAGCTTATAATACTCTCACTGCCGGATTATTTTTTACGACTAGTTTTAATACTTTACAGTCAGTATACTGATGAATCTTAATGTCCGATAAAGCTCTTGAAAGAATCAGGCTTAAAGAAAGAATTACTGAAAAAAGAGACAAAATGCTCAAGAATAATTTTTCTGCCAAAAGAGCTACAATAGAAGAAGTTTTTGACAATGCAACTTTTATGGTAATTTATAAGTTACTAAAAAAAGGTGTTTTAGACGAACTAAACGGAGTAGTTAATGCAGGGAAAGAATCACGCGTTTATTGGGGAAAAGATCCAGATGACAAAGATGTGGCTGTAAAAATATATTTGACTTCTTCTGCAGAATTCAAGAAAGGTATGGTAAAATACATTCAAGGTGATTATCGATTCAAAAGTGTAAAAAGAGATACACGATCACTGGTTTTCACTTGGGCACAAAAAGAGTTTAGAAATTTAGAGCAAGCCTATAGAGCGAAAGTTAATGTTCCAAAACCCATTGTTATAAGAAAAAATGTTTTAGTGATGGCGTTCATTGGAAAAAATGGTAATAAGGCACCTCTTCTTAAACATGTAATTCCAGAAGATCCTGAAAAACTCTATAATACTATATTGGATTCTATAAAAAGACTTTATCAAGTCGCTGATCTTGTTCATGGGGATCTTAGTGAATATAATATAATGATATGGAATGATAAACCCGTTATGTTTGATATGTCTCAATCTGTTCCTTCAACTCATCCCCTTGCAGAATTTATGTTACGTAGAGATTTGCAAAATATTAACAAGTTTTTTAAGCGACATTGTGTTGAAGTTTGTTCAGTTAATGATGCATTCAAGAAGGTTGTTGAAAAAAATACCTAGTCCAAGACTTTTTGTGAGAATTCCTGGAGAACGAATTGGTGTATTAGTTGGTCCTGAAGGCAGAGTTAAACAATATATAGAAAAAAAGCTTTTGGTCAAACTCCAAATTGAAAGTGATGCAGGAGGTGTTACAATACTAGTTTCAGAAAAAGCAAGTGATCCATCAACTCTATTAACAGCAAAAAATGTTGTAACTGCTATTGGACGAGGATTCTCGCCTGATCATGCCTTTCGTTTAATACGCAATGATGACGAAATATTTGATTATATCGATTTACGAATCATTTTTGGTCGCTCCGATTCAGATATGCGACGAATGAAAGGAAGAATAATTGGTACTAATGGAAAAACTAGACGATTAATTGAAGAATTGTCTGAATCTTCTCTAGTTATTTATGGTCATACAATAGGTATTATTGGAACTTTTGAACAAGTTGATATTGCTAGAAATGCTATTCAAATGATTCTTAATGGAAGTCAGCATAATACTGTCTATAAATTTCTACAGCGAAAAAGAGGCGAAATGAAAAAACAAAAATTAAACTTGTGGGAAAACACAGAAAATCTTAAATGATCTCTTTTTTATGAAAAGCGATTTTTAAAATACTGTACAATCTAATAATTACTCAAAAACCTTATATTTTTCTATGTTTGTTTAACAAGACCTAATTAGAATATTGCTTGATTAGCAAAAAAGGCGTTTAAAATGGAATTTTGTTCAAAATGTGGATCACGACTTATACCAAAAAAAACCAAAACTGGTAAGAAAGTAGCAATCACTCTTGTATGTGCCAAATGTGGATATACAAAAAAAGAAATAAAAAAGAAGTTATCAAATAGTATTTCGAAGAAACCTGAAAATCCTCAAAAATATGTAACTGTAATTACCAAAGAAGAACTTAAGCTGAATACACTTCCAACACTAAAAGTTGAATGTCCTAAATGTGGAAATAAAAAAGTATATGTCTGGCAGGTACAAACTCGCGGAGGAGATGAGTCATCTACTCAATTTATGCGGTGCACGAAATGTGATCATACTTTTAGAGAGTATACCTAGCTTTAGAAATAAGGTAATTGATCAAAAACTAAAAAGATTCATATGATATACTCAATAATAAAATTGCTGGTTGTATCATTATTTTCAAGTTTTATAATATCTGTTCTGACTGCCATTTACCTAAGTTCTTTTGGACTTGATTTAAGCACATTTTATGTTGATTTGAGCTCAGCTTTAATTACATGGTTGATAATTATACCATTTATTCTTAAAAAAATTAAATATTCAAACTGAATAAAATAAAGTGAAAAATAAGGCTCCTAATAGTCAAGAAATGTTGATTATATCAGGTCAATCAATTTTGACAAAATTTATTTATCCTCAATTCAAATCAATTGGAAAAATTAGAGAGCATGTTTTATTATAAAAAATTGGCTTTGTTCTCTACTTTGCTTTGTTTGTTATTTTTTTCCACAACCCATTCGAAAGCATCTAGCACCTTTAATGCTTGAACTGCCCCTTTATTTTCACATTTCATTTCAAAAGAATCAACGCGGAGGTGGGGGCTTAATTTTTAATCCAACAACAAATACTTATGGGTTTGTTCCAGTTTTGAAACATTTTGTTCCTTGATTAGAACTAAATACTCTTTTTTGTAACTGTATACAAACGTGAATAAATGAAAAAGGAATATCAAAAAATCATGATAAGAACTTCTTTTTTTTGTGTTAAACTGTGTTTTGTGGATGCTTCTGTATACAATGTTACTTAACAAACTTAGGTTTGTGAAGAAAATTTTCAAAAGTTATTTTAATCGGTTGAAATAAAGTACTTTAATAAAACTTCATGATAGGCTCTTAGACGATAAGAACAATAAACTTATCATTTTTACCGTCACACACTCAAGATCCCAATCATTCAAATAGTCTTCGGGGCCAGAATCGTCATTGCCTATAAAGTTGAACTGTTTTTTCATAAATTAAAACTTTTATGTTTCAATTTTTACGTTGTCATAAACAAAGAGTTTTTGTTATCTTATCGATTTTAATATTAATAAATTTAGAAGTTTAAATCACTGAAAAATTTTTGTAATACACAATGTTAACGTTTTAAAAAATGAAAAAAGCTAGGATTAACCTTTTTTTGTTAAATATTTCTAGCAACTTCTAGAACTTGCAACAAAGAAAATAATGAAATTGTTGCTTGAGCGATTTTAATATATTTATTTTCTGCCAAGTCTCTTATTGTTTTTATTCCAAATGCTTTTTTTAAAAGAAAAGCATCTCCTTTCGAGACTCCAGATATAGCGTAAACAGGTTTTTCAGCAAGTTTTTCAAATTCTTTTGACTCAAACTCTTTATCAAGAATTTCTCCAGAACAAGCTGAAAAATAATTAATTCCTTGAGCTAATTTTACGTATTTGTTTGTAGCCAGCTCTTCAACTGTATTGATTTTAAAGGCTTTATTTAGATCTTTTGCATCTGATTCACTAACTCCACTGATGGCTGATATAGGTACTTTTGCTAATTCCATTATGTTTTTTGTTTCGTAAGCTTTATCAAAAAATTTTACAATAAATCCAATTTCTTCTTTTTTCACAGATTATTCCTCAGTAAATTTACTCTTTTATATTCAAATAAACATCACTGATTTATTTTAGCTTAGATATTAATTATCAGTTTATACTTGCATTTCTTCTTAGCGTGGTTATAATTGCATAAATAGAAAGTTAACTTTGGCTTATTTCATAGATTCTTTAAATTTTTCAGAAAGTGATTTAGTTTTTCCTTTTCCATAATAATTAATTGATGTATTTAATTTAACAGGCAATCCTACTTGTCTTAATAATGCGAATAATTGTTCTCCACTTATTTCAGAAATTTTTCCATCTACTGCCAATTTTATAAGTAATTTTCTTATTTTTTCAGTTTCTTTTGGAAATTGTGAAGCGGATGCGTTAAAAACTTCTAATGCTCTTCCTCTAAAAATTTTTCTTAGAATTGTATTTGTATCGATTTTGGTTTCAATTTTTTTTTCTTTTAATAATATTCGTTGTTGCAATTCCTTAAGTCTTTTCTGCCTAATAGTTTCAAGTTCCTTATCGCTCATAATAATCATAACTTTGTTTTCGGTTTTTATTTAAACGTGGAATAACCTAATTAAATCATATTTAACAATAAATTAAAAAGTGCTATAGTATATTAACCCTCAATTTTTTAAATATTAATTGAGTGTTCATAAGTTAGTTAAGTATCATTAACCTATTCAAATTTGTATAAGAGGGAATCCTTTTGAATAATCAAGTGATAATCGAACGTAGAACCATATTAGAAAGAAAAATAACACAGGCGTTTAATGATAAAATCTCTGATCTTTCGTCAGAATTGCAAAGAATATTGATAGATGATATGGTTACTGCGTTTGAAAATAGGTTAAATGTGTTAAAAAGGGTAAACTTTCCTGATAGGTTTTGAGTTGAATTGATGGAAGTAAATGTAGATCTGTACTACATAAAAGCTTTATACTCTAACATAGAATATGCAAAAAAAAGAGGGCTTTAATTGCGACGATCAAAACTTGAAATGTATGTAGATATCTTAAAAGTCTTGGCTCAAAGAGGACCATTAAAACTAACGCATGTAATGTACAAAGCTAATGTTAATTGCAGTGTACTTAAGGAATACTTGGATTTCTTGATAAAGCAAAATCTAGTAGAAGAACGAACGATTGGTAAACGCAGAGTTGTTTACGCCGTTACTCAAAGAGGAATTACTGTTCTAAAGTATTTCAGGGAACTTAAGCAAGTTCTTCCAATAGTTGAAGAATCAAGAAACTTTATGCCAGTTCCATTTTAACCTAATTATTTAAACCAAGATATTTTTTTTCTTTTTTTAGTTTATTATGTGTAATTAGAAATAAAAAAAATTGATTAAGTATGTATTGTGTATCTTGAACTTTTTGTTTAGATTTGATCTTGGTCTAAAATAATTAGTTCTGTTTAGTAAGACTTAATAAATAATACTTCAATAGGTCTTTTGTACATCAGATAAACACATTGGGGAAAGTCTTTGAAAAAAAATGAGCTCCTCTTAAGCAAAAAACCATTGCACGTTCTTGAAAAAATAAAAGAAAATCTTGAGAGGTTAAATGAAAAAATGGAAATCATGATCGAAATACAAAGACATGGTAAAAAAGAATTAGAAGCATTCCCAGATGCATCATTAGATGTAATGACATTATTATCAATGCCCGACCATTTGAGAAAAACAGCAATGACAATTTGCAGATGTGGTCGTGCTACAGCACAAGAAATAGCTTCACAAACAAAAAGAGCTCGTGCTGTTGAAAGTGCATATCTCAATCAACTAACTTTAATGGGATATCTCAAAAAAGAAAGAAAAGGAAGAAAAGCTTACTTTTACGCTGATCGAGAAAACCAGGAGCAAATTTGAAAATGAAAAAAATTATTGCAGTACATTCGTACAAAGGAGGAACCGGAAAAACTTCATTATCCGTAAATCTTGCAGCCAGTTTAGCCAAAAAAGGAAATAAAGTAGCTATCCTTGATCTTGACTTTCGTGCACCAAGCTTATTTTCAATTCTTAAAATGGAAAATTCAACTGTATGGTTAAATGACTATCTCAATGGGGCGTCTACTATTAATAAAATTCTTCAAGATACTAATGGCAAAATTCCAAGCAATGGAAAATTATTTGCAGGTTTAGCAAATCCATCAACTGAAGCAATTAGAGATATGTCAGCAAAAGATAGAAAATGGGAGATGCGTGCATTAGGCAGATTGCTTTCATTAAGAAATTCCTTATTAAAAGAAGAAGATTTTGATTATATAGTATTTGATACAAGTCCTGGGCTTCAATATTCTTCAATAAACGCCATTGTAGCAGCAGATCTAGTAGTTGTAGCAACAACTGGTGATCGCTCTGATGTAAATGGTACAAGTCGAATGTTACGAGAATTATATAATTTATTTGAAAAGAAAACAGGCGTTGTTATAAATAAAGTTCTAGATGCTGATTTAGACTCTAAAAAAGAAGAACTTAATAAAAGAGCAAAAGATGTTTACCAAGTTCCATTGCTAGGTTTGGTCCCTTGTTTTTGTGAAGTTTTAAGAGCTCAAGGAAATCTAATATTCGTTCAAGATCGACCCGATCATCCTTTCACTAAAATACTAGATGAAATTGCTACTAGAATAGAAAAGAATGAAATATAATTAAAAATTTTATTTTAATTATGAAAAACATCATTAAATCTGATAATAAACCTTATAGAACGGCAGAATTCATTACAATCTAAGTTTGTGGTGAATTCTAATTGGAAAAAACAGCAATAATTCTAGCTGGTGGTTTTTCAAGTAGATTTGGGTCGGATAAAGGTTTATTAAAAATCAAAAATAAACCACTAATACTCCACGTTATAGACACAGTTAGTTCAATAGTAGAAGAAATACTGATAATCACAAACTCTGAAAAAAGAATTGAAACATATTCAAAAGAAGTTTTAAACTCAAAAGTGAAATTCACTTTAGATCTCTATAATGGTATAGGTCCTTTGGCTGGGGCTCTATCAGGTTTTAGTTATGCAAAGGGTAAATATTCTTTACTAATTCCCTTTGATGCACCTTTTATGTCTAAAAAAGTCCTATTACTCTTATTCAAATTATGCCAAAACAAAAGTGCAGTAATACCAAAATGGCCTAATAATCATATTGAACCGTTACATGCAGTTTATAATACAAAAGAGGCTTACAATGCAGCAAAAAATGCAATAGCTCAACATGAAACTAAGGTTAGAGCCATAATTCAAAGATTAAATAACGTTCAATATATTTCAACTGAATATTTTCAAAAATACGATTCACAACTGCAAACTTTTTTAAATATTAATACTCCTTCAGACTTTATAAAAGCAAAGAAAATATTTTTGAACACCTTATCTTAGTGAGATTAAGATTACCATTGAAAAAATTACTATTAAATTTAAAAAAAATAATTTTTATAATATTTCTTGTGCAGATGCTAAATAAATTTTATAAGTTTTTATTGAAAAAAGAACCATAACTACTCTTGATATTATTTCTTGTGTTGCCACGAAATCCCTTATGGTACGTAGCGCAATGACACTCGCCTCTTTTATTGGATACTTATATGCGCCTGTACTAATGGATGGAAACGATATGCTCGAAAATCCTTTTGATAAAGCTAATTTTAAAGAAGATACATATGCTTGTTTTAGAAATTCAGGTTCTCCATGAAAACCATCAATCCATATTGGTCCAACCGTGTGAATAATAAATGATGTTTTTAAATTTCCAGCTGAAGTTAAAACGGCTTGCCCTGTGGGGAGGCCTTCTGGAAATTCATTGTTACGTATTTTTTTACACTCATTTAGTATACTATGGCCTCCTTTCTGGTGGATACTTCCATCAACACCACCTCCTCCTAATAGAGAAGAATTTGCTGCGTTTACTATCACCTCTGTATCCATTTCTGTAATATCGGTTAACATTAATTGAATAACAGTTTTATTGATTTTAAACTTACAATTTATCATTTTTTCCATCACAGGTAATTAAACAAAGATAATATTGAAGATATAAAAAACCAAGCACCAAATCCAACAAAAACAAATAAAGAAAATAGAAGGGTTACTTTGCGCATTTTTTTATTCCAGAATTCGCGTGACTTAAAAATTAAAACTGCAATAACCGTATACCAAGTAAAATCACATAACCAATGTACAATCGTAAAAATAGAAAAACCAACTAAACCAAAGATTTTAGCGTTTAAAACAAGTGTTGTACCAACTGTTAACCACCACAAAATAAAACCAGCATTTGCGGCAGTTGTCCAAATTCCCGATAAAAATGAATCATTGCGCGAATTTTTATATTCAATTTTTTTATTTCTATTTCTAAAGGCATTCAAACCCATATATATCATTAGTAAGCCACCAACAAGTCCAATAGTTACTGAAACATAATTGGGAATAACAAATTGGCTTAACCAAAAATATATTAAAAAGATCAATGGAACTTCAACAACTCCATGGCCAAGAGAAATAAGTAATCCTGCAGATTTCCTTTCTGTTGATCTTTGTATTGTAACAGCAAATAATGGTCCAGGAAGCAATACCCCTGAAAATGAAATTAGAACAACAGAAAATAAGAAAAAATAAAAATTTGCTATATATTCTATTTTAATTCCCTCTAAAGAAAAAAAGTTTATTGGAATAAATATGATTATTCTTAAAAGTTGTATACAAAAGCATCACCAAAACACAGTTTTTCAATAATTAAAATCTTTTATTATTTATAAGTTCATTTTGAATTTTTACAATTTCTAAACTATTATTTGCTGTAGCATATTTTTCTAAGAGCTTTTTATTTATTTCTAAAAAACTATGCCCCCAAGAAAAAATTGACAATATATATTTTGCTCTCTCTTGAAAACCTGAAATATATAGACTAGCAGCTAAAGCTTCTACAGTATTTAATTTAGTTGCTTTACCATAGTTAACGGGATTGCCAGCAAATAATATTGGTAAACATCTAGATGTCCCTTTCACGTGTTTTTGAATAACTTTTTTAGCGTGTTCCCAACTGCAATCCAAAGCAACGAGTCCAAAATCTTTGATTCTTTTTTTATCCGAAGGAGAGAACGCAATTTCAGAAAAAGGATTTAACACAATTGCACGTCTAGGTAAGAATCTCATTTTATTTACTATTCTCACTAAACCAAATCGTTTTAATTTTAGACCTGAACACCTTTTAGGAGCACATTGATTCGCATGATATACTGTTAATCTAGGATAAATATCCAATTAATTTTCACCTGGGATGACTCATTGGATTTTTAAAAACCTGTGGAATCCATTCTAGAAGGTCTGTAGCTAGAAGGTGATAACCCATTTTTTTAGCTGCAAAATCTCCTGAAACTCCATTAATGTATGCGCCAGCTACAGCAGCCTCAAAAATATCATTTTTTTGTGCAACTAAACCCCCAATAATTCCTGCAAGAACATCACCAGTTCCCCCAACAGTCATTCCGGGATTACCAGTATTGTTAATTTTGGTTCGTTTAGAGTCACAAATAATATCTTTTTTTCCTTTTAATACTATTACAGCATTTAGTTCTAAAGAAATTCTTCTAACTTCTTTACTTCTTTTTGCGATATTATTCGGTAATTTTTTTCCAGAAAGTCTTGTAAATTCTCCAACATGAGGAGTAATAATGAATGGATTAGATAAAGATCTTTTAAATGTGGAAAAAGCAGTAATACCATCTGCATCTAAAATGAGTGGCTTTCCTAATTTTTCAATTTCATTAATACATAATTCCACAAATTCATAAGTTTCATCGTTTATTCCTAAACCTGGACCCAAAACTATAGCATCTGATTTATTGATAAAAGAAAACAAAGATTTTAAATTATTTGGATTAAGATGTTTACCTTTAAGTTTAATTGTAATTAAATTTGGAGACATAGATGCTATTATTGAAGCAGTTTTTTCAGGACTTGCAGTATATACAATATCAACTCCAATGCGTAAGGCACTAAGAGATGCTAAAGCAGGTGCTCCAGAGAATACTTTGTTGCCTCCAATAACTAATAAAGTTCCAAAATCACCTTTATGTGACTTTAATTCTCTTGAAGAAGTAACTAGTGAAACATCGCCTGGACCGGCCATATTTTCAATTTCTAGAGGTAAACCTATGTCAGTTACTATTATTTTCCCAGAAAAAGATTTTGCAATAATTAATCCAGGTTTTATTTTATGAAAAGTTATGGTCATATTAGCTTTTACAGCAGGTCCTGAAGTGTTTCCTGTATCTGAATCGATTCCTGTTGGAATATCTACTGAAACTTTTTCAGCATTTAAAGTGTTTATATATTTAACTAAAGTTTTAACTGGTTGTCTTAATTTTCCTTTGCTACCAGTTCCGAGCATTGCATCAATTACTAAGTCTGCTTTAATATTTGGAATATCTGAACTATCTAAAATTTCTGTAATAGAAATATAATCTCTTAAGTTCTGTAAAGCGACCCAATTTTTTAAAGAAGCTTCATGAGTAATTCTCTTACTATTACCTGCTATAATTACTGATATCTGAAAGCCTAAACTTAACAAATGACGAGCAGCTACAAAGCCATCTCCACCATTGCCGCCTAAACCACAAAAAATTGCAATTTTTCTCTTTTCTGAAAAACGTGAAGCTATTTCATAGGCAACATTTTTTCCCGCATTTTCCATAAGCTGAAGTAAAGAAATTCCGAAATATTGACTATTTATTTCCAAAGCTCGCATTTGTTTACTAGTTATAAATTTCTCAGCTCGTACTGACGTATTCATTTTTTAGCACTTAATACAATATTCCAAACAATAGAAGATAAGCGTATCCTGAAAAAAAATCAATAAAATGAAAAAAAGCAATTAATTTAATAATTGATAATGAAAAATGTTTTCAATTATTTTTGTAGAAAATCGTTTTCATTTTTTTTCTTAAAAAAAATTATCGCAGTTGTTTCAAGTTCTAGCTTAATTTGATATCGAAAAAACTCGAAATATAAATGTATTTTTTTTTAATTAAAAAAAAGGTTTTATTGTCAGCAATATTGATAAAAAAAAAGTCATTTTACTAAATTAACTAAATAATTATGTTATTTGCTGAAAAATTAATTAAAAATATAAAAATACTGATATAATTTTATTTTTTTTTATTTTTATTCAAACGAAATAATTCGAATATATGCAATAAATATAAAAAATATAAAAATATTAATACAATTTTTTTAAAATAGACAACAACATGTATTTTTAGGAATTTTATGAATATAGATTAAAAAATAATCGAAGGAATTTTGCTTTTCCATCTTTTAAAGAAATCAATAGGTTAGTATTAGTATTTCTTCAACGGAACCTGAAGAAAATGTTCTTCAATTAAACATTCTTTTAAATATCCATCTAAAGTAGCAGCTGGCACTACTTCAATTGAGTAATCTCTTGGATCTATTGAATGATAATAATTCTTTTTAGGAATCACAACTTTTTTAAAACCCCATGCTTCAGCAGCCTTTATTTTATCATGAACTCCACCTACTGCAGTTATTTGAATTGATCCATTTATACTCAAGTTAATTTCACCAGTTACAGCTACATCTTGTCGAATTGGTTTACCTTCAATAAGAGAACATAGCAAGATAGCCATTGTGACTCCAGCAGATGGCCCATCAACACCATACGATTGAGCAAAATCTATATGGGTCATATAATCTTGAGAAATATCCACTCTATATTTCCTTAAAATTACACTTCTTACTTTGGCAATACTATCTGAAATGAAAGTTTGTCCTTTAGCAACTCCAGTAACATTATAGTAGCCTTTTAGAGGTTTATCTCTAGGAAGCTCAATTTTTTTAACAAGCTGTGCTTTCACTCCTAGAACACTACCTGTCATTTCACCACTATAGGGATCATTAACTACTGCTAATCCATGTATTTGCCCCAATTTGATTCCCTCTGGTTTAATTTCTAACAGTTTTCCTCTTTCATGAATTTGATGTTCTAACAGTTGTTTTTGAATAGTTTTGCAGTGTTCATTCAACGCTTCTAGAACGTGACGTTTTAAAACTAATTTGCAATTTTCACTTATTGCTAAAGTCGCAGAAGTTTTAATAATAGAGATTAAAGGTCTAAAGCGAGTAGATAAAGCAGCACGCTTATTACTTCTTCGTCTGCCTTCCTCTACTATTTCAATACATGCTTCGCGATCAAATGGAAGTAAATTAAAACGTTTAATTTCTTGAGCAATAAATTGAACATATTTTCTACGATTTTGTATAGTATTTGGCATGTCATTATTCATTCTTACAACTTTGCCATAACCATAAATTCTATCCATTAATGCTGGATGAATTTGTCCGATACTATCAAAATTTCCTGCACCTACTAGAAATGTTATTGCGGGAACAGGTTCTGTTGCTACTGCCATTGCTGAACTATTTCCTCCAGCCCATCTGCCTCGTAGAGTTATCGGAAGTTGCCCATCTTCTAACACAGTTAATAATGTAACAGCTTCTTCAGGATCTAAATTTTTTATTTCATCAATATACAATATTCCCATTGAACCGATATGAACATCCCCGGCTGTTACTCTTTGATGTTCTGGTGTTCCTAATCCTCCAGTCTGATAAGGATCCCATGCAACTGACCCAAAAAGTTGAGCACTTTTATGCCCTGTAGCATCAATAAAAGGTGCTCTATCTACTGCATTATCTACAATTAGTTTTGGAACATCGCTTTGTTTAGCTCCGCCAACTCCTCTAACACCTCCCATTCCCCCTAAACGGGAAAACCACCAAATTAAAATACTAAAGAAAATTAGGCTTCCACCTGGAATAAATGTTAATGGAACAAAATTAATGAACCTAGCGATAAAATATTCTGAAAAATTATTATTATAAAAACTTTGAATCGTATCTCCTAAATAGGGTTGATTTTCACCCCAAGTTTGCCAGGCTTGAATCATAAAATAAAAACCTACACCCAGAAGAAATAAACCCAAACCCAGCAAAAGAACTTGGATAGCTTTTATTCCTATTTTTGTTACAAATTTGTGTTTTAGATCTTTTATTTCTTCTTTTTTCAGTATTTTTTTTCCTGTTCCTGCTTTATGAATGGAAACTCGAGGTTGACTAGGCAACACTTGATTTTTCCACGCACAAACATCAAAGAGTTTTATTCCATTTTCTTTATATACATTAGTAAGTTTTTCAGATAGCGCACGTCCAAGCAATGATTTTCCGGTTCCTGGATCCCCTAATAATAAGAGATAGGGACCTGGACTAATCATGGTTTTAGCTGACGGTTTATCTGAATCAGGATTATTCCAACTATTGTACCATTGAGTTTTTTCCAAATTTTTTAGTTTGTGAACCCATTCAGTTAGACATAAAAAACATTCATTTAGAGCTGTTTCTTGACCTATAACTTGATTTAATAAACTTTCATTTACAGGAAACCCTTCAGTATTTTTGAATTTTCCCCAATTCCAGCGCACTTTATGGTTGCCTTCTTTTATGCTGTGACTTAAAGTTTCTGAACCTGATCCAAAATACTCAAAAGACAACCCATTTACTCTCCATTGTTCAATAGGAACATGTTTCAAATAATAAAAGCAGTTATTTCAAATTCAATAATAAGTATAAAAAGAAACATATATGAATTGATCCTAAAATTTACGAAGATTCAAACAATTTTAAAACTAAAATACGGAATAAATTGAGGTTAATTCTAATTTTTAAGATAAAATTTCACAGGAAATAAATCGAACAAAAATATTAAAAAAAATCACTATTTTTTCTCCTTGAATGTAACAACAGAATATGGCTAAAAATTGATTAAATCAAAAAATAAGCCCAATTTAGCCTCCAATACATACCCCTAGGAGACTTCCCATGGAGATAACCAGGGCCTCATATAAAGACCGTTGATAAAGTCCATGCGAAGTTTTAGATAAGTAGCTTCGATATATATTCGAATTTTTTTCTATTTTAGACGCTTTAAAACTTTACAGGTTTTTTTGTAATTTGATTACCAATGTTTTGTTTCTTTTTGAGTTTTTTAAGTGTCATAATAAAGAATCTTTTTGAGTTATCAATATTGTCATCATAGATCCCCTTGGAAATAGTTAGAAATTGTTTTAAGGTTCGATTTATTTGAGAATTGTTTTGAGTTTTTTGATAAAAAATACTAAAACTTAGTTTTTTTAAAGGAGATTTTTCCTCTTTAACCAAGTTTATTATCTTTGCAGTAGCTAAAACTGACCATTTTCTTAATTATCCAACATTCTAAAATTACGTTAGGGTGATGTTGGTGGTAATGTTATTAAATATTAAAAATATCATCACCAAGTAATCACCAATTACTGTTTTCTCTTTTGTTGGGTACGTATTGTGGTCATATCTTTTGATATCAATTAGGTTTTTTTAAGATGTTTAGTATATACATTTTCTGAGTAACAAATGTTAACGGATAATGATAAACTAAGGCTTCGGCGTTGGCGTAATCGAGGTTTTTATAGTGAAAGAGCATTGGTCACTTTATTAAAAAAAAACGGGTATAATGCTGTAAGAATTCCGGTAAGTGCTCCTAGTTTAAGTCCTTTGCCTGATGTTATAGCACGAAAAAATAATAATGTATTTGCTTTTGAAGTTAAAAACTCGAGTTATTATGCATATTTCCCTAAGCAGCAAATTGATAAACTTTTTAGATTTCTTGACGAATTTTTTCCCATAAATAAAGAGAATAAATATGCATTACTTGCAGCGCATCTGAAAAAAAAATGGCTGTTTAAAAGAGTCAGTTGGAAGGATTGGGAAAATGATAAAATTCTTGATAAAATGAGAATAACTAGAAGTAATCGGGGAAATTTTAAAATCGACAAAGAAATAGAGGAATAATTGTAAGTTCTCTAATTGGTTCTAGCCTTAGGACTTTACGTAAAAAAACCAAATAATTAGTTATCTCAAAAATCTAGGGATAGCTGATAAAAAGTTTTTTTAAAATATTTTATTCGAGTGATATAACCTTGAAATTGATTTAAGAAATCTTGAAATTGTAAAATTGGAATTATTGGGACTAAATTATAGAATTTATTGCGAATAGGCATAAGTGATAGAATAACTGGAATAAATGTTACATTTTCCCAAGAAGTGCATTCGATTTTAGTAGTAATATTTGGCAATGAATCCATTAGAGATTTTGTCCGGTTAATTTGGTTGGTAACAATATTTTTTAAAGAAGAAGGTTTAATTTCCCGATGCCAATGTTTGCAATCTATACATAGAACTATTGGTTTTTTTAAACCTACTAAATCTATTTCGTTTCTTTTTTTTGCAAATGTGAATCTTACGTTTTTTTTTACAGAAAAATTATTTCGTTCTAAAACAATTGCAGCTATACCTTCAAATTCTTGCCAACATAGTAAACTGGTGGCATATTCGATATCTGCACCTAATTCTATCGCTTTAATCGATAACATAATACGACTATAATTATTTATTTCTATAGAGTTTTCAGTAAAAGAAATTAATCCTTCTAAATTAAATTTTTTTAAAATGGTCTTGACATTTCTTTTGTCTAATTTGGTATTTTTGCTAATTAACTTTAAATCAACAGATTGTTTATTTTTCAATTTTAAGATTGAAAGGGCAACTTTTTTTTCTATAATGTTTTTTGACCTCAAAGTAGTTATTAAACATTTTAGGGAAATCAAATTAATCATGTCTAAAATTGTTGATTATAAATCTTTATGCATAGATTAACTTAACAAAGAGTATAGATATTTTTTCATTACCTATTACTTCCAAAATTATTAGATCCTATTATTGTGTTTGGTTGTTGTTTTTGTTCGAACAAAACTGGAATAATTATTTTATATTTGAGTTATAACGTTTATTTTGACACATAAATGTATTTTTTTATCGTGTATGGCAGTTCTTTTTAACTATAAATTTTATAACTCGTTGCTTCGATTTTTTTCGCGTTTAGTTTTAAGGCAAAAACTTTGTACTGAACTCTTTTCGATTATTTTTGGCTTTAAATCAAATTTTTTTTTTAAAAAGTATATTTTTTTATGTTGATTTTTGATATTTGGCGAAAAATTTTTTTCTTTTTTTAAATTTATATTAAATATTTTCAATTAATTTATATATGTCGAATCTGTTCGAACAATTAAAACAAAAGATTATTCTAGGAAGTATGTTAAAAAATAAAAAAGTCAATTAAATGTAAACACTTTTTGTTATCTAATACTATGTTTTGGGGATGCTTTTGTATACGATTATCGGGACAATAAAGAGAGTACTTCTGGAAAATCTATATTTAAAGATTTTATTTTCTTGATTGTAGGTATGCCATCGGTATTCCATCCACGTCTTTTATAAACAGCATCTTTTAGCAATTCATATTCTTTCTTACGAAATTCTTTTAATAGCACTATTTTTTCTTCAATTGTTTTATTTTCTGGATTAATGTCTAATTTTTCTATTAGCTGTTTATCGTAACGGCCTTTTCTACTAACATATTCATCTTTGGTTACAGGTCCAACTGCTCGATAAGGAACCGTATCTTGATCGCGTGTACCTAAGCCCATTCTTATATTAAAGATTCTTTGAAAGTTATAGACTCTTTCACTCATCAATATTATGTCCTGTTCGGTAACTTCCCTTCCGGTTATAGCAAAAAAGAATTTGGCATAATTTGCAACGTGAGATATCACTTTTGCTGGTTCTTCAGTTTTATTGTTTTCTTCTGGAACTACATCATTCCAAGGGAGTTTGCACAATCCATTTAGACTAAACCAGGTTCTCCACATTGGAAACCAATGAAGATTTTCAGCTTTTTGTTTAAAAGTTGGCATTAAATTATGTACCATATCTAAAAAGATTAACCATGCTTCATCATGTTGTGCTCCCTTTAGAGTTAAGCCATAACCTCCTTGTTGGGCTAAGGATTCTTTGGTTACGTATTCTGAAAATTCTAAACCTTTGGACTCCATTCCTATATCGTCTAAAACATTCTTATAATTGCCGTTCTTTTCGAATATTTTTTTCATTTTTCTTATGCCTTTTCCTATAATAACTCCAAAACCGTTTCCCCGGGCCATCTGATGGACAATTTTTAAGGCAGCTTCTTTATTTCCAAAAGATAAGTTTAGTCCACCTGTAAATTTGGAGTCAATTATTCCCATTTCATAACATTCCATAGCGAAGGCAAGTGAAGTTCCTACACTTATAGTGTCTAATCCATAATTGTCACAATAATAATTCATTTCAATGATATAATTGGCATCAAAAATTCCACAATTAGATCCTACACCTGCAATTGTCTCATATTCAGGCCCATTTACAAATACTCTTTGACCTTTATCAGGTCCTGTTGAAAGGACGAAATCCTTGACGACATGAGAACAAGAAAGAGCGCAACCAACCCAACAACCGGCATATCCAGCGTTGAATTTATTTCTATAAACCTCTCTCCCTAGTTTTTCTGCTTCTTTATGACTACCATATTTAAAATTATTTACGGGTAATAAATCAAATTTATTCATTATGGGAACTAAATGAGTTGTCCCTACAATAGACATTTCATTTTGCTTTGGATCAAGTTTACGCAATTCATTATTGTATTCGGAAATCACTTGTTTAACGAGATTGCTATCTGAAGGATTAATTTTTTCTAATGTCATTTTTTTTGAATATTTAATAACTATAGCTTTTATTTTCTTGTTTCTAAGAACTGATCCAATTCCTCCTCGACCCGCTTGTTTGAATCTGTGTGTACCTCTTATCGCGTCATACCATGAAACATTGAGGCATCCCATAAGTGTATGTTCGGCACCAGGGCCTGTCGAAACAACTGAGATGTACAGTGGATTCTCAGGACTGTGTTTTTTTGCCAAAAGATCTACAATAAGATTAGTTTCTGAGGGAAGATCTTGGGCATTTTCAATAATTATTCTTTGATTATCTCCATCGATAAAAATGTAGACCTCTGATTTTGATTTACCTTGAATTTCTAATGCATCCCAACCCGAATATTTCAGATAAGGTCCAAAATAGCCTCCTACATTTGAGTCGATTATCATATTAGTTAAGGGAGAAATTGCCATAGCAATACTTTTTCCACCTCCTGGAAACCCTGGAATTCCTGAAAGGGGACCTGATGATATGCATATTTCGTTTTCAGCATCTGTCCATTTAACCTTCTTTTCTTTAGGTAAAGAATTCCACATTAACCAGAGATTAAATCCACGACCACCAGTAAAAATTTTTTTCATTTTTTTTGAAACTGGTTTATTTTCTATTTTCATTTTTGAAAGATTAACGTAAAGGGTTCTGTTATTGTAACCTCTTTCCATTTTTTTTGGTTGAAATAATAATTCTGCTAGAGGCATAAGTTCACCTTTAATTAGTTAGAAACTGATTTAGAAATGAAAGATCATTATAGGTTTTTCTATATAGGTTACTATTTATTATTAAGAATTAAGTCAGTGAAATCTATTTACATAACATTAGAGTTTTTATGGATAGGTATAATCGTGAAAATTATTGAAAAAGATTTACAAAAAGATTTCATAAAAATAATTCCAACCTCAGAGGATGATCTGTGGCATTTATATAATGTCATATACAAAGGCGATGAGGTTTATGCTTATTCTTCAAGAGCGCTCAGATCAGACCATGAGTTTTCTAGACCTAAAAGCGCTGAACGTATTTCTGCTTTCATGGGTGTTAAAGTTGAATATATTGGATGGGATAAATTTTTAGGGAGATTGAGGGTACATGGTTTAATCTGTCATGCACCTGATAATATTCCAACAAGTGTCCATCATACAATTTCAATATCTTTGAATAAACCTGTTACATTAGTAAAAAAATCTTGGCCTAAACATATTTTAAATCGGATAGAAAAATCCACTAAAACTGAGAAATCTATTATAATTGTATCAATTGATGATGAGAGTTTTGCTGTTGCACAAACCAAACAGTATGGAATTGATACTAAAGTTGAAGAACGGATAAAAATTCCGGGTAAACGTAATCCAGAATTAAGAAAAAAAGTTACTACTGAATATTTTAAGCGTGTATTAAAGAGTATAAATCAAATTTGGACACTTCACCATAGTCCAATAATTATATTAGGTGTTGGATTTATAAAGAATAATTTTTCTGCATTTCTTTCAAAAGAATCTCCAGAATTATCTAAATCTGTAGCAGATATTAAAAGTGTAAATAATGGAGGTACTGCGGGTATTTTAGAAGCTTTAAGATCCGGGGTTCTTCTAAATGCTTCAAACAAATTACGGATTTTAGAAGAAACAGAAATAATTGAGGAAATAATGAAGAGGTTAGGCAAAGAAGAACATACTGTTGTATATGGAATTGATGGGGTTGAAAACGCTATTAATAAAGGGGCAGTTGAAAGAATAGTAATTGCGGATACATTGCTTAGAGAATCTTTTGATGATAATAGATCTCAATTAGATAAACTAATGAAAAAAGTTGAACAACAAAAAGGAATTGTATCCATTGTTAGCACTGAACATGAAGGAGGAACTAAACTACTTGGTCTAGGTGGAATTGTCGCACTCCTAAGATTTCCGATTTATTTAGTGTGAAAAAAATGCTTTTTAAAATCCTTCAATTATAGAAAATATATAATTACATGTATCTCTTCTTTTGCGTTAGATTGGTGTAAATTAATGGAATGTCCACCTAAGCCGCCAAAAACTACGTTTGGTCGAAAAACACTATTGATGCCCTTAATTGGCATCTTAGCTTTTTTTGTGTACATTTACCTCTTTCAAGTCGATTTAGTTGCAATTTTTGCAAAACTGCAAACTGTTAATCCAGTTATTTATTCAATTGCTGGTTTTGTGAGTATTTTAGAAATCTTTTTTTTCTCTTTATCATGGAGAACTTTGATCAATTTTCTCAAGGTTAAATTATCTGTGGTAAAGGCTAATCTATTGGTTTGGAGTGGAATCTTCGTTGACATATTGGTACCTGCTGAATCTGTAAGTGGAGAAGCATTAAGAGTATATCTAATAGCAAAAGAGCAGGGGAATACTTCTTGTGGAAGGGTTGTTGCTTCACTTGTAACACATAGAATTTTGGGAATGACTATGAATGTTTCAGTTCTCATTTTGGGGTTGAGTTTGATTTATACTGAAGGTCAAATTGATTCTTTGGTTTTTAATCTCGTTCTTTTCTTAACAGCTGCCATAAGTGCTGGGCTAATTTTAATGATTTTGCTTTCTTTTAAAGAAAAATGGAGTTTGAAAGTAATTGGTTGGCTTGTAAGCGTCGGAAAGGCTTTAAGTCCTAAAAGATGGAAGGAAAAAATTGCTGCAATCGGTGATGAAGCTATTAACATGGCAGGAAGTTTTCATGATTCAATGATTGAATTTAAAAAGAATCCAAAGGCATTGTTTATTTCTTTAGGATATCTTATTTTGACATGGATTTTTGCTGTGAGTATACCGTATCTAGTTTTTGTATCTTTGTCACCTACAGGTGAACCAGTGGCCTGGAGTATATTGCTCATTACATCGGGTATTGTTGTTGCTGTAAAATCAATTCCAATCGGGATTCCGTTTGAAGTAGGACTTCCTGAAATAACAATGACTACTATGTTTACCTCTTTAGGTGTAAATTGGGAATTAAGTGCTACTGCCACGATACTCACTAGAGTCATCACTTTGTGGTTCAGATTCTTTGTTAGTTTTATTGCACAACAAATATTACATCTTAAACCCTTTTTGGGTAATAAAGAGGGCGCTGCTGGAGAATTACTACCAACTAACTAGAACAAAAATAAAAATAATTCAAATCTAGAATTGCAACATATTGATTATTTCTAGCTATATTCGGAAAATAAACAGTAATTTATAAATAAATTTAAAAATAAGCTTGTTTTGGTCACAAATTTCAAAAAAGAGGCAGATTAGCTGATTATTCAGGTAGTTTATTTTAATTATAAACAAACGTTTAAAAATACGATACCGTTAACTAACTTGGCGGGGGAGAGTTGGGAGGCCTAAGGGAATTTAAAACCAACGAAACAACCATCGTTAAGACCATTGTTGTTTTATTGCGAAACACAACATGGCGATGTGGAAAACTTGAAAGGTCAATTGTAAGTCACCTTCGAAACCGAAGACAAAATTTTGGCAGATCTGAAGTTTCTGTTCTTGACATCATGCACCATCTAAATATTAATGGAGAAAAAAAGGAAGAATGCATTGATGCCATAAAACGTCTTGAAAAAAGAAATATTGTTAGAATACTACCGCTCTAAATTCTGAAAAAATTATTTTAATAGTTTTTTAGCACTTGTTTTCCATTTTCTAGTAATCTTGGGAGAAATTTTTAATTTTTTAGAAATATTAGCTGCTGATTCGTTAGCTAGATCATTAACTGTCTTTATTCCTAAGGCGTTTAATTGAATTGCTCTTTTCTCTCCAATTCCTTTCACTTGTGTTAATTCAATATCAGGTTTATCGGAAATGATTTCTGCTTTTTTTTCTTCATAGATTACCGCTGGTTCTAGTTTATTTTCGATATTCTTTTTAATAGATTTTTCAGAGAGCACAACATCTTTTTTAGGTTCAGACAAGTTTACAGGTATTTGACAAGATTGTGCTGGAGTCTTAGGTCTTTGAGAATAACCTAAAATAATTGAGATTACTCCAAGAACGACAGTTAAAATTACCCACAAATTTCGTTCATCATCATTTATACCTTCTATTTGGACCAGAAAAGGTAAAATTGTAATAGCTAATAACACAATACCTAAAATGTACATAGTATAGTCTAATCGCATTTTAATTCACTGACTATTAAACTCCCATTGACGTCTTAATTAATTTTCTCCCAAATAAATCTTAAGTTTGTGATCTGCACTTACCAACTTTTATTGATTTTTTTCAAAGGGATTTTTTTTAATTAAATTATGTTTCATTAATAGTTTTGTTGAATTTCTAGCGTTGAGAATAATAGTTGTAGCCTTTTCTCGTAATTCTTGTTTACTAGGTTTTATTCTTGCAACCCCTTGTTCGATGGATTTGATAGCACAAGCAACTGCTTCTCTTGGATAAACTTCCCACTCCTCCATTGTTGGCAAAATATTTGTTTCACTAATACCACGTTCTTCCGCAAATAAAGCGAGTTCTGTTGCTGCAGCAATACACATATCATCAGTTACAGTCTTTGCTTTCACATCCAAAACACCACGAAAAATTGCTGGAAAACCTAAGCTGTTGTTTACTTGGTTAGGAAAATCACTTCGGCCTGTAGCAATTATTTTTGCACCTCCTTTTCTAGCGTCCCAAGGCCATATTTCTGGAATTGGATTAGCACAAGCAAAGACTATTGATTTGTCAGCCATTGTTTTAATCCAATTTTTTTTAATTGTATTAGGACCAGGTTTAGATGCTGCAACAACTACATCAACACCCTTGAAAGCATTTGAAATATCTCCTGTTCGACCTTCGTAGTTTATTTTTTGAGTTAAATCATATTTCCAAGGATTTGCTTTCTTTTTAATATCAGATCTACTAGTATGTATAATTCCTTTTGAATCTACCATAATAATATTACCTGGCTTAATACCCCAGCGAATTAACACATATGCGGTACGCATATTTGCAGCTCCTGAACCTACTAGAGTGATTAAACTTTCTGTTGGTTTTTTTCCCACAATTTTGAAAGAATTAATTAGACCTGCTAAAATTACAGTTGCTGTTCCTTGTTGATCATCGTGCCATACTGGAATATGTAATTGATCTTTTGCGTTTTCTAAAACTTGAAAACATTTAGGAGTTGAGATATCTTCCAAGTTTATTCCGCCAAAAGTTGGTTCAAGAAATTTACAGGTACGCACTATTTCAGCAGGATCTTTAGTGTTTAGGCATATAGGAAAGGCGTCAACGCCCCCTAGGTATTTAAAAAGTAACGCCTTTCCTTCCATTACTGGCATAGCAGCTTCTGGTCCAATGTCACCTAAACCAAGAACACGCGAACCATCAGATACTACACCCACATAATTCCATCGATTTGTTAACTCGAATGAACTATTCGGATTTTTTGCTATTTCTCTACAAGCTGCAGCAACACCTGGAGTGTACCATATAGCAAAATCATCACTGTTTGAAATTGAACATTTAGGCATTACCTGAACTTTTCCTTCATAAAATCTGTGTAACTTTGGAGAAATTTTTTCAGGTTTTTTTGCAGTAATTAAGAGTTTTTTAATATTTGGCTTTGGAGAATTATTTTGAACCATTTTTTAACACCTATATTCAAAAAACATAAAAAAAGATAGCTTTAGGTACCTACATATTCTCAAAAAAAAGTAGATAAAAGAAAGTGAGGGTTGCTTTTTAAAAGCAATATTTTATTTTTTTAGCTTAATATCTTGGTCGATATCCGCCGCCGCTTCTACCGCCGCCGCCTTCTACCGCCGTAACCGCCGCCGCCTCTACCGCCGTAACCGCCGCCGCCTCTACCGCCGTAACCGCCGCCGCCTCTACCTCTGTAAGGGCGTCTTGGCTGGTCGTATTCTTTGCTAGAAACATTATTTTCAGTATTTACTTCTACGTCCATTGGAGTTTCAGATAGTTCTAGTTTTCCATATTTTCCTACATTGAGTCGCATATTACCTTTAAAGAGCGTTACATAACCATTATCAACTTTTACAGTATCGCTCTCGTTAACCTTCTCAATATTATCGTCCCACAAAGTTAGATAAATGGATCCAGTTTCGTCACCTACTAGTGCGTCACACACTTTGTGTGCTGAACCATCTCTGCCCATTGGGATATCTCTTATTTCACTCTTAGAAACTACTTTTGCCAGTACATTAACTGCTCTTGACTGAGGAGTTAATTCGCCAACTTTAGCATCCACTGGTTGTCTTTTGTTTTCAAAAAAACCTTCTACTGCCAATCTGATTTAACACCTAATTTTTTTCTGATTTTATGCTTAATTTTTTTTAAGACTAACACAACTTAGAAGAAATGCTACACTTAAGGTTTTTGGTAACTATTTTAGATGTTAAATAAATACAAAATAAAATGAAATCAACTAGAAATTTAAAAAATTCGTCTAACATTTCTAACAAGTTTTTTTTAACTGATCCCTTTTTTGATTAAATAACTGTGTTTTGGTGATGCTTTTGTATACAAACTCAAAATGTTATTATAAAGAATATTTGATCACTTTTTTTTTAACTGGAAAAATTAAAATCTATTGTTTGCATTTTCTATGTGGACAGGTATTTTCTATGGTATGTAATGAGGTCAGAAAAGATTATATATTAAATCGTTGGGTTGTCATTGCGACTGAAAGAAGTAGACGCCCAACAGATTTTATCAAAGCCAAAAACCATCATATTAAAGAGATTTTATGTCCTCTTTGTGTCGGCAATGAAGATCTAACACCTCCAGCTGTTTTGCTTTATTTAAACGAAAATGGAAAAATATTAAAAACAGAAGATAATTTGAAACAAAGAAAAAAGAATTGGCTTATTCGAATTATTCCTAATCTATATCCAGCTTTCACCGATAATAAGAATGCTAATTGCAACAAAAAAAGCAAATTGTCTAGCAATTTAATTAATGCAATCGGTCACCATGAAGTTATTGTTGAATCTCCTAAACATAATGAAGATCCTTCTAGTGCAAAAATTGATCAATTAATTAATTTAATTAATGCATATATTGATAGATTAGTAACTTTTAGTTATAAACCATATGTAAAATATGTCTCGATTTTCAGAAATTATGGTAGAGAGGCAGGAGCGTCACTTACTCATGCACATAGCCAAATTGTAGCAATGCCCTTTGTTCCCTTAATCTTAGAAGAAGAAATCGATGCTTGTCAAAAGTTTTATAATAAAAACAAGAAATGTATTTTTTGTGATATTATAAAAAAAGAAACAAAAAGTCCAAGACTTATTTTTCAAAATGATTGTTTTATAGTTTTTGCACCATTTGCAAGTATTCAACCTTTAGAGTTTTGGATAATTCCCAAACGTCATGACAATACCATAATAAATTTAACTAAACATGAAATAAAAATTTTTGCGCAGACTTTAAAAAAAAGTTTAACAGCTCTCAAACTGCTTGTTAACGATCCTCCTTACAATTTTGGTTTTCATCTTTCATTAAATAAAAAAAATAAAAAATTCTATCATTGGCATTTAGAAGTTTACCCAAAATTATCCATTTGGGCTGGTTTTGAAAAAAATACAGGTGTCTACATTAACACTATTCCTCCTGAAAAGGCTGCTTTAGAACTAAGGAGGATCATTAAAAATAATTTAATATAGAATTTCAAGAAAGGCTGGTTTAACATTCATGAGATCTTCAACATATGCCCGTAAAGGTTCAGCTATACTCCAAGCTTGAGCTATACAACCTCTAGGTTCATAAGGAAAATCCCCGTCAAATATTTCACTAACATATCCAAGGCCAGAAGTTAAAAGATGAGTATTTAATATTGATTGTAAAATATTTTTTGAGATAATATCAACTGTTGTATTTTCAATTTTTTTCATTTTAAAATATGCCGTAATGAAGGGACCAAGTAACCATGGCCAAATTGTACCATTATGATATGCTTGATCTCTATTTGTTCTATTGCCTAAATATTTTCCTTTATATCTAAAATCTGTTTCTTCTAACGTTCTCAATCCATATGGAGTAAAAAGGTTGGAAGAAACAATGTCAAAAATAGTTTTGAATCGATTTTTTTCAACAATAGAAAAGTCCAAAGCTAAGGGAATTATTTGATTAGGACGAATTGATGAATCAGATGAAGTATTATTTACTACATCAAATAAGCAATTTCTTTGGATGTTCCAAAATTTTTTATTAAAACTTTTTTTTGATTTGAAGGCCAGTTCTGAATATTTTTCTGAAATACGATAGTCACCAAATTTTTGACCTAATAATTCTGTGATCTTTAGTGCATTATACCAAAGAGATTGTATTTCTACTGCTTTTCCCGATCGTGGTGTAACAGCTTTTCCATCTGCAATTGCATCCATCCAAGTTAGTTGAGGACCATGTTGAAGTAAACAATCATTATCCATTTTTATCCCAAAGTCAGTTCCTTTTTCAAAAGAGCTAACAATGTTAAGAATTATACCCCATAACTTTTTTTTAACAAAAGTAAAATCTTTAGTATATTTTAGGTATTGTAAAATTGCGTTTATATACCATAAGCTAGCGTCAACTGTATTGTAACCTCTATCGCCTTGTTGGTCTCGTTGGAAATTAGGGATTAAACCATTTTTTAAAAGATGGGAAAAACTATGTAGAATTTTTTTTGCAACACTAAATTTTCTAGGAACAAGCAATAATCCAGGTAATGAAATAAAAGTGTCTCGACCCCAAGGTCCAAACCAAAAATAACCCGCTAGTATATGTTTGTTGTTCTTGTGATCTTCAACAACGAGATTTTTTGCAGCCATTATAATCCAATTTAACCAACTACGTTCTGGAATTTGAGAATAATGTGGAATAAAAATTGTTTAGCAATTGACTATATTTATTTTCTTCAGTTTTTAAGGATAATTCAATTTCTTTGTTACTAACACCTATCTCTTGAAGAATATCAGAAGTAGTTTTTTTATTGATGGTAGATAGGGCAACAATACAAGTTAATATTGATTTTTTTGGTTTGATTTTTAAGCTAAAAAAACCTGGTTGTAGATAATCGTCAATACTGCTTTCCCCTCGTTGATTTTCTTGCCTATAGAATATATTGTGTATTCGGTTGGTAGCTTTGACAAATTTTCCTGTTGTTGAAAAAATAGTTAAATTTGATTTTGGATTAGAAAAAGTTAAGTTAACAGTATTTTCGTTTTGTATTTGTGTATATTGTATAGGTTTAGTTTTGCTGCTAATTTTATGAAAATTTCTGGAATTTATCAATGGAAATAATTTTACTGTTGCATTCTTTTGACTTTTATTGGTAATATTGTAGATTAGAACTATTGCGTTTTTTTTATTAGGCATAAATAAGGTTTTTTTTATTTCGACAACTTTGTTACTATAAATAAAATTTGGAAAGGGACAAATTGAAAATTCTTTTAGAGACTTGAATCCTTTTGGATAAATGGTATCTTTAAATTCGTTTGTTCCAAAACGGTATGTTTGATTGTCAATTATAATATCTTCATCTATTTTTTCAAGGTGAACTGTTCTAGACCCTGGAGGACAAAGAGCAGATATTAGCAATCCGTGATACTTTCGTGTGTTAATTCCTAATACAGTGGATGAAGCATATCCACCTATTCCATTTGTTATTAGCCATTCTTTATGTATGTTCTTTTCTAAAGAACTTAGATCTTTTGATTTTAGAATAATTTCACTTAATTTCATTTATTGCAGCAACTTCGCAATATTTTTGTGACGAGGTGAAGCAAAATAGTTAGCAACTGGTTGACATTTTGTTCTAAACATTAGAAAATGAGGTTTTGTTAAGGTATATTCTGTTAATGTTTCAGCGTAACCCATTCCTTTGGCAAATACTAATTCTGCTTTCATATACGTTTTTAGGAATTCTCGTGAAACTTCTTTTGTTAGTAATCCAACCGCATCTGTTCCGGTTGTAATTATGTTATCAGCGATTTTATTCATTCCAGAAATTTCTACATCATTTAATGTTGCATCATTTAGAACGGGACCACCTTTAACTACGTAAGTTACTTTTAATCCCATGTTTTTTAGTTGCTCTACCAAAATAGTGTCAAAAACGATTTCTCCAGCATTATCAGCTAAATAAAGGATGCTTTGCGCATTTTTTGCTAATTCATATGCACTATCGATATCGTCTATTACTAAATCTTTATTTGCTTCTCTAATTTTTTTTGTTAATTCTTTAAAGGAGAAAGAAAATCCTGGAATGTCAAATTCCATTAAATTTCCTACAATTGCACATAAAGTAGCTTTTTTAAATCGCTCTTGTTGAGTATAACCTTTTTCTACATATTTTTTTGCGTAGGGTAGTAATTTAATAGCTTTTTTATTACTTTTCTCTTTAACTTGAAAATAGGGATCATTATTGCCAGTTAATAGTTTAATCAAACGATCTCTTTTTGTACCTAAATCTGCGGGTACAGAAGTTGGTTTAAATTCTCTGCTTAAAAGTTTCATAATTTCTTTCATTGTTCGAAAACGTAGAGCTGGATTAGTTGTTCCCATATAGACTTCAGCTTTTGCTCTTGAAAGTAGACAAGATGCACATTCTGCTTCTACTTTCAAAATATTCACTTTTCAATTTTTTTTATTGCTTCAGCAAATTTACATAGCAGTTTAAAGGGATTTTTTGCTTTGACTACTGCACTAGCTACTAGAATTCCTTTAGTACCAAGAGTTATTGCAACAGACACATCTTCAGGTTTACTTATCCCAGCACCGCATAGTACAATTGGTTTTTTATTTATTTGTTGAACTAGGTTAATGGTATCTGTAACAATTTCGGGTTTAGCTTTTGAAACTGCAACTCCTGTTCCTATGAGTTCTGGTGGTTCAATAGAAATAATATCAGGATTTAACGCTGAAACAGCTTTACTTACGTTTGGATTATTTACACAAACACATGAAATTAAATTTTCTATTTTAGTTGTAGTAATAATTTTTTCAATTTCGGAAAGTTTTAACTGTTTTTCAGAGTGGTTAATAAGCGTACCAATAGCACCGGCTTCTTTAATCGATGCTGCTAGAATATGACCTGTATGACTTCCAGGAGTTATTGCATCTATATGTTGTGATAATACTGGAATTTCAATAGCTTCTGAAATTAATGCAATGTCAACAAATTGGGGTACTACTGCAACTTGAATTCCTGTTTCTTTGCTGGCTTTTTCAGCTTGTTTAGCTAGTTTGATTGCTTTTTTTCCAGTTGATTCTAAATATGTTTTAAAATTTACAATAATAATTGGTTCAGTCAGTGACAGTTTCAATGAGATAGTTCACCGAGGTATTGGTTACCTCGAAACATTAATATTTTTGCCTTTTTCTGCGTAAACTCTTTTGATTTGTTAACTCTTAATCATGTTTTATCTTTTTTTAAAGAGGTAATATAGTCCCTCACCATGCGATTATGTTCAAAAGCTATAATTTTAGGTATAGATGCTAAAGAGAAAAACCTTAAAGCGCCAATTTCGTTTTCTTGTCTTTTTAGTTTGCCTCCAACTATTTTTACGAGAAAACAGGCAGGAGAATAATCATATTCTACTTCATCTTGATCTCCAATTTCGCGATATTCACCTATCTTCCTTTCAATAATTACTACAAGACCTGTTTCTTCTTTTACTTCTCGAATTACTGTAGTTTCTACAGTTTCTCCGGGATCTAAGCGTCCTCCAGGTAAAGCCCAATAGCCAGAAAAAGGTTTTGTTAACCGTTTCACTAGCAATATTTTATCGGGTGACTTTGGAATAATTGCTGTAGCTGTTCGTCCAGTAAACCTTCTTTTCTGTAAATGCTTCAAATATTTTCACTTAAAATTATAGCATTCTACTATATAGTGACTCTTATTCAGGTAAGAAAACAGCAGCAGCAACAGTCGTTGTCCATAAACCTTTCTTATCACCCTTCGCAGACTGAGTAACATTCTGAGTCTTAACAATCATACCACTCATCTTAAACAATTGCTTCCTCTCATCCCAAGCAGTCTCAGGATCAAATTTAATACCCATAGTTGTAGCCAACATAGTAGCAGCCAAATCCTCAGCATAATCACCAGCAACCTCGTCAGTCTCACCAAAACTATGATGCTCAGACAAATACCCATACTGCTTCTTCTTATAAGGAATAGCAACACCAACACTAGAAGCTAATAACCTATTAGGCTCATTAGAAGAAGTCCTAGCCAAAACAGCAAAAGTAATCTCACCAGGAGAAAGCATCTTTAACCCTCTAGTTCTAGGAACAAGTTTACATCCAGGAGGAACAATACTTGAAACATACACTAGATTACAATAATGGATACCAGCAGCCCTAAGAGCTAACTCAAAACTTTGAAGCTTCTCCTTATGCTTACCAACACCCTTGGTTAAGAAAAATTGTTTTGGAATCATTTTTTTATCGCAAACTCAGATAATCAAATCACTTAATTAGGGTTTTGATTAATAGAAAGAAAAATATAAAGAGAAAAGAATAACCGAGTCCAAATTTATTGTACTGAGAGGTTAAAAACTGTGAAAGGTCGGAAAAGTGTCTTTAAAGATGAATCAAAACTGGATATAAATTATATTCCAAAGACCTTACCACATAGACAAAAAGAACATCGATTATTGATGGAGTTTTTTAGTTTTTTGTTTCATTTTTCCCACAAGATGTCGCAAAGAGTAATTATAACAGGTGAAGTGGGAACTGGGAAAACAGTGTTAGCACATCGTTTTGGTTCTGACATAACGCTTCAAGCTAACAAACAACATGTAAAATTTCGTTATGTCCATGTTAATTGTAGAGAATATCGAGGAAAAATTTTCTTAATTTTACAACACGTTCTAACAATTTTTCGACCTAATTTTCCAAAACGTGGATACTCTTCAGAAGAAATATTAGATATGTTATTTCAAACTTTAGATGAGGAAAATACACATATAATATTAACTCTGGATGAATTTGACGCTCTTATAAAAAATGAAGGATCAGAAACTGTTTATAAACTAACTCGACTTCAAGAAATAAGATCAGGAAAACCTCAAAGAATTTCTGTTGTTTTCATATTGAGAGATCTTAAATTAATTGATAAATTGGATGACAGTTCTAGAAGTACCCTGCAAAGAAACATTATTCGACTAGAAAAATATGGAAAAAGTCAGCTCATCGACATATTAAATGAACGTGTTAATATGGCATTTAACCTGTATTCAGTTAATGAAGATGTCATTAGTTCTATAGCTGAAATAGGTTTTTCTGAAACTGGAAATGCAAGATTTGCAATTGATCTATTATGGAGAGCAGGAAAATATGCTGATGCCAATGATCTAGAAGAAATAAAAGCAGATTGTGCAAGAAAAGCTGTATCTAGTATACTTCCAACTTTTCAAAAAAATGAATTAAATTCTTACGGTTTACATGAAAAATTATTTTTACTTGCAATTGCTAGATTTTTTAATTGTAACGATAATGTATATGCTTCAATTTCAGAAATAGAAGAAGCGTACGCAATAGTATGTGAAGAATTCAATGAAACGCCCAACAGTCACACTCAAATTTGGAAATATACACAATTATTTTCTGCATTAGGAATCTTAAGAATAGAGGTTACAGCTAATATCAAACGTGGAAGATCAACAAAAATATCTTTACCCGCAATTCCTTCTAAAGAATTGGAAAAAGAATTAAGTGCAGCTTTATGGAAAAATAGAGAGTGAATATATATGGAATTTGAAGAAGTCTTTTCTTCCAAACCTAGAATGAAAATACTAAAAATTATTTCCAGACTAGGTTCCCTTAACGTTTCAGATATTGCGCGTAGAATTCATTTAAATTATTCAACTACTAATCAGCACTTAATATTATTAGAAAATGAAAAAATTCTTCAACAAAGAGTATATGGGAGGATCAGAATGTATCGATTCATGGAAAATTCACCAAAAGCTGTTGCTGTTCAAAAATTAATAGATATTTGGGAAAAAATATCCGATAAATAAATTAAAAAATGGAGAAAAAAAAATGACTATGATTGATGTTTCTGGAAAAACAAATGTTTTACGAGAAGCTACTGCCATTGGAAATATTTATTTAAAAAGAAAAACAGTCGAATTAATTAAAAATCAAAAAATTGTGAAAGGAAATCCACTCTATACGGCAAAAATTGCAGCAATTCTCGCGGCAAAAAAAACTAGTGAAATTATTCCACTATGTCATCCATTGCCTTTAACAAATGTAGTAGTTGAAGTAACTATTATTGATGATAAGACTATTCAGGTTAAAACTGCCGTAAAAACTAAAGCTCAAACTGGTGTAGAAATGGAGGCTTTAACTGCAACATCTGTTGGTTTACTGACTATTTGGGATATGGTTAAGCAATATGAAAAGGATCTTGCAGGACAGTATCCGAGTACAAAAATTGGTAATATTATTGTTGAAAAAAAATACAAACAGGCGTAATCTTTGAGTAACTCTTCAAATAACCATAAGAAAAAAACTCTGAAAAAAATGAACTTTGCCATTTTTATTTGTAGCACTTCAAGGTATAATCAAAATAAAGGCCAAATTAAGGATGTGTCTGGCGAGTATATTATTAAAATGATAAGAGAAGCAGGTCATAATGTTAAAATAAAAAAGATTATAGCTGATGATAAAAACATGATCATTAAAGCCCTTAAAGAAATTTTTTGTTTACCAGATATACATGCGATAATCTTTTCAGGAGGAACAGGAATCACTCCTACAGATATTACTATTGAGACTATTACACCCTTTCTAGAAAAAATACTTCCAGGATTTGGAGAAATTTTTCGACAAATTAGTTTTAAAGAAATTGGGGCTGCAGCCATTTTATCAAGGGCTATTGCGGGTCTTGTAAAAGATAAAGTAGTGTATTGTATTCCTGGTTCACCAAATGCAGTTCGGATTTCAGTTGAAAGGCTTATATTACCTGAAACTGCTCATATCGTCAAACATTTACGGGAATAATAATGGTTTTAATAGATAGTTGTGGGCGTCCCCTTCTAAATCTGAGAATAGCAATAACTGCACGCTGCAATCTTGAATGTGTTTATTGCCATAAAGAGGGAGAAGAAATTGGTTCATGTTCAAAAGGCAAAACTGATGAAATGGAATTAGATGAAATTATTAGAATTGCTAACATATCTGTAAAACTTGGGATTTCCAGAATAAAAATTACGGGTGGAGAACCACTTGTTAGAGATGATGTTTGTGAAATTATTAAACAAATATCTAAAATTCCTGGTCTTAAAGACCTTTCAATTGCAACAAATGGAGTATTATTAAAAAATAAAGCCAAAGAACTAAAAGAATGTGGATTAAAACGTGTTAACATAAGTCTTCCAACATTAAATCCTCAGATTTATAATGAACTTACAACTGGAAAAATTGAAAATGTTTTAATTGGAATCAAAGCTGCAATAGCTGCAGGTTTAAATCCGGTTAAACTTAACATGGTAGTTCTAAAGGGCATAAATGTTAAAGATATTCCCCATATGGTTGAGTATGCAAAAAAAACAGGAGCAATATTGCAATTAATTGAACTAGATCCAATAAATGTAAATAAACAGTATTATTCTGATTATCATAAATTCTTAGATGAACAAGAAGAAAGTTTAAGACAACAAGCCGTTAAAATTGATACAAGACGATTTATGCATAATCGGAAAATATATCGTCTTCAAAATGTTACTGTTGAAGTTGTTCATCCAATTGAGAATAGTGAATTCTGCATGCATTGTACTAGATTACGTGTGACTAGCGATGGAAAACTAAAACCTTGTTTGATGAAAAATGATAACAATATAAATATTATTGATCCTCTTCGAAATGGAGCTACTGATTTAGAATTAGAAAGGTTATTTTTAAGAGCCAATCAAATTCGAAGTCCATATAAAATGGGATAACTATCTATAGCCATTAGCTACAAAATAAAATAAATCTGTTTTATAGATATAGAAGTTTTTTCTAGAATATTACCTCAAGAGAATATGTAACAATCTGAAACAGGCCTTAAAATAGACAGCGCTAAGTTCAGTTATAGAAATAAGATCTAAAAGAAGGTTATAGAATTGACTTTATGGTTAAATCAATCAGTATCAAAAAGAAGAGATAAACTCAGCATTATGGCTGAAATTTTGGATATATCCAGAAATGGAACTCTTAAAACCAAAATTATGTATAAAGCCAACTTAAGTTTTGCACAACTTAATGAGTATCTAAGGTTTATGCTTAAAACTCAATTACTTTGCAAATTTAACGCAAATGGAAAAGATGTTTATGGTGCAACAAAAAAAGGTGAAGATTTTCTACATCGTCACAGTGAATTAACTGAATTAATTCAGAATAGAGAAATCTCAAGAAATCAAGTAAAAGTACCCCCTGCTAATCTCTTAAGATAATTTCTTTATTTTAGCAAAGTTAGTAAAAATTTTTTATTGTTAATTTCTACTAGAAAAATTTTGAAAATAGTTTTTGTAATATTATCTATATCGGAATACCATTTTATTAGCAAATAATGCTTTTTTCTTTAGAAGGAGAAGGATCTAGAGGAGATTGTGTTTCTTATTGGAAAAAAATAAGAACTTCAAGATTTTTTATGTCTTGTTCTTCCTTCCTTTTGTTCTTTGTTTTTTATCATGGTTATATTTTCCAGCTCTTGCTGAGTGGTTAATAAAAAATGTTATTGGTTATACCACTGAAACATTTATAGAAAATTACCTCTGGATTGTTATTGTTAGATTTTTTTACAGCTGGTATACCCTCATAGCTATAGGTTTGGCTGGCATGTGGATAGTGGCAGCTTTTATTGCAAGAAAAAAGGAGCTAAAAAAGGTTCAGTCCTTTTATCCCATGGTTTCTTTTGTGGTCCCAGCTTTTAATCAGGAAAAAAATATTGCTACTTGTATAAACAGTCTGTTTCTATCAGCAAATAAATATGAAGGATTAACGGAAATTTTAGTTGTCGATGATGGTAGTAATGATTGTACCTACGAAATAGCATGGTCAACTATTATCAATAATCGCAAATTTTATCCTAAAATATGTGGAAAAGTGATTAGACATTCAACTAATTTAGGTAAAATTGATTCTCTTAAAACTGGAATCAACAGAGCATTAGGAGGTTTAATTGCAATTGTTGATTCCGACTCTGAATGGACTGGAAGATACACTGAAGGGATTGGTAGATTACAAATTATCCAATGGAAAACGAGCTGTTACAGGATATACTCATCCTAATGGGGAAGGTTCGGATGGTAACTTTATGGTAACCATGCAAAAACTAGAGTATAGTCAGGGATTAGGAGTTGGACGATGTGCTCAAGGATTAGGTGATAATGTAATTGTGATTTCTGGAGCTATTGGCGTATATGATGCTGACTTGCTTCGGGAAGTACTAGATGAGCGAGAAATTAGAAGTGTGACTGAAGATTTAGAAATTACATTAGAAATGCATAAAAAAGGAGCTAAAATTGGATATTTTAGTTTTGTAAACAGTGCAACAGTTGCTCCAACAAGCATAAGTTCCTTATGGCATCAACGTTTACGTTGGTTTACAGGTTGGTTGCATAACACTCTCTCTATTCATAGAGATTTAATGATTAAGCGTTCTTGGGTGACTGCTCTTATTTGGTATTGTTATATTTTTGAGTTTGCTGGAGCGATAATGGATTTGATATCTGTTTCTTTGTTCCCATTCTTGCTTTGGTTCGCTCCTGATCCAATATTATTTATCTATAATCTTTTTGTTTTTATCCCCTATGGATTATTTATTGGATTAATTAGTCAAGCAATAGCTTTGAAGTTTGCATATTGTAAATCTAAACAAAAATTGTTACTTGCATACACGCCATTCTATCCTTTTTTGCGAATAATCAATGTGTTAGCGCGTTCTAGGAGTATAATTAATTACTTAACTGGAAATAATGGAAAATGGCATAAAAATGAGACACAATCCATTTAAGTTGTTTTAATTGTCTCTTTTTGGTTGCTGAAATGAAGACTAAAGCTGTATTATTTGATATGTTTGATACATTAATGATGATTGAACATGATCACCAGTTTTATATTCCTGCAATAAAAATGATGTATACTGCTGTGAAAAATAATGGTGTAAAAGAGTCTTTTAATGCTTTTATGGATGCTTATACAAAAGCTCGAATTGAATTATATAAAAAAGCAGATATCAACGATGAGGAACCTCATTTTAATCAACGAATAGTTAAAGCTCTTGAGTTTTTAGGTTACAAATATTCTAATGATAGTGCTATTGTACTAGAGAGCACCTTTGCCTTTTGCAAAGAATTTATGAAATATGTAAGAATAGATCAGGATACTGTGAAAATATTAAATGAATTACATAAAAAATATAAACTCGGAATTGTTTCAAATTTTGCGATTCCTGAATGTGTTATTAATCTTTTGAAAAGAGATAATATTGAGAGATTTTTTAGTGTAGTTATTGTTTCTGGTGCTGTTAATAAACGAAAACCTAATAGAGAAATTTTTCAGGCTGCTTTAGACTTTTTAAAAGTTGATAGTTCAGAGACGATTTTTGTCGGGGATACCTTAGATGCTGATATTAAGGGTGCTAGGGATTTAGGCATGAGAACGATATTTATTGAAAGACGTATTCAAAAAGATAAAGATTTAATTATTCCTGATATAAACATAAAAAAATTAAAAGATTTACTTTTGTTTATTAAATGACCCCAAGAATATTAGAGAAAAAAAATTAATTTGATTTTTTTCTCTCAATCAACTCAATTAATATACCGTTTGGATCTTCAATAAACGCTATTAATGGTCCTTTAGAGCTTAAACTAAAGGGTTCATCCGTAATTGTAATTTTGGCTTTTCTTAATGCATTAATAATTTTTTCAATATCCGTTACTTCAAAAGCTATATGATCAAATAGGCGTTGTTCATAATCAGCTTGCTTGAAGTTTTTTTGATCGCGATAATAAGTAATTTCTAGTGTAGATCCTTTTCCATCGGGGTCTTTAAGGAACGCTATTTCAGCATTGTTACTTGGAATCTGTTTTCGATTTATTACTTCTAAACCTAAAAAGTCTTTATAAAAACTAATAGATCGATCCATATTGTTTGTTCTGATACTAGTATGTGTAAACATTACAATTTCACTTTTAATTCAAATATTCATCTAGCTTAATATTTAAAAGAGTATCAGCTTTCTGAATGTGAATATTGGTTCTAGGGACGTTTATGAAAATAGTTTTTTTGAAGATTTTTTTTAATTCTTGCACTTCTCTCCACAATTGTCTTAATTGATTATTTTTTACTGAATATTCTCCATTAAGTTGTTTGACAACCAATTCACTGTCAAGGTAACAGGTTACTTCTTCTGACTTATTTGAAGCAAATTTAAGAGCTGCTATTAGCGCTTTATACTCAGATTGATTATTTGTATGTATACCTATAAATTGAGAATACTTTTTTTGAATACAACCATCATCAGATAACATCACAAAAGCTATCGCAGCGGGACCAGGATTACCTCGTGAACCACCATCAGAATAAAATGTTAAATGTTTTAAAATTTAAATCACTCACCCAAATCTCTATGTCTTTCCAAATACCAGGTTTAAACTTTTAAACTATCTTTTATTCATATCTTTATCTTCTTAGGTAAACCTCCCGATTAAAAAAACCATATGTAGAAAAAGTTTTTTAATACCAAAAACGTAACCTTATCGGAGTGTTTACTATGAGTAGTAAATCGGTTATAGTATTTAGTTTAATTTTTTTATGGTTAAGTTTTGTTTGTTTGGTCTCTGCCACTCCTAATACAAAATGGATTAGTATTTTTGATGGGGGCAATGATGATGAAGCTTATTGTGTTGTGGAGACTTATGATGGGGGATTTGCTTTGGCTGGAATAACAAATTCTTTTGATCATAGTAATTATGATTTTTGGCTGGTTAAAACAAACGCAATTGGAGAAGAACAATGGAATATGACTTATGGCGGATCTGGAAATGCTATAGTTATGTCTATGGTCGTGACTGATAGTGGATACGCGCTAGCAGGTAGTATAAAAGATCAAAGTAATGATACATGGTTGGATGATAATGACGATGTTTGGCTTGTAAAAACTGATTCTCAAGGGATTATGTTATGGAATAAAACATATGGAGGATCTGATTATGAACGAGCAAAGTCAATAATTGCATCTAGTGATGGGGGTTATGTTTTAGCTTGCGAAACCCGATCATTTGGAGGCGGTGGAGCAGATTTTTGGCTAATCAAAACTGATTCTGATGGTGTTATGGAGTGGAATATGACATACGGCGGAGAAGAAAACGAATTCGCATCTTCAGTGGTTGAGACATTGGATGGAGGTTATGCAGTAACTGGCAGTACAATTCCCATAGGAGAAGGAAAAGCAGATTTTTGGCTAATCAAAACTGATTCAATAGGAAAACTGCAGTGGAATCAAACTTATGGCGGAGTTGGTACTGAATATTCTAATTCCATGATAGTTAATGAAGATGGCGGGTATTCTTTGACTGGGAGTACAACGTCTTTTGGGAGCGGGGATTGGGATGTATGGCTAGTTAAAACTGATTCTGATGGTGTTATGGAGTGGAATATGACATACGGCGGAGAAGAAAATGAGTATGGAGGTTCGTTAGTTGTTGATAATAACGAAAATTATTGGATAGCCTGTATTCAACAACCTACAGTAGGTGATGGTCATCTTTGGCTTTTAGAAACAAATTTAGCTGGAAGTATAAAAAGTAATCAAACATACACTGTATCTGCACATCATTCATCAACTTCTATTATTAAGACCAATAATGACGATTTGGCTATTGCTTATAGTTCTCGAGATTCAGGGGAATATAGAGACATAACTCTAATTGTTTTAGAAAATGTGAAAGCGGATTCGATTATTCCCATTATTTTGGGATTTCTAGTGACTATTCTATTAATTCTCTTTTTAGCGCTTTATTTTAACCGAAAAAAATATCGAATTTAAAATTGATTTAATTATATTAGTAGTCTATTTCAATAAACGTATTAATTATATTTATTTATAATTCATAAATATTATTGATATAATGAACTAATCGTTTGTTTTAATGAAACTACTGAAAAAATCGATATTATATACATTAGTTTTTTTTGCTTCGTTTAGTTTGGTAATTGAATTAGGACAATCTATTACATCAAGTATCAATATTAAACCTGAAAGTGAGTTTGAACAAATATTAAATCTTGAACTTGAGGATCATGTGCTAATACAGATCAAGACTTTAGGTGTTAGTTCAAATAATTTTTCTTCTAAATTATTTCTTCCAAATGGTTCATTAATAGAATTTGGTGAAGAAAAGCAAATTGATTATAGTTTTATTTGTGAAATTGAAGGACAATATATTTTAAAATTTTTCAATAACGATACTCAAAATGATACACTAATTACGCTTAATTATGAAATTCAAAATTACGCATTTGGAATGCCAAAAATGCTTTTCTTAACGCTAATGATTGTAGGAATTTGTTTAGTAGGTGTCGTTATTTTTGTTTTCTTAGGAAAAACTTATCGTTATTAATGAATTATTCAATAGAATTCTATATTTTTTTTGAGAAAAAGTATATTCAATAAATAGACTGGAATTATTTTTTTATATAGTCAATTAACTTAGGCATTAAGTTATATGCACCATTTATTAGTCCTAGACTGCCTTTTTTACAAAAACGTCAGAGAACTTTTGTGTTTTTTCATCAGAGTTTATTTTTCCACCTGATATTAATAGAGGAACGGGTGTATCACTATGTACTTTTAGTGAACATGGTGTCGCATGATCAGTAGTTATACAGATAACGTGTTCATCAATAGAGATTTTTCTTAAAAGAGCGCCTATAAAATATTTATCGATATCAGATATTATCTTAATTTTTTCATGACAGTTTCCATCATGGCCTGGTTCATCAGGACCCTTTAGATGAATGTAAACACAATCATGGCTAGCTAAAGTGCTAAGAAGTTTAGCTACTCTAATTTTGCAGTCATACTCAATATCTCCAGAAGGTGTTGGAAGTAAAGTTGTGGTCATACCAGCTAATTGAGCTATTCCAACCTCAGCATGCATATCAGCTAAAGCAGCAAAGTTTACGTTATATTTTTTATTTATATTGAAAAAAGTTGGAAGCAAATGACCTGCATCGCGAGTAAGCACAACATTCGCTTTGAGTTTTCCCTCTTTTTTTCTCTTTTTATTAATAGGATGGTTTTCCCATGCTTCATGCGTTTTTTCAATAAAGTCATTAACTAATTTAGCAGATATTTTTGAAGCATTATTATCTTCTAAAGGAACACATTTTTTCAATTTCATTTCAACATTAGTTTGAGCTACACCTAATCCATGAACAATTTTGTAAGCCGGATCACTATTTGATATTTTGCTTGATAACGAAATTTTTTTGTCTTTTATTAATAAAACAGCTCGATGTCCAATGGTATTTTTAAATTGAAAAATTGCGGAACTAGATTCTAATTTAACTTGATTATTTGCAACATTAGCAAGGTCTGTGGCTTCTTTAGTTGATAAAGTCCTCGCTACTCTTCGATCAATTATTTCCTTCTCTCTACCTAATGTAGCAAAATTGCATCTTAGAGCTAGATCGCCATCTTTTACGTTTAACCCTACACCCACAGCTTCGATAATACCTCTACCAGGACTGTACTTAAAAGGGTCATAACCTAGTAGAGAAATTACAGCCACATCACTCTCAGGAGCAAATCCTTTTTTAACAGTATACATTAATCCTGTTTTTCCTCTATTAGCTAGAAGATCCATATTGGGAGTTTGTGCATACTCTAATGGAGTGAGATTATCCAATTCTTTAATTGGTAAATCACCCATTCCGTCTATTGCAATATAGATGAGCTTCAAAGTAGGGATTACCTCTTTTTACGCCAGAATAACTACAAACTCTATTAAGCTTTATTTCTTTTTTGTATATCTCATAACATTTTTGTAGTAATCTATTTCACAAAATAAAAAATACCACTTCGAATTAACTTCGAAAATTTTTTTTGAAATAAATGTATTGATTTATTCATGCATTAATTTTAAAAGAGATGTTTTGTAGTGGTCAATAGAAAATTGTCATACAACTAGAGCTTACTTCTTGCAAGACAATATTTTTTAAGCAATTCTTTTCTATTGAATTGAGTATTCAATGATTTTAACCAACAACCATATTGTTTAAAAAGCATCTATCAAACCCTTCATCACATCAATAATTGACTGGATTAGTCTGTGTTTATTTTTATTCGGAGGATATCTGTAGATTTCTTAATCGTTTAATTCTGAAATATATAGGTGGATGAGGATCTAAACCGAGCCATTCCTGAATACGATAAGAAGCTACTCTTTCATAAAGAAGTCTTTGGAAACCAATTTTTTCTAAAGCTCCAGCTAAAACTTTAGGATTTCCAATTTCCTGTGCAGATGCAAGATCAGCTCTCGCTTCAAAGAATTTTGCTATAAAAAATATTACACTCATCACAAACCAGAAGTAAACTAAAAATAGAAAAGAAGAGAAAATGAATGGAAACACAGGAAAAAGGACATAAAATCGAAATAGAAATTCAGCTGAAGTTAATCCATATAATATTAATGGATCCCGGCCTTTAAGATGACCAAACTCATGTCCTATAACACTAAGAACTTCTACTTCTTCTAGTTGAACTAGAAGTCCCGTAGTTATTAAAACAACACCTCTACTTGGACTAGGCCCTGAAGTTGCTGCATTTGGAACCATAGTATTAGATACTACAATTTTTGGAATGGGAAAATTAAAACGACTAGCGATTTGTTTTATTAGCTCATAAACGTTAATTTTTTTTGATGACAAGTTTTCTGGAGAACAGGTTATTCCATGTTTATTAAACACCTCGTTGGCTGAGGCACAATCAATTTCTCCTTTTTTAGTTAAAATTTTAGCATATATTTCTTTTTTAATCAGTAGTTTTTGTTTTTGTGTCAAGATTTGGTTAACGTTTTTTCCTTGATTTAATGGAAGATGATACGTTAGAATATGAATATTAGGATTTTTTTCTGTAATAATCCAATCAGCATTTCTTGAGATGATATTGCTTGAGTAGAAAACAAAAACAAATTGAATTGAAATTAGAATTACTGGTGCTATCCATAATGCATCCGGATAAATCGTAGAAATTAACAAGAAAATAAACATTCCAAGAGTTATAAACACAACAAAAAACAGAATTTGTGTTTCTAGAAATAATCTTTTAAAAGATTTCTCTTTTTTTCTAAGTACTTCTGGAATTATTTTTTCTCCTTCTCTCCAGGCAAAGTATAGTGTCCTTTTTCTTGTTTTTTCTTCAAAAACTTGTATTGCAATTATTATATCTTGTTTTGATAATTCAATTATTTTTGGGTTTATTTTTTCAATAAGTGGTTGAATATTTATTTCTAATGGATTACTACCTTTAATATCCATTTGTAAGATTGGATCGTGAGTTTTTTCATCAAGAACAACATATGAAAGTGATGGAATTCCATCTAGTATTTTTCTTGAAAATTGCGCAAATTTTGTTTCTTGAGGAAAAAGATATTGGACATAAATAAAATCAATTAAGGTGGGCATATAGCTTTGAGGAACTTCAGTAGTTATTTTGTGAGTAATGAGTGTCATAAAATTCAATTCTTTAATCTATTTTTAACTGGTTCAAATGTTTCCTTTTTTATAAGGATTGGTACACTTATTTAATAAATATCAATCCTATTTTAAAGTGAAATTAATTTCTCTATTTTTGTAATTGTTAAACCTGGCAATCTTTAAATCAGACTGATTGATTTTTATTTTTGGTTTTTGAGGGATAAATATTGGATTTTAAAAAAATTTGGCCTAAGAAGAAATGGAAAAGAATTTTTTTTGTTTCCTTAGTAGTCCTGGTTATTTTAGGCATTAGTACTTCAGTTTTTCTATATTTGGGAATAAATAGTGATGTTGTTAGTGAAATAATTGTAGCTAATGAACAGGGAAATTCTAATGCATTATTGATTTATCATCCTGGTTTTAGCCCGTTTACAAAAGATGTCTCTTATGGTTATGCTGAAGGCCTTAAATTAAATGATTGGCGAGTTGAAATAAGTACTGCAAGTGGTGATGCTCCAATTGACATTTCAAAATATGATTTACTTATTTTGGCGTCTCCTGTATATGGAGGTGCTCCTAGTCCAACAATAGGTCGTCATGTTAATCGAATGGGAGATCTTGAAAACACAAAGACAGTAATAATAGTTACAGCTGCGGGTAGCCCTGGAAATACTGCAGAAACGATGAAAACTATTGTGGAAGAAAATAATGGAATTATTAATTCAGAGCTGGTACTCTTTACTAGCGCTCCTAATGAAGGAGATGAAAGTGCAGTTAATCTTAGCAGAATAGCTGGAACCGAAGTAATACCCTAGAAAAAAAGGTCAATAAAGTATCGCCCTAATAATTAGAGAGTAGAATAGGTTTTAACTGATGAAATCTGAGAAAATTAGGTGTTGGAAAACTAATAATCCACTTTATAATAAATACCATGATGAGGAATGGGGGGTTCCCGTCTATGACGATAGGAAACTTTTTGAATTTTTGAGTCTCGAGATTTTTCAGGCTGGATTAACATGGGAATTAATATTAAATAGAAGAAAAGATTTCAAAAATGCCTTTGACAATTTCGAGCCTAAAATTGTTGCGAATTATCCTAGTGATAAAATAAATAAGCTTCTGAAGAATACTAAAATAATTCGAAATCGACTAAAAATTGAATCTACCATAAATAATGCTATTCGTGTTTTGGAGATTCAAAAAGAAGATGGTTCTTTTAGCGAGTTTATATGGGATTTTGTAGGAGGAAAATCAATTAACAATAAGTTTGTTACTTTTGTCGATTTACCAAGTAATACCAAAGAATCAGTAAATATGAGTAAAGAACTAAAAAAAAGAGGTTTCAAATTCATTGGTCCAACAATTTGTTATTCTTTTATGCAAGCAGTTGGACTTGTAAATGATCATTTATTAAATTGTTTTCGAAAAGATGAGATTAAAGGTTAATGTTTATAGTATTTTTTGGTTAGGGTTTTCGTTTGAAGCTGCATTTTCCCAACCATTTTCTTATTCGGGACTGGCAATATTCATCAATATTATTTACACAGTGAGTTAGTTCGCATTTTGGTTTTCCCAGTTCTTTTACTCTCCCAAGCAATTTTGACCATTAAAATATGATGATCTATTTTTATCTTTTCCTTTTTTTAGGGTATTATTAACTATTAAGTAATATTGATAAGTTTATTCCGTTTTTTATATAATTATGTTGATTGTGAGTTGCAATTTTTTAAGTTAAAATATTGGTTTTTTTAGTTCTTTTATTGATTAAAATTCTATTTCGAAAAAATTTACGTCATTATAGTTCAGAATGTTACAAATTTCTCGTGGATTATAACCTTCATTTGCGAGAGATTGGATAACTGTTTGGATGTCATTTTTACTCGCTGAAGTTGTTGAAAACAAACACGGGTGTAAAGCTTGTACTAAACCAACTATTAAGGACAAAATAAGTATGAATGTAAGCATTAATTAACTCAAAATATATAACAGCCTTCAAATATAAAAACGTATATTACGACTCAATATACTCAATTAATGCCTGAAATTTATTTGGTTGAATCTTTTAGTTAAAAATATCAAATAAGTGGATAAAGAACGCTATGACCACTATCAAAAATCATCTTCACATTATACATACATCCATAACTAAAAGAGCCTAAAACATGGATAGGCAAAATTACTCCTTTGGGAATTGAATCATAAAACTACCCAAGTCTTTTGTTACAGAATGAATAACAGCATCGTTAAGGTATTGGCTCGGTTGAGCTGCAGAGAACAAACCATAAAAAGTACCATCCCAAAAAAGAGTTAGATTTCTAATTGTCCATGTTAAAACTAGGGAGAGAAAAACACGATGGCTAATAGATAATTTTTGTTTTTAAAAAACAGTTCCATTTCATGTAATAAAACCTCCATAGAAAACCCCGCAACACCCGTTATGATAAAAAAGTACCAGAGACCTGATTTGGTGCAAATCCCAAAGCGGCAAACAAACCAGCTAAAATAATCCTGTTACTTTTTTCAGGCTTGAGGCTTTCCATTATGAAAAATATTGTTAGTATGTACAAAATTAGTACTAAAGGTTCAGAGTAGTTTCTTGATGTAGTAAAAGAAAGGTGGGGTGGGTGACAACAAATAAAGTTGAAAGTAACGCTGGAATTAAACCGTACAACTTTTTTGTGGCTATAAAGACTGCGGCAATAGAAAGCGAAAAGATGATTTGGACAGCTATTTGCGTTCCTAAATGTGCAGGCAAGACTATGTAAAAAAGAGATAAGTAAATGGGGTACATAGGTCCAAAATGGTGAGTGTATAAGTTGTCAACGATAAACTCTTGGTTTGTAAGCCAAGATTGCCCCATTTGCTGGTATAATAAACCATCGTGCATCCAATCATAATTTGCTTCGGAGGCGGTGAAGTTTAGGTAGGTAAACACACCTAAGCCTATAATGATTGAGGTTACGAAAGTGATTTTGAGGAGTTTTTTTGGAGATTTAAAAATGTTGACTTCTTTCTTGAGGAACAATGTAATTATGAATCCTGCAACTCCGATTATGGAGTACAAACTGAATAGAGCCATTGAGGCTTCACCGCCCATGAATGAGGGCCAATCTTGCATGTCACCTTGAAGAAGGAGATATACAAATAGGCAAATTAGAAGAAATGAAACGGTGAGCACTGGAATTATGGCAAGTTGGTGATTAGCCTTTTTTTCCATATTTCTATTTTTCTGGTACTACATTAATTAGTTTGTTGGTTTTTATTTTTATGACAAAAAATCTATTTTCTTTATTTTTTAATTCAGATTGATAATTGTTTAGCTAATCTTAGCATATTTAAATTAATAGATTTTTTAGCACCAATTGATTGAATCATAGGAATACTAGCAATTTCTCCTTTTCTTAAACCTATAATATGGTTTTCATTTGTGGTACACATTAAATCAACTGCTTTTTCTGCAAAAAGACTGGCTAATAAACGACTACGACCTGATGGACTACCTCCTCGTTGAGCATATCCTAAAATGGATAAACGAACTTCTGACCCAGTATGTTTTGCAATTTCTTTTGCAAGTTCTCCAGTATCTCCAACGCCTTCAGCAGCCACTATGATTCCTGTTTGCTTACCTTTTTTTGAGTTAGTATTTAAAACATTCACAATTTTTTTAATGTCATATCCTTGTTCAGGAATTAGGATTACTTCAGCACCAACTCCAATACCTACTTGTAGAGCTAAAAATCCTCTTTTTCTACCCATCACTTCAACAACAAATATTCTTTCATGAGATATTGCAGTATCTCGGATTTTATCAATAGCTCCTATCGCAGTATTTACTGCGGTATCAAATCCTATAGTTTCATCTGTTCCAAAAACATCATTATCTATAGTTGCTGGAATACCTATCATTTGTATTCCACTTTTTTTATTTAATTCTAAAGCGCCTCTAAATGATCCATCACCACCAATCACTATTAAAGATTCGATTTTATTTGATTTCAATGTGTTTGCAGCTTTTTCAATTCCTTCTTTTGTTTTGAAGGGTAGGCACCGTAGGGTATGTAGTATAGTTCCTCCTGATTGAACAATCCCGCCTACATCTCTAGGAGTGAGGTGTCTTTTGCTTTCAGTTAATAAACCATACCAACCCTTCTCAAAACCTAATATTTTACAGTTGCGTGAATGGGCTATTCTTACAACAGCCCTTATTGCTGCGTTCATTCCAGGAGCATCTCCTCCAGGTGTTATTACTCCAATAGTTTTCATCTTAATTACCTCTAACAAATATTCAAGAAATCGGTATTAATATCGAAGGTAATAAGTTATCTAAATATATTTAGTTAGCTAAAAATTGGATTTAGAACTAACCTAAGGTTATTATTTTCCAAAAGACATAAATGTCTAAATCGTATCGTAATGGATTTTGTCGGGAGGTAGCTCAGCCTGGCAGAGCTCTCGAGTTAGCTAACGATCGCTTAGCTAATGGAGAAGCTGTAGAGGTCTACCCATGGTAGGCATCATTCTAGCCTGCAAGGCCACAGATACCGAGCTGTCGCAGGTTCGAATCCTGCTCTCCCGACCAATTTAAACTAGATAAATATTTGGCAAACATGCAAAAATTATGATTCTTAAATTGATTTTACAGTCATTAATAAAAAGAGTTAATTATTTAGTAACCATTTTGCGTATAAGAAATAATAAACATATTAAGAGAATATTGTTTGAGGAATATAACATATGATTACTTGGTTGCTAAGCATTGCTAGCGTATTAGTGGTAAGTATAATTTCAATAATTGGAATTGCTACATTGTGGCTAAAAGAGCAGCAGCTAAAAAAAATTTTGCTATATATGGTTAGTTTCTCAGCTGGTGCACTTTTTGGAGATGCTTTTATTCATCTTATTCCAGAAGCTATTGAAGAAACTGGTTTTGGATTATCTATTTCCTTGTTAATTCTTTTTGGAATTTTATTTTCATTTATTGTAGAAAAATTTTTGCGTTGGAGACATTGCCACATACCAACATCCCAAGAACATCCGCATTCTTTTGCTTATATGAATCTTTTCGGAGACGCAATTCACAATCTAATAGACGGATTAATTATCGGAGGAAGTTTTGTTTTTAGCACTTCATTAGGAATAGCTACAACTCTTGCAGTGATTTTCCATGAAATTCCACAAGAACTAGGAGATTTTGGCGTGTTAATTCATGGCGGTTTTAGCAAGAAAAAAGCTCTTTGGTTTAACCTATTAACAGCACTAACGGCAGTGTTTGGAACGATAGTAGCTCTAGTTCTTGGTTCAAGCTTGGAAGGCTTTACTCCATTATTGCTTTCTTTTGCTGCTGGGAACTTCATTTACATTGCTGGATCAGATCTTATTCCAGAACTGCGAAAAGATGAAGCTAACCTAAAAAAATCTGCAATGCAAATAATATCAATTACTTTTGGTGTTTGCACAATGTTATTAATTCTGCTATTTGAATAAATAATAAAAAATAAAAGTTAAATAATATTGAATTTTATTTTTTAGGGTCTTACACATTCAGCTTTAGGTCTAAAAGGTCTTTTTCTTGTTCGTCTCTTTTTATGATATTTACATTCTGTAACTCTTGTTAGTAACCATCCTTTATCATGATAAACACAACCACAAGGAAAGGTAGTGTGTTCTTTTGTGTTTATTTTCTTATTAGACATTTTATCCATCAAATTTAATACCATAAAATTATTTGAAATGAAGATACTCACATTCTTTGGGTTTAATAAAATAAAAAAGTTGGGTTTTTTTAGAGAAATAATTCTCTTTTTATGGGTCACTTATATCAGAGGGTATCAATAATGGAGTTCCATCATTACCCACAATCATGATATCTACATCTGGGGCAATCTCTTGTAATCCTTTGATCCATAAGTAAAGTTCAGCAATCTGTGTTTCGTTTCCAGATCGACCAGTTGATGCTAGTATTTGTTCAATAGATATTTTTGTTGCCTCTGCTTCTATTATTTTTGCTTCAGCATCCCCTGATGCAACGATTACAGCTTCTTTAGCGCTTGCGTCAGCTAAAATTAAGATTCTTTCACTCTCAAGATCAGCTTGGATCTTTTGTTGTTCAGCAACTAGCTTATCTTCAATAGCTGATGTTAATTTATCAGGATATGCAATATCGCGCAAATCAAACTCAAAATTTGCAATTACTCCAGCTAACGATGGCTCATTGGATACAGCTTCCATCATTGCTGATTCTATGCGGTCTCTGACTTCATCTCTAAATTCAATAGTTTCCAATGCAGTATAACTTTTTGTTACTAATCGAATTGTTTCTTGTAAAATTGATTCAAATGCTGCTTCTTTATAATTAAGTCGCGGATAATTTTGATAAAGTTTCTTTAGATTCATTGGATTAAGACTCCACCTCACCAATGTTTGGACTTGCATTTCAAGTTGATCTGATGAGAAACTAGCAATAGTTGCATCCCATGAATCAGTTGAATAATAAATAGTCACAGCTGTAACCCAAGGTGCTTTAAGCACATAAGTTGGACCAACTATTGGTTCTCCGGTTGATTGTAAAAGGGGATCTACAAGCACTACTGCATCCCCAACTCTAACTTGAATCACCATTGTTAAACCCACGATAACGGATCCAAGAAGTAATACAATTAATGCTACTACTAAAATCACTACTTTTCGGGATGGTTGCCAATTAAATTCTACACGTTCCGTTTTCTTCACCTCCTCCTTAAATAATCTCGTATAATAATTAAAAAACTATGAAGCAAATAAACTAAGTGTTCTCAATTTACTGTTTTTAACTCAAAAGGAAGACAAAAGGATCAAAATTTTTGGTAGGAATAAAAAAATTATTTATATAGAACAAGTGTTAGTTTGGAATTAAGTTGATCAAATTCATCTAGAAAAAAAGGTATTGTTTATGCATCTGGAAGAAATGAAAAAAGAAATCCAAGAACTTGTGTTAAAAAAAGGATTTTATAATAAACCTGAAGATATTCCAAAAAAACTGCTTTTTGCTTTTATTGAATTAGGAGAAGCGAGTGATGATTGGAAAAAAGGAGCATCCGAAGAAAAAATTGCTGAAGAATTAATCGATACTATTTTTTATATACTTGATGCTAGCCGATTAGCTTGTCCAACAGTTAATATGGATAAAATGTTTAAGAAAAAACTTGATAAAAATCTGCAAAGACCTTTTCGATATGGAGAGGGTCATAGAGCAAAATAAAGATCTTCCTTTTTAATCTGGTAGCTATTTTTTAATGTTGATTAGTTATGGATTTTATTTATCCTGAATCTGTTTCTTTTTCATGTACTAAGTGCGGAATTTGCTGTAGTGATACAAAAGAAAAAAAGCGACATATTCTGATGTTAAGTGAAGAAGTTAACCAGATAAGTGAAAGGATAGGGAAAAATAGTTTAAATTTTGCAAACATTAACAAAAATCAACCGCCTTATCTATATGAGATGAAGAAGAATGAAAAAGGTGCTTGCATTTTTTTAAGTGGGAATAAATGTGATATTTATTCAGCTAGACCTTTAATTTGTAGATTTTATCCTTTTGAATTAATTGACCTACCCGATGGAAAATATGAGTTCCTTTTCACTAATGAATGTCCAGGTATCTCTAAAGGAAAAAAAATGGGAAAAGAGCAGTTTATTAAATTATTTTTGTTAGCATGTTCAAAATTTAAATTTTCTAACTTTAATAATTCATCAAAAATTAATTGTAGGATAGATTTCTGAGTTTGTATTTTGATGTATATTTTTAGGTAAACTAGATAATACTGGCTTTGTTTGACTGTATGTATATCCGCAATCGCATTTGAAACCTATAATTTTTCCATCTTTATGCATAATTGCCTTCCATTTGATGCCGTCACACATTTGGTTACCTTTGTGAATTTTCCATAAAACACTTGCATATTTTTTTGTTATGAAAATATAATGTTTTGCTGAAGTGATATACCAAAAGAGATAGCATGCAAAAGACATCCAGAGTATAGGTATACCAATTATTAGAAGGTTCATCATTTTTTTCAACTCGGATTAAATGTAGATCTTTACATATAGTATACTTTTTTAGAACAAAAATATTATATTATATATTACGATATAAGTGTTATGTTTGGTTTTAAAACGAAAAAATACTAGTTAAAATTTCCCAAAACATCGTTTTTTTCCAAGATATAACTGCAATAATGACATTTTAGAATAAGAGGATCTTCAACGTTCACATAAAATTTTGGAGTAACTGGCTCATTGCTATTACTAATACAAGAAGGATTTATACATCTAATAATACCATCAATAATTTTCGGTAATTTAACTTCAAGTTTTTTTACCACAGAATAATTTTTAATTATGTTAATCGAGGCACGGGGTGCTACAAGCGCAATTTTATTTACTTCTCGTGAATTAAGTGCGCGACCTTCAATTTTTATAATATCTTTTACACCAAAATCTTTGCTAGGAATATTAATTGCAATAGTAATAATTCTGCTTTCATGACCTGTAATATTTAGAATTTTAATTACATCTAAAGCATACCCTGCACTGATATGGTCAATGACTGTGCCATCTTTAATCTTTGAGACTCGAAGGTCTTTTTCACTCATACCTTAAATCACCAATGATAATATATGCAGAGATATAATAAACTCTTAGTTTTAAAATTTCACCATAAAAAAATGAAAGTAATTCCAAAAATTAAAACATGTTTTAGCGCAAAGACTAGTTTTATTAAACTTTGATTATTTGAATATAATATTTCAACTAGTTATAAAAAAAAGAATAAAAGATTTTTTACTCGGGCAGCATGTTCATAGAAAGCATATTAGAGTTTATCAAATCTACGCAAATTTTGAGAACAGGTAAGTTAGAGAATATTCGCATTTTTCATTGACATAAACCTTTATAATAACTATAGAAATCAACTTATTGATTTGAAATAGTTAGTCAATAACAAAAGAAAAGTTAGGAACAAATCATATTATGCTTGAGAATTTGTGTTTAAATAATTTTAGAAGTCATGAAAAAACAGAAATTAATTTGCATTCAGGATTAAATGTTTTTTTAGGTGAAGTTGGGGCAGGAAAAACTAGTATTCTTGAAGCATTATCTTTTGCTCTTTTTGGAAAAATATCATCAAGTATCACTCAAACTGAATTGATAAAAAGAGGCAGTAAACAATCAAAGGCTATTTTAATTTTCAGAGTTGATTCAGAAAAATATAAAGTTGAAAGAACTATTTTTTTAAAAAAAACTCAGAAAGCTAAACTGTGGATTTATAAAAACAAATGTTGGAGATTAGCAGTTGAAGGCTCGAATGCTGTTTCTAAATCCATTGAAGAACTTCTGGGAGTAGATTCTTCTACTTTTCTTGCTGCAATCTATGCTTCACAAGGCGAAATAAAGAAGATGCTTCAAACCCAGCCTGGGAAAAGAAGAGAACAATTTGATAAACTATTAGGAATAGATGTTTACGAAAAATTATGGGATACGATGGGACAATCAAAGAGTTCTGTCTTAAAAGAGCTTATTGAAGTACAAAAAAATGCTAGTGGTTATGAAATATTAACTAGTCAAAAAAAGAGCATAAATGGAGAAATTAAGGAGAATCATTATGAACTAAAAAGACTTCAAACGTCTTTAAACGATGTTAATCAATTGATTTCACCGAAAGAAAAAATATTAAATAATTTAGATGGAATGAAAATTAAACTTGAAAAAACTCTAACTAAAATAGATTTGAACCAAAAAAGTACAAGAAAAATTCAAGAAAGAATAGAATCTTTGACAGGCCAAATTATTCAAACAAAAAAATCTGAAGAGATCTATCAAAAAAATATGAAATATTTGCAAAAAAGAAGAAGAAGTTAGAGAAGAAAGAGAAAGAATTGGGAAAGCAATTCAAAAGAAATGCAGTAGTCAAAGATTACTAGATAGTGAAAAAAATATTCTCGATGAAAAAAATCAAAAGAAATTAGATTTAGAAAAACAATTAGAAAAATTGCCGATATTCAAAGAAGAAATAAAAAATCTAAAAAAAATTCAACTCAAACAATCAAACTTAAAGATCGAAAAAAAAGAAGTACAATACAAACTCGATGAATCCACAAAAGAGCATATTATACTTTACCAAAAAATAGAAAATGAATCAGAAAAAATCAAAAGAATAAGCGAATTAGGAGAATGCCCAACATGCTTACAAGAAGTGCAAGAAGGGCATAAAGACCATATAAAACAAGAAACAATTAAAACTCAATTTAAGCTAAATCAGCAAATTAAAAAATGGGAAAAAATAAAGATAAAATTTCAAAAAGAAATAGAATCACTAGATAAACAAATTGAGATTTCTGACGAAGCAACTAAAAGAATGGAAAGATTATTCGTAGAGATTAAGGTGCTAGAAAAAAATAAGTATGAGTTAGAAAAAATAAAGCAAGATATCTCAAATATCCAAAATAGAATTTATAGCTTAAATTGGGAATTATCAGGCATCAAAGAAACCGATGAAGATCTTATTAGAACAGAAAACAAGTTTTTTGAAGTGTCTAAAAAAGCAAAAATAGCTAGAGAAGCTGAACTAAGGGTTGCTTCAAAATATGATTTAGCTAAACGTAAAACTCTGGAAGAAAAAAACCTCCAAAATTTAACTGATGAAGACACAAAATTGCAGAGTGACTATAATGAAATATCAAAGGAATATAATGTAAAAAATCATAAAAAAATTAGAAATGAGGTTGAGAGTCTAAAGGAAAAAAAGGCTAAAGCAACTGCAAGTATTATTCTTCTCGAAGCATCTATTAAAAAAGATGAAGCTAAGCTTGAAGATATTAATAAAAATATTTTAGAAAAAAGTGAAGCTAAAAAGAGAACAAAAATTCTGGATAACGAACTAAAAGTGCTGGAAATTATTAGAAATGGATTAAGAGATATCCTTCAACCGGCTGTTAGAAAAAACAGTGTGATGGCAGTTTCTGAAGAATTTCAAAATTTTTACCAAGCATTATCTAATGACAATATTGATTACGCGGCAATTGATGAAGATGGTAATATTGAGGTGATTAGAAATGGAGAACCCTCCCCAATCAATACTTTAAGCGGTGGCGAAACTACGTGTGCTGCTTTAGCGTTAAGATTATCAATTTGTAGTTCTTTAACCAAAAATCAATTATTGCTTCTTGATGAACCTACTATTCATTTAGATGAAATTTATCGAGCCAAATTGCGAGATTTCTTAAGAAATTATATTTTTGAACAACTAATTGTAGTTACTCATGATAGCACTTTTGAATCGTTACCTGCTCAAATATTTAATATCGAAAAGAAAAAGGGAGATAGTACTGTAACTTCTTTGAAAATTGGAGATTAAATTATTGAAATCATATACAGAATTAAATGCTTCAGATCCAAAATTAGCTACTTTAAAAATTAATAAAGAATTACAGAAGCAAGATTTGCTACTAAACAAAATAAAAAACAAAATTATAGTAAAAAGATTAGAACCTAAATGTTCAAGAAAACTATTTGCAGCGGACTCTGGTTATAATAATGCTTACGGGAGTCCTTTTACAGTAATTAAATCGGCTATAGTTGATGACGAAATTAATGTTGAAAAATCAAAAAACATCTATCTTTTCCATGCAAACAATTACAGTTCAGATCGTCTTAAAAGGCTCTTGATGCAAGTGAATCTTTTCCAGTTAATAGCTAAAAAAATTGAACAAATAGAAGAGAGTTCTTTATTTGTAGTTGATGGAACAATAACATTATCAGTTTTTGCTCCAACATCAAAAGATACAAAAGAATACAAAAATCTTTTTCAGACATTCCTAGAAGAAAGTTATTGGCCTATTATTCATAATTGTTTGAGTAAAGATATTTTATTACTTGGATTTCTTAAAAGTACAGGCAGCAATTTTTTGTGTCGAATTATTGACATTAAAGATTTGTATGATATTTATGTTATGAATAGTGTTCTTTCGAAAAGTGGAGAATATATCTCCCCTATACCTATGACTAATCGTGGTTCTAACAGGTTTATCAATCTTGATTATGTGACTTTCTTTTTAAACCTGAAAGATTGGAATTATCGTTTCGAATTAATTGATCAACAAAAAAATAAATATGTTGAATGCATTGAAAATCTGCTTTTTTGGTCCACAAAAACACATTATGGTATGAATCCTATTTTTAGTAAAGCCGATGAATATTCTAGAGTCACAAGAAGAGATGCTGAAATCATGTTTAATCTTGTTTTATCAGATCTTTCTGAAGAAAATAAAGCTAAACTTAGATTAATAGCAAAAAAGAAGACTCACTTTGGATATGAACAAAATAATATTGCAAATAAATTAACTAAATGAGAAAAGAAAAATGGAAGAGAAAAAACAGTTAATCGGAAGTGTCTTGGGTCAATCAAGTAGATCTGAGGAAATACTAATAGTTACTTCATTAGATAAAGCTGGAAAACTTAAAAGAGCAACAATTCTTGCTCATGATACTTCATATGAAACGATTTTACTGCAAGTTGTCAATAAGATTACAATGTCAGATATTTCCGAACAAGATCTTTTTTTGATGAGTGAGAATGAGAGATTGGCTTTTAAAATATTAGAGAAATCTCCAATTACTTATGTTTTAAAATCTTTAATTGTTGGATCAATTCGAGAGGTAGATGGAAAAAAAATTATTTTTGGAAGCCCAAACAGTTTTGTGGCGGATAAATCTAGGGATGTTAGAAAGTTAACTTTTGAAGAGAAAAAAATGATTTATGATCGTGGATCTTTAGAAGTTGGAAAAACTTTTGATGGCTCTAGGGTTACTTTACCAATAAATGGATTGCTTCAACGACATCTTAGCATTATTGGGATGACAGGTTGTGGTAAATCGTTTTTAATTGGATTGTTATGTGAAGAATTAGCGCAACATAAAGCTGCAATTTTGCTTATTGATCCTCATAATGAATATCTTCCAATGGCACAAAGTCTATCAAAAAAAACTAAAAGAATGTTATATGGTTTGGGAACAGCAGTCGGGTTAAATAAGTATACTTTAGATGTCAAGAATATATCAGCTTCTAATTTTCAACATTTTACTGGAATGGGCGATGGTTCAGCAAGTATTCTTGATCAAGCCATTAGAGAATTAAAAAAGAGAAAAATGAGGTATTCATTAGATGATATTCTTGAAGTTTTGAATGATAAAATTAATAATTCCTCTAAATCTGAGGCTACAGCTGCTTCTTGGGCTAGAAATTATTTATTAAATCTTTCGTCTTCAGGTTTTTTTGGTACAAGTGAGCCTAAAATCGATGAAATAGTTCAAGCTAATCAGGTTTCAGTTATAGCTATGTCTGGAATTAAAGAAAAGATCCAACAGTTTGTTGTCACAAATTTGCTTCAAAGAATTTTTAATGCGAGAAGAAAAGAAAAGATTCCGCCAGTAGTTTTGATTGTCGAAGAGGCACATCGATTTGCTCCATCGGGCTCAAGTGTTTCCAGTAGTGATATAATTCGTACAATAGCTACAGAAGGTCGAAAATTCGGTATCTGTTTATTTGTTGCATCTCAAAGACCTAATAGACTTGATTCAACTGTTCTTAGTCAGTGTGTTACAAATATTGTTATGAAAATTAAGAATCCTGCTGATTTAGCAAGTGTAAGAGAAAGTGCTGAAAATGCTACTGATGATGTAATCAATGAACTTCCTAAATTTGAACGTGGCGAGGCATTAGTAATGGGTGAATCTTTTCCTATTTCAATTAGGTTTAAAGTTAAATCAGAAAGAAAAACCAAACATGGTGGAATGAGTGTGGATTATGAGAACATTTGGAAAGAAGAAGCGGAAAAAACTGATTCTGAAGTTTATGATTTTCCTGACGAGTTATAAAAAATAATGAAGGTTAACAAATGAAAATAGCACTTACAGCCGATTTACATCTGGGTATCCGACAATTTAATAGTAAACAACGTTGGCAAGATTTTCTTGATGCTTACACAAAACTTACAGCTAAAGTTAAAGAATTAAAAGTAGATGCATTTGTTATAGCTGGCGATATTTTTAATAAAAGTCGTCCTCACCCAGGGGTTGTTAGAAGATTTCTAAAAGAAACAGCAAAAATTGATTGTCCAATAATGTTAATTAGAGGAAATCATGATTCGCCTCAAATTTTGTTTGAAAAATACGGTGGAGATATTTTACATCTAATAAATGATGTGTCAAAAATAACATATTTAAATAAAAAAAATCCGACTTTGAGAATCGATGATGTTAATTTTATAGGTGTAGGTTATGAAAGTTATAATGTACCTAAACAAATTAAAAAACAAGTTTTGGATTCAATTGATCAATCTTTATTTAATATTGGAATTTTCCATCAGCTTTTAGATTTTTCTGGAGTTCCTGAAGAACGAGCAGATGTTTCTAGAAGTTTTCTTAAAAATCTTGGATTAAATCTTATTTTGTTGGGACATTTTCATGTTCCATATTCTGAAGAAGGTATGTTTAATCCTGGATCCCCAGAGTATTGGTCTTTTGACCAAGGTGAGTGCATAAAATATGATTTGGACACAGAGCAGATTACGATTAAACCAGCTAGACAAACAGGATTTTTTGTTATTGATACAAACACATGTCTAGGAGAATTTATAGATATTAAACCAGCTCGACCTATGTATAACATCATTTATGAAACGGAAAATTTTTCAGAAGTATTGCACATGTCAAAAATTAGAGAACATTTGAAAAAATATGATATTCAAGACGTATTAGTAAAAACTGTAATAAAAGGACAATCTAAATCCGGAAGAACTAGTGTAAAAAGTTTAACACTTAAAAAACCACTAATACACACTCCAACTTCAATGTTAAAAACTGTTAAATCAAAATCCAGCAAAAAAGAAATTTTTAAAGATTTCAAAGAATATTTAATTCACAATGGAGTAGATAAGTTAGTTAGTAAATCAATAGTTACTTGGATCGAGAAGAATAAGGAAAAAATTCGTTCGATGGAAGAAAGAGAAGTCCTCGAAAACATAAGAGAAATACTTCGGTCCCAGAAAAAAAATATTAAAGAATATTAATTATTAATATTTTATCGATAGGTTATTTCATCTGAGGTTATTAAAAAAAGATAATTTCTTGAAAGATATTGGACTGATTTTGATAATTCTATCAAGTATTAAGGTCTAAGAGAATCAAGAAGTTTTATAAATGCTTGATTATTTGAGATTTTTTTAGTTAATAGATATTCAGGTATCCATTTTTTTCCTCGCCCAGATGAATCCAGATAAACTCCGATAGAATGAGGATATGTATTGTGTATTTCTGGTTTGTTTATTACTTCATGAAGATTTATTCTGCGTTTTTTCTGGGTTTGCCCTGATTTTCGATTTCTATAGGTTACTAAGTAATCTACTTGTTTTTTTCCTTTATTTTCACAAATAGGTATGTAGATTACCCAATCTATTTCTTTCAGATGGAATTTAATTGAAACCATTTTTTTCTAATTTAATATTTTTTTTCTTATTAATTAAATTTCTTCCATTCTTCATAATAAGCCATTTTATAGAAAAAAAATAAAAATATTTTGAAGTTTGCTAACAAACTTAAAGTACAAACTTAAAGGAAAAAAAATGAATTATTATGAGATTAAAGCAGATAAGCTTCTGTTATGTATCTTTTGAGTACTCCTTGTGTTTGGAAGTAGTAAGCGAGTTTAGCTATTGAGTTTTTCATTAGCGTAATCCAAGTGTCTCTATTTTTATAGAATGTGGGAACAATCAGATATTCTAATTTAGAGTAAAGATCATTGAGTTCTCTTTTCTTCCTTTCATTCACATTAACTAGTTCACTTGGATGAGGTCCTATTCCCCAACCAGTTACTCCCTCGATGCAACCTTCTATCCACCAACCGTCTAGTATGCTAAAATTAATTACTCCATTGTGTGCTGCTTTCATTCCACTTGTTCCTGAGGCTTCCATTGGTGGAATCGGAGTATTCAACCATACATCGACTCCTGAAGTTAATTTAGAAGCAATTTGCATATCATAGTTTTCCAGATAAACAATTTTGATTTGATCTTTGAGCTCTTCGGCATATTGAAAAATCCTTTTTATCAATTGCTTTCCTTCAACATCTCTAGGATGTGCTTTTCCAGCGAAAACCATCTGAATTTTTCCCTTGTGGTTTATTTCTATTAGTTTTTGGATTCTTGAAAATATTAGAGTTGATCTTTTATATCCTGTGGCTCTTCTCGCAAAACCTATTGTCAATACATTAGGATCTAAAGATACAGAATTTGTATTTTTTATTAGATTGATTAGAGCATTTTTTGCTTTCATATGGGTGTTCCATATTTCGCGATTGGGAATTTCACTCGCTCGAACTAGAAGAACAGGTTCATTAGCCCAACTGGGGATATATTTATCATAAAGTTCTCTAAAAAACCTACATGTCCATGTAAAAGAGTGAACACCATTTGTTACTGATCGTATGTGGTGGCCTGGAAATAGTTTACGTGAGTAGTTCATGTGAGCTTTTGAGACACCATTAACGTATTTACTTAAATTTAATGCTAAATAAGTCATATTCAAATTATCTTGTCCAGCATATTGCTTTACAGTAGAGAGCATGTACTGATTTCCAAGTAACTCCTGAAAAAGTTCATATGAGAATTGATCAAATGCTGCCTCTATTGGAGTATGGGTAGTAAAAACACATTGATTTTGGACGTTTTGGGAATTTAAATTATTTTTTTTCAATAACTCTAGTGTTAAAAGTGCTGATTGGCCTTCATTCATATGATATTTGCTTATTTTAAAAGACAATGCTTCAAGAATTCTAGTACCACCTATTCCAAGCACAATTTCTTGTTTAAGCCTATATTTTTTATCGCCGCCATATAGGTAATCGGTTATTTGTCTATCTTCAGGAGTATTATTTTCTAGATCAGTATCTAAAAAAAGGATGGGTATTAAACCACCATTTTGACTTCTATGTTCATATAACCAAGCTTGAATTTCAACAGAGCGACCTTCAAGTATTATTGTTACTGTTTTTGGAACTCGAAAAAGAGTTTTTGAAGGATCCCAGACATTAGGGGATTCTTGTTGTTCTCCAGTATTTGTTATTTTTTGGTTAAAGTAGCCTTTTCGACTCACTAGAGTTAGAGCTACCATTTGCAATTTTAAATCTGCACTGGCTTTTACGATGTCACCTGCAAGAACGCCTAAACCACCACTATAGGTTGGAATATCATTGGTTATCCCGATTTCCATTGAAAAATACGCTATTTTTGGATCTTCGAAGAAATGGCGTTTACAGTTTTTACTGCAAAAACAAAACTTTTTTCCCCAAAAATTATCACATACAATTTCAAGTCTTGTTTTCATGTTTCCAATATCTAATTTAGTTCCGCAAACTGGACATCCTAATAGTAATGATTTTTCCAATGAATACCACCTATACTATCAATTTTTATTAATATATAATTAGAACAAGAATTGTTTTTTTCATATACAAGTATTGTTCACTATTTTTCCTTAATAGTATTTACATGGAGTGATTTATTTGCTTTATTAACTTGTAATCACAGAAAGGTTATTTTGATAAAAAAACAGGCATGTTACTTGATCTAAATCGAACGCATTTTTATATGAATCCCATAAATAACCAAACAATTAAAAAAACTGATATAATAAAAATGATTCAATCAAGTGTATGGACAATGCATCCATCAAACCTAATTGTTCTGTTATTTATTATATTGGTTTCTAGTTCGCTAATAGTAATTTATTTAATAAGAAGAAAAAGAGCCAATCTCAAAAGATAAAAAAAATAAAGGTTATTATGATTTTTTGGCACATTTTTTTTGAATAATATTTCTATCAATTCTAAAAAAGAAAGAAACAAAACTGGGATAGATAAATACTACAATAACAGCAGAAAATAATGTTCCTATTGTTATTGCGCTTAGAACGCTGTGAAATAAAAGACGATCAATTGCACCATCACTTAAGTAATAAATAATCAATATTTCTACATCAGGAAGCATACCTCCTACTAGAAGTGCAGGCAAGCTAAATGATGGATTCCACCGTTTCATAAAATAAGCAAAAACAGAATGCAGAAACATTGCCGGCATTAAGGTCACGTTAACCAAAAAAATGTGTTATCATGAATTTAAGTGTGACCATCATAAGCTAGTAGGATTATTTTTTTTAGTTTGGTTATTTGTGGCTTCTTCTTTAACGCAACAAATATGTAAAACGACTTAGTAGAGAGGCTAAAGCAGAGATTACAATAAAAACTGTAATCATAGTATAGACTATTTGATCTGTGAAAACAATTAAGTTAGAAATTAGTTGTTCTGAGATTAAAATTGTTACCCCTATACCCCCAAAAAGAATACTACCAAAATACTTCCCAATAGGATCGTATATTGTCTTCTTTAAGAGCATATTAGAAATAATAAATTGAGCAAAAACAAAAACTATAACCAACAATAACCAAGGGGAATATATTCCTTTGAAACTAAAGAAGAAATACATTCCTGTGATGAAGATAAAATCAACAATTACATCCAAGTAAGCTCCAAATTTTGATGTAGAGCTTATTTTTCTGGCGACATACCCATCTACTAAGTCTGAAATAATCGCAACTAAAAATATACTAAATGTCACAAACATACTCAGATAATTAAATGAGTAGATTAAGTGAGGTATGGCTATTAGGCGAAGAAGAGTAATTGTATTAGGAATGTTTTGTTTGATCCTCAGTTTTGCACTAGAGGAGAAAATCTTTTTTTTGGATTTTGAAGTTAATAATAATGAGTCCAATAGCAACTTCACCTATTCTTTAGGCACATAATCTGATTAATGAAATAATTTAAGCCACATATACAATATTTGTGTAAACAAATATAGTTATTTATTTCAAAAAAAAGAGTGAGAGATTTTTGTATAAACATTTTTATTTATTCACGATTTTGAGAAAAAATTATTAAATAGAAAAATTAAGGAAAAAAGTTATCTTACGATTAATAATCCAAAAATAATTTTTAAGAATAAAAAAAGATAACTAAAGTTAGTTAGCTTATAAAATGCTAATGTTATTTAGAAAGTATTTTTTAGTGTTTTGTGGGATCAAGAATTATGTATAAAATATTATTTCCTCGAAGTAGAACGTTTCCATAATTAGTGAGTAATTGTTCAGCTTTGCATTCAGTTGCTCCCTCTAGGAGTATATTCATATGACCATCACATTTTATCATATTTCCTTTGTATTCACAGCCGTTTTTTAATACAACTCCAATGTTGCCATGCAACTGTTTAATAAGAACATTTAATGGTTTTTTACTTGGTTCTATCATAGCATTGTTTCCTCAGGATAGTATATGCTTATCCAGAAGCCATCAAATATAAAAGTTTTATTGAAAGAATTACCTTTCTTTTAATGAATTTGGCTTTTTCAAAGGTTATTTATGAACAAAACGGCAAATTAACGGTTTTTAGAGATGTATTTAAATTTTATTTTTGGTAAAAATTCTTTTTGCATTAATATTATTCCAAGATCTGTTAGCGCGTAATCACAATCAGTTACTTTTTTTACTAAATCATTGTGTAATAGTTCATTTAATCGTGTACTTGTAATTTTTCCACTTTTTTTTATTTTTCTTTGTAAAAATTCTTTGGATACATTTTCAGATTTAGTTGCATTAATAGCGGTTCCTAAATGATATGCTAATAGCCACAAAAGAATTGTCTCATTATCAGTTAGTTTTTTGTTTGGTTTGATAAGAAACGGGCGAGTAGAGGAATAAATAAATAATCCTTCACAGTCTTTGGCTAATTTTTTTATATCAAGGTTTATTCTTAATTTTTCTGCAATTTTATATGTGGGAATAAATTGTTTAAAGAAAGCTCTTAAAAAACTCCATGTTTCTTCTGGTGTTGCAATTAGAGTTTTTTCTATGTCTTTATATTTAATTTTAATGTTGACTTTTTCAGTCAACCCATTTTTCCTCTGATTTTAGTGATAACATCATCTTCGATCCATTTTTCACCTTGTATTGTGAGTTTAAAATCGGGTTTGTTAGGGTTTGGCTTGAAAACTTGTCCTCGTTTCGTCATTTCATTTAATCTTGCGGGTACCATGCTTTTTATGCCACTTGATTCTAATAATTTTGTTATACGTGAAGCTGTTTTAGTTTTACCCTCTGAACCATAGAGGATTAAGCCGACTGCTTCATAATGAGTTAATTTTATCCTAGTTACTATAACAGGTCCTTCGGTTGTTAACTCTACTATACCCTTTAATTGAGCTCCTGATGGAGTCATTTTATTGGAAACAAAATCAGAAACGGATTCAACAAAATTTTTTGGCATCTTTTCTAAGACGTCAAGTATTTCTTGGGGGTTTTCACCCTCGATTATGACTTCACCAAATGGAGTTTTGATTCGAGTTTTGATTCTACTCACTTCTTCTTACCACCGCGAGGAACGGGCTTATCTTCTACTAGTATGTAGACAAAACCAGTTTTTGTACTCCAACGTCGAACCATACTTTTCTTTACTAGTTTGGTCATAGCTTTGGTTAATGTAGTTTTTGGATATTTTAAATCGTTAGATGCTAAAGCTTCTTGGAGTTCTTCCATTGTTCTGGGACGCCATTTACCCCAATCTGTTTCTAAAATTCCTAGAATAGCAGCTTCTCCAGTTTTTACCTTTTTAATGGTGGGATATTTCTGGGAAACTTTTTTTTCTTTTGTTTGAGTTGCTGTGGGTTGCGTTTTGACTGTAAAAGTTGTTACTGTTTTGGGTTTTACACTATCAAATGCTTTATGAATATTAGGAATTAACTTTGGAAGTTTTTCAATCGTACTTGTCACATTTTCATGTGTTCCTTTTAGTTCAATTTCGTAATCGCCTAATTTGACTCGAAAAGTGAAAAGTTCGGGTTTATCAGATGTCTGTTCTTTTTGAACTTTTTTTGGCATAAGTGGTTTTCCTCTATTTTTTTAATGTAAAGTTTGCATGATCTACTTTTTTGAATATTTAATAAATCATGTTATCCATTCAATTGATGATATATACTCAAATTGCTTATAAACCAATAGTTATTTTTTTTATTGTGAAATTATTTATTCTCAATGTGTTATTTCTTCGATTTTTGTATCATACTTAAAGAGAGAAAATAAGTAAAATTCTTCTTTCAGGTTATAAGGTATGAATATATGAGCAAACTGTAAATTTTAAGAAATGTTAATAGTTTTTAAAGTTGTGATTTTTTGACTGATAAAAAAGAAGCCAGTTTGGAAGAAGTTAAAGAGTTAGTATTAAGTATAGTTAAAGTTAAGAAGCGTCTTTTGGAATTGGGGATTGGGAAAGATGACACTATAACTAATGGTTACGCCCAATGGTTTTGTTCAAAAAAGTATAATTTGAAATTAAATGAAAAAGAAAAACAAGGATATTATGGACATTCAATATTTAATGAAAGAATAAAAATTGTAAGTAAAATTGGAACAGATACGAATTTTGAGAGTATTTTTGGTGGAATTTTTATAGAAAAATTTGATTACCTTTTTGTAGTTTTTATAAATGAAAAAAACTGGATGATTGATTCTATTTACAAAGTTCCACTGTAAGGTTGTGAAAGATTTTCTTAGTTTTGATCATAAAAACAGTTTTCAATGGAAAAGAGAAGCGAGGTCACTAAGTTTACAGATATATCCAGATGAGGACCATATGATTTTGCTTTAACTAAAAACTATAAAAACAGCAATAAAAAGAAAAGATTATTGTGTAATTTTTTCTCTAATTATTTTGCTTACTAGATTAGGATCTGCTTTTCCTCTAACTTTGCTCATTACTACACCCATTAACATTCCAAAAGAGCTCTTGCCAAGTTTTTCGATGTTTTTTCTGTTCTTAGTAATTGCTTCATCTACAATGCTAATAATTTCTTTTTCAGAATACATCGTTAGTTCTAAAGAAGATAGAGCTTCGGTTATATTTCCGGATTCATTTTTAGAAAACCAAACAAAAATATCTTCTATAGCTTCTTTTGTTATTTTTCCATCGCTTATACTTTGGAAAATTTTAGTTATTTGCTCTTCTGAGACTTTCTCAACTTTTATTTCATCTCTCTTTAAAGCTTTTAGGGTTTCAGTTAAAAATACAGCTATAGTTGTAGGATTTACTTTATTGTTTTTAACAATAGATTCGAATAATGTACAATATTCTGAGTTTAATATTTGGTAGGCCAATTTCTTGTTAATGTTAGTTTTTTTCATTAATCGTAGTAATTTTTTTTCTGCTGGTTCAGGTAAATTTGTATTAATTTTTTGAATTAAGTTTTCTGTGATAAGAAAAGGAGGAATATCAGTTTCTGGATACATTCTTGCAGCTCCAGGTCTTGGTCTCATATAACTAGAGAGGCCATTTAGAGTTGCTTTTCTTGTTTCGGCTGGAACTCCTTTAATCGCTTCTTTTGCCCTGTCAACAACGGCATCTAAAGCGTCTTTTGCATTTTCATGTGAGTTAACCACAAAAACTACAGCGTCATTGATTGAAGCCTTAACTTTTTCTTTTAAAATACTAATCTCTTTGACTGATATCTCATAGGCAGGCATTTCATCAGTGTGAAATATGCCTCCAACACGACCCCAATATCTAGCTCTATCAGCAAGCTCTGAACCTAAACGAAAGTTTGGCATAAGTTCTCGTTTCAGATAACCAGCAAATCCCTCAAGTTTCACTGCGAAAACTTTTTGGTTATTTTTTATCGATTTTTTTATTATTTTGCAATTAGTTTTTTCAAAAACGTCAGTTACTTCAATAAAATTTTTTGTTAGGGAATCTTCTGTTATATTTTTTTTCTGGAGCTCATCACTTATTTTTATTAGATTTATTTGGCGTTTAACCTCATATTCTAAAACTACGGATATAAGTTCAAGTTCTTGGACGCCCTTAATCTCGATTAGAGCACCCTTAGAAAGGGAAATGTTAAGATCTTGGCGAATGGTTCCCAAGCCCCTCATAGCTTTACCGGTATCTCTGAGGATTCTTCCTAGAACTAAAGCTACGTCTTGTGCTTCTTTTGGAGAATAAATAACTGGTGCAGTTGCCACCTCTATTAGAGGTATACCCAAGCGATCTAGGTTGTAACTGATGATTTTTCCGTTTTTTTCTGTACCCGTTTTTCTTGCGGCATCTTCTTCTAGACTAGCATGTTGGATTTGCACAATTTTGTCTCCTATTTTTATCCATCCATCCATTGCGATAACACATGTTCGTTGAAAACCAGTTGTGTTTGATCCGTCTATTACAGTTTTTCGCATAATATGGATTTCATCTACTGGTTTTGCATTCATCATAATTGCGGCAGTTAATGCTACTTCTACGGCTTCTTTGTTCAAAGAGTGTGGAGGTTCTTCATCCATTTCTACTAGACAAGTACTGGTTTTATTGGCTTCATATTTTAGCATGATTCCTTTTTGAAATTCAAAAAAAGCTGCTGGGTCTATTTGTCCTAGTTCACTTTGTGTAGGACGAAGTCTTCTTAAAAAAGTTAATTCTGGATCATCTTTGAAAAAAAGAGGGTGGACAATTGCAGAATAGTTTGGTTTTGGTGTTAAGTTGTTGGTGGATTTCTAATCCAATTTTTAGGCCTAATTTTGAGTAGTTATTTGACATTTTTGTGTTTTCCTTGTTTATAAATCTCGGCGGGAAGGGTTCGTGCAGAATATTCTCCAGAAATATTGGTTTTTAGCATTTCTTTTGCTTTTTTGATTTGTTGGGTTTGACCTAAAACCCACATTAACTTAACAAGAGCTGTTTCTGGAAACATGTCCTCTAAGGGTATTACACCAATTTTTAATAAATCACGACCAGTATCGTAAACATTCATGTTAACTCTACCCCAAATACATTGAGAAGTTAAACCAACCACTATTTTGTTATCAACAGCATTTTTTATTGCTTCAAAACAGTATTTACTAACGTGTCCCAATCCAGTACCTTCAATGATAATACCTTTTACTCCATTTTGTATATACCAATTAATTACCTTTGGATCAAATCCTGGATAGAATTTTACTAAAACAACTTTTTCACTAAAAGTTGGTTTTAAAACCGTTTTTTTTGATAGATCTCTTTTTTTGTATTTTTCCGTTAGCATAATTATTTTGCCGTCAACTATTTTTGCTATAGGCGATGCGTTCACAGGTTTGAATGTGTCTCTTCGACTCGTATGACATTTTCTTACTTTAACACCTCTATTAACGACAATAACTTTGTCTGAAAGATTTTCGTGCATCGCTATTGCAACTTCTGCAAAAGGTGCAGTAGTAGCTACTTGAACTGCACCTAGCAAATTCGTTGCGGCATCTGAACTTGGACGATCAGAAGATCTTTGAGCTCCAACAATTATTACTGGAATAGGCAAGTTTTGAAGTGCAAAACTTAAACTTGCAGCTGTATAAGCCATTGTGTCAGTACCATGAGCTACTACTACCCCATCAACGCCAAGTTTAATGTATTCATCGATTTTTTTTGCAAGTTGACTCCAATGAGCTAGAGTTATATTTTCGCTGTAAATGCCAAACACTATTTCAGTTTGAACTCTTGCGATATCTGAGAGTTCTGGAACTACACCATACAAGTCGCTTGCTGATAATGCTGATCGAACTGCACCAGTTCGATAATCAACACGACTAGCAATTGTTCCGCCTGTACTTAAAATAACAACTTTTGGTAAGCTTGAATTTTGTTTCAGGAAGAGAAGGTACCGTAAAAGAGGGTTTTGTTCCTTTTCCAATTTTTTTAATCTTAGTCTCTGATGTGACTCTAATACCTAGATTATACCCATTTTTTAATTTGATTACTATATGGGTATTATCACTGTATTCAGAACGAGGAATAAGAGTACCTTCAAAAAGTTTATCTTCTTTTTCAACAAGAATAATATCTCCAACTGTACATCCCGTTTTTTTAATAAGATCTAATACTTTTCCTTGATAACCTGAATTTGATTTTTGAGTCAAACTAATATTTCTCCAATTTCTTGAAACTTGAAATATTTATCGGAATTGTCAGTTATATGTTACCTGCACAGTATATATTATTTCTAAAAACAATGTCTATTCAATGCTAGTTAGTTTTGTTTTTCCTAATTGTAATAGCACAATTCCCAGTATCCAAATTACAATAGATTGAAGCAAAAAGGTATAGAAAAAGCTGATATTTAGAATAGCTTGAGCTCCGATGAAAATACCTATAGATATAAACAAAGCTATTTGTGCGTTAACCATTAATCCCATCATTTGTTCGCGAGAGTTTTCTGAAAATTCTGGTCTCAATAGAGCTAAACCAAGTGCTAAAACTACATTAGCTGCAATCAGTTGAGCCATAAGTCCTGTATAGCCTAATAGAGAAAATAAATCAATTAATGGAACTTGAAGTAAAGAAATAAAGGTAACTACAATACCTATTGGAATTGCAACTAGCCAGCTTTGTATTAATCTTGCTTTCACTAGTCTCTGTATTCCTGAAGGAGCTTTTTTATGAATAAACACGCTCTCCTTGCCTCCCATTGCGACTTGACCAACAACTAACACTGCAAGAAAAGAAAACAAAAATATACCCATAATCAGTGCATCTCCTGGATCAGTGCTTTCCTCCATTAGAAAGATGTTGATAAGAGCTAGCAAACCTAAGATGTAAACAAGACGTGAGAGATTTTCTAGTCTTCTCGTATAATCTTTAAAAACTGATACCAAAAGATTACTAAAAGAGCCGCCTCCTCCAAGAATTCTAATTGTCTTATAGAATAAACCATCTGATTTAACCTTTGAAGCGTTAAAGTTTGTTGGTTCGATACTATAAATTCTACTAGCCAATTTTGTACCCAACCATAAGGATACTACAAAGAAAATGACAAGACCTGTGACTCTGATTAGGGTTTCAAAACCTACAAGCCCAATATTAGCTGGGTTAGCAGCAAAATCAAGAATAACATCAGCACCCCACGAGCTTGGAAGAAAGCCAAGAGCCAATCTAGTTAATTCGTTTGTCCCCGGGTCTGTAAGAGCTTCTGTAAAACCGCCTCCTATTATTGCATACATTATGGCCACCATAGGTAAAGCAATAACAAGGGAGAGAGCTTTTCCAATATCTTTACCACGAGCAGATTTTGCAAATCTAGTCCGAATCACTGCTGCAATAACTGTACCAATCCATAGAGCAGAAAGAAAAATAATCGCAAAAATTAGAACAATTATAAAAATCTGTAATAAACTCAATCCTAAAGGGGTTAGTGCAGCTGTGAAAAAACCAGCAATAATTGTAATAAATATTGCATAAAAAGGCATTACACCTAGAAATTCTCCTAACAGAACATCACTTGGTTTTACTGGAGCTGCTAAAAATATTTCTACTTGGCCTGCTTGCATTCCTTGTAGAGTATATGTGATTGGAAGTATTGCAAGATAGAAAAAAATCATAAATAAAAGAACGGGAACCATTGCCAAAGCTAGTTGAGATAAAAAGAAAGCCAAAAGATCATCTAAAAATAAATTTGCAATAAAAGGAGCAATAAACGCAACATAAACTGTTAATAATCCAATAACCAGAAAAGGAAATAAAGATCTTATCTGCCTTATTCTGTTTATTCGCAAACGATATTCATTCTTGGCAATTAAGAGCCACTTAGGAAGTGGCACTTTTATGTTTCCTCCAGGATAAAAGCTCTTTTTCTTCAACTCCACCAGTTAACGCAATAAACGCGTCTTCTAGAGTTTTTTTATTTGCTTTAGCTATAATTTCATCTATTGTCCCTACAGCAACAAGTTTGCCTTGGTTGATTATACCAACGCGATCACACAATTCTTCCACGATAGGTAAAATATGACTGCATATGAAAATAGTCTTATTCGCATTTTCAGATAAAGTTTTTATTAAATCTTTAACCATAAGAGCCGCTCGCGGATCAAGAGTAGATGTCGGCTCATCAAGAAAAAGAATAGGAGGGTCATGAATAATAGCTGCTGCAATCAAAACTTTTTGTTTCATACCACGACTAAAACCTTCTAAAAGATAATCGCGTCTATCGAAGAGATTAAATAATTTTAGCAGATCTTCGATTCTCCTAGGAAGAATATTATTTGGAACATCATATAGAGAACCCATAAACTCTAAAAACTCAAAAGCACTTAATTTCTCATATAATCCTGGAGACTCAGCTAACAATCCAGTAACTCGTTTTACTTTCAATTCATCCTTTAGAATATTAAATCCATTTATACTTGCAGTTCCACTGGTTGGTTTTATTATACAATTCAATAAGCGAACTGTTGAAGTTTTTCCTGCACCATTTGGACCAAGCAAACCAAAGGTTTCCCCCTCGTATACATCTAAAGAAAGCTTGTCTACCGCTTTGATCATATCTCCTTTACCATAATACTTAGACAAATCATCAGTTCGAATAATCGCAGTCATTAATCAACCATCCAAAATAAGTAATCGATGAAAGTATATTTTGAATTTTATATTTAATAGTTTTTCATCATAAATTAAAGAAAAAACTTTAATTCAATCCTACTGTTTTCTTCAGAACTGGAGAATACGAATTATTTATTGTTTAGAACGGTTTAAACACGGGATTTCGTATTCTACTATTTGTAGTGTCTATGATGATATCACGTCCGTATGAGGGGGATGCAGGAATGCGGTTGAACCTCTCAATGATTTCAACTTAATTTAGAACTTTCTGAGGCACCACATTAATAGTTCTAGTTTCACTATTAGTTCATAAAAACTTTCAGCTAAAAATACTGTATTCATTTGATGTTTTTAATTTTTATCCCAAAAGAAAAGGGGGTAGATTAGAGTACATGTATATGATTCTGATTAATTTTCTATTAAAAAAAATTGAATTTATTAAGAAATAATTTGTTATGTGAGATTCTTTGAAACATATACGCCATCTTTTTTGTAACCAAACCGACTATAGTATTGTTTGGTACCTAAAGCGCTTATTACCACAATTTTTTTAAGATCATAATCATCTCTTGCGATCTTTTCTGCTTCGTTTAAAAGAATTGAGCCATATCCTTTATGTTGCCACGCCTTTATTTTATGCATTCCAACAGGTACTAATGGTCCGTAAACATGAAGTTCGCGCACTATTGCTGATGAAATTTTGTTAATTTCAGATCTATGGGCTTTTGAAGAGGGTAGGCGTAAACGGAGATATCCAATTAATATTTGATTTTGTAAATCTTCTATTGAAATAAAAATTTCTTTACCTTCTGAGGCATCATAAGTTTGTAGTTAGTGTTTGTATATTTTCTAAAGTTGGAATTATGTTATTACTCATTAATCGGTGACCTACTTCTCTGCAACGAATACATTTACAATAATAATTATCTGCAAGCATTTTTTTCTGAATAATTTGACGAAGATTACTTTTCTTAACACCTGCAACTATCAACCCTGCAGGAATATCTCGTTGAACACGCATTATGCGGACCCAAGAAGGAATATTATTCTTTAGTTTTGCAATAAGATTTGCAGCTTCTTCAGTTGAGTAGGGAACATATTTCCCTTGCTTATACAATTCATATGCTTTTGTATCAGCTATTACAAGACAAGGATATATTTTGATCATATCGGGTCTAAAATCTGATTCAGAAAAAATTTTGTTAAAATTCTTCAAATCTTTTTTAGGAGTTGATCCGGGCATTCCAGGCATCAAATGATAAACTATTTTTAGCCCAGAATCTTTGGCGATACGGGTAGCTTCTTTAACATCAAAAACAGTGTGTTGTCTCCCAACAAGTTTATAAATTTTGTCTGAAGGATTTTGAACTCCAAGCTCAACTCTAGTAACACCCATATCTAACATGGAATCAACATGGGGAATTTTGCACCAATCGGGTCTTGTTTCCACGGTTATTCCAACGTTGCTGATACTGCTTTTTTCTGCATTATCTTTTGCTTCTTCGAGATTTTTTGAAGGAAGAAGAGTAATCGCATCTAATGCTCTTTGAATAAAACGGTTCTGATACTCCTTTGGCGTGGATGGAAAAGTACCACCCATAATAATTAGCTCAATTTTATCTACTGAATGACCTATCGATTTTAATTGTTTAATTCGTGCTGTTACTTGAGAATATGGATCATAATTATTTTGTGTCCCTCTTAATGCTGCAGGTTCATGTCCGGTATAACTCTGTGGAGCACCTTGAATAGGACCTCCAGGACAATAAATACAGGGTTCAGGTTGTGGACAAGAATGAGGTTTAGTCATAATCGCAATTACGCTTACTCCTGAGATTGTTCGAATTGTTTTTCTTCTTAATATTTTCAAGAGCTTAATTTTTTCTTTTGGTTCAAGATATCTAATAATTTCAGCATTTGAAAGGGTACGATTAAGTTTTAGTTGAGAAGCCACTCGGGTTTTTATTTGATGTAATTTCCTACTGTTAAGTGAAGATTGGAGCATCAGTTCATTAATTATTGCTCGAGCTGCTTTATCTATACCCAAATTTAAGATACCACTTTAGAATTTACATTATGTGATAAATAAATTACATCAAATATTTTTCAAGTAATCCTTGAAAAAACTATAAAACTAAAAAAACAGTAAAAAAATAATTAACTAATACCAGTTTTGACCTGGTTGTTTTTGTAAAATTATTCGTTTTCGATAGTTTAGTTTGTTTCTACGTCTAGGACCGGGTTTAGTTTTTTTTATACCTTCAATTTTTGGTGTTTGAGACCTAACTTTCCCAGCTTTAGATAAAGATCCGTGTGTTGGCAAATAATTACACCTGTTCTCACAATTTAACAGAATAGTAACTCTTAAACCTTTTCAATTATATTTCGGATAAGGGTAAATTAAAAATAGCGGGGGTCGCCAAGCCAGGTCAAAGGCGTAGGCTTCAGGAGTCTATCTCGCAGGGGTTCGTGGGTTCGAATCCCACCCTCCGCACCAATTTACCGTTATATTGTCTTGGAACATTATTTTATTTTTTTAGGGATTAATTCATTAAGTTCATAGGATGCAACGCATAAAACGCTATCGGCTCCTCCGTAGTAAATCAGAACTTTATCATCAACTTGAACGTTTCCACAGCTAAAAACCACATTTGGTACTTTCCCGTAGAGTTCATAGTCTTTGGTAGGTTTTAGGATTGGTTTTTCTGAACGTGACAAAATCTTTTCAGGGTTGTCTTTATCGAGCATAACAACTCCAAGGGAGTATTCTTTTTCGTAACTAACACCATGATAGATACACAGCCATCCTTCGTTGAGTTCTATGGGGGTTCCTGCTGCACCTATTTTCCAGGCGTCCCAACTATTGTGTCGGGGACCAAACACTGATCTGATGTCATACCACCGCCTTAATTCATCGGAGTATGTGATGCATAAATCAGGATCAAATCTGTGTAACATAACGTATTTGTTGTTTATTTTTCTGGGGAATATTACTGCATCTTTATTTCTGATACCTCTGAAAGGTAAAACTCGTTCTTTCCAGTTCCAGTTTTTGGTGATAAAATCGCTGGCTTTTATTGATGTTAAAGCTATTTGATAGAGTTGCCAGTGATCGCGTTCAGTTAAGGCTGTGTAAGTCATAAATAACTCGTTGTCGATAAGTGTTAATCTCGGATCTTCACATCCGTTTTTCTCAATTTCTTGGTTTGGTTCAAAAACTGGGTTTGGTAGTCTTTCATCTATTTGAAACCCATCTGAGGATCTTGCGTATCCTATTCGAGAGATTCCGTCGTTTCCCATTGCTCGGTATAAAATGTGAATATTGTTGTTCAGGTAGATTGCGGCTGCGTTGAATACTAGTTTTGATTCCCATGCATGTTTGGGAATTGGTTTAAGAATTGGATTGCCATGAAAACGTTTCATTATGTTTATTTCCAATTAGCAATTTTGAGAATTTATTCCAAAGAATTGGTCCAGTAAACCTCTTACAGATAGTAAACCTGCAAGTTCCCCTTGTTTGTTCAATACTGGTAAGTGTCTGACTTTATGGGCTGATATTATTTTTCTTACCTCATTTATTGAGAAATCTTCTTGAAGGGTGATTACGTTTTTTGTCATGACATTTTCTATGGGTTGGTTTAATTGAATGTTTTCAGCCACAAGTCTAATAGCGTCTCTTTCGGTGAAGATTCCTACAACCTTGTTATTGTCATCAATGATAACTGTACACCCTATGTGTTTTTCATATAGGGTTTTAATGGTTTCTTTCACAGTCGTGTTTGGTTTTGCTGTGATAACTTTTGTTAACATCATATTTTTAACTAGTAACATGTGGGTTTTCAGCTCTTTTGGTACTATGACTCACTTTCAACTATTAAAGTGAATCCGAAAAACCTGTCTTTACTTTAATGGTTTGATGGTCGAATAACTTTATGCTTCATTAATTGTAAGGGAATAACTTGGAAACAGGTGTTAGTTGATTATAGTTTCTATGTTTAGGCGGGCAAGAAGATAGGTGACTGTGGATTCTGCACCCTGATTTAGGTTTAATCCTTTGGGGGTTATTCCATCATAGCAGCTTCCTGTTTTGGGATCATATACTTTTAGGTTTTGTATATTTTTTCCATGATACCACTGGAAACTTGTTTGGGCTGCTGTTTTATATCGGGTATTTTGTGTTATCTCAAATGCAGTTAGTGCGGTTTTGGTCATGCAGTAGGCTTCTACTGACTGCTGGTCATACATTGCCTTTGGTTCACCTTTTTTGTACCAGCCATTATTGCCTATTGGTGTGAACACGTTGTTGTTCATTTGGATTTTTAGGGTGAAATTAAAAGAGTTTTCAGCTACTTGGAGATATGTTTTATTTTTTGTGTGTTTGTAGGCTTCAAATAGGGCTTGTGGAAGTTTGGCGTTACAATATGTGATGTATGATTCAAACCAGGACCAGTTAGAAGAGGCAGTTTTGTTGTAAAGGTTTAGTAGTTGTTTAGATAGTTTATTTATCTTCATAGATAGAGTATTTTTATTTGGGTGTGCGCTTTGATATTGGCCGAGGCCCAAGATGGCGAAGGCTTTAGTTCTAGGTGAGGTTGATTTAATAGCGTGGGGAAACGCTTTTTTGAAGATTTCTTTGGCGAGTAACTTTTTTTCTTCGTCAAGATTGGAGTTGATAACATGGCCTAACGCCCAAAGTGTTCGACCCAAGCTATCATCAGAGCCTACCATGTCAAGAAATCTACGATCATAACCCAAGAAGTTGTGTAGTTGACCGTTTTTCATTTGCATGTGGTGTAGAAAACTTAGGTATGTGTTTGCGAGTTTTGTTATTTTTGAGTTTTTGTTTAATTGGTTGTATTTTGCGCACACAATCAAGGCGCGAGCATTGTCGTCTATGCTGTAGCCTTCTTTTCTGTTTGGTGTGGAAAACTTTGCATGCTGAAAAATCCCAGTTTCATCTGTTATGGCTTTCATGTAGTCTAGTTTTATTGGGGGTAGTTGGAGTGATTTCTTTTTCAAGTGTTTAATATTCTCCTGTAGAGGTCTGCGTATTTTTTTGCGACTGAGGACCAGGTGAAATCTCTGCTGTATTTATAAACTTTTTTTTGTATTTTTCTTCTGAGTTTTTCGTCTTCTAAGAGTTGAAAAATGCGATCTGTTATGGATTTGTAATCTTTGAGTTTACAAAGTAGTCCTCGACCTTGCCCTAGGGCTTCTTGGGCGTGAAGGTAGGGTGTGGCTATTATTGCTTTGCCTGTTCCCATTGCATAAACTAGGGTGCCGCTGCTGATTTGGTTTTTTTCTATGTATGGAGTGATGTAGATATCAGTTGCTTGGAGGTACTTGATTAGTTCTCTTGTTAACAAGAAACGGTTGTGAAACTTGACATGTTCCAAAAGGTTTAGATCATCAACTAGTTTGATTAGTTTTTTGCGGTATTTTTCTCCTTCATATTTTCTTACCTCTGGATGGGTTTCTCCGATCACAAGATAGATAATTTCTGGGTATTTTTTTACGACTTCTGGGAGTGCTTTAATGGCGTATTCTATGCCTTTTCCTCTGCTTAAGAGTCCAAAAGTTGATAGAACAATTTTTCCTTTTAAACCAAATAATGTGGGTTTAATTTTGTTGCTTTCAACAAATGGAACATCAGGGCAGCCGTGTTGGATAATCTCGATTTTGTTTCTAGGAACATTGTATTCTGTAAGGATTTTTGTGGCAGTATTGGTCATAGTTACTATTTTTTGGCTGTGATGTACGATTTGATTTAGTACACTTTGAGCTTTAGGTATAAAACTAGGTGAGAGGGTATGGAGGGTGGTAACTACTGGTTTTTGAATTTTCTCAAGAAAAATGTTAATGTGTTCTCCCCAATCTCCTCCAAATAGTCCAAATTCGTGTTGCAGATTAACCAAATTAGCTTTGGATGAATTGACAAAATCAGCTGCATTGGTGTAGTCTTGGGGAGTGTTTCTTCTGATTTGGCATTTCACCCTTTTATCATAATTATAGATTGTTTCCCCTTCGTTCATTGCAACAATTATGGGTTTTCTCAAAGTTTTTAGTTTGTTTGCGGCAACAACTAAGTTTTTTGTGAAGGTTGCAATTCCGCACTCTCGTGGAGGATAACTGCTGATATAAGCAATCTTATTTTTCTTATTATTATCTATTGGTTTTTTGCTAGTTTGCTTTAACACTTTAGTATCTTCCTTGAAAATAAGAAATCAGCAACTTGTTAACAATATTATATAATGAAATCATTCCTAAAACTAAAACTAATACAAGTGAATGTACCATTAATGGCTTGTGGTTCAAGTTGTTGTGATATGGAGATTCGGTTTGTTTATTGGGTTTTCTCTTTTTTCCATTTTTGTATTTGGGCTTCCACTTCTTGGGGTTCAGTAATATAGTATGTGCAATCTACGGCTTTTTTTACGTCTTTATCAACGCTTTGTAATACTGAAACTAGTTTTCCGTTTTTAAAACCAAAATATGTGCATATTTTACCCATTTTTGTTTTCCTTCAAGTATTTCAGTTGTGGCAGCATCTCTTATCGCCAGATTACTGCGTACCATATATTAAACTCTTTCTGATATTCGTTTTTTGTTAGCTTACCACACTGTGTAATATCGCAAGAGTTAATATAAACAAGATTTCAATCTTCAAAATATATCCAAAAACGAAACATAGGTCAGTTTTTTTTCAAATTCAAGTATCTCTCTAGTGGTAACCAACAATTTTTTAGCTTATATTCGCTTAATTGTAGCAAAAATGAATGGAAAAAAAAATTTTGGATTTTCCTTTGAAGAATCACTTTAAGCAAAAGATAGATGTAACTGATAGATGTGAAGGTCATAACGTTAGAGTTAGATTGAAAATTTAAAAACTATAATTCCTCTACAGGCCCGTAATCTTCTTCATCCAAAACCATTATCCATTGCCATTTCCTACAAACAAGTTCCGCCAAAATATCATCAGAAACAATAACTCCATCCCCATCAAATTTTTTTCGATTAATGGAAATACTCCAACCAGCCTTGCCTGTATAAAAAACACGCAAAGAATAAGCTCGAAAAATATTTCTAGGTCCTATAGAAAACTTGACCACAGGATTTCTTTTCTCTCTTTTTATTGTAAAGTTCATAGCCGCTTCAATTATGTCTGATGTGTGTCTAAGATCAGAAATTAAAGCCTGTTTATCCTCGGCTGAAATGTTAGCTTCTTTCCACCAACGAATTTTACAATCATCAAAAGGGAATTTATTCGTAATACATCACCTATTAACTAAAGTGATAGTTAATATAAAAAATTACCCAAAAAAGTATTTCCCAAAAATATTCAAAAAAGGAACCTTTGGTTATATACATAATAATCTCAGTAGCTAGACTTTTCTATTGAACCCCATTGATAAACTCAAAAATTAAAAATGTAGAACTACAAAGTGCTCATAAATAGTTGATTAGCACTAAATTCTACACCACACACTACCAGCAACTATCAGCAACTATGAATTCTACTTCTCAACTGCTTACTTTATAATAGTAGAAAAGTATTTGTTAACTGTAAAGTATCATACAAAATTAAATTCAAAAATATTCAGTAAAGAAGGATATCACAAATGGACATGAACAATTTCACCATAAAATCACAAGAAGCTATTCAAAAAGCTACAGAAATTGCTATGGCAAAGCAGAACCAATCTGTTGAACCCCTACATTTATTTAAAGGAATATTGACGGTTGATGAAAATGTGGCTCCCTATTTATTGGGGAAATTGAATGTAAACTTTGATGTTTTTTCAAAGGCGCTTGATAAGGAAATTGATTTCTTACCTAAGGTCAGCGGCGGACAACAATATCTCTCCTCTAACTCTAATCGAGTCCTTCAGAAGGCATTAGAGATAGCTTCAGAATTCAAAGATGAATTCATTTCTATTGAGCATCTATTGTTAGGAATCTTAACTGTGAATGATGCTGCTTCAAGATTACTCAAAAATAACGGAGTCTCTGAAAAGGATTTGAGGATAGCAATCAAACAATTACGGAAAGGAGCGACTGTCAATTCTCAAACTGTTGAAGAGACCTACAATGCATTGAATAAATATGCGTTGAACCTGAATGACAGGGCTAGAATGGGAAAACTTGATCCTGTCATTGGTCGCGACGAGGAGATACGAAGGGTTCTTCAAATCCTATCTCGAAGAACAAAAAATAATCCAGTTCTAATCGGAGAGCCAGGTGTTGGAAAAACCGCAATCGCGGAGGGGCTTGCTCACCGTATAGTAGATGGAGATGTACCAGAGAATCTGAAATCAAAACAAATTTATTCACTAGATATGGGTGCTCTAATCGCTGGTGCAAAATACAAAGGTGAATTTGAAGAGCGATTGAAAAGTGTTGTCAAGGAAGTTATTTCAGCTGAGGGTGAAATAGTACTATTTATCGACGAGATTCATACACTCGTTGGAGCTGGTGCCAGTGAAGGTGCAATGGATGCAGCTAACATTCTAAAACCCGCTCTGGCTAGGGGAGAATTGCGTGCAATCGGTGCCACTACTCTAAGAGAGTACCAGAAATATTTTGAAAAAGATAAAGCTCTTGAAAGGCGGTTCCAACCAGTTATGGTCAATGAACCAGATACATTGGATGCTATATCCATTCTTAGAGGTTTAAAAGAACGTTATGAAACATATCATCACGTTAGGATAAAAGATGAAGCAATAATTGCTGCAGTTGAACTTTCACAGAGATATATTTCCGATCGTTTTCTTCCGGACAAAGCAATCGATTTGATTGATGAGGCAGCTGCTAAACTTCGACTTGAAATAAATTCTGCTCCCGAAGAACTTGAAATAATAGACCGAAAGATTCGCCAGTTAGAGATTGAACGTGAAGCCATTAAGCGAGAGAAAGATGAGAAGTTGCTTAAATCGTTGAATGAAGAGATTGCGAACCTTAGTGAAGAACGTACTCAGATGAGAGCTAAGTGGAAATCTGAAAAGGATGTAGTTGAACAGATTCAGGTAAAAAAGAATGAAATCGAACAACTTAAATTTGAAGATGAGAGAGCATACCGCATTGGTGATCTTGGAAAGATCGCGGAAATTCGCTACGGTAAAATTCCAGAAGCAGAGAAAACAATTGAAATTCTAAAGAAAAAACTGTCAGAGTTGCAGAAAGAATCAGCTTTGGTTAATGAAGAAGTAGATGCTGAAGAGATTGCTGAAGTAGTTTCCCATTGGACACATATTCCAGTTAGTCGAATGCTCCAAAATGAAAAACAGAAATTGCTTAACATAGAAACAGAACTTCACATGCGAGTTGTCGGACAGGAAGAAGCAATCAGGGCAGTATCGGATGCTATTAGGAGAAACCGTGCAGGTTTGCAGGATCCCAAACGACCAATAGGATCTTTTATCTTCTTAGGCACTACAGGGATTGGAAAAACCGAATTAGCAAAAGCTCTAGCTGAATTTCTATTCAACAATGAAAATAACATGGTTAGAATTGATATGTCTGAATATCAGGAAAGACATACTGTTTCGAGACTGATTGGTGCACCTCCAGGGTACATAGGTTATGAAGAAAGTGGACAACTAACCGAAGCTGTTAGAAGAAAACCTTATTCTGTTATACTTTTCGACGAGATTGAAAAAGCACATCCAGATGTTTTCAATATATTGCTACAGGTACTAGACGATGGTAGACTAACTGATAACAAGGGGCGAAGCGTGGATTTTAAAAATACTATAATTATAATGACCTCAAACATCGGTTCTTACATAATTCAAGAAAACCTAGAAAAATTAAATAAACAAAACCGTGAAGAAATCTTAAATCAAACACGAAAACAGGTCTTTGATTTACTGCGAAAAAGCATTAAACCAGAATTCCTAAATCGGATCGATGAAATAATCATGTTTCAACCGTTGACGCGGGAGGAAGTGCAAAAAATAGTTGAACTTCAAGTAAAAAACATCCAGAAAATGCTTCAACAGAGTAGTATCAAATTGACGATTACTAAGAAAGCTATGGAATTTATTGCCACTATCGGTTTTGATCCTCAGTTTGGTGCTAGGCCAATAAAACGTGTTATTCAAAGAACTGTATTGAACGAATTATCAAAAATGATTTTAGAAGAAAAAGTTGATAAAGACTCGGTAATTGTTGTCGATGAGAAGAACGGTGAACTGGTATTTAACAATAAATAAAAAGTACTCTTTCAATGTCCAAAGCGCCTCAAATTACTTTATCTTACTGTCTTTAACTCTTACTATTTTTTGATAATATATTTGATGCAAGTATTTATTGCAAAAAAGAATTGTTTACAATTTTATTGGAATTATTAGTACCTGCTGTTTCTTTAGGTTACGTTAGTAGGTAATTAGAAAAAAAGAATTTTGAGGGAGATATCTCCATTTGTATGGGATTAAATTCTAATCTAATTGTTGTTAGTATTACTTTTGTTTTCTGTTTTATTCAAATCTTTTAAGAGTTCGTAATACCAAAAAGGTAAGCCATTTTGATGGCTTCTTTTTTTGACCAAAATCCCATTCCTTCCAAGCTCTCCACACTGATTCAGGAGTATATTTGCCTTCAAAATCTGTCTTTGATTTAACTATTTCTACCATTTCTTTTATTGCAGAATTATTTTTTACCTGGCTGAATTGAGATAGCACATCTAAGACATGTAAAATATCATACCAGATAAATGGTGCTTTGATTTTTCTAAAATCTGTTCCCATATAAAAAATATAAGGATGAAGTTCTTGACTTTTATTCCACAAATTTAAGAGACTTTCAATTCCAATATGTGCTTGTTTGCTGTTTTTATAACTCTCAAATTGAGAAATCAACTTTAGCATAATGAGTGTTGCATAGGGGCAAGGATCACTTTTTCTTCCTGGACCTCTAAATTTTCCCAGCTCTTTTGACACTGAGCAAGGCCATCCATTATCTTCAACCAGATTAACCAAGTGTTTTACAGCTTTTTGGATTTGCTCATCCTTGTCAAGTCCAAATTTTGCCAATGAATACAAGATAGTTGGAGCATCACATATTGCCCAAGCCCATTGAGTTTCTCCAGTTCCCCCATAATGTTTAGAAATATTCATTGGAATCTGAAAAAGACCTTCCTCAGATTGATGTTCAAATATTTTTTTAATTATATCTTTAATGTGAGGCTCATCTTTTTTTATCCCAATATCTGCAATAAATGAAAGTTTATGGAAGTATTGATTTGCACTTTTGTGGCTTGCTATGACTGGTCCAGGCCAATTTGTTAGTTCCTCTAATATAGCTTGGATTTTTGGGTGATTTATCATTTCTTTTTTTGAAAAAAGTATTTCTGGATTATTTTCAGGCTTGTTTAGCAGATCTATTTGGGTTTTGTATTTAACCCAGGGGGCTCCTTCTAAAAGCCAACTGAGAATTTTTTTCATTGTCATTGCACCTATTGTTTGCTTCTGTTTTAGTATAACATAATATGAAGTGGGTTTTAATTTTGTCTTTTTTTGACAGATGGTTAATAAAAGAAAAACGGGTTTACTTCTGAAAAAATAACAGACATATTCTCTTATAATATAATCTTAAAGTAAGTATAAACAAGTTTCTTCATTGAATTGAGGTAGGCCCTAAATCCAAAATATAGAATCTGATATATTACGATATAGAAATACGGCTTTTAAGTAATGTAGACTTAGATAGAGTTAAGGAAAAAGGATGAAGGCTTCTTATCGGGGCTTTGCCTTCACTCTTTATCCCTCCTTAATCTTCTATAAATTTTTAATATTTTTTTAATTACCAGAAAGGGTTTAATTAGCGGGACCTTAAGGAAGAGTGATAATAATGGCTTATTTACGCAAAGAAAAACATGTAGTTGAAATTGATTATCCTCTAAGTATAGTCTGGGAAGGAATTCCCAAAGTAATTACGACATTAGATTGGAAATTAGAAGAGATTGATAATAAAGCTCATCTACTAAAAGTAAATACTCAGGCTGGTTTGCTTTCATATGGCTCAATATTAAATATTGAAGTTTGGGTTGTTGATGAAAATACTACCAGAGTTAGAATAAATGCCGAAACACCAGTTACAACAATCACTGCTCTTGCAGACTTTGGTCGAATAAGAGATAGAATTGAATTATTCTTTGAAGCTTTAGCAAAACAATTAAACGAAAATAAAGAAGTGACCTGAAAAATACTAAATTAACTATTTTATAAGGACAGTTAATAAAAAACGTGTATTGTTCGTCAACAGAAGTTTTTTGGAAAATTCTATTAAAGAATTATTTGCTATTTTACAATTTTTTAGCTATCTTTTTACAGAAAAAGCTATTTTTACAACGGCTCTGTATTCAACAATTTTATTATTTTCTACCTTTGCGGTACATCTTTTTACGTGCACACTTTTAATATTGTTAATCGTTTTTGCAGCTTCATCTATAGCATTTTGAGTTGCAGTTTGCCAACCTTCTGGTGAGCTTCCAATTAATTCAATTATTTTTACTACCATAATTATCAACTTCCAATAGTATAAAATAAACCACATTTAACAACTTCAGTGTTTCGGTGTAGGCCTAATTAAAGAGCATATATTAAGGTGGTTTAGTCGAATTTTTTTATTGTTATCATTTTTCGATAATTTTCTAGGTCTTGTGAAACATATTTTAGAAGTTTTAGTTCTTCCATCGTTTTTTGAAATTTGGCTATTTCTTCGCTTGCTTTCCTTTGGACAATTTTTTTTTCTGACATGGTTGTTAGCTTCTTTTGTGGTTTGATTGAGGGTGAATGTTATTGTCTATTGGCGACCTGAGAGCCAATCCGTTATCGAGGAGAAAGGAGAAGGCTTCGAGAACGGAAAAATTTTATTGGCCATTCAGGTTTTGCATTCAACCTTACTCACCCTCATATCATGAGACTTAAGATTTAATACAATTATAAAAGTATTCTGAATTCAAAATAATGCGCAAAAATAAAAAAATAAATTAGCCTATAGCTAAAACGCCTTCTAAGATCTGCTTTTCTGAAACTTCCAATTGCTTAGATAGCCACATCTTTAAAAGCGATTCATAACTGGGAAGAGGACCACTATAAGTAATAATCTGATTACCCTTTAAAGCGTCAGCTTGGAAAGTTTTTTCAACATCCTTAAACATAAAAGATAATGTTTGAGCTTTTCCTGCTAGAGTTTGAAAATCATCCCATTTTTTGCAACGAAGAATTACAGGAGGTCCCTGAACTATAGGCTGCTTAGGAACATCACAACAATTCTCTTTGATTGACACAGGTTTTTGATCTTCTGACTGAGATAAATAATTAACTAAACCACTAATTTCGGCTTGTAAACCAGAAATTTTTTCTTCAACATTTTCTACTTTGCATGTAAGCTCTCCAGTTTCCCCTAACTGTCCAGTAACTGTTCCTAGTTCTCCAATTAGCCGGTCTAGATCATTTTCATGTTCTTTTAAAACATTAACAATGAAGTCTAGAGCTTCCAAAGCTTCGTCTCTTGAGTGTGGTTTCTTTGACATTATCTTATCCCTGGCTTTTAATTTATCCATAAGGGTCTACTATAAATAAAGATAACGAATTTTCAAATAATATCAATGTAAAGCCATAATCATAAGTATTCTCAATATGCACAACACTTCTACGGGTAAAGATAGTTATTTGAATCACGATTTCTTTTCATTAATAGTAAACTAGATTTACTTTTAGAGGTAATAAACCTTATTTCCAGAATAAATATAACAGAACCTTTTTCGAGTGACTCTTTATGAAAGTCTGCCACTAAAAAGTAACTAAATTAAGCAGATTAAGTTGTTTTCCAAATTGTCGAAATCGCATTCTGTTCACAGGCTTTAATGCAAGGAGCAGTTTTACCGTCATACAAACATTCCGAACAGGTGTATTTTATTTTTTTTCGGTTTTTTTCGTTGACGGCAACTACTGTTTTATCTTCTAAATCAATGAATTCTGTAATAATTTCCAATGCTGATTGAGGACATTTTTCTATACACTTACCACAGCCATTACATTTGACTGAATCAATAACAATATAGAATTCTCCTGAACCGTCAGTGTAACCATAATAAGTGATAATAAAAATCAACTCATCTAATCTAGTTTTTCTGGTTTTTTATATATAATGCTTTTCCAAATAATGCTGCTCCAATAGCACCTGCAATCATAGGATCTAAACCACCTGTTTTCCATTCGGGAGAAGGTAGACATTTCACGTTTAGTACGTTTTCAACTCTGCTAACGATGCCAATATTTTTTGATTGGCCTCCTGTAATTACAAACTCTTTTTCAAGACCAACTCTTTTCACAAGATTACTCATCCTAACAGCCATTGCACGTGTATAGGCGGCTAGCACTTTTTCTTTTGACCACCCTTTACGCAAGAGACCAACTGCTTCAGTTTTTGCAAAAGCCACACAAGTGCAACTTACTGGTGGAGGTTCTTCGTCAATTTTCATTGAAGCTTCACCAATATCTTCAATAGGTATTTGCAATAAATCTGCGAAAATTTCCATTCCTCGACCAGTACCAGCAGCACATTTATCATTCATCAAAAAGGAGGTTACTCTACCTGTTTCATCACAGTGAATTGCTTTAATATCTTGACCACCAACATCCAATACTGTTCGAACTTTTGGACCCCATATGTAGTTTGCTCCTTTTGCATGACAAGCTATTTCGGTTATTGCTTTATTAGCCATTGGAACATTAACTCTTCCATATCCGGTTCCAACAACATATTTTAAATCTTCAAGTCGTAAATCAGTTCCTTTAATAGCCCAATCCAGAGCTTTTCTTGCACTTTCGGGACTGTTTGACCCGGTTCTAGTAATACCCCAAGAATAAACTTCTCCATCAATTAGTATGGCTGCTTTTGATCCAACAGAGCCAACATCAACCCCTGCAGTTATTATGTCTTTGTTGTTCCAGGATTTATCGCTTATAACTCGTTGATATTCTTTCCATCGCCAATATTCAACAGGCTCTTTATTTTGTGGTTTTGTCATTTTCTATTTCTCCTTGCACGTTTAGTGGCCATTAAAGCAGCTCCTAAAGCGCCAGCAAATTCTGGAAATTCAGGTATTGAGATATCAATGTCTAATTTTCTTTTTAAAGAAGCGATGAAGCCAACATCTTTTGCAACCCCTCCAATAAGAACTACTTCTGGATTTACTCCAAGTCTATGCACCATTGAAGATACTCGATCAGCCATTGCGTCAAATACAGCTCTTGCAATCTCAGGTTTTGATTCTTGACGATGAATAAGAGTAACTACATCTGATTCCCCGAAAATAACACATGATGCATTAATTGGGCTTGCACGTTTGGCTTTAAGTGAAAGAGGACCCATATCTTCCATTTTTACTTCAATTGCACGTGCCATTGCCTCAATAAAAGCTCCTGCACCTGCAGCACATCTTTCATTAACAACAAAATCAACCATTATTCCGTTATCGTCACATTTCATTGCTCGAGCTTCTTCTGCGCCTACATCTATTATTGTTCTTGCTTTTGGGAAAAGATGAATACCTGCTTTTGCGTCTGCACTCATCATACTTATCTTACTGTCAATATTTGAGGCCATCTGAACACCTGCACCAGTTGCTGTTGTATGCTCAATATCATTTATTGACGAGTTTGCAGTTTTTAGAGCAGTTTCAATAACGGTTTTTGCTGCTTTGGAAGGATCAAACCCAGAGAATATCTTTTCGCGAGATAAACTGTATTATCATTTAATACTACGACTTTAATGGTTTGAGTTCCTAAGTCTAAACCTATTGTTTTAGTCATGTTATTACTGCCTATTAAAATTCCATTCGTTCTGTGAGCATTTCTAGGAATGCTTCTACTCTTGTTTTCATTTGTCCCACATCTTCTCGGGTGTATTCTGTATCCAGGTAGTATACTGGAATATTGATACTATCAAGAACTTTCTTAACTCGAGTGTATTCCATTGCATAAGACATGCAGCCTCGGATAACATAGTAAATAACACCATTAATGTTATAGTCCTTTACTTTTGTGATTAGCCAATTTATTCTATCTTCGTTTCCATCACTTGAACTAAAACAAGGGCAAGTAGAGGCCATCAAATAGCGTTCACCTATAGCGTTTAGCATATCATTCATTGACCATTCATCTACTCCTACTGGATCGTTAAGGATTCTTTCACTTGAACATAATTCGTCAGCTACAATAACCCCTTGTGGATTTGATTCTTCCACTAAGCTTGGAACTTTCCAGTTATCTGGCCAAAACATTGGTGTACCAGTTATCATAACTCTTGGCGTGTCTGGTGATGTTGACCATATTTTATCTTTCACTCTTTTTTCAAGCTCATCACATAATTTATTTGTCTTTTCTGTCCAACGTTCTACGTCATCCCACATGTACATTTGGATTGCAAGCATAGCATCCCTTCCCATAATTACGGGGTTACCTTTTCGTAGGTCTTGAAGTCTTCTAAACGCCTTAGTTGCTTTTTGCGTGAGCTCTATTGCGTGTCTAAGTTTTTTTCTGGTAATTTTATTTCCTGTTAATTTTTCAATTTGTTTTTTAACTGCTTTTATTTCTTCAATCCAATATGTAATGCTTGATCAGAATCTTTTACACGTGGAACAGTCATCTGCCAAATAGTTTGATAATCACCTAATATTTCCCCAAGTTTAGTCATTCCATCACATGTTAATACACTAATAATTGCATCACTATTTTCCAGAAAAGGCGACAAATTAACCATTTTAGCTCCAATTGTAGACCTAATTACGGGACAAACTTCAACTGGCACTACTCTATCGCCAATCTTGGCTGCATCATACCAACCAGAATTAACGCGAACTGGAATCGCATCAGCTGCTAAAATAAGCTCAATGGGAGCAAATAAACAAAGATACCCGATAACTTTCTGTCCAGATTGCTTTGCTGCAATTATTTCTTTTTTTCTTTTATTAAAAAGATCTGCCATTTCATCAAAATAGGCCATTGCTTGTGGACGGTTTTTATCGGTTTTCTTCATTCTATCTATAGTTTCTGCAACTATTTTTTGAGAAGAGGTTTTTATTGAATTGTTTAATTCTTCGATTTCTTTTTTTGATATTTCAGGCACGTATTTTTTTTGTTTGATTTGTTTTTTCATCTTTACTATTCACTCGCTTTCTGAGGGTTCGAACCAGTTTCTCGATTTTAGGACTGTTTTACCAGCCATTTTTATTTTCAAGCAATCTTCATAAAGACACATGTCTAGGCATTTAAGACATAACATGCATCCTGGGACATTAATATCTTCACTTTTTTCTTCACATACTTCAATGACTTCTGATTGCATCAGAGTTCCAAGTATTTTCATTAACATTAATTATTCACCATATTAATTTGGAGTTAATATTGTTAGCAAAATTGTTCCTAATCCAAGAACAATAAGTGTTCCTGATCCGATTATTGAAAGCCATTTTCTAAATAATGGAGCTTTATTTAGTAACCATCCGGTTATTCCACCAAGTACTAGCATTGGAGATATAGAAGTTCCTAAACCAAACAAAACAGCCAAAGCCAAGCTATCAAAAGGTGTACCAAAAGGTATTGAGTAAACCAGTAACGCAAATAAAGGTGGACAAATAAAAAGACCTCGACTTAAGCCTAGAGAGAAAGCTCTGATATCTAAGCGACCAATTTTCCATTCATCAATAGATTCGCAATCTTTTGAGCAAATAGAATTTTTTCTATTTTTTAACAAAATATGAATACCTATTAGAATAGTGATTATTCCTATAACATAAGCTGAATAAACTCTAAAACTTGCAAAAGCTACATCATCTAGAAGAAAACTAACTGAACCTCCAATAAGTCCAAATAATCCTCCAATTAGAGCATATGATACTATTCGACCCGAATTATAAATTAGAGTAATCACAACTCCTTTTCGAAATCCAGCACCAGTACCAGCAATGTAACTTGCAATAATAGGTAAACATTCAGAGGTACAAAATATAGTTCCGTATAATAATCCAATAGTTAAAGCTTCAAGGTATGTAAATGGACCCAAAGTTTCAGCTAACATGGTATGGAGCTCAGTTTGATAGGTATAAAACAAATAATACAATTTGTGAACATTTAAGTCTTACATATCGGAAAAAAAGAGTATTCATTGGCTCATAACTTTATATTTTAAAAAATAAGCAATTTAATTCATTGATTTTTTTTCATATCTGACCTATCACTCAATAGTTGATGGTTCTAACCAGTTTCGAGACTTGAAAACGGTTTTTCCACCCATTTTAACTTTCAAACAATCCTCATAAGGACACATTTCAACGCATCTAGTGCACAGCATACACATTGAAGTTTCTATTTTTCCTCCCTTCTGTTCGTACACTTCGGTAACCTGCACTGGACAAACTCTTTTGCAAATCCCACATTTAGGGCATTTCTCTTCGTCCTTATCTAGATGAAGTAGAGGAGCCCATTTAAAGCCTTTAAACCTATTTACTACGGCAAGCGATACTCCTGTAGGACAGAACCGGCACCAAACTCGTCTAACAAAGAATGAACCTACAATCGTTAACCCCACGAAAATTAAAGCAGTAATCGTGACGAACATTTCGCTAAAAACAATCTCAGAGTAAATTATAACTTCTTGAACGTAGGGATAACTGAAATTCAATCCGCTAATTACTAGTGGTCCCTCCCAAGGGACAATCAACGGTATAATAGGACTAAGCAGAATTCTCAGAGGTTCAAAAGGACCCGATAAAAGTAAAGCCAAAAGGATAGTTAAATCCAAAGATTGAGGCGGATCCATTAGAGCCAAAATTAAAGGAACAATCAAAAAGAAAAGTAACAATACATACCTGAAGTTATGCAAGAACTTATTGAGTTTATCTGGAAGGATCCGGTAACGTACTTTGAAAACTTTTCGAATAAGAGTAATTGCATCCATGTATAATCCGAACGGACAAAGCCAACCGCAAAAGAACCTTCCCAAAAAGAGAGGCAAAACCAAAATGACGATTAACACAATAAGTTGCCATACTGGATAGGTAAACATGTAGAAAACTGCAATCATAGCTATTACTTGTGTAAAAAATCTAAGGTAGGTTACCTTATTCGCTAGACCTTTTTTCCATATATGGATAACCAGTATTCCCGCTAGCGTTAACCCCGCAAGTACCGTTAACTTTAGTATTTCACCTATAAGTTCCATACTTATTGTTATTTCACCTTAGCAAAGGCATGGAAAATATATTTTAGTGTGGATAACTAATCCAATTGAGAAAACGTAGAAAAACTCATTATGTTGCTTTGGAATCATAAATGCCACTGACATAATTGAAATCTCAAGTTTTTTAGAAATAGAAATAGAACCTGTAACATTTAAAGATTAACCACCTAACCTTTGTGAATTCTTGGCTTTCTTCCAAAGCGGGATAAACAAGAGATTTTATTACACAAAATAGTGAAGTGAACACTATAATTCTACGTTTCTTAAAGTGAACTAGAATAGTTCCGTCAACAACAGCTATTATCATTATGACCAACCATTGCCCATATAGGCAGGGAAGATTCAATTGATTGTAGATTGGCTTGGAACCGTGATTACTCTAGTATTATATTCTCGGAGAAACTGTAAATGTACATCGTTATACGGATAGCTTTCTGTGTCCGGATACGGAAAACCACTCATACCTTGGAAAGGCAAAGGATCCACAGTAAAATCAAACCCATAACCCCAATTCCCAGGAGGATCCTTAAACCAGCAAGCCACAAAAACGAAGAAGTCCCGCTCCAAACCATCTTCAAGAAGTGGTAGGTCGGCAGTAGGAAACTGCAGAGAAACCTGATCACCTTGCATACCAATCACGAACATATCATCCCCCTCAAGAATCAATTGCGTCACATCACCATACCTTGTAAAGTCACCTGAAGCAGATCAAGGGGCCAGCGAATTCTTGGTGTAAAGTAGCGTCAGCTTCAATCCTCAGAACGTTAATATCCTCTTGTGAAGTGGTATCGACTCCAATGTAGTCAAACGTTACGTTGAAGAAATTATTAATCCTGATTTGATACTCACTCACGTCTTCTGTGAAAGAGTCCAGTTAAGTCCACAGCGAAACTTCTGGGAACATAATCGGAAGGAGTTGGTATCTGTCGATCTGTTGGTACTAGTATCCAATTCCCATTGATATCCATAATCTCCATGTAAGGTGGTGGGTAAATCTGAGTACCATTTTCCACGAGTCCTTCGGTAAATGCAGCCTTAAAACCGTCTATCCAATCATAATAATGTTCAGGTGAACCCCAGTCAATCATCCCGTTGATTACAAGCTTAATTTCCTTTGCATCAGATAAATCACCTAAGTTCAGAGTTAACTGATTTAATGAAATATCATCCCAGGATGGGCTGATCAGCCCGTTGCTGCCAGATGTGAAAGTTCCATCAAGTTTAGTGATTTGAGGTAGAACATCTTCACCTTTTTCATTGAAAGCAGAAATGGGAATTTTTAAATTGTTTTTGCTGACTGTGTAGATTTCATCTGGAAAAATCGGATTCACATAATTAACCATAGTTGAATAGACATCTACATCTGATGGATGATCAACAACTACCATGTAAGCTGCATCCAAGTAGAAGATTTCATCCCACTTCTGAAAAAGAAGCACATCATAATAATCGCCGCTGTCTGTGCTCCTCGTTGTTAATTGGTTTGAGTCTAGTTTGATTGTGTCCCATGGGTTGCCGCCACCGAATACGATTTCGCCGTTTTCATCGATGTAGTCGATGTATCCAAGCCATCCTGCGTTTGAAACTTCAGTTACATAAACATAGTCGGTTCCGTTCCAATAAAACAGCGAAGGACAGGATGAGTATCCGCTAATGAGGTCGTATGTTGCGACGAATCCCATGCGGTTTTGCAGGTTTATTTTTGTTGTTGTGCTTTTGTCGTCATTGCTCCAGTAATCAAATTCGAACACAGCGGTTTCAGTAGTAAAAGGAGTTGGTGTCGTAATTGTGTATTCGCCTACTGGCAAAAGAGCGCTATATGGCATGTTTACTTTTTCTCCATTTAGTGTAAAAGGCAAGAGGTCTGATCCACCACCTGAATACCCAATCATGAGTGTGTGGTAACCAGTGGGAACGACTGTATACTTTTTAGATAAAGCGTTCAGGTTAACAGTATGGGTTCCTTCAGTTGTTGCGTTAAATATGAATTCCGCGGTCATACTTTCTTTTGCGTCCAACTCGATTACTCTGCGTTCTAAAAACGAATTATCGTGCATAAGTCTCACTGATAGAGTTTCTGGTTCTGATCCTTGATTTGTGGCAGTAACCTTTGCTGTCATTGTTTCGTTTGACCAAGCTTCGTATGGACTGACGGAAAACTTGGATAAGGTAATTTTGCTTGCTGTTGGTGGTAGAGTGTTAAAAATTATTGAGCCAGATAGATCACCTACTTCAACAGTGAATGTTCCTTCAGTCTCTTTGATTACTGTAAACTCTACTGTTGTAAAGTTTTGACCTAGAACTAGAACTGTCTGGGATTGCTCTATCTCATTATTAATCGTAAGGTTTGCCAAGTACTCCCCTTTAGTGTCACCAATGTTAGTTACATTTACGGTGACAAGAACAGGTTCGAAAACTTCGGCTTCAAGTGGATTGATTGTGAGGCTGTTTAATATGAATTCGGCTTGTTTAGGAGCTCCAACAATTAGACCCTCTGCTTGCAAATAAAAATAAACTCCAGCGGCTCCAGCCACTATTAAAACGTCAATTAGTAGTATTGTTTTTAGTTTAGTGAGCGCTAAGGAAGATTTCATGTAAGTTCCACCTTATTATATTCGGGTATATAACTTTAGTCCAGATAAGGTCTATAATAGGTAGCAAATAGGGCTATTAGAGTTACCCACACTTATTTCTGGAAAAATTAAAAATTTCTAGAGCTGATCTGCAATCTTTTCGGATTAACCATAGGTGATTAGTGAATTCTTGCAGATATCTTTTGTTTTCATATCCAACAATATATCACTTTTCGATTCTCAGGACGAAACAAAAAAACTGAATAAAATTAAAAACTTGCAATTCCAGTTTTTTCAGAAAAATCATACCATTTCCAAAGGTCATCAACATGCTTCATTTTACGACCATAACTTGCGAGCAAAGTCACAAAAGATCGTTTACCTTCGGTCAAAAGAATCACAATTAAAACTTTTAAAATACTCTCAATAAAGCTTCTGTAGTACAAATTCATTTTGTATACATGTACAACAAAAATACACATGAAAAAATATTAGATAAATCACAGAAAGAAATGCTTATAGGTTAATATCACGGGTTAGAATTTAATAACACGATTTAATGGGCGGGTAGATCAGCCTGGTATGATCGCCACGTTGGCATCGTGGAGGCCGCGGGTTCAAATCCCGTCCCGTCCACTCAACTTTCCTTTACCGAAAAAGAATTTTTACCAAGAAACAAAGAGCTAAGCTTGTTTTTGGGTTCTAAATAATCCAAAATACTGAAAAAGCCTGTTCTGTGACTCTACTAAGATTTAAACGACGATTTCTCGCTCTTTCAACCAAATTCCTGGTGAGATAAAGACTAACAGTAGTTTTGGTTAATGTTTTATTGTGATGTTTTCCACGTGGAACTTTCTCTTTTTTCCCATGTGGACTTTTCTTTCTTTAAACTTTTCATTCAGAACAAAATCCTATACAATTACCTCATTTTTGCGTGATCTAAAAGATCATCACTTTTTTTTAATCCGAGATAACCCTACGAATCTGAATCGCTTGAATTGCGTTAGATCCATAAATATAATCTTGGTTTGAGGACGGTAATTCCTTAATTATTTCCCAAGCATGCGGGGCCAAAGCTACGGCATTTCCCCTTTGGCCAATTTCTGAAAGAGCTAAATTGCATGATTTTAGCATTCTGCAACGTGTATCAGAAATTTTTGGAGGAATTTTGTATATTTCATCTTTTTTTCTCTTTTCAAGATATGCAGGCATATTAAAAATAGCTCTAAAAAACAATTTCAAATATTTTTCAGTAAATATAGTACTCTGAAGCTCTTCGGGTGCTTTTTCCGCAATTAACGTTAAATCCTTCAATCCTTCAGTAGCGTATACCAATAATCTATTATTGTATTTTGATTTTACATCATTAGTATAGCCTACACTCTCAGGAAAGCTTTTTACATATTTTTTCATTGATTTACTAAGCAATTTTTATTTTTCACAACTCCAATTTTTGTCCCTTTTTATTTATTGATGTTTTTTTATCAGACAATTTTTGTCTAAAATTAACTATTTCAAGACAATAACTGTTCTAATAATAATTAAACTTTGTTATAACATGAGGATGACTTTAAAGTGGGGATCAAACGAAAATTATGTCGAATTGGAAATGGCTTCGCAGTCTTTCTTCCCAAATCTTGGGTGGATCTGTTAGAAGAAGAAAATGGAAGAATACAAGCAGTAACAATGGAAGTAAATGGAAAACTCACTATTCGTCCAATTATTAAGGAGGCTCAAAGAAACGAAGAAAAACAACAACCGAAAAATCGGCAAATCTAAAGGCAGTTCAACAAATGTTAACTTTTCCGACTATATCAAAAAGGAGTGGAAAGGAGAAAACAGGGTTGTAAAAGGGATTAGAGTTAACTCAGAGCTCTATGACGATTTAAAAAGTTTCTAAACAATTATATGGTTCTACTTGTCGAGCGGTTGAATCTTACATGGCTTCTCTAGTAGCTTTCAGCACGCCAAAAAGTTAACTTTAGTTTAACTCGAGCAGCCTATAAATATCAATAAAATAGTTATTGAACGTAATCTTAGGCCAAGACGGAAACTCGAATTTGAAGACCAGAATTAACTAATGAGAAGATTAAACTCAAACCAGTATTAAAGAGCAAAAATAATTAAGTGAAAAATTGGAATGGAATAAACGATTTGGCATGGTTGTTGAACAGTGGAGTTTACATCATCTTCATAAAAATGGCGCAAAACTTGGTTAATTCAGGCTAAAGGGTATCCTGAACTATCCTAATGCTCAGCGTGTTTTGGAGTTAGCCAAATAGAGTGGAGGATTGCTTGATGGTTTTGCTTACGTTGGTTGATGAATCAAAAAGATTTTGAAAATCGGGATAATGATCATTAATGAAAACAGTTGAATTAAGGCTTGATTTGCTAAAGAAGATAGGAGAAGGCTACAATAAAACTGAAATTGTCAAATATTTAACTAAGAAATTTAGTATCTCAAAAAGTGGAGCCTACTATCACTTTAAACATATAGAAGATTGGATAGGTCAATACTGCAATTTTAGTGACAGTAAATATTTAGTTTTTAGCATTAAAAATCGGTTTAATTACATTTATCGTGAAGCCAGTTTTCACTGTTTACATGCTCAAAGTGACAACGCGAGGATTGGTTATTTGAGAGTTATGATGGAGGCTAACAAACAATTATCTGAATATTTGCCAAAAGATGTAAAAATGAGAAAGGAGTCGATGGTTACACGTCGCGTTGGGAGACAAGTGACGATAAAATTGGAAAAATTTTGGAAAACCATGAGTATTCTTTCAACAAGGCTGCTGATCGTGATCTTCAAACGGTTGATATTTCATGCTATTCTGAAGAAGAGAGAAAAATTCTTGATTCCGCGGTGAGAATTTACATAAGTAAAATGAACAAACAGGAACCTGGCTTACATTAACGAAAAATCGATAATTGAATCAGCGCAAAATATAGATTTTTATAGTTTGACTATATCAATTTGCATTACTTTTTTTAATATTAAACTATCAATTTAACCTTACAGTATTGTCGCTTTTTACCTGTTTTATTAATTCCAGATTTTTAGTTATTTTTCCTAAAATGCTTAATTGGACACTCCGATATAGAACGTCTACATATAAGTTAGACTGTTTTTAATTCATTCAAATTCAAACTCTTTTCGAGTTCAAAAATGTAAGCCTCAAATTTTAATAATAATTAGATAGAGATAATCATGTTTTAAGAATTAATAATATTTTTTGAACAATCTTATCAACATATTTCAATTCATGTCCCCAGAACTCTTATTATTTCCCAACCTTGATTTGTTAATCGTTCATTTTTCAGGAAGATCCCTTTGTGAGATTTTTCCTGAGTTTTGGAACCCAATAATTTTTATTAGCTTTTTGGAATATGTGAATGATTAGGCACCATGCCAAAAACATCCATCTACAAAAATTGCTAACTTCTTAGTAGGAAATGCAATATCTATTTTTTCTTTTCCATAATGGATTCTATACCTAAGGTTTTTTTTCCATAAGGCTTTTCTAAGCATTAGTTCGGGTTTTGTGTCCTTTGATCGTATTGATGCCATTATTTTAGAACGTTTTTCTTTTTCAATAGTTACTAAATTGAGTACAGGGTGCTGCATTTATCAGAGTTTCAGAACGTGGACATCCTTGTTTCCCAAACCACATGCAATTTTGACATTTGAAACCTCCCTGAGCAACTCGCTTGTAATACGTTTGAGGATTAGTGTATCTGTTTGAATTAAATCTATTTCCATCTCGGCTTGTATCCACGACAATCCATAGTACCGCTCCAAAAAAACCAAACAATAATGCAGAAAAAAATGCTCCTTCAGTAAGATCTCTATCAGCAAGTTTGTAAATTATACCAGAAATTACTAAACCTATTCCAAAATATGCAACATTGATCCAAAACCAGCCACCAACAAGAAAACCAACTAAAACACTCACAATTCCTAAAAAAACAAGAACAGATGGCCCATCATTTTCATCCAATTGGTATCCCAAATTTCAATAATAGTCAAGTTTCTATTTTGAGTTTATGAATTACTAATATAGTTAATTATGAAGTTTCTTTTTTTATTTTCAAATTTTAAAAATCAGATCTACGAATACGATGATAAGTTTTTAATTACTGTTTAATAAGAACCTGTCTAATTGAGCAGAAGGCGGGTTAATTCAAGACTTATCAGTAATAAAGCACAAATTCAACACTTTATTAATTAGGCATGTATCTAAGGGAACACGATTTTTTTAGAATTATTTAATTGGAACAACTATCTCAAACCTAACACCTTCACCAGGAACACCAACCTCCCTAACAGACCAACCATAAACACCACACATCTTCACAATCATAAAAAGACCAAGACCAGTTCCTTTACCATAACCCTTCAAGAAAACCTTCCCCTTCAAAGCCTCCGGTATACCAACACCATCATCCTCATAAACCAACCTCAAACCACCCTTATCTTTCACAAAACTAACCTTTATGCGATTAACATGCTCGCCGTGAACCAAAGAATTATGCATCAAATTATAAAACAACTGCTGCAACAACGAATCCGCCACAACCTCAACACCCCTACACTCATTAACAACCACAACACCCCCAACATCACCAAGAAGCAAAAACGCCTTATCAACACACACACCAACATCAACCAACCCAAGCGCCTCAACACCCAACTGCTCATAAAGCTTAGAAAACTCAAAAATCTCAACCGTACCCTTAGAAGCCAACTCAATTTTATCTAAGTACCCTAAAATGTCTTTGTTTGCAGTTTTTTTCTTCGCCAAATAAACATAATTGTTTATAACACCAAGCTTATTTCGAACATCATGGCGAGTCATCTGGCCAACAACACCCAACTTCTCATTAACCACCGACAACTCATCAAAAGCACCATTCAAAGCATTCTCAGCTTTTTTGCGTTCTGTTACGTCTGCTTGTCTCAAACCCTGTTATTCCGACTTGTTTGTCGTGTTCCATGAGTTTGGAACAACCCTAAAAGAAATTGGAAATTCGTGTCCCAACTTATGTTTACCCATTAACTCGCCTTTTATTGATTTGCCTGAAAAAGCCTTTTTAACCACTTCGGTTGCTTCAGAAAAACTATTCTCACTCAACAAGACCAAAAAGTTCTTACCTAAAATCGCTTTAGGATTGTAGCCCCACATCTTTGCGAAAGAATCATTCAAATAAATAACGGAACCAGAAAAATCAATCTGATATATCCCATACTCACTACTCTCTGCGATAGTTTCATATTTCTGTTGACTTAACTGATGCGTTGTTCTGCCTCTTTGAGTTCAGTGATGTCTCTTGTCGAAAAGATAATTTTTTCAGGATTTCCTGCTGAATCACGAATTAAACTTGA
>CAWKCH010000007.1:0-82474 GCA_963848105.1 Candidatus Bathyarchaeota archaeon
AAACAATGAAGAAATAAGAATCTCTTGCTTTAATCTGGATATTATAATTGAGGAGCTATCGTTAAATTCTTCTTGTTAGTCTCTCTAATTCTTTTCGCTAATCTTATCTTTGTTTTTTTTATCCGGATTTTTAGCACACATGATAAAACAGTTTCAATTTTTTCTTCACTCTATTTGGTTAAATTGTTTAATTTCTAGATTAATTGGTTTAGATTTTTTGTGTTTTCAAAAGATCTTCAATTTTATGTATTTCTATGAGGTTACTAGCATGGGATTCAAAAGTTCTGGAAGCTGCTGTAAATATTACAATATTATTATCCGATAACAAATTAGTATAACGAAGTTTGCTTGCAATAGCCAATATTCTATCTTTTCTCTTTGTTTATAATCTAGTTGGATTGGATAAACATTGTAGACCAACTCGAGTTGTTTTTTTAATTTTCCCTTCTGAGGTAACCGCAATTATTTGAGGTGAAACTTTCAATCTAGAAATCATGCGAGCTGTATAACCAGACCTGGTTAACGTAACAATCTTGTCCACAGGCATACTTTGGCAAAGCCTTTGAATTGCCTTGCTGATTGTGTCTGAAGTATTAATAAACTTGCTGTCTTCAACTTGATTTTTTACGGCAGGGTCAGTTTCTTTAGCAATTCTAGACATCATGGAAACCGCTTCTTATTGGATGATCTCCCACAGACGTTTCTCCTGAAAGCATTATTGCATCAGTTCCATCCAATATAGCATTGGCTTATGTCGCTGACTTCTGCTCTAGTTGGGATTGGTTGATAAATCATGGATTCTAGCATTTCAGTCGCAGTAACAACGATTTTACCTTCTTGATTACACATCTTGATTATCCTCTTCTGGATTAGTGGAACTCGTTCAGGTTCAATTTCAACACCTAAGTCACCTCTCGCTACCATAATCCCATCTGCGTTAGCTAAAATTTCCTTACATTTTTCAAACCTTCAAAATTCTCAATTTTTGCAATAACCCCACTTCTGAAAGTTTTAGGTAGGCATTTTAGATTTTGTATATCTTCTGCATTTCTTGTGAAAGAAAGTGCAATAAATTCAACATTATTTTTATTTGCAAAATCGACCATCTCTTTGTCTTTCTCGGAAAGAGTGGAAACCAAAAGATGTTTATTAGGAATATTAGCTCCTTTGCCATTACTTATTTCTCCATCATTCATTACTGCTAAAAGCAACTTTCGATTATTCTTCTCAATAACTTGGGTTCTAATTTTACCATTGTCAATGTATATGCTATCAGAGACTCTCATTAGGATCGTGAAATCGTGATACAATTAATCTCTTCATCACTAAAGCCGACCTCTATCTTGTCTCCCTTCTTGATCTGTATTTTCTCTTTAACTTTTAACCTGATTTCGGGTCCCTTTATGTCTAATATGATTGGAATATTTGCCGTATCCCTGGTATTATCGATAATCTGCTGGTATTGGTCAATGTTTCCATAAGCGGTATTTATCTAACACCGTTCATTCCTTTCCTGTGCATTCTTTTTATAGTATTCTTTGTGAGACTTGCAGGGCCAATAGTACAAATTATCTTGGTTTTTTTAACTTTAAATCTTGCATTCAACTGTTTTTATGCACCTAAATTTCGAATATATTTAGCTAGATCAAAAATTATTTCATTATCAATTAATTATTATTGATTTAATTAATGTTTTAGCTTTGCCACAAAACTATCCATCCTGTTTGATGGCTAGCCCCTAAATCTCTAACTGTGTTGCCGCAAAAATATTCATAAATAAAAGATTATGATTCCAATTAGGATATGAATTAAACAGTTTTTGATCAGTATAAACAGGTTTATTTTCTTGTTTATTTGGGAAAAAATATCGATTAGACACTTCAAATGCCTTTTAATTTTCTTCAAGAGTATTTTTTACACCGAGTATGTTGGAAAATCAAGCGTATAACTGTCTCCAAGATACCCGTAAAATTTTTTAACGACTCGATTATCAAAAAGTTTGCTGGAAACCAAATAGGACCACACCTATTGCTATTTGAACCGAACATTTCACTTGGTGATTCTGCAGGCTCATATTTTACAAGGTGATTATGGCCTCCAATTGACAAAGTGAATGGATGTTTTTCACTTCTGGTCTCCAAAATTAGTGGATACTATGGTTAGTTTTCATGAAAAAATCAAAGTTAATAAAAAAAATAAAAAAGAACAATTTTAAGGATATTAAAAAAGCTTTATTAAATCCTTAAAAATAAAATCAAAAGCCTATTCTTATAGTCCTCTTAGTTCTTTCTCTGATCCATGTGTACAGAAGTATTGGTTTTTAAGCCCCATTTTCGGTGTCACCGGACAACTCCCACATATACAAACCTCTGCCTCCTTGATGCATGTTTGACTTGCACCTACAGTACAGGAAACAAATTCCCTTTTTTCTTTTGCACAATCATTATAGGAAGGACACCCTCCACAAATGCAAAGAGGTTTTAGCTCGCCAATTGCCTTCATTTTTTTGGTTTTCTGTCATACTTGACATCATCTGCATTGTCTCCTCAAACTTATCCAATTTTTCACCTCCTCCTTAATTATAAACTCATTTTTATTAACCAATTATTAGGTTTAATTCCATATATTGTCTAAAAAAATAGGTAGATAAAATCGATTTCATCAACTTTTTTGACTTCAACATCTTCAGGTTTTTCCCCACAAAAAACAATCTAAATCTAAACCTTTTTTCTTGCTTTTTTATTGAAGTTAAAGTTTTAGTATTTCGTGAATAATTGTTTAGCAAAACATTGTTTCGCAGTTTTCAATCTATCTCCTAACCAAAATAGTCTTGATTATAGTACCGTTATAAAAAGTAAATAAACTGACTGTTTTCAATGTAAGATAATGACCTACATTGTACACATCAACTTTAAATCATGAACAAACAGTTTTTAAAAGGATAATATCCTATGAGATTTGGTGTTTTTGGCTAATATAAATAGTAACGTGGATTTTGATATAAGACTTAATTTAGCCCTTGATTTTGTTTGTGAATTAATAAAAGTAACAAAAAAAGATTTTGCCTCTCTAGCGATATCAAATCTTTTAGCTGAAGAACTAAATTTTATCCAAAACAATAATTTTGAAAAAATTGACTCAAATCAACTAAATATTCATAAAAAAGCAGTTAATATTGTAAAGTATGAATCCGATGGCTGGGTTATAAACCGAAAATAAACCTGTGCTAACTACTTTTTTTAAAAATAGATTGATTCTTTAGTACTTGAAGTAAGTTTATTTTTATTTGTTTAAGAGGTGATTTAGGTTTGTTCTTCTGGGGATATATAATGTGACAGAGTTTTCTCTTCTTTCTATTTCTGGTTTCATATCTAGTATGGATTGGAACATGCTTGATAGATATTTTTCTAGAAATATACTCCATTTATGATTAAGCTGATGGGATAGATGGATTCTTTCTTTACCATTCATTAAACTATGGTTGTATTCAAACCAATTACCATACCTACCAAGATTGATGTCTAATAGCCAAAGCACTGTGTCAAGGTCTAGTCTTTTTCCTTGGAGTAGTAGTGCTTCTTCTGGGATTATTGAGCCTGTTTTTTCTGCTGCTTTGGCTAATTCTTCATCTAATGTAGAGTCTAATACTGGAGCAAAGGTGTTGGTAGACAGGGTGATTGAAGGATTTTTTTCAGCGAATCTTGTGATTACTACGTATTGGCGTATTATTTGGTTTAATAGTGCACTTACGCTTAATCCATGTTTTTCTGCTTCCTTATTTAAGATTTTGTCATATTCTGGGTTTATCCTAAAGGTTCTTGTCGCCATTCTCAAATAATATCACTGTTACTACTATATTTTTTTTAATTATAACTTTTTGGATAATTTAGTTTCTAATTCGTTGTTTACTTTACATAAAAAAAAGTTCCAAACCATTTTTATTCTAACTTTACTTAATTTTCTGATGTTTTCATTAGATACTTTTTAATTTGTTCTTTATTTTATTTATTAATTAACTGATGAACCTGATAAATATTAAAAAACTATGGTTTTTGCATATTTTTTATTCATTGATCATTTAAGATATTTGACTATCAACATGCTTTTATTAGCGGGATTAGAACTAAAATAGCAAAACTCTATCGAGAATATGAAGGAACAGGATCATGGTGGATTTTAGGTTCAAGAACTTACATTACTCTCTTTATTAAGAAAATCAGGAGGAAAAGTTTCAATTTTGAAACTAATCCAAGAATCTTCATTGTCAGATTCTGCTGTTATGCGTGCAGGGCTAACTCTAAAGGAAAAAAAATATGTTAATATTTTCGCAGAACCCCGCACAGTAGTTACTTTAAGTTCTGAAGGCAATCTGCACGCAAAAAAGGGTTTACCCGAAAGAAACCTTCTAAACTCAGTAATTGGTTTAGGTGGCACAGCAAAATTAGATAAAGCTTATTCAACTTCAGGTTTATCTGAACAATTTGAAAAAATAGCGTTAGGTTGGATTATTAGAAAAAAATGGTGCTTTTTTGATTCAAAGAATCGATTACTACATTTATCAGAACCTAAAAAACCTGTACTAGAGCAAAAAGACGAAAAACTACTTTGCTATTTGCACGAGAAAAAACAAGTATTTCTTGATTCAATAAACAAAGATCTTCAAACTGCTGTTGATATGTTGAGAAAAAGAAAACTATTGATTACTGAAGAGAAAACATATCGGATATTCGAAATTACTGATTTAGGAATTAAAGCTGTTAAAGAAGCCAAAGTAGTTTTGGACAAGGTTACTCAACTTACTCCAAATTTGATTATAACCGGAAAATGGAGAAAAATTAAACTTCAAAAATATAATATTAAAGCACCAGTTGGAAAGACTTGGTCTGGGAAAAAACATCCCTATTTGCGCTTTCTTGAAGAAGTGAGAAGTAAGCTAGTAACTTTGGGCTTTAAAGAAATGACTGGTTCTACTGTTGAGCTTTCTTTTTTTAACTTCGATGCTCTCTACACTCCACAAGATCATCCCGCCCGTGAAATTTTTGGTATATATCAAGTTAAGGATCCTAAATTTGGTGATTTAACCGATTATGCTCAAACTCTTGAAAATGTGGAAGCAACTCATGAAAATGGGTGGAAAACTGGATCAATCGGTTGGGATTACAAATATTCTAGAATTGAAGCAAAACGTTTGATACTTCGTGGACATGGTACTTGTTTAAGTGCTAGAACTCTTCAAAAAAAACACTTTGATGTTCCCTCCAAGTTTTTTTCAATTGCAAGATGCTATAGACCAGAAGTGGTTGATAAGACACATCTTAGTGAATTTAATCAAGTTGAAGGGATTGTTGTTGACGAAAAACTCACTTTAAGAGATCTGCTTGGCGTTTTAGCGAGATTTGCTATTGAAGTAGCTGGAGCTGACAAGATACGGTTTAAACCTGATTATTTTCCGTTTACCGAACCGAGTGTTGAGTTGAGTGCATATAAAAAAGGATATGGGTGGATTGAGTTTGGTGGTTCAGGTATATTTAGACCCGAAGTAACTGGTCCTTTAGATGTTAAAGTCCCAGTTATTGCTTGGGGTTTGGGTATAGACAGATTATTTATGATGCGTTCAGGAATTACTGATATTCGTGATATTTTTAGTCAGAAACTTGATTGGTTAAGGAAAAAAGAGGTTATTTAAATGCCAACTATCGAAGTGAATTATTCTGAATTGGAAACATTACTTGGAATTGAATTAAATGACGATATAGAATGTTTAGATGAAATATTATCATATGTCAAAAGTGAAGTAAAAAATTTCAACAAACAAGATAACATTGTTAGTATTGAAATAAAAGATACTAATCGACCAGACTTATGGAGTGTTGAAGGATTAGCCCGAGGCTTAAGAAGCTATTTGAAAATTGAGAAAGGTGCAAGAGATTATTTTGTTAATAATACCATAATTGAAATTAATGTATCTCCAGATCTTAAAAACATAAGGCCCTATATTGGGTGTTCAGTTATAAAAGAAGTTGACTTTAACCGATAACATTATTCGGGGTTTTATGCACCTCCAAGACAAGCTGGATCAAACTTATGGTCGAAGTAGACAAAAAACATCAATTGGACTTTACGATTTTGATCAAATTTCTGCTCCATTAAATTATGTTGCAGTTGATCCCACAGAGTATAGTTTTGTTCCGCTTGGGTTTGAAGAAAATATGACTTTATATGAGATTTTAGAAAAACACCCAAAAGGGTTGGAGTATGGACATATAGTAAAGAAAAATGACGTTTATCCTCTTTTATTGGATTCGAAAAAAAAGGTGTTATCTTTTCCACCGATAATTAATTCAAATGATTTAGGTAGAGTAACTGAAAAAACAAAAAATTTACTCATTGAAGTTACAGGTACTATGTATCAAACAACAATTAATACTCTTAACCTTGTCACTTTAGCCATAATTGATAGAGGTGGCAAAGCTTATTCAGCTTCTGTGAATTATCCTGAAGATAAATTCTATAATTTTAAGAACATTATTACTCCAGTTTTTAAGAGCAGAATTATTAGATTGGATGTTGAGTATTCAAAAAAGATACTTGGTCTTGATCTTTCAGCAGAAAAAATAGCAGATTTGCTCCTAATAGCTGGATTGGGAATCAAAGAAATTAACAAAGACTCAGTAGCTGTGATTATCCCTTGCTATCGAGTTGATGTTATGCATCAAATTGATTTAATTGAGGATGTTGCAGTAGCATATGGTTACAATAACATTGAACCTATCTGGAGGGATCTTCCAACAACCGGTTCAATGTTGCCTGATCAACGCTTAAAAGATGCTTCACGTGAATTAATGGTTGGTTTAGGTTATCAGGAAACTTTGAATTATACTCTAACTAGTCTAGAAAACCTTTTTGACAAAATGAATCTTGAGAGACAAAAAGTTGTAGAGCTTGTTAATCCAAAAATAGTAACTATGGCTTGTTTAAGAAATTGGTTACTCCCAAGCTTAATAGAATTTCTAAGTAGTAATCAATCAGTAGAATTTCCCCAAAAAATCTTTGAACTTGGTATAGTGACTTTATTTGATAAATACTCTGAAACTTCAACTCGAGATGAATATTGGTTAGCAGGAATTACAACTCACCCTACCGCTGGTTTTACAGAAATCAAATCAGTTCTATCTTCTTTTTTTATGAATTGGGTGTTGATTGGACACTTGAACAGACTACTCATCCTAGTTTTATTGACGGTAGAGTTGGTAAAGTAATTGTTGAAAAAAAAGAAGTTGGAGTTTTAGGGGAGATTAATCCCGAGGTGCTGGAAAATTGGAATCTTGAGAATCCTGCTGCAGCTTTTGAAGTTAATTTGCACAAGATTCTTTTTTCCGACTCTTAAAAGATAAATATCCTCCCATTATTGTATTTGGACTAATTCGATTTACTGGTGGTATTTGAACTGTCAATTAAACGTATCCTTATTTTACTTTTGCAAGTAACCATCAGCATCGTAGTCTTGTTTTTATTGTTTCAAGGTGTAAATTTTGGGGACACTCTTGAAGTTTTTGCTTTAATTGATGTGCCTTTGTTTGTTTCTTCTATTCTTTTTTTTGTTTTTTCTTCATTAACTGTAGGTCTTGCATTACACACAACTTTGAAATCGGTTGGCGTAAACATTCCGCTTTCTTCTTCAGTTTCTGCTAGTTACGGAGGTCAATTATTAAGTGATATAACTCCTGCAAAATCAGGCTATTTTGCCACTTCTGTTCTTCTCCATGAATTAAAACAGGTATCTATGGAAAAAGGTTTGATGAGTGTGATGGCAATGGGCGCTGTAAATTTTTTTATAAAAGCCATTTTTTCCGCCGTCTCTTTAATTTATTTTCTAAATAGAATACCTCCAGATATTATGGATCCTTCTTTAGCCAATGCCCTGCTATTTGGGATTATTTTACTTCTAATAGGAGGTGTTGGACTCACTGTATTAGTTTGGACAAATTATATGCCCAGTTTAATTAAGAAGCTTTCAAATATTCCATATATAGGAAAACTATTTAGAAAATTAGAACCAGTATTGGAAATTTTTAATAAAGATCAAAGTTTGTTAAAAAAATCTATAAAGAAAACTTCATTGTTAATTATATCTTCAATCTTTATTTTTACAGTTGGTATTTTTCTTTTATCAAATTCAGTTAATATGAGTCAACCTTCTTTCATTGATTTACTTTTTATGGGTCCTTTGACTGCAGTTTTTATGTATGTTCCTGTGACTTTTGCTGGACTAGGTCTTCAAGAAGCTGCATATGTCTTTCTTTTAACTAGCATAGGTGCACTTGAACCCAACGCTTTAGCTTTTGCATTGCTTGTTAGAATTCTCTTTATTACTACTGATCTGGTGGGGTTGCCTGCATTAATTAAGACTGGTACTGGATTAGTTGATGTATTTAATACTAAATCAAAAAAAGATTAAACAAACCATTTTCTTTTTGAATAAAATTTTTTAGAAAAAGTGATAAGATATAAAACTTTTCTGAAACAGATTCTTAAAATAGTCTATTTTATCTCTTTTTCATATTTCTCATAAATTCTTAGATAATTTCTCTACATTGAAAGATTTTCCGTGAGCAGGGTGGATGGTTTGTGCTCCTAATCTGATGAGTTTTTTCCAACTTTCAAAAATTTCATTTATATTGTGGATAAAAAACGGCTTATATTTTGTTTCTCCAAGATTAAAAAAATTCATTGCAAGATCACCAACAATCGCGTTTCCATCTGGAAAAATTATTGCTATTGAATCTGACGAATGTCCAGGTGTGTATATTATTTTTCCATCAAAACCTAAACCAAAAAATTTTTTCGAACAATCACCTTGAAGAATAATGTCTTCTTTTCGTACTTCTACTCCAGGATACTTGTGCGTTAATTTTTTTGAGAAAGGCTTAAGCATCTGTTGAAGCCATCTGTTCCAATGGGTTCCTCTATTATCGTGGATTCCTTTTTTAAGAAATGGTATTGCATTATTATGAATAATCAATCTTGCATTGAGAGTCTAACAGAAGTCTTTTCGCAAACCCAGCATGATCATTATGATGGTGCGTTAGAATTACATAAGAAATTTCTTTTAGATCAATTTTCTCTGATTCGAGTTGTCTTAAAAATTGATCATATTTATGTATTATAACTCGTATCGACTAGAAGATAACCCTCTAAGAGTTTGATTAAAAAAATATTGGTAAAACCAATTTTGACACTTAGAATGTGATCATTTATTTTTCTCAAATAAATCGACTCTAATATTGGACGCAAGACTTTAGATGTTTTCTATCGGATATTTATTTTTTTTTGGTTATCTTAAGTTTTATTTTAGTAGGTTTTTCAATCTTAAATTAGTTTTCAGCTTAAAGATCAAATAGCTGTATGGTATAATCCATATTTAAGAAGGATATTCCAATGGTACAAACAATTAAACTTCCAGAACTCATCTATCAAGATTTAATTTCTATAACTAAAGAATTAACTTCTATTGCAAGAAAACCAATCTCAAATGCGATGACAATGTCTTTGATAATAGCCGTTTATCATGCGCATTTAAAAGATCCCTGTGCAAGAGATGCCTTCAGACAGAAAATATCAACTTTGGATTTAATGTCTCCAGAGTTATTTGAAAAAACTTGGGATACTTTGCCTGATAAGATTAAAAAAAATGATTCAACATAATCAATATTCTATCTGTTAAAATAGGTAGTCCTGATTTTTAGAAGGTTTTTATTTATTTTCTAGGAATCTGGAAAAAATAATATCTACATTATTTTTTCAAAAAGTCTTAATCATTCTTATAGCATCATTGGGCGTCTGTTGGTTAGATTCGTAGTAATCTTCAATTTTTTCTTTGAATACGTATCCTGCTTTCTGATAAAGTTTTATAGCTGCTTTGTTATTTTCAGATACTTCTAGTTGAGACCAGTGCATGCCATGTTGTTTCATATGAGATTCCCCACTTTTCAACAATTTTAGTCCAATTCCTTGATTTTGAAAAGCAGGATCAACATCAATTGTTACTACTCTTCCAAGTAAACTATTTTTTTTATAATTTATTATCAAAAATCCCCTAACAACTTTTCCTTTAGTTTCTATTAGACATACATTACTTGGTTGGGATAATAGATACGTTAGCTGATTTTTTGAATATCCAATTACACCTGGAAAACATTTTTTTTCGATTTCAAAGATAGAGTTAATATGATTTGGTTTCGCATAACAAAACTCCTTAGAATTTGAAGATTTGTTTTTGCTATTTATTATAAATATTCGCTCCTAACAACCGAACTTCGATAAGTGTCCATATTGACTTATTTATGTTTAATAGTAGGTTTAAATAGCTTTTTTTAATTCTTTTTTCTATACCATTTAAAAAGATACTTCGAAAAAAAGAGAATAATCTGAGCAATATTTTTATAACTTAATACTTTAAGTTGACCGATATGGAACTTGTATTTAATTTCAATTCGAGTTGGTATATAGTTTTTTTTGGTTTCATATCTTCTTGGGTTGTAATGCTGTTATTACGTCATAAAAATTTTGGAAAAAAGGAACTTGTTGAACAAGTTTTTGTTGGAGTAGGCGGACTGACTACTTGTGTTCTAATGGAATTATTTGCTATATCTACTGGTTTGTGGGTTTATCCTACAGGTAACTGGCCAGTGATTTTGTGGCCTACTTATTTTGCGGGTACTTTATTTGGATACCAACTTTTTAGGTCTATAGAAATAGTGTTACATCGCCCGATATTTAAGTCAAATATTAGATGATTTAGGTTTAAATAAATAGAAGGTTACGAATGGGGTTTTACTAATATTTATTTAGTTGAATGTGAAGTAGATAGAATTAAGCTCTAATAAAATTGGATGGAATTCTTTTTTAGAAAATATTTTACTATTTAGCAACTATAAAAATAACTGCGATAAAAACTCTTATAATGTTGTGGGTTTTACTCTCCCTCTAATTTTATCAAATAAAGCGTAAAGCCCAATAGCGATAATAATAGCTATATATCGTGAGGCGTAAGGAATGTAAATTCCTAGTATATCTGCAAAAAAAAGAAAAGCGATAGAAATCGCAATAATAAAGATTAACAAATTCATTTTTGAAGAAGGCAAGACTAAGATTTACTCCGTTTGCAATAAGCATAAACTAATTTTTTCATTGGATTATTTCACTTAACAGTTTTAGAAAAACTAAAACCTTTCTGAAATTTAAACTACTCGATTGAATAAAAATAAATTTCAAACAAGTTAAACCTAAACAAAAAAAACCAATATTGTATTATAGTTTTTTGTATATTACATCTTTTTCTCTAGCATGATTGATCATTTTTAATCCAATGCTTTGTCCTTTTTCAGCTTTTTTTAATTTTTTATAATCGATTTGCATTGACTCTACAATTTGTTCAAAGTCAGTTTCAGGACCCTTTACCAGAATACAATCCCCAACTGAAAGTGATGTTGAAAGTTTAACTACTGCAACATTAATCTTTGAAAAGAAATGAAGAACACAACCAATTTCAATAATATCTTCATTAATTATTCAAATCTCCTCCACAATAACATTATATCCTTTTAAAAACATAAAAAACTTATTCAATAAAAATAAAAAATCCAGTTATCGTTTTTTCCAAAGATAAAGAATAAAAATATCATAATTCTATTCTGATAACACATTGGGCTCTCTTTGCGGGGTTGCCCTAGCCTGGCAGGGGGCAGGCCTGCTAAGTCTGTGGTCCTTTGGGCCGCGAGGGTTCAAATCCCTCACCCCGCGCCATAAACACTTTTTTAGATATTTACTTTATTTCTAAGATATTATTAATTCAGATATTTTTTATACCACATCAATTGAAAATGACAAATATGCGAATGAACTTAACTGCCTTTACAGGATTATTCATTTTAGCTTCAGTTTTGCTATTTTCAGGATTCCTTCTACAATGGTATGTAACAGGTAGAATTGATGGATTAGAGTATATGTTAGGTCTAAATGGTTTGACAGAATACGATAAAGGAATGCTTCAAGGATCTGTAGATTGGTGGATTCTGAACAGATTATCTTTATTTGATCCAATTTCCTACTTTTTAATCACAGCAGGAATTATTACTTATTTTTTTTCAGCTCTTTCTATATGGAGAAAAACCGTTAAAGAAAAAATATTAAAACAAAAATCACTTACGTTTGAAAAAAAAATTAATTCTAAAGATATTGATGTTTCGGATGAATCCGATGAAATAGTTCAATTAAAAGCAAAAATTAAGTCTTTCGAAAAAAAATTGGCAATTTCAAAAAATCAGATTAACAATCTTAAAGAGAACATGAATTATTTAATTAAAATAATTAAGGAATCACAGTTAGAACTTAATTCCGAATAAAAAAACTTAGATTTAACACATAGCTGGCTTAATCTAATCCATGCAATGTGAAATTGAAACAAATTAAAAACTTATTTACTTTAGATTTTTTATACAAATAAAAGCTGTAATCTCCAATAGTCCTTTCTTTTATTTTATTATTTTTCAAAAAATCTGAAAATTTGCTATCTATCATTTTAAATCTGAGATTAAAAAGAAAAACTTACTTTTTGAAACCACAAATAAATATATTATCAAAAAACTATGGATATTAACTAATGCGATCTTTCAAGAATAAACGATTATTCTTCATTTTAATTCTAATCTTTGTTATCTCTTTTTCTGTTATATTTTTCTTCGTTAGTTTAACCCAAACTGCTTATTCAACACCCTCTCAAAATACCATACTATTCAATCAAATGTCTATCAATTTAGGTCCATCACCTAACTCTACAAACATTCCCCTTGATACCGTTATAACCGTTGATACCATAGCCTCAGCATCATTAACCGATTTGTATACAATCCCTGATGAAACATTTGATTATATAACCAGTTATGCTACTGGTCCACTAACATACGAAACAAGATATTATCCTGCACAACCACTAAAACCAGCTACCTCCTATACTATATCGGTAAACATTTTTGATAATCCTATAACTTGGAACTTTACTACCACTTCTGAACCTTTTACTCCAAAAATTAATTATTTTCTAGCAAAAAATAATTTGTTAATCACATTTTTAATCTGCGACAACAATTACCCTACTTTCAGGATTTTTTATCTGGTTGCGAAAAAACAATTAGTTGCTCCATCAATAGGAGTACTCTATATAAAATAGAGTCTTTGAAATCTACCACATCTTCTTTTCTTAAAGAAATTTGTGTTTTCTCGTTCTTGTTATGTTAAAACAATTTATTGTTTGAGTTTTAATTAAAACATAATCGTCTATTTTTTCAATTATTTTTATTAATTTTTGATGGTTAAAATTTGATCTCTGATTAGGAACTCATTTTCCTTATCTACAAGATTTACAGTTCCATCTGGGCAATAGACTTTTTCACCTTTTTTTACTTTTATAAATCTATTTTTACATGTTTTTAGCTGTGAACAACCATCACAATTTCTTGATAACATTGTTTTTTAATTACCTCTTATCTTTATTGATATATATTAATTTGGTGTTTTATATATCTGTTCTACGTAGAATATATGGAGTTTGAGAACTATATATTGTTATTTTGTCTTGTGCTTTTATTTTTTACTAGTTAGGTTTTTTTTAAAAAATGTTTAAAAAAAAGATAATCGAATATGTTAAATCTAACCTGCAAAATTATTATTCATTATCTTCGCTAAAACTATGATTTAATCAAGTGAGTCGTATGCGTAAGATAACAAGATTAAGTATAGCTATTGGTGGATTCCTAATAGTTAATAGTTTAATAATAGTAGGCTTAGTTCTCTTAATTTTTTTTAACCTAATGGATCCAATTATCTTAACAGATGTATTCACATCATCACTTCTAACTTTAATGTTTGTAACCTTTGGAGTTCTAGATATAGTGGCTGGAATAATTCTTGTTTTGGATAGGTGAAAAAATGATCATAAAAAAAATTGTTTTAAAAACAATAGGTTTGATTCAAGTATCAATAGGAGGTTTATCTGCTTGTTTTGGTTATATTCTATTTGATGATTTTTTCGATCTTCAAACTATTTTAGGTCTATCTTCTGGAGAAATTGGTTTCTATCTTTGGATCTTAACAACTTTTGGAATATTATCAACAATAAGCGGACTATTACTCTTCTATGAAAAATAAAACGAGATACCAATAATGACCAACACTCACCTAAAAAGAGAACTTGGCTTATTTCGTACGACAATGTTGGGTATAGGTGGAACCTTAAGTGCAGCTAATTTTGTTATTATTGGACATGCGGCAAGTCTAGCTGGTTACTCAATAGTGCCAATTGTTCTCATAGGTGGAATAATAAGCATGTTCACAATGTTTAGTTATGCTGAACTTGGGACTGCTATTCCATTAGCAGGTGGAGAATATACCTTCACAAAGGTAGCTTTTGGAGGCTTTTTAGGGTTTCTTACTGGTTGGTTTGAATGGTTAAGCAACTTGTTTTATGCAGCACTTTCCTCAATAGGTTTTGCATATGTAGTAGCTTATCTATTTCCAGATCTTAACATTCCTCTAACAGCAGTTATTATTGTAATACTTTTTGCATTCATTAATATTCGGGGAACTAAAACAACTGCAACCGCAGAGAGCATTATAACTATTATAGTTCTTGTTTTAATAGCCTTATTTGTTATAGGGAGTTGGTCCTATACTCAAGGATCTGAAATCCCTATCACATCTTCTCCACTTGGATTAATTGGTATTTTTTCAGCTACTGCATATTTATTTGAATTATATTTGGGAGCTGAAGCTGTAGCTGCAGCTCAGGCAGAAGTAAAAAATCCTGGAAAAAACATACCACTGGCAATCATTCTTTCAGCTGTGACATTAATTGCTTTGTACACGAGCGTAGTTTTTGTGGCGGTAAATATTGTTCATCCTGACGTTTTGGGTCAACAATCATCTCCAATAGCATATGCTGCTGAAATTGCTCTAGGCCCTATAGGAGGTGTGTTGATTACTATAGGTTTAGCTATTGCAGGTTTAGCTGCAACCAACGAAGCTATAATGGCGCAATCCAGAGTTTTATATGCAATGAGTCGAGATGGCTATTTACCAAAAAGTTTAAGCAAAATTCACAGAAAATTTTGTACTCCTCATATAGCAGTGATTGTTGGTGCACTCTTCATTTTAATCTTTGCAGCATCTGGACTTGTAAATTTTGTAGTTTACGCTGTGAATCTGGGTTTTATAATTGGATTCTCTATTGTTAATTTATCAGTTATCAAACTTAGAAAAATAGCGCCACATCTCAAAAGACCTTTCAAAACACCATTTTACCCCATAATGCCCATAGTTGGACTGGCTACATCTGTATTTCTACTTTTGTTTATTGACCCTTCGGTTCTAATATTGGGTTTGGAGTTGGGTATTATTGCATTATTAATTTACTATATTCGTATGGTTGGTCATAATAGAATACAAATTGCGTTTGGTGGAATAAGCATAGGTTTAGGTGGTTTAGCAATTTATGGCGCCTATTCCATTGGTAGCAGAATACTTGTGTTTCCAGGATTATCACCCGATTTAGCAAACCTAATTGTTTATTTTTTCTTTTTCGTAGGGATAATTCAGATATTAGCAGGAATCATGAATCTGACAACAAACGAAGATTTTAATAACTGACAAAAAATTCAAATTAAATAATCAATAAAACTTAGTATGAACATAAAACCTTGATGAAGTGTTTTGAGAAAAAAAAGAAAGAAACCCTATAAAGAAATAGTATGCAAGACTATTGATGTGGATAATCTTATCGCTGATACTACAAAGAAAGAGAGTCATCAAATGATTAGATTATTGGCTCAAAAAAGGAAATATCTTACTCTTTTTCTATTCATTTCAGGCTTGCTTTCAATGTTTTTATCTTTAGAATCATTTTTAGGTTATCAACTTTTTTCAATTCAATTAGGTTTTTTTAATGTAATTGCAATGACTTTTGTAGGATTTTGTAATATTTTTTGTGGAATACTATTACTGAGCAGTGAATAAACTAAGTAGTACCTTTTTTCTTGTTTTTTCATCCAGATTTTTTTTGATTTTTCTACTAAGTATCGAAGTGAAAAAGGTTTTAAAATTTGACCTTTCAGATCCACCAACATAGAGCTCCATTCTTCAACAACATCATCCCATTTACTCCCAAGATTATTAATGTAATCAGCATATTCCTTGTAATCTCTAAACAAAGAAATTGAAATCGCGTTTTTCCCCATTCCTTGCGCTCTGCTAGCAAACAAGACAGAACTTTGATTCGTCACTGCTGCTGTACTCATTAGTTTTACTTGTTCTTTTTTATGGGCCTTATATTTTATACAAAAAATGGCCATAATTGAATAGCCCATTTTGGTTAGATCTGGTATTATTGTATACTCTCGTATTGTGCCTTCTTTTTCAAGTTGGTTCCTTAGTCGGGTGACTGTGGGTTGTGATACTCCTACAACTTTAGCTATTTCGTGATCACTTCTGCTAGAATTTCTTATTAATTCATGTAGAATTTTTGTCATTCTGTTACTTTTCATTCTTGATTTTGTATTAATCAATGCTAATTCCTAGATATATGATATGTTTTGACTCAAAATAAAAGTTTGGTAACTTGAATTGCTTACTTTGATTAAAAACTTAAAGTATGTATTGTAACCACTAAAAAAGGTTAAAAGAGGTTTTTTGAAAGTATGAAAATTTTTTATAGGCGTATGGCTGAAAAAAAAGATTATAAAGGCGTTATACTATAGTTATTATAGATATTTGTTTAGTCAATTTTATTCCTCGAGTGTAGGATAAGCAACTATGCTTTTTTCTTAAGGAATAAATTTTGATTTTAGAAATTCTTAGAAAGATTTAGAGGTGATTGTTTGAAGAAATATATGATTTTATATATGGGACCTGTATCGGCTGAAGAGCAAATGAATGTTAGTGAAGAAGAGAAAAAGAAAGGAATGGAACCTTGGCTTGCTTGGTTTGAGAAACTTGGAAAATCTCTTGTTGAAGGTGGAACACCATTGGTTAATGGTATGCGTTTTACTAAAGATGATTTGGTTCATACAAAAATGGAAGTTACTGGTTATTCTGTTGTGCAAGCTGATGATTGGGAAGCTTTAAAAGCTTTACTTGTTGATCATCCGCATTATTTGATACCTGATGCGAGTCTTGAAGTTTTTGAAATGATGCCAATGGCTTAATTATGCTGATAATAACTCTGAAGAAATCCTGTTTTTATACAAAATTTCTTTCATTTTTTTTTAAAAAAACTGTTTTTGTTGATGCTCTTGTATACTATTTTGTTACGCGGTGAGGTAGCTCGGTTATGAATTGGCGATGTTTTTCATATCACCCGCAATTCTTTCCCTTTTTTTATATGTCCATACTAAAAATTAATTGGACTGTAAGTTTGAGTAGTACAAGAAGGAAGGAAATTAACTTTTAATCCAACACCAACTGAACCGTCAATAGCAACTGTTTTGAGTATGGTCTGCAAGTAGGTGCACATTACATGGTTGATGAAAACTGTGAAACGCAAAAAAAGAGGGAATTTTATTTGTTATATTTTTTCAATGGTTATTCTTACTTTGCCATTTGTGGTTATGTTATGTCTTACATTTTTTGGAATTTGAACTCTAAATTCTTTGCCAATTTCTGTTTCAAAAATGATTAGTCCATCTTCAGCTCGGAAAACTTTTGCTTCAGTTCTGGCCACTTCTTTTACCTACTAATATGTTTATCTTTTTACTCTTCCTCTCGCAGCACTACTGTTTATTGATGAAGCAGCTGCTATGCCTTCAATACCCATTTTTGTCAAGGTCTCAGTTGGCAACGCAAATATGATAGTGTTGCTTTGATCTTTGCTTACGTCTGCTAATGTTTGCAAGCTTCTAAGCTGAAAGCCGTACTTACTTTTTGAAAGTTTTTCAGATGCAACGTTGTAGTTTTCTGCTGCTTTAGCTTCTGCTTCTGCTGTGATTATGACTGCTTTTGCTTCTCGTTGTGCTTCTGCTTGGACCGCAAATGCTCGTTGCATGTCCGAGGGCAAATTAATATCCTGAATTTCAGCATTAGCTACGTCTATTCCCCATTTGTTTGTTAGAGTATCGATTTTATTTCAGTGTATATTCGACTCTCGATATTTCAATAATGCATCATAATGTGTATTTGCCTACAATATCTCGAATTGAGGATTGTGCATATTTGGCTACCGCGTCCTGGAATTGTCCTGCTCCGATTTCTAGAATTAATTTTTTTGGGTCTTCAATTTTCATAAATACAACAGCGTCAATTACAACTGAGATGTTATCTTTTGTGATTGCTGATTGTCGGCGAAGATCTACAGTTCTAGTTCTCAAATCTACGGGTATAGTGTTGTCAATTAGGGGAACCTTTGTGTGCAGTCCTGGTCCAATTATTTTAGTAATTCTGCCAAATCTCATTATGGCTGTTTTTTCCCATTCTTTTACTGTGAAAAATAGGCCAAATAAAACCATGGCACCTAAAAATAATCCTATTATTAGTCCAAACCAAACTATAACTTCTGTTATCATTTTGTTTTACTCCATTAATTCTGTGATTATAAGTCATTTATTAGTCATTAATAAACCTTTTAAATGCTTGTAAAAAGATGATTGCGTGTCATTGAACTTTTAGGTTTAATGTTTTTCAGATATTTGTTTGTATTCCTGAGTGTCAAAAAAATCTTGAAATAATCCTTTATTTTTATATTTTGTTAAAATTCTTATTATTAAATTATACAAAAAAAATATTTTTTTTATTAAATTTATTTTTTATGTATAAAAAATATAAAATAATTAATGAATTATGATATTATTTTGAATTATATGAACGAAACGTAAGACATGAGCTTACTTTGTAGACGTATATCTTATCTACTTTTATAACAGTATTATACTCAAGATGTTTTTTTAAGGAGAAATATTGAAAATGCAAAATAATGTTTTAAAGAGTTGTTCAAAAGATCCCATTAGTGATATGTCAACTTATGGAATAGAGAAGAAAAATGAGCTTCGATTTAGATTAATCTTTGTTGGAAAGAAAGACGAAAATGTTGAGGTACAAGAAGTAGCTAAAATCGATTTTAATGTTATTATGGAGCGAATTGAATCTGGGCAATCACTTTTCATATCAGATATGGGGTCGCAATGACTTTCATTTTTGATTTTATCCTTTAGACAGGTAAAAAAAAACTTAAAGATTTTGTTCTATTTTGGCTTTATACTAAATGTTCTGGTTGCCCTTCTCATTTTTATTATCAACATTTCCATTTTTTTTGTATGATTTGTGGTACACAACTTCCAACAAAAACTATGGGATTATTTCACATCTATATTTTGTTGTGATGTCACCCGCATAATCCCCATTTTTTTATTTTTGTAACAGATAAACTTATTTATCTTAATTAATTCATAAAAAATGTAGATTTTTTTTAAAAAAAAAGAGATTATCAGTCATGCAGGTAAAGCTATTACATTTAGCGTTCTATCAGCCATGTGTGCAAGATTAGCCCCCAGCATTTCACTCCACTGGATCTTTACAGTGTAAGTTCCCGCTTCAACATTTTGCAGGTAGAAATTTACCGCGTAAGATCCATGCTGCGATTCACCAGCTGTTGTAAATAATATTTGCGATCCGCCATTTGGATTAGCAACAGTAGAATCAACTAAAGCTCGAACAAAAAAGCGAGTCTCCAGCTCCATCCACCCAAGCTTCAGCATTAAACATTATTATCAAATTGCTTCTCCTTGCCAATATTATTTCTAAGGAAGTTTCAGGTATATCCACAAAACTCGTTGATGTTGTTGATACCAAGGTTGTGTTATACATTGATCTGTAAGGGATTACGTTTGGCGCTAATTTGGTAGTGGTTACAGCGTTGTCATCAATTTTTGATGTTGTTATTGCATTATCAGCAATTTTGCTGGTTGTAATTGCTCCGTTGGCTACTTTTACACTTACTACGGATCCGTCGCTGATATCTTCAGCAATTATTGTTCCATCAACTATTTTTGCTGAAGTAACCACGTTATCAGATAGTTTCACAGTTACGATAGCTCCGTTTTCAATCTTGTTAGTTGTTACAGAGGAATTGGCGATTTTATCACTGGTAATTGCACCATCTGCAACTTTAATTGATACTATAGATCCATCCATTAGGTCCTGACCAGTAATTGCTCCGTTTATAATTTTTGCAGAAGTAATTGTTCCATCACTTAGTTTCACTGCAACGACAGCGTCATCAGCCATTTTTGCAGTTGTTATGGCACGTTATCTTCAATGCTTCCTGTTCCAAGTGGTGGAAAAATCTTGGTGATACGTATACTAATGTTATTGTTGTTGCAAACGAAAGAATCCATGTAACAAGAATTATTGGAATTGCTTTTTTAAGGTCAAAAGACATAAAAAATACCTCTCAAAATATTCTGATTAACCTCTTTTATCAAAAGGTATATCTAATTTATGAAAACAAAATCAAGATTCTAGTTCAGTTAACAAAGAAAGCTAGCTTGTGTGATCATTTGGTGCGGGGATGGTGGGATTGGCACCCTAATTTAACGGCAAAATATTGTTTATAAATATTAACCGAGATGAAGTTGCTCGGTTCAAATTAGCGATGTTTTTCATATCACCAGTAACCTTTTCTCCTTTTTTATTTTTTTGATAAAAACTATAAGTTCATATTGACAAATGAATTTCCATGAAATTAGGTAAAGCTGTTAATTCTGTTATGGGAATTATTGCTATTGTGTTGGCTGCTTTGATACTTGTTGATGGAATACTAGGTTTGATTGGTCAAAATACTGTTCTTTTTCTCTTGATGCTTTCAAGTTGGTAGTGGGTTTTATTGTGTTGCTGTAGCTGGAACACTTTTAGATACTGATTAGTGGCTACAATAGAATTTCCTAGCTTCCATTTTTTTTAATATATTTCAATTTTTAATTCGGGATAAAGCATATAAAGAATAAACTTTCATAGTATTGATGAGGGCAAAATGAATGACTTATGAAGATGTTCATAAATCTGAAGAATGTCCATTAATGATTATTCCTGTGGTTAACGGAGAAGAAGATATTCCTTTATGCAAGGGATTACACGTGGAATGATGCTCCAGATAGGTTTTGTGTTTGTGTGTGGTATGCAGGAAGTTTAGAGTTGGGTTATGAATTAGTTGATGATTTTGCACAGGATATTGTACCAAACTATGTCCTAACCACTATGAGTTAGAAGAAGCTAAAAAGAGAGGGTTGATTGACTAGACAAATAAACATTATAACACTAATTTACAAATAATTACTATTATAGACGAATAGTTTTTGTTTATATGCTAAAAAAAGAGTTATTCTGAGATATTATTTGGTGAAATATCAGTTCCAAGAGTTTATTTTTTTCTAGTTGATTGGAAATTAACTACGGGAGTGAAGAAAGGAAATTAATAATTAATCTTTGTAATTAGAATATAAGGATCGCTGATTTTGATTGAATTGTTCTTTTTGTTTGATTTATTTGTCTTTTTTTATTTTGTAGTTAGAACTAACTTTTGGGAAATAGACTCTTTGTTGCGTAAGGGTGACTTCTATTTTGATCATATATTTTAAAATATTTTATTGTTAATGTTCTGACTTTGTTTTCATCACTTAAGTATTTGATATGAAGTAATTGTGAATTAAAGCAGCTTTGGCACGACTTGTTACATATGAAAAGAAAGTTTTTTTTTTGACTTGTGATGCCATCTTTAAGCATAAACTTCTTTTTTTGGGGAATATTTTGATTTCTCCTTTTTGTTGCATTTTCCGATAATCCTTTGGTCCTCTTTGTTTTTGAGAGGAAAAAAGCGTATTTTTATTTGCTGGATTTTATTTTCAGATATTTCTTCTTTTAATAGATGTTTTCATAAATCTTTGGAATTTTTGATTTTTTATTGTTTTGAGTGTAAAATCTGAGTATTGTTTATAGAAAACTAGGTCATTGTGTGGAATTGGATCGTTTTTTTGAATTTTGTGATTACAGCAATTCTATTATTTAACAGTTGTTTAACCTCAAAAAGTATTGATTTTGAAGAATATTAAAAAACAATTTGATATACGAAGAAATGGAATAGTATATTTTCTATATGTGAAGATTAGGTTTATTTTTTGGAAGTTTGATATCTACCACTTTGTCAAAAAAAATTAGATTTTAAAAAAACCAGAGATTTTAATTAACTGTTTTACTCAGATTGTTTTCCTTTTTTTCCCTTATTTTTCTTTTTAGCCATAATATTACCCTCCTCAAAGTAGAACACAAACACCACAGACAGACTTATTCGTATTCATCTTCTGGCCAATCTTGTTCTATCCAGTCTTCTTCCTCTTCTTCTTCAAAGATCATAGATGTGACTCAAATAAATGGAGTAAACACTAGAATATAGCCTTTTTTTAAAAAAAAGGGGTTTAAAATAACCTATTGGGCCAAATAAAGTCATAAAATAACCCTTTATCGACTATATAAACAAATTTTGAAGTAAAAAGATGCGGGGGCTGTTTTCGGCTCTTTTTTTAGATTTTTTTGGTAGCATTTGTGAAAGATAAATAATGTAAATACTGTTATTTAAATTCAATAAATAGTTTGACACTTCAAACAATACAAAAAGTAATACTAAAAACATCAGAATGAGTGTTTTTGCTGGTTGTAAACTGTGTTTTGGTTATGCTTTTGTATACTATTTTGTTACGAGGTGAGGTTGCTCGGTTCGAATTGGCGATGTTTTTCATATCACTGCAACCTTTTCCCTTTTTTATTTTTACTTCAATAAGTGGTTTTTCCATACTGACCGATTCTGTCAAGTGAAAACTGCTTTATTGTGATTTAAAATTCTTTTGGATAAGAAACTTCACTCTTCAAACTAACACAAATATTATTCTCATCTAGTTAATACAATTTTTTCCTTTTTTTTGGTTTTTAAATAAGAAAAAGAACTTTATCTTGATTCAAATTAAATCAAATTCCTGTTAAATAGCACTTGTTTCCATTTTGTATCTTTATTCGGTTACTATTTAATTAAACTTTTATCTGTGTTTTACTTATCATATTCGTTAAAAACTCAAATATTTGTTTTGAATACTATAGAATTAGGTGTTTCAATCTTGAAAGTTGGTAACATGAATGGGATGAAAGTGATTACTGCTGATGCTTTCACTCTTGGAGAAGTAGACGGAACTCATGTGGACTTAGCTACTTGGCGGCTAACCCATTTGGATGTGGAATTAACTAAAGAAGCTACAAAGGAACTTAGTTTTAAAAAGCCTATGTTTGGGTCTTTAAAAGTTTCTTTGCCAATTACTGCGGTTAAAGAAGTTGGTGATGTAATGACCCTTAACAAATCTCTTCTTGAATTCAAAAACTAAAAGAAGTCAAAGCTGAGTAAAAAACAAAATATCTTCTCTTTTTTTCTAACTGTTATATGTGATAAGTGATAGAGGTGAGGTAGCCTATCTAGTTCAAAAAAGGGATTTTATTCACCATAGGAAAGCTGATTAATTACTTAACTAGCTAGAGCAGGTGGGCTTTGAGTTTAATTGTGAATTGCAAGGTGTTAAGTTGTTTAGAAAACGAAAATAATCAATGGATGCGTCCAAAAATCAAAGAGTTGTTTCACGTCCGCTATTTGTGGTGATGTCACCCGCACAAAATTCCCTTTTTTTAAACTAGAGATAAAGGTATTACATTAAGAGGAGAGTTGTGGTTTTTACTTTTGAAGATTATTTGCATAATTATTGGGATTCCGAGAACTATTTTGGTGTTTATATTCGATTGTAGAAGTCTTGGGGTTTGGACCAAAAAACAGTAATGCTTTGTTGGCAACGTGGGTTTCTACAAACAATATTCTGAGCTAGCACATCATTATTGGGGCTTTGTTTGTTAGGTTTAGCAACTAAAGGAATAGGGTGCAAGTTATCTGGTTTTGTTAATCTTAGGATCCAGTGACATCTGGGGCATTCAAAAGGAATTTTGTTCGCTGGGGGTATTTTTTTGTTAAATTTTTTAGATTTTAATTGATACAATGCTTTTCACTTTAGGTTTTGTATTGTTTTCTAAATTTCTGGCTGGTGAATGATTCTCACCTATTTAAGCGTAACTACTAAAAATTGGGTAATTGGATGGTGTTTTCATTTGGGTTTAAATTGCTTAAATCTACTCGGGTTTTTTTTAACCGTTTTAAGGAAGAATCTACATTAATAATAATTTTCGAATTTTGCTAACATAAGAAAAGTCAATTCTTATTTAACTATCCAAGAGCTGGGGACTGGAATTGCATCCCATATCAATGGATATATCTACCTCAAAACCTCTTTTTTTTAATATCAAAAAATCAAGGAATTATTTCACATCCATTAAACTTCATAAATTCAAAATCGTGTAAACTAATTTTTTTTGTATCAATAATTTTCTTAATTGAGGGAATTTCTCTTTTGATTGCTTTAATTAGGGCTCTTGTATTTTTGCAAACCTGTTCGTAGGCTTTTTTTTCCCATCGCTTAGTAATATTGGCGTATAAACATCGTCCACCACATAAACCAAAAATATCACATTCAATACAAGGAGATAATTCGATACGAATTTTTTCTAAATTTAAAGGGTTTGAATCTTTAATATTTCCTAAATAATATTTTTTCATCCCCCACATAGTTGGGCAAGGAATTATGTTTCCATCAGTTTGAATAGTATAATTTATCCATCCTCCACCACATCTGAGAAAACTTTTTTCTTCACCCAACAAAAGAGAATTTGCTATTCCTAAAAATGGATAAATCTTTAAGACTTCATTATCAGAAATCATATGATCTACCCAGTATTTGACTAGTTTTTTTATTCCTGGTATGTAGCTTTTTTGGCTCCATTTTTCAAAATCTCGTCTTTTGTAATCAGTTCCCCAAAAACCCGCATTCAATTGCCAATGGACCGAAGAAAAATTGAAATCTTCATTTTTTATCAACCATTTAACCTGTTTGAAAATATCTGTTTTCTCCATAACTGTCATTCTAGCAATTAATTCACCTTGAAAATTATTTTTTTTAATTAGTTTAAGGTTATCAATGATTTTCCTGTAAGTGTTTTCTCCTCTATAATTATTAGTTAATGTTTCATTTCCATCGATTGAAACCAAAATTGTATGAAAACGATTAACATACGTTTGAATCTAATTTATCCAGAAAAAGCCCATTTGTTTGAATCATAAAAAATTTTGTGTTCACTAAATCCATTATAGTTTTTATGTCCTCTATTCGAAGTAGTGGTTCACCGCCATAGAAAGTTAAAATACAATCCTGATCTTTGGCACAAAATCTTTCTAAAAGTTTATACTCGTAATTAGTGTTTTTAGGCAATAAATAATCAATATCTAACTCTCCAAAATCTTCTTCAAAATCTTCCACAACTTCTCCAAAACAATATTTACATTTCAGGTTACATTCAGTTGTTAACATCAGATGAAAGAACATTTTATCTTTCTAAAATGAGAACTTACTTTTAAGCATATTTTTCTTTAATCTTTTGAGCATTTTGCAAGTAATTGCTAAGCTCTCTTTCTTTTATTTTCTTTTCAGGTAATGTTTCAGGAGAATAAATCAACGGTAATATCGCCAAAAAAAGAAAGAAGCTAGCAATAGTAAAAGCAGCAGATAGTGGAATTATCCTTAGCAATTGGTTTTATTAAAACATACATAAAATTAGCTAGAAGATATGGTAATCCCCCAAACATAATATTTGTCTTTTATTCGATGTTCACCCAAGATCACCCCATAAAGACATAAAGAAAACAGAAAAAAGCAATCCCCAAGTTGCACCATCCATTATTAAAAACATGTAGGCTGTAATTGTTGAACTGGGAAAGGTGCTCATGGCAGCATATTCTATGCCTAACATAACAAATCCTGCTATAACAACTCTTTTTCTACCCACGATATCTGCTATGTATCCTCCTATAATCGCAAATATTCCAACCAAAACCCATGTTCCAGGTAACATAACCTTGAGGAAGAACACTTCTCCTACTACTTCCTCTATTATTGGAGCTTCTGCAAAGTTTATGATAGAAATCATTATCCAGGGAAATAAATACAACAATATGTCTTTATTACGTATTAATTCTAAGATAAGATGGTTCTATTTTTAGTGGTATATTTTCCCTTTTTCTATTTAAAAATATAAAACATAAACCACCCAAAAGGCGCCAGATGGTTAACAGAATAATCATTTCCCACGGATTAATAAACTCAGAGAGAAAAGCTAAACTTAAAACACCTACTCCTACAAAACTCCAAATTATTCCTCCTACAAAACTTCGATTTTCTATTTTTGTAATTTCTGCAAAGTAACTTAGACTAGAAGGAAGTCCGATTCCAACGGATATCCCTAATAAATTGAAATTAATCCATTTATTACAAAACTTTCAACAGAAATAGATGAAAGAAATATTGTTGCAAAAGATCCCAAAAATATCCAGCTTATTAACGCTTTTACTCTTATTCTTGGAAAAATTTTTGAGCCAACTATTGCCGCTATTGCGAGACTTATGAAATAAACTGAATATAACATTATTTCAGTTTGAGGTGACTCTAATTTAGTGATGATTTCACTAAACAATTGATATGTGAGTATGTACCAAACAAAACTGTTAAACACTAGAAAAATAGGTGGCCATGTTGTTTTCCAAGCAATTTTGGTTCTAATTCCCTCTATTAGTTTCATTTAGTCACTTAAGACATAAATTTAGGTTCTTTAGATAAAACGTTTCTTAATTGGTATTACTTATTTCAATTATGTAAAAATTTTGAGTTTTTATTAAACTGTAAAAAATGAAAAGTTACTATTCTATCATTTTATTTACTATAAATCTTCTAGCATAAACGATAAAAGTAATTGTATTTTATCCCGATTAATTGATTTGGGTAATTTTTCTGACAACTTTAAACCGTTAGTAATCATTTTTTTCATTTTTTCTTTGAGTTCAATTACAGGTTTTGCTTCAAGGGTTGCATCTACAAGTTCCACAACATCTTGGTCAGTTAAACGAGGTTTAGCAATAATCCTGTTTGTCTTTTCTTTTACTTCTTGATTGCCCATTGCAAAAATTAATGGCAACGGTAGATCATTAACTGATAATCGAGTGTTGAGTTCTTCAATATCAAAAACATCGATAAGATCGTCTCGCAAAGTAGCTAAAATCCCTAAAATTCTGCCAATCTTCGCTAAACTTTCAATTTCTGTTTTTTTTCCTCCTCCAAAAAGAGCACCCAAATACATATCTGCTTCAACTGAAGCAGCTTTTAACTCAGTTATTTTTAGATAGTTTTTAGGTGTAAATTTTTTACTCTCTTTCATACCAACCTCCAAAGCATGTGCATTTCCAACTTGAAACAATAATTCTTTAATTTTATCTAAAGCAATATCTCTTTTTTTTTCAGAGAGCTTTTTTGTTGAATCGACAAAAAGTTTGTATCCTTCTATCAAAAAGGCATTTCCTAATAACAAAGCCATCTCTATTCCAAACTTTCCAAATACTGTAGGAATTTTTTGTTTAATATTTGATTTATCAATTATATCATCATGAATATCAAATGCTGCTGCCATCATAGCTATTGAAGCTTGTGTTGGAATTAATTTTTCATATTTACCTCCAACAACTTCACAAGCTGCTGAAAACAATCCAGCATGAGTAAAATCATTCCAGTAATACAAATAGTGATTAAGTGCTTGGCGAAGTTTTGGATGTTCCAACTTTTCTTTTTTCATAATGTTTTTTGCAAACCGTAAACCTTTCTCGCTTCTTTTTTGTAGATCTGCAACTACTTTTTTTCCTGTTTGAGGAACCATGTTATATTCATATTCATGATTGCATTTAAAAGATTGATTGAAATTACCCCTATTGTTACTCTTTTCTTTCTAAAAATTGTTGGATTAGTAATAATTGTTTATTTTAATCTGTTTAAAAAAGCAAAACTCTTAATAGCTAATGGTTCAATTCAAAAGTTTCATGAGCCACATCAAGCACATTGAAGAGAAATGGCAGAAAAAATGGGATAATGCTAAAATTTTTGAAGCTAATCCAAACCCTGAAAAAAAGAAAATTTTTGTTACATTTCCTTATCCATATATGAACGGTCCCCTACACGTTGGTCACACTTTTACTGCTTCAAGAGTTGATGTCTATGCGCGATTTAAGAGAATGCAAGGTTATAACGTGCTTTGGCCTTGGGCTTGGCATTGGACAGGTCAACCATTATTAGGTGCGAGTCAAAGAGTAGCAAAAGGAGATCAGGAATATATTCGCGTCTTACGAGATGTAGATGGTGTTCCTGAAAAAGAACTTGAGAAATTTGTTGATCCTCTCTATATGGCTCAATATTATACAAACGATGGGAGAGTTGCTGTTAAAAAAATAGGTTTCTCAGTTGATTGGAGAAGAGAATTTACAACAGAAATGGCTTCTTATCATAAATTTATTGAATGGCAATATCTGAACTTAAAAAGAAAAGGGTATGTTACTCGCGGAACTCATCCGGTGGTTTGGTGTCCTAAAGATAAGAGTCCTACAGGAGATCATGATCGACAAGTTGGTGAAGGTGTAACTCCGGAAGAATATACTCTGATAAAATTTAGACTCGATGAAAAAAGAATCTTACCTGCTGCAACCTTTAGACCTGAAACCATCTATGGGATTACTAATATTTGGATTAATCCAGATGCTAATTATGTTGAGGCTCAAGTTAACAAAGAAATTTGGGTAATAAGTCAAGAGGCTGCAGAAAAACTTAAAGAACAAGAAAAAAAAGTTGAAATTATTAGAGTTTTTCAAGGTCGAGATTTAATTGGAAAGAAATTCAGTAATCCGCTTTCTGATTCTCAATATTTGATTCTACCCGGTTCTTTTGTGGATTCAAATCAGGGGACTGGTGTTGTATATAGCGTGCCTGCACATGCCCCCTACGATTGGTTAGCTCTTAAAGACTTGCAAGAAAATCCTGAAGTCACCAAAAAATATGATCTTGACATAAATGTTCTAAAGCAAATAGAACCAATTTCAATTATTGAACTCGAAGGAGAACATGAGTATCCTGCTATTAAGCTTGTTGAAAAAATGGAAATAACTAATCAGAATGATCCTAAAGCAGAAGAAGCTACTAAAATTTTGTACAAAAAAGAATTCCATTCAGGTAAATTGAAAGAAAACTGTGGTCCATATGCTGGAAAATTGGTAAATGAAGTTAAGGAATTAATCATTAAAGATTTTAAGAGTTTAGAAATCGCTGATAGTATGTATGATTTACCTCAAAGTGTAGTGTGTCGTTGTATGACTTCTTGTCTTGTGAAAATTCTTTCAGATCAATGGTTTTTAAATTATTCAGATAATCTTTGGAAGAAAAAAGCTAAAGAAGTAATCTCCAATATGACTATTTATCCTGAATCTGCTAGACAGTGGTTTAATGGCGTTGTTGATTGGTTAAGAGAATGGGCTTGTGCAAGAACTACCGGTTTTGGAACTCCACTACCCGGGGGGAAAGGCTGGTTGATTGGAACTCTTAGTGATTCTACTGTCTATATGGCATTTTATACCATCAACCATTACATAAAAAATAATAAAATTGATTCTAAATCTCTAACTCCAACTTTTTTTGATTATGTTTTTTACGGAAAAGGGAATCTTTCAGATGTAAGTAAACAATCAAAGATACACACTACTTTATTAGAGAACATGAGAACAGAGTTTCTTTATTGGTATCCCTTTGATCTTCGTGTTTCAGCAAAAGAACTTGTGCCTAACCATCTTACTTTTTGTATTTTTCATCATGCTGCACTATTTCCTCCAAACCATTGGCCTAATGGAATGGGTGTTAATGGTATGCTTATGATTGAAGGAAAGCAGATGCATAAATCCAAAGGAAATTTTGTGACCATGAAAAATGCAATAGAACACTATGGAGCTGATGCGACTAGATGTGCGCTCCTTTTAGGTGCTGAGGCAATGGATGATCCAGATTGGAGGAGCGAAAATGTTGGTGATCTTAAAATAAAACTTGAATCACTACAAATTTTTGCTTCAACAATAATTGAATCCTCAAAGACTAAACAAGATAAACACTTGGAAATGTGGTTAATTAGTAAACTCCAACAACGAATAAGGCAAGTTACTGAAAATATTGACAATTTAAAAACAAGATCGGCATTAGAAGTTGCCCTATTTGAAATCTGGAACGATTTTAGATGGTATATTAATAGAATATCGGAAACAAACACAAATACCCTACGAGAAGCTTTGGAAGTTTGGATTAAATTGCTCGCACCATTTGCACCTCATATTTGTGAAGAAATTTGGAGCAATCTGGGAAAAAAAGATTTTATCTCTATTGCCGAATGGCCCAAAATAGAAAACGCAAAAATAAATCTCGTAGCTGAAGAAAAAGAAAATATTTTAGTCGATTTAATTGAAGATACATCAAATATTTTAAAAGCTACTAAAATTTTGCCAAAACAAATATGTTATTATTCTGCTGCTACTTGGAAACAAAAAATCTATCAAGATTTAATAATCAAGTCACTTAATGGTCAAATTAAGATAAATGAAGTGATGAAAGAATTAGCTAAAGATCCAAAACAGCGAAAAAATATGAAATCTATTGCAAATTTTGTTCCAAAAGTATTAAAAATCATAAACAAATTTCCACTTAGTAGAAAAGGGCGTCTTGCAGAAATATCATTTTTCGATGAAAAAGATTTTATTCAAAACTCTAAAAAGTTTTTGGAGAAACGATTCAATACTAAAATATCTGTTTACAGTGAAGAACAATTATCAAAATATGATCCCAAACAAAGAGCTAATTTAGCTATTCCAGGACAACCCGCAATATTTATTGAATAGTTGAAAAAGATTGTATTTTAAATATAATTGAGATGTTTTATTCGTGAAAACTCGGCGTTACTCTATTAAATCAAAGGATTCCAAACGGTTCTTCGTTAAGATTTCTAAAAGATTCCATTATGATTTCGAACTTTTATTTAGTTTTAAATCTCGAGTTGAGATCTTTGATATAGGTAGCGGGCAGCTTTATCTTATTGAAGGAAAACCACTTTTTTTTAAAATATCTGAATTAGTAATGCCGACCCTACTTTTTGATCAATTCCACTCTACGCTACCTACTATTGTGGTTGATATGGGGGCAGTTCCATTTGTATGTAAAGGTGCTAATATAATGGTTCCAGGGATTGTTAGAGTAGAAAATGAATTTGAAAAAGATGAGTTAGTTGTAATAATTGACGAAAAACATTCTAAACCTCTTGCAATTGGTAACAGTTTGTATAGTTCTACTGAAATCCGAAAAATGAAACAAGGTATTGTCATAAAAAACCTGCATTTTGTAAGTGATAAAATATGGATTGCAGCAAAAGCATTAATTTCAAAATAATGTTTTACAGGTAAAAAATAGGCTTTATAAACTCTGATAGTTTTTAATTTTTTTAAAAAAAAATAAAAGGAAGGATTAATGGAAATTAAAGTCCCAAGATCCCAAATAGATTATACTGGACGACCAAAGCAGCAAATAATGAAGCGACAAGAGACATAACTGTAATCATTGTGTTTATTGAAGGTCCTGCTGTATCTTTGAATGGGTCTCCTACTGTATCTCCTATAACAGCAGCTTTATGTGCGTCAGATCCTTTTCCACCGTGAACACCTGTTTCAATATATTTTTTAGCATTATCCCACAAGCCACCAGCATTAGACATCAATAATGCTAGAAGTAAACCCGAGAAAATACTGCCCGCTAAGAATCCGCCTAAAGCTTGGAATCCACCTATAAATCCTACTGCTAAAGTGACTCCTATTGTTACACTGCTAGCTGGAAGAAGTTCTTTTAATGCTCCTGTCGTAGCAATATCTACACAACGAGCATAATCTGGTTTAACTCCTTCTTTGCCTTCTTTTAATCCTGGAATTTCCCTGAATTGTCTGCGAACTTCATTGATCATTCTTTCTGCGTTTCTACCTACTCCAAGCATTAACATAGCTGAAAATAATGCAGGCATAGCAATTCCTATGAATGTTCCAAGTAAAACCTTAGGTTCTAAAAGACTTAGTGCTACAAGACTTTCAATTTCAGCCGCTGTTAGTGTCATTGTTCCATTTGCAACTAGGGTTTCTAACGCTAGGGTAACTTCAGATTGAAAAGTTGCAAGTAATGCAATTACTGTTAATCCAGCTGCTCCAATTGCAAATCCTTTTGTTATTGCTTTTGCTGTGTTCCCTGCTGCATCGAGTTCATCAGTGATTCGAATGACTTCATCACCTAATCCTGCTTGTTCTGCTATTCCTCTAGAGTTATCGACAATTGGACCATAAGCATCGCTAGAAATTATTAGACCTACTATGGAAAGCATTCCAATAGCTGCCATACCAATTCCATAGACAGCAAATCCTTGTCCTCCTAATGGAAAACACAAGTAGTAGGCAATTACAGCTGCAATACCTATACCTAGTAATGGGGGGAAAACACTTTCTAAACCATAGGAAAATCCTGTGATTATATTTGTGGCAGCTCCTGTTTTTGATGCCTCTGCAGTTTTTATTAATGGAGTTTTTCCTTCTGACGTAAAATAGTCTGAAGTAAAACCAATAATTACTCCTGCGGCTAAACCAACGATTGCAGCTCCCCACAATTCTAATGGGAATTCAAGATAATAGGATGCAATAAAAGTGAAAATACCAAAGATTATGGTAGTCAAATAGGTTCCTAGGTTCAAAGCTTTGCCGGGGTTTCCTTTTTCTCCAATTCTAAGTGTAAAAGCGCCTATGATAGATGCAAATATGCCCAGTCCTGAAAATACTAATGGAATTTGTATTAGTATAGTGTCGCCTATAGGACTTATTGCTGTTCCTAGTAGCATTACTGCGACGATGCTTGCAATGTAAGAGTCTGCTAAGTCAGCGCCCATACCAGCTACGTCACCAACATTGTCTCCAACATTGTCAGCTATTACTGCTGGGTTTCTGGGATCATCTTCTGGTATTCCCAGTTCTATTTTCCCAACAAGATCTGCACTTATGTCTGCAGTTTTTGTGAAGATTCCACCTCCGGCTTTTGCGAATAGGGCTAGAGCGCTTGCTCCAAAACTAAAACCCAGTACAATTTTTGCATCACCTGTGAGGAAGTAGACTATGCTTATTCCCAGTAGAGAAAATCCGACTACCGCTAATCCCATAACTGCTCCACCTCTAAAACCTATTGGAAACGCTTTGTTGAGTCCTTTTTTAGCCGCAAAGGCTGCCTTGGTGTTTGCTTTTGTAGCGATATCCATTCCTACATATCCAGCTAAGGCAGAGAATGCTGCACCAAAAAAGTACGCGAGAGATAAACTGATGTTCTCTATTGGATTTGCACTTAGCCAAATTGGTTCAGGAAGAATAATTCCAAGCAATGTTCCTACAACAATAACGAAAACTGCAAGTATTGAATATTCTCTTTTTAGAAAAGTTTTTGATCCTTCTTTTATTGCGCCAGCGATTTCTTTCATTTTGTCAGTGCCTGAATCTTGTTTGTCAATGTAATAATAGAAATAAAGTCCAGCTAATATCGAAATTATTGATGCTATCGGTGCTATTAACCATGGTTCAAACATTTTTTATCCTACTTTTTTTCTTAAGTTCTAAATTAAATTGCCAAATGTGTACGAACTTGCTTATTAGGCTTTGTTTTTCATTTTTTTTATAGGAAAACATTATAACTATTTCTGCTAAAATAATTCAGCTATTACGTTATTATGGTGAACTGAGAAAACGATTATCTTTGTTTCATCAAATAATTAAATTTAGATAAGTGGTTGTAATGGATTCAGCGTGGCATAGTAAAAAATCTGAACAAGTATTAGAAGAACTAAAAGTTGGTCCTGAAGGATTAAACGACCAAGAAGTACAACGTAGATTAGAAAAATACGGTTACAATGAATTAACTGAAAAGAAAAAGATAACTCCTCTTCAGATTTTTCTAGGTCAATTTAAAGATATTTTTGTTATTATGTTACTTATTGCTACAGGAATATCTTTTGCTATTGGAGAAACTGTTGATGCTTTAGTTATTGCCATTATTGTTATTCTTAATGCAGTTGTTGGATTTGTCCAAGAATACCGATCTGAAAAAGCGATGGAAGCAATGAAAAAACTCACTGCTCCCAAGGCTCGAGTCATTCGAGGAGGAAACGAGATTATTATTCCAGCACGTGAGATTGTTCCTGGCGATATTGTATTATTTGAAGCTGGCGATAGAATTCCAGCAGATGCTCATTTACTAGAGGTTGTAGATTTAAAAGCTGATGAAGCCATATTAACTGGAGAATCTGCAGCTATAAGCAAAAATTTGAATGCCGTAAGCGAGAAAGCGTCAATTGGTGATAGAAAGAATTCTGTATTTATGGCAACACACATGACCTATGGTCGAGGCAAAGCAGTAGTAACCTCCACTGGAATGAACACAGAATTTGGAAAGATTGCTGAATTGGTTCAAACCATGGAAGTTGAAGAAAGTCCACTCAAACAAAAATTAGAAAAATTCGCTAAAAAACTCGGAATAATAATAGTTATAGTTAGTGCATTAATTTTTGCTATTGAATTATATGAAATATTTGTTATAGGAATTTCTCACGGTGCAGATCCGCTAACAAATATTATTGAAGCTTTTGAGACTGCAATTGCCCTTGCAGTTTCTGCTGTCCCTGAAGGATTACCAGCAATTGTTACAGCCTCTCTTGCTTTAGGAGCTAGCAAACTCGCAAAGAAAAATGCGATAATAAGAAGATTATCCTCTGCAGAAACTCTTGGTGCAACAACAGTTATCTGTTCAGATAAAACCGGTACATTAACCAAAGGTGAGATGACAATTAGAAAGATTTTTGTCAACTCTAAAATTATTGATGTAACTGGTACAGGATATTATTCCAAAGGTGATTTTCTGGAAAATGGAACCTCTATAAACGTTAGTAATCACAAAGGACTGAAACTTTTACTAGAGGCAGGTACATTGTGCTCCACTGCAAGTTATGATGGGAAAAGGATACTTGGAGATACAACTGAAGGTGCCCTTTTAGTTGCAGCAGCAAAAGCAGGAATTATAAAAAAGGCATTAGAGTCGAAATTTCCGCGAGTTTATGAATTACCTTTTAATTCTGAAAGGAAATTAATGACTACTGTCCATCAAACTTCAAAAAATAAGCTTGTTCAATACACAAAAGGTGCTCCAGAAATTGTTCTGTCTCGTTGTAAAAAGGTTTTCTTGGATGGAAAAATAAGAGATCTCTCAAAACAAGATATCCAAATAATTTTAAACGCAAATGAAAAAATGGCTAATAACGCTCTTAGAGTCCTAGGAATAGCCTATAAAGATTTACCCAATGCAACTTTAGAAAAAGTTGCTCAAGAAACTAAAGAAGAAAACTTGATATTTTTAGGATTAACAGGAATGATAGATCCACCAAGAGATGAGGCAAAAGAAGCGAATTTGAAATGTAGGACAGCTGGTATCCGAACAATAATGATTACTGGCGATCATAAATTAACTGCAGTTGCTATAGCAAAAGAATTGGAAATGATCCAAAATGACAAAGTTTTAACTGGTACAGAATTGGACAACCTAAGCGACGTTGAATTCGATACTGCTATAAAAGATGTATCCGTTTATGCGAGAGTTTCACCTGAACATAAATTGCGAATAGTTAAGGTTCTTCAAAATCAAGGAGAAATAGTTGCTATGACTGGAGATGGTGTTAACGATGCTCCGGCTTTGAAACAAGCTGATATCGGTGTTGCTATGGGAATAACTGGAACTGATGTTACTCGTGAAGCAGCTGATATGGTTCTTGCAGATGACAACTTTGCAACTATAGTAACTGCTGTAGAGGGAGGCCGAGGCATTTATGATAATATTCGAAAATTCTCATTCTTCCTACTTCGATCGAACTTTGATGAACTAGGAATAATTGGTTTATTTGCCTTAATGGGTTTGGAGTTACCTCTGACTGCAGGAATGATCCTTTGGCTTAATTTAGCCACAGATGGGGGTCCAGCTCTTGCCCTAACCATGGATCCTATAGAAAAGGATATAATGGATCGTCCTCCAAGAAACCCAAATGAAGGTATTTTGCATGGAAGATTTGCTTCAATACTCGTTACTTTCTCGCTTCAATTTTTATTAACCGGTGGTTTATTCTATTGGCAATATTATCTTACTGGTGCATATTTACTTCCAGAACCTGCTAGAATTGATGCATTAAATTATGCTAGAACTATGGCTTTTATGAGAGCAACTCTTCAAGAACTACTAATTGTATGGAATTGTAGATCAGAAAGACGAAATGCATTCAGAGTTGGTTTCTTTACAAATAAATTTCTATTATTTGCTGTAATTGTATCAGCATTAATAACTATGGCTTTACCATTTGTTGGTTTATTTGAGACAGTTCCAATTTCTAATCTAACAGATTGGTTGATAATCAGTCTCGCTTCAATTTCGGGACTATTTATTTTGCCAGAAATTTTCTATGGGAGAAAAATATGGAAATGGACATAATAAGCAGAAACACTTATTATTTCCAATTTCGCAGAACTGTCAATTTACTTGGTGAAAATTGATGAGTGATAAATTAGCTAATCCTGCTCCTCTTGGACTATTAGGATTCGGAATGACAACTATTCTTCTTAATTTGCATAATGCTGGATTTTTTCCAATTGATACTATGATTCTTGCTATGGGTTTAGCCTATGGAGGTTTAGCTCAAGTTATAGTAGGGATTATGGAATTCAGAAAAGGAAATACTTTTGGAACAACCGCTTTTACTTCCTATGGATTATTTTGGTGGTCACTAGTGCTTTTGTTACTTTTGCCAAACATAACATTTTTTACCGGATTATCTGCTCCAACAGAAACAGCAATGGCAGCTTACTTCTTTGTGTGGGGACTTTTTACGTTTGTAATGTTCTTTGGAACACTAAAAACAAATAGAGCATTGCAATTTGTATTTATGAGTCTTGCAATACTTTTCTTTCTCTTAACAATTAGAGATCTAACAGGCAACATGACATTATTTGGTGATATAACAATAGGTATGGTTGCCGGTTTTGAAGGAATTATTTGTGGATCTAGTGCAGTATATTTGGCTTTAGCAGAAGTGTTAAACGAAGCAAATAAGAAAACTGTATTACCAATTTGTCCAGTAGAATAAAGTTCTTCAACTTCTCTTATGTTTTTTAATAAATGTCCAATAACCTTTATATTTTCCAAATTTGGGAATTTTTCCCAACCATTAATACGGAACAAACAAAATGTCAGAAACAAATTTACCCGTTAATGAAAAATTTATTATTAATAAACAAGACTCTTCTGGTGAAAAACTTCACAAAGAAAGAGAAAAATCGATAAAAGATCCCCAAGCTTACTGGGCTGAAAAAGCTGAAGCTATTGATTGGTTTAAAAAATGGGATAAAGTTCTTGACGATTCAAATAAACCATTTTACAAATGGTTTGCAGGTGGAATTTTAAATATCTCTCATAACGCTCTTGATAGGCATATAACAACCCACAGAAAAAACAAACTAGCCTATATTTGGGAGGGTGAAATGGGTGAAAGTAAAACTTATACTTATTATCAACTTTACAGAGAAGTTAATAAACTGTCAAAAATATTCAAAGATTATGGTCTAAAAAAAGGTGATCGCGTAGCTGTTTACCTTCCTGTGGTCCCTGAACTGCCAATAACTCTTCTAGCAACTGCACGTATAGGTGGAATACATACAGTGGTGTTTTCAGGTTTTAGTGCTGAAGCTTTAGCTGATAGGATTAATGATTGTGGCGCCAAAGTTCTTGTTACCGCGGATGGATCTTTTAGACGTGGAAAAATTGTTCAAATTAAGAAAAATGCAGATCGTGCATTAGAAAACACTCCTACTATTGAAAAAGTGATAGTTGTAAAAAGAACCTGTCAAGAAATTGAAATGAAAGATGGAAGAGACGTATGGTATTCTGACGCACTTGCAGCTGCAGGTGGAAATGCTTATGTTCCTCCTGAACCCATGCAAGCTACTGACCCCCTCTTCATTTTATACACTTCAGGAACAACAGGAAAACCTAAAGGAGTACAACATGGAATAGGTGGCTATAGTGTTTGGGCACATTGGACTCTAAAATGGGGTTTTAATCCTACTGATGAAGATATTTGGTGGTGTACAGCTGATATCGGCTGGATTACTGGTCATACCTATAATGTTTATGCACCATTATCTCTGGGAATAACTTCACTTCTTTTTGAAGGTACACCTGATTTTCCAGCTAAGGATAGATGGTGGGAAATGATTGAACGACATGGAGTTACAATACTTTACACTACTCCTACAGCTGTAAGGATGTTTATGAAGTTTGGAGAAGAATGGATAAATAAACACGATTTAAACACCTTGAGAATATTAGGAACTGTAGGTGAACCGATAAATCCCGAAGCATGGAAATGGTATTTTAAAGTAATAGGAAAAGAAAAGATGCCTATTATTGATACTTGGTGGCAAACAGAAACTGGCGGTTATATGATTGCTCCTCTCGCAGGAATAGATCTAGTTCCACTTAAACCCGGCTCAGCAACCTACCCTCTGCCAAGCATTCAAGCAGAAGTTTATGATGATAAAGGACAACCAGTAACTGCTGGCAACAAAGGTTTCTTAGTCATAACATCACCATGGCCAGGAATGCTTCAGACTCTTTGGAAAGATCCTGAAAGATTCAAACAAACGTATTTTGGAAGATGGGAAAATCTATACTACACTGGAGATTATGCAGTAAAAGACCAAGATGGTTACTTCTGGCTTCTTGGAAGAGCTGATGAAGTACTAAAAGTCGCTGGTCATCGTCTTGGTACAGTTGAACTTGAAAGTGCCTTAGTATCACACCCTTCAGTATCAGAAGCCGCTGTTATGGGAAAAGAAGATGCAGTAAAAGGTGAAGTACCTGTCGCTTTTATCGTTCTTAGAAGTGGTTTTGAACCTACAGACGAATTACGAATCCAACTGATTAAACACGTTAGAACAACTATTGGACCAATTGCTACTCCCGATGAAATAATAATTGTAAACAAGCTCCCAAAAACTCGAAGCGGTAAAATTGTACGTAGAATACTCAGGGCTGTACTTGTAGGTGCTCCAATAGGTGATATATCAACTTTAGAAGATGCATCAGCAGTGGATGAGATTAAAACCACTTATGCTGAATTAAAAAATAAGTCTTCTAAATAGTTCCCTTTCTTTTCTTAATTTTTTTATCATTTTTTTTTTTCTTATCCTTAAAATTTTTGTAAGATAAAAAAAAGAAAGAAGTTTGTTTGTTTTAATATTTTATATACCTATTGTAAAAATTGCAATACCAATTATTATTCCTAGAACTATGGTTATAACTGCAAAGATAACAACTGCAACAATGCTTATTATTAGTGCTTTTAGCCATCCACAATCAAAGAAATGTTTGATCAAACCCAGCCACATAATTAGTAAAATAATTGATGCTATTATTCCTGAAATAAAAGCGCTTAAAATTGCTCCTATTACTGTTCCTAATATTACAATCCACAACGAGTCAATGAATCTTGCTTTTGAACCCCCGACTAGAATTCGCCCTGCAATCCATAGAACTGGTGTAAGTACTAAAATATTTACAATTATGCTGATTAATATTGTATCCAAGCTTAATGTTATTTTAGTAACCTCCAATATTCTTTCTTTATCCTTTTTAGTAATTTAAGATTTTTCTAAATCAAGAATTTAAAATTGAAATCTTCTTTTTTTATTTTTAACTTTTTGATTTGTTTCTGTTGCCAATTGTTCTAGAATTTCTCTTTCTTTTTTAGAGATTCTTTTAGGAATCGATATACCAACTCTAATTAGCAAATCTCCCCTTCCATAACCTCTAAATCGTGGCATTCCTTTGCCTTTTACCCTTATCGTTTCTCCAATTTGAGTTCCTGAATTTATTTTGATATTTGTCATTCCATCTAAAGTTGGTACTGGTACTTCGGCGCCTAAAACTGCTTGCGGATAACCAATAAGCAATACGTGCCACAGGTCATCTCCATCTCGCATGAAAGATTTATTTGGTATTATTCGGACAACAACATAAAGATCTCCGGGAATACTTCCATTTTGTGTCATGTCCCCTTCTCCTTTTAGTCTAAGTTGGTATCCTTCATCTATTCCTCTTGGAATTTTTACACTGATTTTGCGATTTTTTCTGGCTAGCCCTGAACCTTGACAACTATTGCAAGGAGTTTCTATTAGTTTTCCTTTACCTCTACATGTTGAACATGGTACAACTTGTACAAAGGTCGCAAAACTGCTTTTTCTAAGATGTTGTACCTTACCCTCTCCACGACATTTGGGACAAATTTTAATTGAAGTTTTTGGTTTAGCTCCTGACCCACCACAAACTGCACATTTTTCAGTTCGTGGAATTTGTATTTGTTTTTCAGTTCCCTCGGCAGCTTCTTTAAGAGTTATTTTTAACTCATAAGCTAGGTCTTGACCTCTATTGTTTCTCTCTCGAACGCTTCCTCCAAATCCTCCGCCAAATATTGAACCAAATATGTCTCCAACGTTAAATCCAATATCCCGGAAAATTGAGCTAAAATCTGCACCTCTGAAAATATCTTCAGAAGAATAGCGTTGATCAAATCCAGAATGACCTAGTGTATCATATTGTTTTCTTTTTTGATCATCTGATAAAACAGCGTATGCTTCAGATATTCCTTTGAATCTTTCTTCGGCTTCTGGTGCTTTGTTCCTGTCAGGATGATATTTCATAGCTAGTTTTCTATAAACGTCTTTAATTTCATCCTTAGTAGCAGTTTTAGAGATACCAAGAACTTCATAGTAATCTTGTTTTTCAGGCATGTGCTTAACCGTAGATAGGGGGGTGTAGTTGTTTGCTCACTTTTTTTAGTTTACTCTTGGACTTTATAATCTTCAGAATCTACAACCTTTTCTTTGCTATTCTGTGTTTCATTGGTAGCATTTTGGTTAGTTTGATCTTGTTGAGGTTGTTGTTTTGCTTTTTCTGCAGCTGCTTGTTGATAAATCACTGTTCCGACTTCTTGTAGTACTTTTTGTAATTCTTCTGATTTTTGTTTTATTTCTCCTATGTCTTTCTTTGCAACTGCATCTTTTAGTTCATTGACTGCTTTATCGATTTTTTCTGTTTGATCTGGTTTGATTTTGTCAGCTAGGTCTTTTTTTGTTCTATCTGCTGTGTAGATTAAACTATCTGCTTTGTTTCTAAGTTCTGCTTCTTCTCTTTTGATTTTGTCTTGTTCACTGAATTCTTCAGAGTCTTTTATCATCCGTTCTTTTTCTTCTTTTGATAGTTTTGTTGATGCTGTAATTGTGATTTTTGATTCTTTTCCTGTGCCCATATCTTTAGCTGTTACGTTTAGTATTCCGTTAGCGTCAATATCGAAAGTTACTTCTATTTGTGGAACTCCTCTGGGGGCTGGAGGTAGATCTACAAGATTAAACATTCCCAAAGAAACGTTGTCAGATGCCATGGCTCTTTCTCCTTGTAGAACATGTATTGTTACTGCTGTTTGAAAATCTGCTGCGGTTGTGAATATTTGGCTTTTTTTCGTTGGTATTGTTGTGTTTTTGTCTATTACTTTTGTTAGTACTCCACCTTGAGTTTCTAATCCAAGGGTTAGAGGTGTAACATCTAGTAATAGTAAATCTGTTACTTCGCCTGTAATTACTGCTGCTTGTATTGCTGCTCCTATTGCCACACATTCCATAGGATCAATGCCTCTTTCTGGAAGTTTACCTAAAGCTTTTTCTACTGACTTTTGAACAAGAGGCATACGAGTCATTCCTCCCATTAGTACAATTTTGTCTATGTCATTGGGTGTTAATTTTGCTGATTCTAGCGCTTTTAGTATTGTTTTTTCTGTTTTTTTGACAATTGGTCTGGCTAATTCTTCGAGTTTGTTTCTGGTTAATGTTAGATGCAAATGTTTAGGACCGGTGCTGGTTGCTGATATGAATGGTAGATCAATGTCTGTTGTAATTAAAGTCGATAATTCTATTTTTGCTTTTTCAGCTGCTTCTTTTAATCGAGCTGTTGCTGTTTTATCCTCTAGAAGATGGATCCCTGTTTGTCTTTTGAATTCTTCTGCAACATAATTTAGAACTGCGTTATCTACGTCTGTTCCTCCCATTTGGGTATCGCCACTAGTAGATAGTACTTGGAAGACTCCTTTCCCAAAATCCATTAATGTAACATCATGGGTACCGCCACCAAAACTAAAGACAAGAATCTTCATTTCTTTTTCAAGTTTATCAATTCCATAAGCTAAACATGCAGCAGTTGGTTCATTTACAATTCGCATTACTTCAAAACCTGCGATTTCGCCAGCATCTTTTGTGGCTTGACGTTGGTTATCGTCAAAATGAGCTGGAACTGTAATAACAGCTTTGCTTACAGAAGTGCCTAGGAAAGTTTCTGCATCTTTCTTTATTTTTTGTAGAATAAAGGCTGAAATTTGTTGAGGAGTGTATTCTTTTTTGTTTATTTTTACTTTATAATCAGTTCCCATTTTTCTCTTAATTTCAAAAATGGTTCCCTCCGTATTAGCTGTAGCTTGTCTTTTTGCTGGTTCGCCAACTAATAATTGTCCCTCTTTTGTGAAAGCAACAACTGAGGGGAACATTTTTCCAGCCATTGTGGGGCCTTCCGCACTTGGAATTACTGTTGCACGTCCACCTTCATAGATGGCTGCAGCGGAGTTAGTTGTTCCAAGATCTATTCCTAAAACATTTTTTTCAATTTTTGATTTACTCATATTTTTATTTCTCCTTTTATTATTTTGTTTTTTTATTTTTTGATGATTTAACTGCCACTTTTACAAAACTGGGTCTGATGACTTTTTCTTTCATCTTGTATCCTTTTCGAACTTCTTCGGTTACTAAGCATTCTTTAATGTCATCTCGCTCTGTGGCAGCGATGGCGTGATGACAAGTTGGATCAAAAACAGTGTCTTTTTTACAGTCTATAAGGGAGACACCTTCCTGTTCAAGCACTTTTTCTAGTTTTTTAAGTGTCATTTGAACTCCTTCTATTATAACTTTTTTTGAGTCAGTTAACTTTGAGCTATCAATTGCCAATTCTAGTTCGTTTTTAACATCTAACAATTGTATAATTATGTTTTCTGTGCAATATTTTTTAGCCTCGACTATTTGTCTTTCTGTCCTCTTCTTTAAATTGTCATAATCTGCTTGAAGATATTTTAGTCTTTTTAAGTAATCTTCTGAGCGAATTTTTTCAGCGTTTAGAAGTTTTTGATAATCAACGGTCTTCTTTTTTTGATCCTCACCCATAGAGGTTTCTCCTTGTTTGTTAATCTTTAAAAATTAGCGTAAATAATCCCACATATACGTTTCGCTTTAAAAGCATAAATGTTGATGGTAATGTACCATAGGTAGGATACCTGACGATTAATCGTCAATTTTTATGTAAAATGTAATAAATTTTTTTATACCCGATCAAATCTTTTGCTATTGTAGGTGAATTTTAAATTGGATTTAAAAGGAAGCAAAACTGAAAAAAATCTTTTAGCAGCTTTTGCAGGCGAATCTCAAGCTAGAAACAGATATACTTTTTTCGCAAGTAAAGCAAAAAAAGAAGGCTACGAACAAATATCTTCAATTTTCTTAGAAACAGCAGGAAACGAAAAAGAGCATGCCGAACTTTTCTTTAAACACCTTCAAGGTGGCGATGTAGAAATAATGGCGGCATATCCAGCTGGCGTAATAGGATCTACTTCTCAAAATTTGAAAGCTGCCGCAGAAGGAGAAAAAATGGAATGGGGATCAATCTATCCTAACTTTGCTCTAGTAGCTTCAGAAGAGGGCTTTTTAGACGTTGCTAACACTTTTAAGATGATAGCTAAAGTGGAAGCATCTCATGAAAGAAGATTTTTGAAATTATTTGAAAATGTTACACAAGGAAAAGTTTTCAAAAAAGATTTAGAGATGCAGTGGAAATGTCGCAATTGTGGTTATGTTCATTCTGGTTCTGAGGTTCCAGTTGAATGCCCAGTTTGCAAGCATGCTCAAGCATACTTTGAAGTATGGTGTGAAAACTACTAAACCATTATTTTGGTTTCGTACTTCTATCATTTTATTCTTCAACCAAAAAAATCTTTTTTCAAACATGACATGAGGAAATGAATTTATAAAAACTTGGCTGATTTTGGTTAAAACATATATACAAAAACATATCCTCTATTGTTAAGGTAAATCTGATGAAAATATCCCGCATATTCTTGACTCTTCTTGTTTGCGCTGTTTTGATCTCAAATTCCAGTTTTGTTTTAGCAATAAATTCCGATGAAGCATCTGTAACTGTTAATTGGGAAGGTGAAAAATTTTATCAAGGAGATATTGTGCCTGCTAGAATTACTTTTATAAACAATTTTTCGCAACCCCTGGAAATATATTATGTGGGTATCAATTTTGATTGGATGGAAAATGATAATTTTCAAGGAATCGATTTATCTGCAAATCCTGTAGTTGTTCCAAGTTTGGGGTCGCATTCTTTTGAGTTAATGGTTTTTCAGATTCCAACAACTATTAGCATTGGTTTGCATGATTATTTTGTTGGAATCGATGGTTCATATGGCGGTTCAGATGGATCATTGCCTATTGGTTTTTCTTGGGACTCTCCAATTTTTACTCTGCAAATCTCTGATTCTCTTGAAAAAACCTATTTAGCTCTTAATGTGCAAGTTGCTGATGAAATAAATCAAGCAAATGCAGTAACTTATGATAGTCCAGTAGCTAATGATCTTCTTTCTCAAGCTTTGGAGGCAAAAAATGCTGCAAATATTTTTGCTGTAAATAATCAATTTGGCGATGCTATAACTTCCTTAAATCAAGCTTCTGGTTATGTAGGATTAATTGATGAAGAAGAAGAATTATTTGACCAACAACAAGCTAGTCAAAATCAGGTAATCTTAATAGTGTTAATTGGGGCAATTGCGACTATTTTGATTGTTATTATTTTTATAGTGTTGAATAAAAGAAAAAAGAATTTAAAAGAAATGGATCAACCCACAAATGATCCAACAACTTCTTAATTTTTGGCCTTTTTTATAAGAAAAATACCTTGCTTTTCATGTCATATTTGCAAAATTTAATGTATTTTTTAGGTTTATCTAATTTTTTTTATGAAAATTCCTGCTATTTGTAAATATTAATAGTTATTATGCAAATGAAGAACAAATAGAATATGGGAACTTAGAGGCTGAAATTTTTGGTAAAATTTAACTTTATAAAACAGCGTATTAAACTGTTTGTGAACTAATCTACTTTCTCCTATTAGTTGACCCAGAGATTCCAGCAAATTCTTATTAATAAATTGACCGAAAATTATTGTTAATCGGTTAGGTTTATCACCGAATTTTATCTATTTTTACATTTAAAATTATTAAAAAAAATATTGAGAAAATGGGCCATAACTTGGTTTTTATTACATATAAAATGAAGTATATGTTAAAATCCCAAATATTACAGATAATGACCAAAGTAAGACTGTGATGTCCATAATTCTTTTTCTTTTATAGCATCCAGCTACCTGGGATATCTTGATAACCCAAGCTATCACTAAAAATATTCCAAGAATAAGGGCAGCTCCGCCTGTTATGGCATGGATCCACATATATTGAACTCCAGGAAGATTTGTTGCTGTTGTGAAGAATTCTCTGCCGTCAATAAATGATGGACCCATGGCTACTATAAAAGTAATAAAATGCAGAAAAACGGCTAATCCTACTAAATAACCGTGTATTTTGATTTTTCCTTTAATTTTGTATACTATGCTAATTAGCAGTAGGAGAAATGAAACTATTTGAATTATAAGATTTATATCAGTTATAAGAACTGCACCTGTCCCAAGAATTCCAGTCAAAATTATTCCTCATAAAAACATATTACTTGACTGATTAAATCTTTTAAACCGTTTATGTTTTTAAGTTTATCCTTTTCACCCTTTAAATGCTAATAATGGATTATGAGACACTTTATTTAGCTAGACTTTCCTATTGGGTAGTTCTAGGGTGAGAGAAAATATTCTTTGATACACATGCACATTTGCAATCGAGACGTTTTGATAAAGACAGGGATCTGGTGATCAAAAGAGCAAAAAAAGAAAAAGTCATAAACATAGTGAATGTTGGTTTTGATCTTGATAATTGTTATAAAGCAATTGACCTAGCGCAAAACTATGAAGGTCTTTATGCAACTATTGGTATTCACCCTCATAACGCTACTCAATTAACTGGAGAAACTCTTAAAATTTTTCAAAAACTAATAAAAAACCCTAAAGTTGTTGGTGTAGGTGAGATTGGTCTTGATTATTACAGAAACCTCTCACCTCAAGAAACTCAAAAAAAAGCTTTCAAAACTCAACTTTCTTTAGCTGCGGATCACGATCTTCCTGTTATAATTCATAATAGAAATGCAGATGCTGATATAATGCAAATTATTTCAAACTTTAAAAAAAATATTAGAGGAATTATGCACTGCTTTTCTAGCGATATATCATTTGCTAAAAGAAGTATAGATCTGGGATTTTTAATTTCATTTGCTGGAAATCTTACTTATCCTAAAGCCAGCAATCTTCATGACGCTGCTAAATCATTGGAATTGAAAAATATGTTAATCGAAACTGATAGCCCTTGGCTAACCCCTCAATGCATGCGAGGGAAAAGAAATGAATCTAGTTATCTTCCTTACGTAGCTAGGAAACTTGGGGAATTAAAGCATAAAACATTAGACGAAGTAGCTCAATTAACCTCAATAAATGCCAAAAAAATTTTTAATATACCTTAATTTTTTCTAGTTTTTCCTTTTTTTGATAGTGATAATCTTATTCTTATTGATGTTTTTTTTCTAGAAATATTATATTTTTGAAGTTTTTTTCCTTCTGGAATTCGTTCAACTAATCCACATCTGACAAGAGTCTCCAAATTTCTCCATAGTCCTTTTTTTGCCCCTTGTTTTAATTCCATGGCTTCGAAAAGTTCACTTACGGTCATTGCCTGTTTATGTTTTTGTTGATTAATTGCGAGTTTGGCTAGTATGTTCCTATTTCTTTTTGAGCCTAAAGCATCTAAAGTTCTTTCCACCAATTCTTCAGGAACAAAAAGGCTTTCATGAGTACCAAGTATGGACTCCATAGCATCAAAATATGGTTTTATAAACTCCCAATAACAGTTAAGAACACATCTTTTTAATTCCCTAGGAGCATTTGATTCTTTATCGAGATGCTTTTGGTTTAATTTTTTCCAACATACTTCGATTTCTCCTTTTTTGGAATTTTTTGAAAATGGTTGGATAATATTTTTAAATAAATAATCTAAAAAGCGAAGAGAAACATCTTCTCTTTCAAAAATCTTTCGACTAATTATCCTGTACGAGTCACTTATGAATAGAGTTTCATCTGGATTTAGGTCTCTTGAAGATAAATATCTCATAAGCTTTCCTGATACTGCAACAGGATCAGGTAGTACAATAGTTGCTGGATATTCAATACCTTGATCAGTACAAATTATTTTTTTTAATACAGACAAACCCGCATTTGATTTGTCAAAAATGTTATATGAAGTCCCTAAATGTCCAAGAGATTCCAAACCCCAACTTAAATAAGGGTATTTTTTGATTTCAGTTCCAAGTTTATTTCTATCAAAAAGGTAGATTCTTAAAAGTTCTTTTTCATAACTAGAAAGTGTGTATTTTTTTTCTTTAAGTCTAATTGTTTGAGTTTCATTTAATTTTTCTAATGTATTTATTTGACGCAGGATTTCTTGAAGACTTTTTTCAAATTCTAGTATTCTTAAAATACTATAGACGTCTCTTTGAATTTCTAATCTATCTTCGACAATTACGGTTTTTGTACTTTGACTAAAAACTCCTTGGAAAAATTGGTGAGCTTCTGCAATTCTTTCTCTAATATCTCCTCTGTGGTATCCTCGACCAATATCTCTTAATGCGCCAATATACACAACTGGATTAATGGAATACCCCTTTTGGATTAGATATTGTACAAAAAAAAGCGGAAAAAAATGTTTTAATTGTGAAACCTCAAGATCAGCGTGGAAAGCGACAACTATTGTTGAATTTAGTTTTTGTCTTTTCCATTTTTCACCTAAACCTTCCAAGACATGAATTTTTCCTGTATCTGGAAATCTTTGTTCAAACCACTCTTCATTCAACAAAGGAAGAGGGGCTCTCTCTTTTTCAATATTGTTTTTACCATATTGTTTTTCTTCTTTTTTTTTAACTATTTTTTTTAAATTATTTTTGGTTACTGAAATTGTGACTATTTTGTTATTTAATTTATTGTTTGTGACTATTTATAAGGATAAGCAAAATGCTGTTAGCAGAACACGACTTTTTTCTAATACCTGCCAATAAGTCAAGTTTTTACTTTGTCTTTTTTTTGTTATTTATTGAGAACAAAATATTTTTTATCTGGATTTGAATATATATATATTTGAAGGCATTTTGTTGGCAGAATCAAAACTTGTTTTGGAATGTCCATATTGTCATTCACCCTTCGAAGTTGATTCCCCGGATAGAATTCGGTCCGCTTTTTCATATGAGAAACCTTTGCGAAACAGTTTTTATGGTAGTGTCATTAAGCAAAACATCATATGTCACAATTGTAAAAGGACAATTGAACTGTATTGGTATGCGCCTCTAAGTTATTTTGACAGAATTTAAGGAATAAACCCTCTTTTTTTGTAACTTTATAAGTAATTCAAAAAAAACTAATTAGATGATGAAAAAACTAATTTGAAAGTATCCAAATAATTTTTACTATATAGTTGAAATTTTATGAAACGAATATTGACCCTCACTTCTTTAAATTTTTTTATTTCTGGAGGACTTACTCTCATAATTCCTCTTTTATTACTAGACAGAAACCTAGATTTGGTGGAAATTAGTGTAGTTCTTTCCATTTTGCCACTTGTTTTCATGATAGTTCGAATGTTGATAACTTTAGTTGCAGACTCAAGAGGTTGGAATCGTCTATATCTTTTATTAAATTGGCCAGGTAGTGTTTTTTCAATTTTAATATATTTACTAGCAAATTCAACGCCTCTTTTTCTTTTCGGAAAAATTTTTGAAGCTATGAAAGAATCTTCTTATTGGGCTGTTAACCGTACAGCAATTTTTTCATTATCACCTAATAGAGAAGTTGTTGAGGCAACAAAAAATACGGCAGTAATATTTTTGTCAACTGCACTTGGGAGCGCTATCGCTGGCTTAATGCTTTCATATTTTGGATTTCCCTTAACTCTTGGATTATTTATTGTTGTAGCTTTAGTGATTGCTGTCCCAGCCTTACTACTTTGGAAAAATAAGGAGCAAACAGTTAAAATAAAAAATTCTGGGTTTAAACAAATAATAGATCTTAAAAGTTATGATAGAAGATTTTGGTTAATTTCAATTACAATGCTTTTTTTTAGTTTAGCTTTTTATCCTTTGCTGAATTTACTTATTCCAGTTTTTATGGTTCAGCAATTAGGATTTAGTTATGTAACCATAGGAATAGCCTATATGGGCTTTAATTTGGTAGCTTCACTGGTAGTTTTTGCGACACTAAAATCTTCTTTAGGTTTTAAAAGAGTACTCATCCAAGTTATCATTGCAATGTTTGCTTCCTTTTTTTTAGCTGCTACAAACTACTATTTTCTTTTATTATTTTTGATGTTAGCCGCTTCTGAAGGTTTAGGCATGGGTTTTTTTGAAGCAATAATTGCCAAAGCTGTAAAAAATAAACCAAGCGTATCAATAGATATTGGGTTGCTTCATATACCCATGCGATTTGCAGAATTTGCTTCCTTATTATATGCTGGATTTATAGCTGAAAAAATTGGATACGCTCCTGTGTTTGCATTTTCCGGTGTTTTCTTTTTTATTTTCTCTATTTTAGCCTTATATGTCTTAAAAAATTAAAACTTTTTAAAATCCAGAAACTCTAATACATCTTTTTACAAAATATTTTTGTTCAATTGGCTTTGAGTGGTGTTATTTCCCGTCTAAGAAAGTAAAAATTCGAAAAAAAATTATTGAGCATTGATACTCACTAATCACGTTTTTTTAATTGATAAAGCGGGAGAATTGTTTTTCAATTAGTGTATTAAAATTATAATATGAAAGTAGTTTTATTTAATGGCAGTCCAAGAAAAGAAGGCAATACTTCTCGCTGTTTAAAAATTGTTATAAATGAATTAACCTCCAAAGGAATTGAATGTGACTATATTTGGGTGGGAATGGAAAAACTCCAAGGTTGCACAGCCTGTTATCAATGCGCAAAAAACAAAGACAAAAAATGCGTAATTTCAGATGACAAAATAAATCAATACCTAGAAAGAATCTTGCAAGCAGATGGAATAATACTGGGATCTCCTACTTACTTTGCCAATGTTTCCACACCAATAAAAGCAATAATTGATAGAGTTGGTCTTGTTAGCAAAGTAAATGGTGATCTTCTTAAAAATAAAGTTGGAGCCGCAGTAGTCGCAGTAAGGAGACAAGGTGCAACTCATGTTTTCTCAAGTATTAATTTTTTCTTTTTAATTAACCAAATGTACGTTGTTGGTTCAAACTATTGGAATCTTGGTATTGGATTAAAACCTGGAGATGTAGAAAAAGACGCCGAAGGCATTCTTACTTTCCAAACTTTAGGAAAAAATTTTTCTTTTATACTTCATAAATTAAAAGCAAACTCTTAGAATGAGAACTAAAAAATTATAGGTAATTTAAAAAAAAATTAATTTAACAAAATAAAAACTTCAAATTACCTTTTTTATGTTTATTCTTTTTCAATTAGAACATATTTTGGTTGACTCCAACAGCCAATGACTACAGATCCTACCCAAAAAATAAGTCCAACTATAAACGGAATAATGGTAACTAAAGTAAATTCTCCAAAAAGAAGATAAATAGCAGCAGCTGGAATAAAACCAATCATTCCAAATAAATCAGCTAAAGTATTTTTTACATTGAAAATTTTATTATCACAATTTTCAATTAGTTTATTGTCATCAAGTTTTATTTTCGCGTCACTTAGTGCAAAATTTAGGTTTGATTCATTCATTTGATTCTTTAGAAAATCGAAATCATCAATTAAATGTACAAGACGATTTGTGCAACAAGAACCAACGATTTTTGTTGTGTCTGCTGACTCTTTAATAAATATAAAAGATGAACGCTTGGTTACCTCGCCGCACTGGTAACTCGCTTCAGTTTTTTCAATGGACGGGCGTGTTGATCCTTTAAACACCCTATTTAGGTTTGACTTTTTATTACAAGAAAACCTTTTCAGGTGTTTACTCATTTTTTTTGCCGAAGTACAGTCTGTCCACTTGATATCTGCAGATAATTGCACGAACTTCTCCCCCTTCTGTAGATATGTACAACATTTTCTGTATTGAAGAACTATATATTACTTTTTAAAAAAACTGGAAAAGACATTTTATCTCATGGTAACTAATGTTTCTTTTTCTGCTAAAAAATATTTTTTTATTATTTTTTTAAAAAAAATATTTTCGTTTTTCTATCATGAAATGACGATAATTATTGTTAATTAGAAAAAAACTAAAAAGTTTTTGTTGATTATTTGCTAAAGTATAAGTTTTATTTTTGATGTCATAGAAAATAGTTAGAGTATTTTTTAGTTACATAATGGTGTTCCTAGATACTGTTTGGGAGATATTCATTCAAGATTGCCGTTTTTTTTGATTTAATCTTTGTTAAAAATCCTGTGGTTTTTGATGTTGGGTATTATATGGTATGCATAATCTTTACTTATGAATGTATTAAATCGTAAGATAAACCATATATGTGTGTGTTGCCATATTATTTCCTGCAAACTTTAAGAAAAAAAGAGACTTTGATAATGAATAAGAAAATTCTAGGTTTTATTATTATTTGTGTTGTTTTAGTTATCTTAGTTGCTCCTTTCACAGTGAGAGATCAAATTCAAGGTTTGTTGTCTTTATTCTCAAATGATTCTGAAAATCAAAATGATAATCCTGAATCAGGGTCAATTTTGAATATGGTAGATTCAAATATTTCGAGAATTTTTAATGAAACTTCATGTTTTTCTTTTATAACACCTGAGGATCCTGGTTTGATTAATTTAAGAAATGAAATACTGGAAGACAAAATGGCGTTATTAACTCCAGATTGGATGAAATTTAGAGACTGGGTGGGAAACAGAATTGAATATAGAAGTGATTCTGAAATTCATGGAGAAAGAGAGTATTGGCAATTCTCAAACGAAACTATGCAATTAGAAACAGGTGATTGTGAAGATTTCTCTATACTTTTATGTTCATTGCTTCGTTCAAATGGATGGTCAACTGATACTGTTTATGTTGTTGTTGGGGAACAAAATGGTCAATATCATGCTTGGGTTAGGTTGGTTTGGAATGATATTCAATATAATATTGAACCACAAGGTAGTGGGTTTGAATTATTTCTAGGTGATGTTGCCACTTTATCTGGGTTTACAGCAATTTGTTATTTTAACGATCAAGAATTTGGTACTTTTTAACTTCTTATTTTTCCTTCTTCTGTAGGGATTAATAATCTTTTTATTTTCGACGTAAGGTGAGCGATTCATAAATTAGTTGAAATCTTTATTCTTTTTTCGATTATTTTATTCATCTATTTACTATTTTTTTATATCAAAAAGTAATCAAGGATGTAAGGATAGACTTTTTAGCTATTATTTGGTGGTCATGTTCCAGTAGTATATTTTTTGGTATTGGCTATCTATTGGAAAGTCTGGATCATCATATACAATATCTAAATTCAAACCGTACTCTTCAAGTAACTCTTGCAGTGCGGACCATATTTGCGGAGTTTGTTCATCTGAGTTCCAATACCAGATTCTATCTGAAGGAGATCTCATACCCCATCCATAATCTTTAGGGAGCACGAATACTGCTGGAGTTTTTATAGAGTTCCACAATTCGTTTTTTTGGAGAATATAATTGTTCCAAAACCGTTCAAGAGCTTGGAAGTGTTCTTCTTTTAAAATACCAAAGGAGTTGTTTTCAATTTGTGGATAGTTGAAAATTGATATTATTTTAGCCCCAGATTTGTAAGCATCTATCATTTCTGCATAGATTTCTTCTCCACTGCTCAGATAGGGTGGTGTATTGTAAGTCCAAGTTATCATAATACCCCACGATTTTTCATGGGTTTTTGCGGCACCTCTAGTGAGTGCTATGTTTTGTGTTGAGCTGATATTCCAACCTATTTGTGAGAGTATAATATCGTAGCCACCTAAGTAGTCAAACCAGGGAAGTGCATATTCAGAGGTGATTGCTGGAATTTTTCGGTTTTTTAATACTTGTAATCCTGAATCAGTTTTTAATGAATTCACATAAACCTTTGCTGCTTGGGTGTAATTTTTAGGTAGAGTACCATTTTTAAATAACTCAAGACTTTGGGTATGAGCTTGGTAAATACTGGTGTTTTCGTAGTAATATTTTAGCCAATCAAAGTAGTGAGACCAATCATAGTCTATTTGGATGCCTCCTGGTTCATCATAGTAATATATTCCTAAGAGTTTGTTTCCATATTGTTGTTTGGCGGTGTCAAGCCATGGGATTTGCCAGGTGTAATTTGTATCAAACCATCCAAAATATACGATGATATTTAGATTTGCATTAACTGCATAATTGCAAATTTGGGTTGTTGCGGTGTGATTTTTGCTTATTGGTCCTGACTGTAAAATAAACAAGTTAGTGTAGTTTTGAACTTTATCAATTAATTGGAATGCTTCTTGTGTGGTATTTCCGCAAAAAGTTACTCCAATATAGGTTTGTTCATCTGTTTTTAGGATAAAAAATTGGAAGAATGCAGCTGCTATAATAATTAAGACAAGAATAATTGCTATACCTCAAAAAGCGTTGTTTCATCTTAGTAATTAAAATTTTTTATGAATTATATACTTTTTGAGGAAAGTATGTTATTAGCGAGTATTTTTTAATCGTGCAAAAAGTCTTTCTAGCTATTAGAGTTTTTTTTCATTTGCTGATAATATTCTTTGGATTTTTTGTATTTTTAATCTTTTCAAAGATTTTATTATGAATTAACTTTTTGAAACTAATTCCTTTAAGTAGCTTATCAAGTGTTCAATTGAAATAATTCGTTTTTCTGTGTCTGTTGAATGAATATCTCTTAATCCTTGGTGAAGAATTTTATTTCTAATTTTTATTGCTCCTTTACAGTCTCGAATAATTTCAGGGTCAATTTGTTTGTGATCAACTGTTAATATTTTTAATATTGCAAAAATGTTTCCGGTTAAACCGATTTCTTTAATGGCACTGCTCAATGTTTTGGTGGGAATTTTCATTTTTTCTCCTTGAAATTTTATGAATTGATATAACGCAATTTCTAATGCGTTTACAGATTGAATTATTGCGTTTCTAAAATCTTCATGTAGGCATTCGTTTTTTGCGTCCATAATAAAAATTTTAATTGGATCTAACTCTATTTCGTTTTTTAAAGACTTTATTAGTTGTCCCTGTTTTTTTTCATTTAATTTATATGGTTGTTCTATTTTATTTTTGATTTCGTTGAGTTTTGAATCTGTTGTGGATGGTTTGATAGGATACTGGTTTTTTCCATCAAGGTAAACAGCTTTGTATGATAAAAGATCCTGATATCTTGCTGGTTCAACCCAAAATTCTTCAGTAACATATCGTGATGTCTCTATGAAACGATTCAAGAAACGTAAAACTTGTTCTTTAGCTTTATCATGAGGTTGCATGTCACTATGAAGGATTTGTTTTCGACCTTTTTTTTCAAAATTAACAATCCATGGTAATCGTATATTTATTGAGCTATATGATGATTCACCATATTTGTCAAAACTACGTTGAAAATTATCACTACTTTGAATGTTTTTAGGTTTTTTTCTTTGTATTTGTTTAATTGCTATTTTTGCTATTTTTAGCCCATTTTTTACTTCGTATATTCCATCTGGAACAGGGATTGGAAAAGGAAGATTAAACATGAAAACTGTATGAGAAGTATTTGGAATTATTATCGACATACTATTTTACCCAGTACTTCCTATTAGGTGATACAGAAAAAGATTTTTGATTAAAAGACACTAAATATAGGTAAATTGCTACCATATATGCAAAAAAGTTATTTTATTAACTGATATTAGCGCAATCATTTATTGAGGACTATTGCTTATCAGATAGTCTTAGAAATTCTTTGAGCTGACTGACAATTTGATGAAAAAAAGAAATCTGACCGCTTTTTTAATTTCTGTTCCTGCTGGACTTTTGCTTTTGATTAAAGGTGTTCAAGGACCAACGGGGTTTTATTTTTTAATCTTGGATTATGTGACTGATTTATTATCGGTTGGTGTTGTTAAGTCGATTCTAGTTTTTGGTCTTTTATTCTTAATTGTATTAAGTTCTCTTGGTGGTTTAACTGTAATTTTGGGTGGTTTTCTAATTTGGAAAGATCATGTTTCTTCTGGAAAATTCTTTATAGGTATAGGTGCTGGAATGAGCGTTTTTTTAATAATTTTTGTGCTAATTACTTTGGCTACCAGTGGTGATTTATATTCTGTTATTGCTCAATATGGCCTTTTAGGTTGGTTAGGAATTTTTCTTGCTTTTTTGGCCCGATCAATAGCAAAATAATTTGTTATCTTACAAAAAAATCAATAAAATCATTTGTACTTTTTTTCTTTAAATGTTAATTAATATTCTTTTAATATCCTATAACCCAAGAAAATATAAAAAAATTCTTAATCTTTTTAACACATATCTTAATTGGGTTATATATGGAAAATGATTTAGCCTGGCAAAGACGAATTTTGTCAAATGGTTCAAAAATATTATTCTATCCAAGAAAATCTGCTCTTACAACACAAATTGGGGTAGCTATTACTTATGGTGCAAATATGGACTCTGATTTGAAGTCAGGTAGAGCTCACTTTCTTGAACATATGATTTGCGGGGGATCTGATAAGCGAATTGATTTTTCTCGTGAGATAGAACTTTTCGGTGGCATTATTAATTTTTCAACTAATCATGAATATACCTATGGTTTTGTTGATGTTGTTCCTGAAAAAATGTTTGAAGCAACAAAAATTTTGTCAAAATTATTATTTGATCCTTATTTTGAGCAAGAAAAATTCGATTTAGAGCGTAAAATTATCCTTAGTGAACTATCTGCAATTTTTGATAATCCTTGTGAAAAAATTGAACAAATGCTTATGCAATGCCTGTTTAAAACTCACCCAATTCGTAGGGAAATTATTGGCTCAAGAAAAAGTCTTAATTCTTTAATGTTAAATGATCTTGTTGAAGCGCACAATCTTTACTATACTTTATCGAATATGATTATTGTTGTTACTGGTAGGTTTCTTGAAAAAGATCTTGATTTGATTACAAATAATCTATTGTCTAATTTACCTACGAGTATTTCTATAAAAAAACAGAGGTTTCTTGAAAAGAGCAAGCCTGTGCGACGAAATTCTAAATTTAAATCTGGTCTTACTCAGACTTACCTTAGTATGGGTGCGAGAACTGTTTCAAGTCAGCATTCAGATGCTCATGTTTTGGATTTGATAGCGACTATACTTGGTGATGGTTTTAGTTCACGATTGTTTGTAGAGATTCGTGAAAAATTGGGGTTATCATATAACATATCTGCATCAAGTCAGTGTGGTTTGGATTATGGTTATTTTAGTGTTGATTGTTCTGTTAAACCTAAAAATTTAGAATTAACTATTAAAATAATTGAAAGAGAGGTGAACAAGCTTTGTTCAGAAAAAGTTGTGGAAAAAGAGCTTAGAAAAGCTAAGGATATGATAAGGGGTGAACTTTTAAGATTAGTTGATCGTTCTATTGATTTTCCTGAGTTAATGGTAGCCTGTGAACTTAAGTATAAAACAAAATATGCAATTCTAAACTATTTGAAAAAAATTGGTGATACTTCATCTGAAGATATTATTGATGTTGCAACCAAATATGTTCAAAGTGACAAGCTTTCTTTGGTTTCTCTTTCTCCAAAAGAATAGCAGAGAATTTTTTTGAATTAGCTAAATTATTGTGTTAGAAAGTATTTTGACTGAACAATTTTTTTATTGGTTTTTTCTTTTTTTTGTTTGGTTGTTCTGCGGGATATCCCAAAGTTATTAGGCCAACAACTTTCCATTTATCTGGAATTTTTAAATGTTCTTTGACTTTTTTTTCGTTGAATGATCCTATCCAACAGGAACCCACTCCTAATTTCCAAGCACCAATTACCATGTTTTGCATTGCAATTGTTGTGTCAATAACTGCCCATTTTCCAGTTAAAAGTGCTTTTGTGTTAGCGCATCCTACAATAACAATTGGGGCATCTGTGATAAAGCGGCTATACGTTGTGGATAATTTCTTTTTTATTTCTTGATCTTTTAGAATTATGAAATGGATAGGTTGTTTGTTTGCTGCTGAGGGCGCATTTTGTCCAGTTTTTAGAATCTGATCTAAAATATTATCTGGTACTTGTTTTTTTTCATATTTTCTGATGCTTCTTCGATTTAAAATAAAATCAATTTGAGACATTAATATCATTAAAAAATAAACTTTTTAATCTTATTTCGTTTTCGTTTGAATAAAGAGTCTTGTACAATTTGGAAAAATTCAAACAAAAGTATTATTTCCTAGTAGTAAGTAATCGTGTAAGTATTTCTAAGTTAAAAAAATGGAATTAAAAACTATGACTCAAATGATTTGTTCAAACTGTAATGAAGAGATTCTATCTGCTAATGCTACTCTTTGTCCGTATTGTCACAGTACAAAACTTGTTTCAAAAAAAGAGCTTATTCCCTCTAAGGTTTCAGCTATTGTAAAACTTGAAAAGGCTGGAAAATATGCAAAGGCAGCTAAAGAATATGATGCTTTAGAAATGCATAGAAAAGCTAGTGAGTGTAGGCGGCTAGCTATAAATGAGGTTAGTAAATTTGAGAAAACTGGTCAATATGAAAAAGCTGCTAGATTATCTGAAGATTTAGAATTGTGGGAAAAAGCCTGCAAAATTAGAGTTTTGAAGAGAAATATTAACATTCCAAAAGATGTGAAAATTGGTCAATTGTCTTCAATAACTATGAAATGTCCCTATTGTAGTAGTTCACAGCAAGTTGTATATAATTCAAACATAATAGTTTGTTCCAAATGTAAGAAAAAGTATGGTATCCCTAAAAAAATACTTGATTTAGTTTAATATTTTTTTCAATTACGGATAGTTGGGTGAAATCAAGTTTTTTTGATATCCATAATTTAATATATTTTTCAGCCCACTTATATTATTAGTAATATTGCAAAATGGTTTTTTGGTGAGTTTAATGGTTAAGTATACAATCGAAGTTGATCGTACTCTTTGTATAGCATGTGGAGCATGTTATAGTTCAGATCCAGTCCACTTTGAACCAGATCAAACAAGAAAGTCAACAGTAGTTGATGGAAAAACTGACGATGATTTATCTGTAGGAACCTTTAAGGATGAAACAATTGACGATGTAAAAGAAGCCCAGGATTCTTGTCCAGCTTCAGCCATTAACGTGACTGTATCTTAATGATGTTTTTGTTTTTTTATAATGAGGTTTTGCATTGTTTAGGCGTTGGCCATGTTTGAAAAATTTCATTAGTTAGATAGTTAATTTTTATTAGATCATTAAATTGTGAAAATTTCTTTTGCATTTCAAATATTTGATCGATATCCTTTACAAAAACATAAACAACAAGATCAAATTGTCCTTTGGTTTTTACAAGATGAATTACGTCAGGAATTTTAATTATTTCTTTTATTTTTTCCTGTAATGGGACTTTTGCTGAAAAGGTGAGATTAAAAATCATCCATCCCTTATAACCCATTTTTGTTGGATTTATCTGAATTACTATTTTTAGTACGTTTCTCTTTACCAGTTTATAGTACCTTTTAGCTATGGTATCCGGAGCTTTTCCCACTTTTTTTGCAATTTTACTAAAAGACATTCGTCCATTAATACTTAATAAATCGATTATTTGTAAATCAATATTATCTATTTTAGTTACTTTTGGTTTGTGAGTTTGTTGTGTTTTTTTGGGTTTTTTTATCAGTTTGAGTAGTTTTGCTTCTTTATTTTTAGTGTTTTTAAGTTTTCTGGTATATTTATTATATCTAGCCAGATCTCTGATGTAATTTCATCTGCTAGAGTTAATGAATATAGCTTGTTTTTTACTATGTCTATTTCGTTTATGTTTCCAATAGTTATTCCTACTGACAACATTGTATTCTGGTTTCCTTTTACAACAACATAAACTCTTGGCATTTTACGAATGCTTTCAATAGCTTGTTCTCTTCGGTTTGGTAGCATTTTTATTGTGAAGAATGTGTATATGCCATAACATTTTTTATAGTTGACATGTGTAGTTGCGCCAATGATTATTCCAGCTTTTTTCAGAAGCATATATCTGTTCCAAACAGTTTTTGGTTTTACACACAGGGTTTTAGCTACACTTGATAACTCTTTGCGACCGTTGATTAATAACTCTTTTAAAATTTTTTTGTCGATTTCTTTGAGTTTTATCATCAAATTTTTCCAGCAAGACTTTTATTTTAATTATTGTTAATTAGAATAAATACTAAAGAATTATTAAAATCTCCCTTATGTTGTTCCAATTTTTTAGTGCTATAACGGATTTATAAGGGGGGACTATTACAGATTTGTCTTAAGTCTTATATACTTATTCCTTATTTCCTTTCTTAATATATTGAAAGGAGAAAAAATTGTGAACAAAAAAATAGCGACAATTACAATGATTTTAGTATTAGCTATAACAACATTAGTCGGAGGAATATCAATTGCTAAAGCACAACCCCCAGGGCCTGACAAAAAGACTTACTGTTTTGTTGGTTTAATCCCAGACACAGTAGGTGTGGGTCAAGAAGTGTTAGTACATATGGGTATTAATACTCCAACAGGTGGACCTGAGTGGGGTTGGGAAGGTTTAACTGCTACAGTTACGAGACCTGATGGTACAACTCAGACTCTTGGACCAAAAACAACTGATGCTACTGGAGGAACGGGAACTTCATTCATACCTAATCAGGTAGGAACCTATAAAGTTCAAGTTCATTTTCCAGAGCAATTAGTGCCAGTAACTTTTATGAACTTGGAAGGTGGCCAATTCTATTCAGCAGGAACAAAATTCCTTGCTAGTAACAGTTGGGTTGAAGAGCTTGTTGTAACTGAAGATCCAATAGAATACTATCCTGCTAATCCGTTGCCAACTGAATTTTGGAGTCGTCCAGTAGACCAGCAGTTCCGAGAATGGTCTGCTATTACGGGTAACTGGTATCAAAGACCACCAAATGAGGTTGCAGAGAATAATCAACCCCCAGAAACTGCACACATTTTGTGGGCTAAACCCTACACTGTGGGTGGTATTTCTGGAGGTGCTAATAGCGGTGGTATGGAAGACGGAGATGCTTATGAAGGTAAATTCCAAAGCTCTGTTATATTGAACGGAGTTCTATTCTACCGAACAATGGGAGATGGTTTTGGTGGTCCATTGAATCCTGACGCACAAGGAACTACTGCAGTCGATTTACGAACTGGAGAAACACTTTGGACCACAACTGAGTTCGCAGTAGATTTTGCTTCCCACTTATACTTTAGCGGTATAAACTATCACGGCGTTTACGATTATCTCTGGGATACACCAGGTGGCGGTAAATACAATGCTTATGATCCCTTCACCGGAGTATTTTCATTTGGTTTCTCAGATGTACCCTCACGGTAATCGTTTCTGGGGACCTTCTGGAGAAGTCTTAATAGCAGTTCTTAACGGGAGAAGTACGACTGGAACCTCTCGTGGTTGGATTGCTTTATGGAACATGACAGCAAGTGGACAACAAGGACAAAATCTAAACTCAGCAGGTAGTTGGGAGCGACTATTTCCGGGACAGACGCTTAATGGATCTCATCCAGACAGCTACACATGGAATATGACACTACCCGCAGGATTACCTGCACCTAACCTAAGCGGTTTCTTTGGTGGAAACCAAATCATTGATAACGAGTTATTAGTGGCTGCTAATCTAAACGCGATAGAACTATAATGAGACTTTATGGTATCGGAATTGGCTCCAGACAACGCTGGTCAAGTGAAATTCGATAAAACATGGAATACACCCAGTGAATGGTCAGATGGACAAAACGTAATACACTGGACTGCATCAACTGATTATGTTGATGGTGGAGTCTGGGTTTGCTGGAATAAAGAACTAAGAAAACACTATGGCTTTAGCTTAGACACTGGCAATTTCTTATGGGAAACTGATGAACCTGAACATTATCTACAAATCTACGGTTGGGGAGCTGTTGAGCACTCTTGGCACATTGCTTATGATAAACTCTACACTACTGGTGTTTCTGGTATCTTGTACTGTTATGACGTATTTTCTGGTGACTTATTGTGGACTTACACTTCAGAAGATCCTTACAGTGAATACTTGTTTGGTAATAACTTCTGGAACTGGATTTCCTTTATAAGTGATGGTAAAATCTACATGGGACATACTGAGCACAGTTCTATTGATCCTAAGCCTCGTGGTGCACCTTTTGTTTGTCTTGACGCTGAGACTGGAGATGTTGTCTGGAAAGCAGATGGCTTGTTCCGATCTACTCGTTGGGGTGGCAGAGGTCTGATTGGTGATGGTATTATGGCTACTATGGATACTTATGATCAGCGTATTTACGCTGTTGGTAAGGGTCCAAGCCAAACAACTGTTACTGCACCAGATGTTGGTGTTGTAGAAGGCAGTAGTATTATGATAAAAGGTACAGTCATGGATGTTTCTGCTGGTGCTGATGATGCTGCTTTAGCTGCTAGATTCCCAAATGGTCTTCCTGCTGTCAGTGATGAGAGTATGAGTGAATGGATGGAATACGTCTATAAACTATTCCCAATGCCAAACGCTGTTGGAGTTGATGTATCAATCGATGTTATTGACTCTAATGGTAACTTTAGAAATATCGGTACAGCTACTACCGATGCTAGCGGATTCTACAGTTTTGACTGGATGCCTGACATTTACGGAAAGTATCAGGTTATTGCTACCTTTGCTGGTTCTGGTGGTTACTATCCTTCATATGCTGAAACAGCATTTGTTGTTGATCAAGCACCTGAAGCTACCCCTGAACCAACTGCTACACCGACACCACCAACTGATACTTACGTGTTAGGCTTGGGTATTGCTGCACTTATTGCAATCGTAGTGATGGGCTTGCTCATCCTTATGAAGCTAGGTAAAAAGTAAACACAACAAAAAACTAAATTTAATCTTCCCCCTCTTTTTTAGGGTAAAACAAAAAAGTTAAAAAATTTTAATAAAGATTTCTTAAAACAATTTTTTATTCAAGAAAAATTATTAAAAATACCTTCTTCTATATCTAATAGAATATTGTTTAACCAGAAATTTAGTTCTCTCATTTCAAATAGATATTGTTGTTTTTTTACAAAAGTTTTATTTGGATATTGTAAAAATAAAAACAAGTTTAGATTGCTCCTCCAATTTTGTTATTTTTTTTACCTAGATAACTTAACAAAAAAAGTGCAAAACTAACCTATTCTCGGTAATTGTTGACGTTCTTTTTTGGCTGATTTGCGATAGTGTTAAATACTCAATGAGTAACTATTGTGTTAAAACTAATAGGAGAAAAAATATTGAACTTTAAATTAAAAACAGCTATAACTGCAATTACATTATCAATTTTGATAGGATCTTCAGCTCTATTAGCTCTAGCTCCTTCTGCAAACGCACAAGAATACTTCGGCCCAATCAAACTTTTGCATATGTTGGAGGTTTTCCATCACCAATAGGTGTTGGACAAACATTGCTTGTCACTTATCGTGTTGACCAACCCGGTGCAGGTCTTAACCAAAATACTGGAGGCTTTAACGGCACTTCAGTTACTATAACAAGACCAGACGGTACAACAGAAACTAAATCAGATCTGAAAATGGATTCAACCAGTTCAGGTTGGTTTAGTTATGTACCTAACCAAGTTGGAACATACACTTTTGTGCAAGTATTCCCAGATCAAAAATATGACGCTGGACCGTCTTCCTTCATTCTTCCAACCAATATCAGGTCTAGTTTGGTATGCCGCTGACACAAGTGAACCCGTAGACGTCATTGTTCAAGAAGACCCAATAGCTAACTATGACCGCAGTCCACCACTTCCAACAGAACCTTGGAGTCGACCAATAAACGCTGAAAACAAAGGATGGGGCGCAGTAAGCGATAACTGGCTTATGATCGGATACGATCAGACAAGTCGTAGCTTTGCTGGCAACCCTGCATTTGCACCATACACCTCTGGAGCTCATTCAGCTCACGTTCTTTGGAATAAGAAAATTATTCCAGGAGGTTTAGCTGGAGGTATCCATGGTGATACAACTTGGTACACAGGAATTTCTTATGAACAACACTTTGACCCCATTGTTATCGACGGAATTGTCATGTATTCAGAGCACGGTCTTGCTGATACTGATGGTACTTCTCAATTGGGAATGAGATTCTTTGATCTCTACACAGGAGAAGAATACCCAGACATGTACATGCCAGATCAAACAATCAATTTTGCACAAGCACTAGACATCGATACTCCAAACGAACACGGCGTTCTACCATTCTTATGGCAAACTTCTGGAAGCAACTGGAACTGTTATGAACTCATGCATAATGGAAGACAACCTCAATTGAAGTTGACTTTATCAGGTATGAGCGGATTGACAGGTTATACTACTATGGGTCCTAACGGTGAAATCTTGAGCTACAACTTTGGCGGAAACGGTACACACCGTTGGATGTCAATGTTCAACTCTACAAGAGCACTAATGGGTATCTCATACAGTGGAATTCAAGTCTTTGATCCACGCGGAACCATAAACGCTTCTCGTCTACTAACAGAAAATCCTGGTGGCCATGATGACTTTGACGTAGCATTCGCGCAGTCACACTCTAAATTCATGGGAATTGAATGGAACGTTACTGTACCTGACGTTTACGGGTCTCAAAACGAGATTCTAGTTGACGTTGAAGGCGGAATGCTAATCGCAAACTCTATGGACACAAGCTCACATCCATTCATACATTGGGATACAGCTTACAATATCGGCGCAATAACTAGAGATTCTAACTATAACTATCCTGCCTCAATTAACCACTTGTGGACAAAAGGCTTTGATATGATAAACGACGTACACAACAGACGAAGCGAAAACCTTAGAGACGGATACTACGTAAGATTTGACGAAGGAGCAGAAATAATCTATTGTATCGATGCGCGCACAGGAGCTATTAGGTGGCAAAGTGATTCATATAACAACGTTTGGGGATTATTCTCCAGAATTTACTTGTCTGCCTATAATACTGTTACAACCTCTGGTTTTGACGGTATTATACGCAACTGGGATGCTGACACTGGTGAACTTAGATTTGCATTTGATAAAGGTAGTTCTGGTTTTGAGAACGCCTATGGTACTTATCCAGAGTATGCTGGTTTGACTATTGCTGATGGCACAATTTACTGTACTGCTGATGAACACTCATCTGACGGTATTCTATGGAGAGGAGCTCAAATGTGGGCTATTAACATTGAAACTGGTGAGCTTGAGTGGAAAGTAAACGGTATGTATCGTCATCCAGTTGTGGTTGATGGTATTGTCATGGCATTGAACTCTTACGATGGACAAGTATACGCTTTTGCAAAAGGTCCAAGCTCTACAACTGTTAGTGCACCTCAAACACAAGTTACTTTGGGCGAAAAAGTTATGATCACAGGTTCAGTCCTAGATCAAACTCCAGCTCAAGCAGGTACTGCTGCTATTTCTGATGCCGATATGGGTCTTTGGATGGAGTATTTGCACATGCAAAAAGAAGCTCCAGCCATGGCTAGCGGTGTTGAAGTAGTACTTTCAGTGGTTGACGCAAACGGTAACTACTACGACATTGGTACAACTACAAGCACCTCAAGCGGCTTTTACGGTCTAGAGTTTACACCTGAAGTCCCAGGAATGTACTACATCTACGCAAACTTTGCTGGTTCAAAATCTTATGGTAGCTCTTATGCTGAAACAGCTATGACAGTTGTTGATGCACCAGAAGCGACCCCTGAACCAACAGCTACACCGCACCACAAACTGACACTTACGTGTTAGGTTTGGGTATTGCTGCACTTGTTGCAATCGTAGTGATGGGCTTGCTCATCCTTATGAAGCTAGGCAAAAAGTAAACACACCAAAACAAATAAAATTTAATCTTCCCCCTCTTTTTTAGGGTAAAACAAAAAATTTAAAAAATTTTAATTGAAGAAATCATAACTTGTTATTTTCTTTATCAAACCACAAAATATGCTACCGAAAATTTTTTAATCAATTAATTCAATTATAAAAAAATGTTTTTAAGAGTTAGCCCTTTTTTCAATTTTTTAAAATTATTATATTATTTATCATTTTTTTCTAATTTTTTTCATATGATTCCGTGTATTCAACAAATATTATATACTCATACAGACAAAAGGGTAGTCCAATTTAATAAAAGGAGAAAAAAAATTGAATAAAAACAGAAAAACAATGATAACTACATTTACTATGTTTCTACTAATCTCAACGGTTGCAATCGCAGTACTGCCATCTTCAGTTGATGCAGTTCAAATAATTGAAACCCATGCTTATGCAATGATTTCACCAGACTTGTTGGTATAGGTCAAACTGTTGTTGTTTCGTATAGGATTGAAAAGACTCGCCAAGGAGCGACAAAACAACAAATCACTTTGAAGGTTTCTCAGTAACCATAACTAAACCAGATGGAACTGTTGAAACAAAAAGTAATTTAGATGTTGACTCAACCAGTGGCGGTTGGTTTACATTATACTCCAACAGCAATTGGAACATACACCTTTACTACACATTTCCCTGAACAATGGGCAAATGGTACTGGTTTTGGAGGATCATACAGCAATCTTTACTTAGCTAGTGACAGCGCGCCTGTCACCACTGACAGTTCAAGAGGATCCAATACCCAGGAATTGCTGATAATCCGCTTCCTACAGGACCTTGGCAGACGACCAATAAACGCTGAAAATAAAGGATGGTGGAAAATTTCTGGCAATTGGCTAATGAAAAGCTATGATAGCGCTGAAGAAGTTTCTGTATGACAAACAGCGTTTGCACCATACACTTCAGCACCTAATACTGGTCATATTCTTTGGGCTAAACCAATAATGTTTGGTGGTTTAGGTGGAGGCCAATATGAGGATACAGGCTATTATCACAGGATTATCCTATGAACAACAATACGATCCAATAGTAATTGAAGGAAGAATCGTATACGATGAACATACTCCAGGACCACCACAGTAGACTGGTACTAAGGTAATGGACCTTTATACCGGTGAAGAAATCGCTTATCTCGATGGAGTAAGCATCATGTTCGGTCAAATCTTTGAATATCGACAATCCTAATGAACACGGTCTCTATCGCATACTTATGGAGCGCAGCGGACCAGGCAGCAACTACACTATTACTATTGTGGGATGCATTTACACTACAACCAGTACACACTATCATAAACGTTCCATGGGGTGGACTTAGGATGGTTTCTCTGGAGGCGCAACAGTTTTTGGGCCGAAAGGGGAAGTTCTATCCTACCGATTAAGTGGTAACACTTTAACTTGCTGGAATTCAAGCTATGCACTAAGACCCATGGGCTTTAATACTTATAGTCCTTCTCTGGGAGGAACATACTGATGGATCACGAGGAATACAATATAATGTAACAATTCCCAACTTGCCATCTGGAGTAGGTATTTCTGCTATTGGTGATGGTGTTATATCTGGCTCAAGGACGAGATCAATCAGAATGGCCATGGGTAGTCAAAGATGTTGGTATTGATCAAGCCACTGGACAAATGCTATGGAGCAAAGAAAGAACAAATGTTTATACAGCATTCTTTGCACGAGCAACAAGCGTTCGAGAAGAAACATATCTTGTACGCGAAGAAGGTAGAATGACAACAGTAGCCTACGATATTCACACAGGAAACCAAATATGGGAAACTGAACCCTTACCTAATGGTTGGGGAATTTTCGAATATCAACGAGACATTGCTTATGGAAAAGCCTACACAACTGGCTACACTGGTGCTGTAAGAGCTTATAATGTTGAAACTGGTCTTCAAGTATGGCAATTTGATATGAGAGACGCTGGTTTTGAAACAGTATACGGAGTATATCCAACTTACAACGGTTTTACAGTTGCTGACAACAAACTATTTGTAACAAATGACGAACACTCACCCGACGGAGTACTCTGGAGAGGTAGCAGACTCTATGCTATCAACACAGATAATGGTGAAGAAGTATGGAGCATTGCAGGAATGTTCCGTCATCAAGTAATTGCAGATGGCATACTAACTGCTCTGAACTCATATGACGGCCAAGTCTACGCTTTTGGAAAAGGTCCAAGTGGAACAACCGTTTCAGTTCCAGATGTGTCTATTGAAGTTGGACAAAGCTTTACCATTACTGGTACTGTTACAGATCAAACTCCAGCTAACAAAGATACACCCGCAATTTCTGATGCTGACATGAGCGCGTGGATGGAATATCTATACATGCAAAAACCAATTCCAGGTGATGCTACTGGTGTACCCGTATCTATTGATGCTGTTGATCCAAATGGAAACTTCTATCCATATCGGTGATGCAACATCTGATATGAGTGGTTGTTTTGGATTAACTTGGGCTCCTGAGGTTCCAGGACTCTATCAAGTTATGGCAACCTTTGCAGGATCTGAATCCTATGGTAGTTCATATGCAACAACTTACCTAACATCAATTGATGCACCTATACCTGAACCAACTCCAACACCTACGCCAGCACCACAGACTGACACATACATAGCAGGTTCAACAGTCGCAATCCTAGCAGGAATCGCAATCGCAGTATTCCTAATACTTCGCAAAAAGTAAACTCAACAAAAAACAAAATTTAATCTTCCCCCTCTTTTCTTTAGGGTAAAACAAATCAATAATCAAAAAATAATAAAATTACTTGTTTCCTATAGTTTTTTTTAAAAATTTTTTTATAAACCAAATTTACTTGTTTTTCATAGATAATTTGATTTAAAATATTGATTTTAGCTTCACAAGTCTGAATTATATCTTAATTATAAAACAATATTTACTACTAAAGGAGTAGACTATTTTGCGAAAAACAAATATTATTGAGGCATATTCTCAAAATGGTGAAGTTCATGTGGTTATTCGTGAACACAAAAGTGAAGAACAATTAGAAAAATTTGCTGTTTCCAGTTTCATTAAAATGAAAGAGTTTATGAAAAAAGAAGCTGCAAAACCACTGTTGCTCTTACGCACAGAATAACATCACTTCCTATTTTGAGAACTTTTTCGTATCATCAACTGCAAAATTCCATGAAACAAATAGTGTATATTACGAGCAACTGCGATAACTTTTGAACCCAAAAGAATAATCTCATCTTTTATTCTTAACTAAAAACGCGAGTTTTTATAAGAATAACAAGAACATAATAGCTGTTTAGGGTTATTTATGTCAAAGAATAAATCTAAAACAACTACAAACTCCGAGATTGAAACAAGACTATTTCATGAACGTTATCTTAGAGCTGTGAATAATCCCTTAAGAAGACAGATACTTGTCGCTCTGAATAAAAGAAGCAGTACAATTCACGAACTAGCAACTATAACTGGCCTAGATGACTTTACTCTGAGATGGCATCTTAGTGTCCTAGAATACGGTTTTTGCATAGAAAAACAAGATAAACAAGGAATTCTAGTATACACACTTACTCAAGAAGGAAAAGTCGTTAATTATATAAAATGAATAATTAACCAAAAAAAAGCAATCATAACTGTGAAATCAACAAGAAGATAGTATACCTTTTTTATTCTAGAACAATCACTAATTAACTGGTGATTTCGTGCCCAAAGATAAAACTGAAACAACAACGGAAGAAAAAAAAATAATTCCCCTCAAAGCAGAAGATGTGATGATCTCTAAAGTCGCTATTTTAGACGAGGATGCATCCGTTAAGAAAGCCGCAGAAATCATGGTACAACTAGACATGGGCGCTATAATTATTACCGTTGAAGGAAAAACAAAAGGAATCCTTACTGAAAGGGACATCCTAAAACGCGTTGTTGTAGAAGATAAGAATGCCAATAATACAAAAGTGAAGAATATAATGTCAAGTCCCTTGATTACAATTAGCCCCAAAACGTCTTTGAAGGAGGCTGCACACCATTATGTTTGAGAAAAAAATAAAAAACCTTCCAGTTAGCCATAAGAACCGATTAATTGGAATAGTTAATTTGAATGATATTTGCAGAAGCCAACCTGAAATCCTAAGACAATTAGAAAAGGTTATTGAACCACCAAAGAACCTAAAAAAAGTTTTACGAAATTATATTATCTAAAAAAAGAAAAGTAGTTCCTTCTTTTCCACTTCCATCTTAAGGTTTTCCCTTTCCTCTTTTAATTTATTCTTCAAATCAGGTTAAGATTAAAATTTTTGTAATCTAGAAAAAAATAGAGAGCACTCATGTACAACTACAACCTTGTTCTTTGAAAATAACAGGAGGAAAAAAATGTAAAAAAAAATTTTTAACCAAAAATCTAAAATCTTCTTCTTCAAAATAAAAATAGTGAAACCCTAGAAGTTGAGGTCACTATAATTGACAAGTGAGGCAATCCTAAATAAAATCAAAGAATGGTGTTTTTCCCAACCAGAAACAACCTATAAGGATCATAATCTTTTCCAAAAATGTCTAGTAGATTTTCTAAGAGAAAACGGATGGGACTCGTACATAGAGCATGAAGTTGAAAATTTTTCTTCTCTTAGTGCACGAACTGGAAAAATCAAAGATCAGATAGGTTTTATCGACATAGTGGGGTTTGGTTATAATAAAAAATTAGTGATTGAATATGACACCGCAAACATTATGAAGTTTGTAAGCATTTGCAAGTTGTTTTGTTCAAACGCAAATTTTCTTGTTGGAATCGTTCGGGGAAAACGTGGTAAACCTTTTCTAGTATATGAAAACAAGGTTAAAATTAAAAAAATAGCTAGAGAACTAGGGTTTGTTGATAAATCTATCTTTATTATTGCAATAGAAAACAAAATTTCAGAATCGATTCACGTATAAGGTTCTACCAAACAATAATAAAATTAATAAAAATTTTTCTATGTTGTGTAGTCTATTCTTTTTTTGAGACTCAGGAAATGTAAAACTTAGATTTTTAAAACCATGATACTTCTACATTTAAATTAATATTACTTAATACATAATCTCCAACTCATCTGCTTTTAGGAAAAAGATTGATCCTACTCCAATAAAACAAAGACCAAAAACCAAAAGGATTGCTGTAGGTCCCCACATAGCCAAAGATTCTTGAGTTACTCCTCCTGAGGGGTATTCAGGATCATAGTATATTTCCAACTCTTGTCCAATAGCATACGAAGAAAAATCTGTGTTACCACGTGCAAGCACCTCTACTCCATTTAGATCAAAGAACTGGAACACAGGAAATTGAGTATATCCATCATCAACTTGTACTCTGACAATATCAACTATAGTAGCTTCTGTTTTAACAGCCCTATTGAGAAAATCAAGAAGTCCATTAGCCATAACTGCACTTCCAATTAAACCACCAATCCCCAAAATAATAAAGATCAAAAAGAAGTATCTATTCACAAACTCTCATTTCCTCATGTTTATAATTATTTTAAAGGTTCATGTCAAATTTTTAATCCAATGTCCTAATAATTTTTTTGTACTTTTTTCTATGGGGCAGGAAATTTGAAACTTGGATTTGCATATTTATCAATTGCATCTTTTAGAATTTCTCGAACTTTATCTGGTTCTTTTACCCCTTCAAGTTTTGGATGATGCTTAAATTTGCCATATAACTCTAATTTAGTTATTTCTTCATACTTTTGATCAACAATATTATAGACTTTTTTCAGATTGGTTTTTCCTCTTTTTATGTTAGGATATTTCTTTGGCTCGTAAGGATATCTAGAAGTTATTGGATACAGTTTGCCTGTATCAAAAAGTACATCAGCGAATCCTTTTTTGACAAACACATCTTTTATCTCCTCAAGTTTTAGAGTCCAGGTTAAATTGTCATACTTCCCTTTTTTTGCGATTAGTTTCTTATCTGTTATTATGTATCCTACCAGTGGATATTGTTTGTACTGCCAAACTGGAGGGACCACTATCAAAATAATAGCAGCAGGAATTGCAACAACCATAGGAGATTGAAGTATTGGTACTCCTAAAATCAGCCATACTGAAGCAACACATAAGAAAAACAATGCAAAGAATACACCACCAAAAGCTGGTAGCATGAATGCTTTTAGGTCAGGTTTGCTTTTCCAGATTATAAATTCAGATGGTTCTAGTAAGTCCTCTAACTTAGACAAAACATTACCTTCTTACTAAAGTAATATCGTATTTTTTTAAATAAAACATTATCTCCAGAACATAGTATTGTGGTTGTTCATTAAAGAAATTTCAAGGAAGAACTCTGAGAATCGTATTGGTTACGCAGTATACTCCTCGAGGAACACGACTGTTGATAGAAATTAGTAAAAAAAGCTGAATTGAGCTTTTCACAAGATAATTAATTTGGAATTTTAAAGAATGTAATTTTAGAAGCTTGCTACTCCTTTTCTCTTAGAGGAATCATACCACTTGTAAAGTTCTTCAGTAGCCTTGTTCGAATATCCATTTTTTTTTAACATGATTTTAAAGTTTTGTTTAGATTCTTTTTGTTCCACTTGATGACTTCTTCCTTTCAATAAATAGAAGTTAAATCTAGATTACTTCTCTAGATTAATAGTTCATGATTTTGGTATATAATCGATATTACCATTATGGATATAGAACTTTTGACTTTTTTTTCTGTTTTATTTTTTGGTAGATGTTGGATCGATTTCTGTTTGATAGTACACTCTTCCTTTTCCGTATTCGTAAGTGTAAGCGTAAACGTTGTTTGTGTTACCCCATAAGGCTATGACTTTTGCGTTTGTGTTTGGTGATATTCCAGCTTCGCAAAGGTAAAAAAATAGCAGAGCCATATTCCAGTTTAGTGTCAAGGGGATTAGTAACAGTCAATCTTGCAGAACCACCTGTTTTAACATAAGCGGTGCTTCCAAACCACTTCTGTGTTGGTGAAAGATTGATACCCTTCCTATTTACTTTTTTTTAATTACTCTGTTCAGATTTTGGTTTGAACTTTTTTCCAATATCAAATGCCTTAGCCAAATACTTCCCAAGACTCCAATATTTGTTAAGCCCATCTTCATATAGCAACGGATCAATACTTTTCATGTCTGGCTTGTCATTAACGAGGTATTTATCATCAATGTAAACTCCAACAATTTCTCCTATTAAAAAATCTGCATGATGTGATTCAATAGTCTGGGTAAGTTTACATTCGACGTTTATTGGCATTTTATTTATCATTGGGGCAGTCTGAAGTTCTCCATAGAAAACATCAAAAATCTTTGACTTATCAACCTCAGCACCTGAATATAAACCACAAAAGTCTGTAACCGAAACCATCTTAGAAGAGGGTATGTTTACGCTAAATGTCTTGTTTTCTTTTATTCCCTTGTTTGTATAATGTGATTTTTCAGATGATAATCCAATTAAGTAGGGATCATAGTCTACCATGTTAAACCATGCAATTGCTTGGAAGTTTGGTTTTCCTTGTACGTTGGCTCCAACGAGACAGACAGGTAAAATCATCGGAGGACTTTTGAACTGCGTTTTAACTTTTCCCATAAAGATACCTTTGTTTCAATTACTATCTATCGATTTTTCTTCATTAAAAATTTTTTCTCTGCTTTTTGTTCTATTCGTTTTTTATTTCCTTTTAACCCTTTTACATAAGTTTCCGTTTTAGATTTTTTTAATCCATCATTGAGAAATATATTCCTACTTTTTTCTAAATAGGAGAAAGAAAATTACTGATCCAAGTATTGCTATCACAATTAGTAATCCTAGGATTACTGGATCAATTGGTGATGTTGCTGGTTGAGGTGTTTGTGTAGGAGTTGGAGACATTATGGGAGTGGGTGTAGGAGTTGGAGTAGTTGTTGGTGTGGGTGTAGGAGTTATTGTTGGAGTTGGTGAAGGACTAGATATTGGAGTGGGATTTAGAACATAAAGAGACCAAGAGTTAGGCTCAAATTCGTTATCATGGTTATCCATAACTGCATAACCCTCATTTAGCAATAGTTTGTTTACATTTAGTAAGTGAGTTGTGTTATAGTAGGTATATACTACACAAACAATTCTAGTACCTGTAGTGTCAAATTGATAGTAATCATCAATATCTAGGTATACTGGTTTTCTATAAATCCAACCTGATAAGAAATCTTTTGCTTCTTGACCCCCTTGTTCACTTAATTCGGGAGTATCAATGTCAGCAAGTCTTATCCTATCATCAGTATTCACATCAAAAGTATCTCCATCAACAATATATGTTACCAAAGCAGTACCATCAACTTCCATACAGAAAACAATCTTAGTAGAACTAGAAAGAAACAAGAAGAAAAGAATCAAAAATGACAAGGATTTTTTATTCATATTCTTTTCCAGAAATAATTACATATCATCTGCTAATTAGTTTTTATTATTAACAAAGAAATTATTTTCTTTTTTAAAATAGTTTATTTCCATCAATTTCTATAACGTATTCGATCCATTTTCTATTAGGATAATAGCTTTATTGACGTTCTTTGCTACTGTAAACTAATATTCTTCTTCTAAATTTAACCAATTGATTATAGCCTAAAGTGCTTTCTAATAGTCTGTGTCCAAGGTTCTCTTCTTTTTTAAACAAGAAACTGTTGTTGGGTCCGAAAATCTTCAATCAAGGTATGATGATTCTGATAGGTTGTCTGTTATTAGTGATAGACAGTGGAAGAAAATCTGGAACCAAGCTTCTGAGAGTGAGGGTGTGAGTGTTACTTCTAAGGTTCTGAGAGCTTGGTTTAGTGCCGAAATGGGAGAATTAGGTACGCCTGATAGATTCATTGACATCTTTCAAGGAAGATCACCAAGAAGCGTATTGGCGAAGCATTACACTGGAAAGAGGTCGCTGAGGTTTAAAAGGATTTATGATAAACCAGACTTGAAAATTTATTAGTTAACTTTAACCAAAAAATACTTGGATACTATATTTGTCAACAATTTAAAATACTACTTTTTTACATAACCCTTCTTGATAGGATGACGATGGATAAGCACAAGTGGTTGCTAACTATCCTCCTTTCAGCTGTCTTAGTCATAAGCTATTGTACACCATTGATTTCAGCTATTGATGATGTTTGTTTAGTCTCTGATAATTGGCCAATGTTTCGCTACGATTCTAATCATAGTGGTTATGTGAATAGTTCAGATTCGACTGATTCTGCGAGACTTCTATGGAAGTATAAAACTTCTGGAATGATAACCGCTTCCCCAATAATAACTAACGATCTTGTATTTTTCGGCTCATGGGATTGGGATGTTTATTGTCTTAACGCATCAAACGGAAAACTTGTGTGGATTTACTCAACTACAGGGGAAATCCATTCTTCTTGTGCTGTTTATAACAATTCTGTTTTTGTTGGCTCAGACGATGGATACCTATATTGTTTAGATAAAACAACAGGGACTCTTTTTTGGAAATCAACAATTGGTGGCAAAATTCGTTCCTCACCAGTATTTTTTGATAATCAACTTTTTGTTGGTTCAGGAGATCATGATGTTTTTTGTCTAAACTCTTTAAATGGAAATAGAATATGGAGTTACTCAACTTTAATGGGTATACAATCTTCACTTGCTCTATCGAATGGTATACTCTACTTTTCAAGTGATGACTATTTTGTTTATGCTCTAAATTCAACAACTGGTGATGAAATATGGCGGACGCATACTGGAAGTGTAGTTTCTTCACCTAGCATACACAAAAATCGTTTGTATATTGGTTCAGCTGATGGTTATGTTTACTGCTTAAATTCGTCTACAGGTACTAAAATTTGGGAATATAAAACAAAAGATTCCGTGTCATCTTCTCCAGCCTTCGCATATGGATCTGTGTATGTTGGTTGTGAAGACAATTATGTTTATTGTCTTAACGCATCAAACGGAAAAAAAATATGGCAGAGTCAAACTGGTTTTTGGGTTTATTCTTCCCCTGTTGTTGCGGGTAAAAATGTGTATGTTGGTTCGCAGGATAATCGCCTTTACTGTTTTGATGCTTTAACTGGAGAAAAGAAATGGAGTTATGCAACAGATAATTATGTGGATTCTTCCCCAGCTGTAGTTAACGGTAATGTTTTTGTTGGATCCAGCGATTATACTATGTACGCCTTTTCTCTTACTAGTCCCTCAATAGAATCATTACCTCAAGAAACCTCTTTTTCTATATCATTGACGACTATTATTTTTGACGCGTTTTTTCTAACAATTTTATTTTTTATTGCTTTTATACTCATACGGTTCATTCAAAGTAGCTTAAAAAATCGAAAAACTGAAATAAAAAAAATTGAAAACCAGAATCAGTCTTGGTTCTCTAAACATACTCAACTTTTATACATTTTAGCACTTTTATCTTTTTCAACACTACTTTTTATTAATTTAGGAAATAGTCCACTTTGGGTTAGTGATGAAAAAACATATTCTCAATGGGCGTTTCATATGCTCAAGGAAGGAGATTATCTAACTCCTTGGGCTTATGGTAAAGTATATTTGTGGATTGGAAAACCTCCACTTTTTATTTGGTTAATATCAGTTGCTTACCAACTTCTGGGTGTAAATAATCTCGCATCAAGAATTTGGAGTCCTATATTTGGAACTTTATCTTTGATTATGGTATTTTATTTAGGAAAAAAACTGTATAATCTTCACGTCGGATTTATTTCTGCTGCAGTTTTGGGTTTGTTTTCTAGTTTCTATATTTTTGCTAGACTTGCAATGATAGATGTTCCTTTTATTTTTTTTATGGTATCTAGCTTGTATTTTGTGGTTTTAGCTGAAAAAGAAGAGTCTAAAAAGTATGCAGTTTTGGGTGGATTGTTTTTTGGTTTAGCGTTTTTAACAAAACAGATTACAGCAGTATTGATTCCCTTAATCGTCTTTTGTTATTTTTTAACTGCAGGGAAAGGCATTTTATTTTTTTTCAAAAAACAATTTGTTAACTTTTGGAAAACTGCAATATTACTCGTATCTCCTTGGATGGTTTATATGATTCTTCGTTTTGGGCCGGAGTTTTGGGAGAATTATTTTATTTATTCTGGTTTTATTCGAGCTACTAGTCCAATTGAAGGCCATATTGGAAACTATCTTTATTATTTTGAATCCATTATGAGAACCGAGAACTTGTTTTTAGTAATCTTGTTAGCTGTTTCGGTTGGATTTTGTGCTTATAATTCTATGATTAAAAATTCAAAAGAGGATAGGTTAATTCTTGTTTGGATGTTTATTGTTTTTTTGGTTTTTACTTTAGCTCAAACAAAACTTGATTGGTATATATTACCTGCTTTTCCAGCTTTTGCAATTGCGATAAGCAGTTTTCTATATAAATTAATAACTAAAATCCGATCTTTTAGGATTTGATTTGTAATCTGTGAAACTTGGTTTAGTACTGAGATAGGTGAGTTAGGAGCTACTGATAGATTTATTGACATATTTCAATGTAGAGCTCCAAGATCAGCGTTAACAAAGCATAACACTGGAAAAAGAATGGAACAGCTAAAAAGAATTTGTGATAAAGCAAATATGAAAATGTTGGAGTAAAAATAATGGGTAAAAATCAGTTTATAAAAAGAAAATGGGCGTTAGTATTTATTGACTCTAATTTGGTAAAGAAGACAAATATGTAAAACTCTCAATTTTTGATGTCTCAAATGTGATTGATCCAAAAGGGCTCCTTGATTTTCAGTGTTTCTGCTAATCCTGCTGTTTTTACTGCTGTGATGAGAGTTTTGGAAGTGCCTGCGGCTATTGCTGTGTCAACTGTATCAATCATATTATTTCACCTTTCTTATATTTTATTTTCATTTTTTTTAACCTTACTTACTTTATTTCTGGAATCCTAAAAAATATGGAAATCAACTGATGTTAGGGGAGATCGTGGATCGACTATGTTTTATTCTGTTTTATTACCGTTTTATTCGGTGCAAAAAAGAATTTTTTGATGCGCTATTCCTTTTTGGCGATCCATATCCTTACAGCTTCTTCGACTGCTCTGGTTAAGTCTCCTTTTTTTCCGCCTAACCTTTCTACTGTTTTTAGTCTGAGTTGTTTCTCCAGAGAATCTGGGAGATATACACCTATTCTTCCTATTTTTAATCACCTAACATAGTTAGAATTTTATTATACGGTACCCCGTGTTAACTATTCTTCCAATAAGCGAACTGCAAAATGTCTACTTTTGTATCTATTTTAACTATCACTCTTTATTCACCTTAATTCGCTTATCCTTATAATATATTATACGCATAATAACTTATAAACATATGTGTTTATTAACTTAGTTGTTTAAGTGATGATGTTTCATCTTGGCAAAGCACTACACAGGAAAAAGATTACTTGGGTTGAAGAGGATTTATGATAATGCTAATTTGAAAATTACAGGCAAACATTAAATATTTTTAATTAAAAGAAAAGAAGAAACGAGTCACTGACAAGTATAATAAATAAACAAGTTGTATCATTGAAAACCGATTTTAAATAACTTATGCTTAAATACAATACTACGGAAATAAATTAGAAGATATGTTTTTGGAAGGATAGATAGGCTCTATAAAGTTATTTTTATCTTTCATCTAATGTTACTTTTCTGAACAAGTTAGATGTTATCTGAAAGTGATTAAATATGGAAAAAAGAAAGGAAAAACAAGAAGAATTTGAAGAAGATCGGTACAACCTTTCTTCAGAAAACCTCTACAAAAACAGCACAAATTATTCTAAAGATGGAGAAAGAAAGAAAGTTGTTGTTGAATGTTTCTATAATGGCCATTGGGGATACTGGAAATTTTCTCCTATATTAGAAAAAATTGCGGATAAAAGTGGTTTTTCTTCAATTGACAGATGGCTTGATTATTGGGCAAAAACAGTGGAAGATTTTGAATACAATAAGAAATATTTTATATGGTTGAACAAATCAAAATATGTTGATCAAAAAGTACCCTCTGACTGTTTAGCTTAAAATTTTAAGTACAGAGAAAGTAATTGTTATTTTTCAAGGACAGCTTCCTCGAAGCGTGTCAGCAAAACATTACACTGGAAAAAGATTAGAAAGATTGAAGAGGATTTAAAATAAAGCAAATCTAAAATTTTTCTTCGACAGTAGGTGTTAGGGGTTTGGTGCTACACGTTAAGATTTGACGCCACATATTGTTTTTACAGGGATTGTCTTTTTCGAGAATATCTAAGATTTTTTGGCAGCTCTTATCTGTAATTAAGTGGTAAATTATGGGATCCGATGTATTCTTTAGGTTTACAAGATCAATATCGGGTACTATTAGGTTTAAGATTTTATTTTCAACTAAGACTACTGCTTTATCAAAAGAGATAGTCAATCTGCTTCACTTAAAATAAGGTGAGTGCAGGTGCTAAAAAGTTATTGTTTGTTCTATTGTGTTGATTTTTTAGGGTGGAGCTCCAAGAAAAGTCCTTGCCAAGTACTATACACCTCATAGAACACGGTTACTAAGAGAAATTTACGATAAAGCAGATTTAAGAATTATTTCTTTTCTTTCTTATTTGATTTAAGAAAACATCAACGTACATAATTTTTATCTTTTTATTCGCACTATTAATAATTAAGGAGGGATTGATGTGGACACTAAAGTAAAGATTAGAGTTTTAAATGAAAATGATTTGGATGCAGTAGTAAACATAGATAAAAAAGTCTTAGGGAAAGAAAGGCGAGAATATTGGAAAAGAAAGATTGTTTATACTGATATTTATCCTCGGCCGGCATTGGTTGCAGAGTTAGAAAATAAAGTAGTTGGTTTTATAATGGGATATGTAAGTGGTTGGGAGTTTGGGGTACCTGATACTACTGGATGGATTGATACATTAGGAGTTGATCCAGAGTATCAGCGTCGTGGCATCGGAAGAATCTTATTTCAAGCTTTAATTGAAAATTTTAAGCATAGTGGAAGAGAAAAAACCCCTGAAGCAGAAGACATAAAGAAATCAAAAATCGAGGGTGTAAACAACGTTTATACATTAGTTAATTGGAACGATTGGGATTTAATTCAATTTTATGATAATATGGGTTTTAGAAAAGGTGAAATGCTTAATTTAAAATTAAAAATACGCTAACACAAATATTCTTATCGATACTTCTAAAAATCTCATTCAACTACAAAAGAAAAAAATAATTTTAAATAATAAAAATAAATAATGACACATTGAGATTACCATGAACAAAAAAACTAGTGCGAAAAGAAATAATAAAATCGCAAACATTTTTCCAGATATTTGCAAAACTCCCGATTCAAATAAACAAAACTCGATTCCTACTCCTAATTATGGAAAAAATACTAATAGAAAACTTGGAAGTAAGAAAGCCAAAATGCATAACAAACCGGTATCTCGTAAATAAGCTGATACAACAACAATTTTAGCTTCTCGCTCATTCTTAAAACGCTCCAATTTCTTGTCAATTTGCTCCATACCGCTAGGTTCATTGATATCTTTCAAGTTAGAGCACTAAGAAGCGTATTAGCTAAACCTTATACAGGAAAAGGATTGCAAAGATTAAAAAGAATTTATGATAAAGCAGATTTGAAAATATTGAAAATATAACACGCCAACCAGAACACTCTGTCTGAAGAAAGAGTTAGTATCTCTGTTACTGAAGACATTGAGGAAATCTCATCAAATGGCAAATATCTTCAATAAACATTATTTATGCAGAGAGTTGATATCAACTAAATAAAGAAGGTCATGTGACTGCTAAAAAATCCAGAAAGAAATAGGTGATAAAAATAGGCGAAGAAAATATGCGAGGAAATAAGAAAACGCAAAAACAATCAACATTGTTTCCTGAAAAGCAAACTGAAACTTTAGAAGAGCTTGAACTCGGTAAAGCGAAACTGATAGCTGAAGAAGTAATGTTTCAAGTTAGACGGTATTGTGAAAAAATTGTGGTAGTTGGAAGCATTAGGCGAAACAAGCCAAGTGTTCGTGATGCGGATTTTGTTGTTGTTACTAATGATTTGGACTGGTATAATTTGGGGCAAGAATTGCGGCGAATGAAAACAAAGAAAGTAAATGCTGGAAACAAAATTATTAAGACGCTCTATCCGTGCGAGGACAAGTATTTTCAGCTTGACTTTTATCGTGCTTCAAAGGACAATTTTGGAGTTATAAAATTGATTCGTACTGGTTCAGCGGATCACAATATGTGGTTGGCACAGTTTGCGATTTCTAAAGGTATGCGAATAAAGTTTAATCAAGGACTATTAAAAGACGAGCTTGTGGTTGCGGGAGAAACAGAAGAAAGTGTTTTTGAAGCTCTTGAACTGCCGTATAAAAAGCCTGAAGAACGTGAGATTGAAAAAGATGAATAAAATCAGAGGTTAATACTTCTCACATGAAACAAACGGGTATAATAAACTTGGAGATTATCTTGGATCTATTTTTAATCCAACCAACCAATTGGAAAAACCAGAAATAAATTTCAGCGCATTATTCAGGTCATATACACGATTCAGATCATATACCATTATTCATAGCATAGAACAAGGAGTACTATAGAATAATCAAATCAATATAGGGTATAGTCGGAATCGAGTATACGACAACTAAAAACATGGTGCAAATGGAAAAAAGAGGTAATTAACGAATTTTTCAAGTTATTTTTCATAATGGTTTGTGGAAAAAGATTTGTACGCGATATTCTATCTTCTTAGTCTTCTTCCACTTAAACTGGTGAATAATTTGATGAGGTTTCCGCTCTTCAGCAGTTTATGAAGAAGTTCGCCTCGCTCAGTCTTGGTATAGTAGTAGCGTCTGCCCTCTCGGCGTTCAACAATGACTTTTTCTTTAATAAAGAACTTGGTTATCCATAACCTGAACTGCGTTTCGTTCCCAAGAACTTTAATTAAATCCCATTTCGTGGCTTGTTCCCTTTCTTCGATACAGTCCAGAAGCTCTAAGGCTATAGAATTGGGGGACCTACGGGAAACCACTTTTAACGCTCCTATGTAACTATCTGTTTCTGAAGAGATTTGAGGTGTGCGTACCTTTTTCTCAAGGTGTACCATTTTCGGAAGTTTATGGTTGCATTGACAGACGTTACGGAGAGGATAATGAATCCAGCGGCGATGTATTTTATTTCTTCAGTACGAATGCCCCTGTCGAAACCTATGACAAGGGCCGCCAATCCAATTCCGAGTAGGATTAGCGCTGAGATGGCAATGTAGTTGATGCCTTCTGAGAGATCTTTGATGAGGGTCTTTGAGTCAATCAGCAACTCTTGAAAGACGTTATTCCAATTGATGAGTTTCTCATCAACATCTGTTTCGCTTTTGTCTTTCTTATCCACATTTGTTCACTGTATCAGAATAAGCACTTCTGATGCTATAACATTTATTCTGAAACTAATGTCATAACTAATTCACGTACCCTGGGAGTAAGTGACAGAGTGTCAGAGAAACTGACAGAGACCAACAGGGAGAGACGGACTGACACACATTATGTGTGCGTGTGTGGTGGTGGCTTAAAATTTAATGACAATAAAGTGATAGGGAAACTAACATAATATGTTTCTATGAATCAGGATTTTTAGAATTGTCTGAAAAAATACTGCATTTAACTTAGCAGAAAAGATAATAAATCGCATAAATTTTCAACTACAATAAATCACAGGGAGAGCAAAGCTGTTGAATTATCGTAAATCCAAAAAAAAGGACTGGATTAAAACACTTATCTACATCACAATATATTTAACGATTATCAGCTTTACAGCTTTTTACCTGCTACTCTCATACTGGTATGTTTGGATTGCTTTGATAGTAACTGGATTGGTGATCCTTATTTCGTGGCATGCCAAAGTTACTACTTATCATTGTCCAGTATGTGGCTACGAATTCGAAATATCAATATTAACAGATTTCTTTAGCCCTCACGGAGTAAACAAGAATGGCGCTTGGA
>CAWKCH010000008.1:0-150651 GCA_963848105.1 Candidatus Bathyarchaeota archaeon
TTTAATGACTAACAAGCTAAGCATAAAAGATTTGTTTAGAATTTGAACATCAAACCCCAATTTCAAGCCCAAAAAATGCCCTATTACAAAAAACAAGCTCATTTCAAACTTTTTAAAACTTAAATAACATAAAAACGCAAATCACACCATAAAATAACACAAATACAAAGCAAAACAAAACAAACAAAATACTCAAATATAAATCAAAATACTAATCAGAAACAAAACACAACAAAGAACACCATGAACATAAACACGCAAACATCAACAAAACCTTAAATATCACCACAAAAAAACCGCGCAAACCATCAACCTAGACAAAGTTCCAATACCCACACAACTTACCTTTAACCTTTTTTAGGGTTATTTCATATTATATTTGTGAGTTGGATTGTTTGGGTGAAGTTTACAGACCTGAAGATCTTGTCGGCAAAAAGAGAAAGCCCTCTGATCTATCACCAATACCAAGACCTATACCAAGAGGAATAACACCAACAACTCTAGAGGAAGTAATTCGAGAAGTTAGGTTGCTTAAAGCTGAAGTGAACAAAATCAAACAAGCCCTAAAAACTAAAGGCATAATCACAGAGTAACAAAAATTAATTGAGTCTCTCTTATTCATGCATGCTTATTTTGATTTATTAACTCAATAAAACTCAAATACAATTTAAACCATTTCTTACTCTACTTTATTATCTACTCTTAATAACTACATAAAAACTACAAACCAAAAAAAAATGGTCAAATGGTCGAGTTGGTCATGTTAGTCAAGTGGTGTTACACGTAGGACGTCTACCGTGATCTAGAGCGGTTTTTTTGCTATTTGCTATTCTTATTAGTTATTTGACCATTTGACCTCTTTTCTGTATTATCACAGATCTTAAATACTCTCCGAGTTAAAAACAATCTACATGAAATCGTCCAACCAGTTTTTGGAGTTCAAAGAACCAAAATTCACCAATATAAGTAAGTGGTAAACATGGATAAAATTTCAGACGAGATCAGATTTAAAGTAATTGAAATGCTCCTAAAAGGACACACAAGAAGACCTATAGAATCACAATTAGGAGTTTCTGCAGGTTATATCTCACCGATAAAAAAATCTTTAACACTACTTATCTGAATGCAAGTTGCAACCGTAAGTAGACAACTAAAAAAACTCGAACAAACTCCAAGCGAAACAATAGAAGCTGTAGCCGCAACTCGCATCTTAAAGGAAATAGGAGTCAGGTATTGAACAAATCCCCACTATTATGTGAAATCAACACATAAAATCTCAAAAGAAAACGATTATGCTCCAACAATAGCTTGTTAAGGCTTATCTTCGTTTGCTTGAACTAGAATCTAAAACAAACAAGCAATACCCACAAATCATAGCACATATGGAACAAAAAACTAAACAAAAAGAAGCTATAGAACAAGAAATCAAAAATCTAAAAACCACCAAATCTCAGACTCAAAAATGAAATAAACCAAACTAAGAAAGAAAAAACCCAAGCACTAAAAGAAGCTAAAACTAACATAAACAAGATTATCTAAACATCAAAAACATATTAAAAAACTCAAAAACTGCAAGATCGACCTCAGACGACACTCAAAGTCTTAAAGATCTTCTTCAAAATATGAGACAGAAATGGAAGACCCAAAAAATTCATGTTAACTTCAGAAAAGAAAAAGGATCAACTAAAACAACAATCTCTTATTTAAAAACAAAAAAATCAGATCTTATAAAACTAAAACCAAAATCCAACAAGAAATAGATAAAACAATCGAAGACAAAATACTCAAACTCAAAAAACAAACACACATCAAGAAACTAAACATGCTCCGCACCGAAGATTGAATCAGCAAAAGCAGCAATCTGAAACAAAAATATGGCATTCAACCAAAATCAAAGCAAACAATAACTGGAATAGATACTAAGCAATTTGTCTTATCTATTGAAAAAAATAAGCCGACAAACCAGAAAACCAAGCAAAACAAACCGAACAAATTCTTGGAATCCAAAAACTATGCAACAAACAACAACAAGCAATAACAAGCCTAGAAAACATTAAAACTAACCCTTCAAGACAATCATAGAAATAAGCAAACTCAATTCAAAAGCAGACTTGGTAACCAACCTTATTAACCCAAAGCTCAATTCTCAATTACTTGACCAAATAAGAACTTGGATCAACAACATTGAACAAAAAAGAAAAACCGCAACTTCACAACAAACAATAAATCCTAACAAGAAATTGAAACATTAATAATTTATTTCAAAAACACTATTATCTAATACCTTATTAGAATCGCTTTTACAACCAAAATACTGAACTACTCAGAAAAACAATACCCTAAAGGTAATTTCACACAAACTACATCAACTGAAAAATCAGCAAACTAAAAACGAAACTTACTAATACCAAAAATCACAAACCTAAAACAGACTGTCATAATTAAATATAACACAAAAAATCAAGACTAAACAAAATAAAACTTCATTTAAATACATAAAAAACAATAATACCACTCAACTAAACCCAAGTAAATCCCACCATATCCAGCAAAAAGATCAACAACATATGGTGGATTTCCAACAATAACATCAACAAACAACTCCAAACAAAACTTAATTAACAATAATCGACCTTTTTTAAAAAACGAGAAAACAACTATCTCAAAAAGTATCCACCTCATTTACAGAGATCCTATCTGATACCATAGAAACGATCATACCATTTTCTAGCATCTAATATCTCTTTTTAAGATCACGAACAAGCACTTCAAGTTCGATGAAAGCTTAATCTTTTTCTTATACTTGTTTTCGCTTTTCGTGCGTCTCATCTTTCTGTAGTACTCTTTAGCCTTTTTCTCAAGCAACTTCTTAAGATCAGGATAACACGAACACAATCATCAAGCAAAATATGCAAAACAGCCGCATCACTCGCCTGAGAATCGTTAGGATACAGATTCTTGCCAATAGTGATTGCACTTAAAAAATCGTGATAATACTTTCGATGCCAACGGCCGCAAACAAAATAAGCCGAATCAATAAAATCATGCAACTTCCAGTAACTTTTTCCAAAAAAAACTCGATCCATGAAAGTGTGAACTTGATGACCGGGCATAATCAACCAAAAAGCAAACCACATAATAAGTACAATCTCATCAAAAAAAATTGTTAACTAAAAAAATTAAAGGATTAATTATCGAGTAGCTGAAAAACAATTGGATTTCTGTAATTTACGCGTGCTTATTTGATTGTTTTTTTGCTTCTATAATCCATTTTGAGATTTGTTTTAGTGGTATACTAGTTTTTTCTGCTAAGTTTTTGGGGGAACGTTTTGCCAGGTCAGATACGCTTTTTACTCCTGCACGTTCTAGTTCTAATGCTCTTTTAGGGCCGATTCCCTTTATTTTCGTCAAATTTGGCTATTGTTTTTATCTTTTTGATCTTTTTTATATGTGCTTTCGGTTTCAATGTCAAAGTCTTCTTGCACTATCTCAATTTCAATTATTTCCAAGGTTCTCATTGCAGGAATTATTAGTGCTAACAGTGCAACTACCATAAGCGCAAACGCCGCTGTGTTGATGGGGTCATATGTTATGGTCCAGTCGAAGTTAACTGGCAACCCGTAATCGTAGAGGTGATTTTGCACTATAGAGCCTATTTGCGTTAGGAAAACAATACACAATCCCTGGTAGACAAACGCAACTGATGGGAAACAAGAAACCAAGCCACTTAGAGAATCTGCTGGGTTCTTTGCTGTGCATTGTAATGTGGAATTATCGACAAAGCAACCAGCACTGTTGCGCCTGCTAAAAACGTCCAGAGCAACTTGGCACTGTACCAGTAGTCATTAGCCCACTCAGAGCTCATAATCAAACCAAAATCGTAAAGGTCCCCATTAACAAAAACATCCAAACGCCAAACCAAAACAAAACAAGCAACATTTAAGGTGATAACAAAAAGCAAAACCAAAACAAACCTGTTCGTAAGTAAACCCTTAAACTCCAAAGTTCACACACTCAACAAAAACAAACTCAATCTACTAACACGTTTAGACAATACGAACCTTAAACACTTTAAAACATTTCCCACCAAACCATCAACCAAAAAAAACAAAAAAACTAACTAACACGTAGAAAACAAAAAGCAACATAAGTAAGTATCTAGCTAAAAACAACAACATTAATCACATTTATAGTGCTTACATTTTCTTTTTCCATTTTTTCAACAACAAAATCAAACACAAAACAAATTATTTCTTAACCGTTCCATTAAGATTCTATTTTGATCCATTCCCACCTATTCGCCAAAAAAATATTAACAAAAAGATGAAATAACAACATTTTTCACAAATTTTTAATGAATTTCATAATTCCAGATCAGTTTAATAAATCAACCAAAATCTTTAAGCCATCTTATTAAAGAAATTAATTACACGTAAATTGTGTGGAAGAAGAGATCAAACACTATTGTTTGTTAATTCAATTTTTTACACAAACAGAAAGGGGGAGGTGAAAAATAATAAATAAAAAGATTTTTTCGTTTCTAATGATTGCTATTATTGGTTCTATGATGATTTCAGTTGCATTCGCCGCATTTACAGGCGATGCCACCCGCATAAAAGATGGAATACTCACATACAGTACGGGTCATTATTTAGAAGATAAACCCATACCTTTAGGTTTTGATGATTATGGTTACAACTATCAAGCACATCTATTCAATAGTTACTACCCTAATGCTTACTTAGGAAGAGACGGATATCCACCCTTTGAAGGCGATCTAGAAGCTTATAACCAAAGACTAATTGATGAAGGATACATTATTCAAGGCAAAAACTACGATGACGTCACCCTATCTGATTGGCAGTCCAAAAACACACCAGACACTTGGGACTTAACAAAAAGCGATCTTGTTCTAAAATACACAATAGACATGAGTGAAATGCTAACCCCTGGATGGGTACCAGTAGAGGTAGGACTTAGACAAGAAGGAGGACCAAACCTTGATCCAAACTACATTGGAGGATGGCTTCAATCCATGTTTAAATCAGCAGCTGATAATCCTTCTGCTGACCTAAACGATTATCATGTTCTCATGAAACATGGATGGCTTGACGAATACTATGACTACACAACAACTGGCTCAATGGCAAATACTGCACCATGGACCTACATCAACTATGCTTTCTATTTTGATAGAGGCGCAGTTGATGAATTCCAGGAAACTTACTGGAACTACAAAGACGAAGTAACCTACAACACAAAAGGAGTATACGAAATCGAAATTACTTATCAAGCACTAACTTCAAGTTTAGCAACAATGTTTGTTAAGATAAATGGAGAAGATCAAGGATTCTATACAACCGGATACGACAGCGCCAACCCACCAAACTTGATACCTGTTGGCCGAACTTTCACTGGAGATATGACAAAAATGCAGGTCTTCTATGGCCGTGGAAGTGGCGGAGGCACAGTAGAGCTAACTGACATATCTGTACAGTACTCTTTTGAAAATACTCCTTACAACAAATGGTATTGGTATCCTGAAGATCAACTTGCAATGAAATGGAATGACGCATGGCTCAGCAACTTAGATAGAGACCTAGATGGTGCTTTAGATAGACATTGGGGATTTGATAGTTACATTGGTTCTGGAGCGTGGCTTACAAATCATCAAAGTGGAGAATACGAACTAGATGGAAAAATGATAAAGTGGAATTACTTTACAAAGATAGTTGCAGCTCCAGCAGACGCAACTTCTATTGATGGTGTATGGTATGCAGCTGATGGCACAGAAATTGGTCCGGCGATATGGGGCGAATTTGCAATAATACAAATAGTTGAAAACGACCCAGGCATTGACGCACATGGTTTGCAATATGTTAGTCCATTATCAGCAGGTTTAGGTGCATATGCTCCATAGAAAAAACAAAAAACTCAAACCAATAATTCCTCTCTTTTTTTAAAAAAAAATAAAAAAAGAAAAAGGCATAGACAAATTCCTAAAAAACCAAACTGAAAAACATAGATATCCAAACTGCAGTGACATACTCTCAGTACACAATGAAAAATACTGCACTTGTGGCAATCAAACCTAAAAACCCAAAAGGCTCCAATCCCAAACAATGATGGGTACCCAACCAAAAATAAGAACAAAGAGGTATTGTTACTATTTGGGTAGCACCTAAAAATTATTTTTTAAATTTAAGTTTTAATATTTTTCTCTTAGTAACCTCTATGACTCTGATAATCTTACCCGATTCAATACCTATTATTGTTACAAAAAACACCAGCATCCAACCAAAAAATAGCAATTCGCCATAAGAATTATGAAAAACCCAACCAGCTTCGTGTCCATAATGAAGTGAAATTAACATATACAAGGTAATTCTGAAAATGTTAATCAGGTAGGTTAGCGCAGCTCCAATCAAGAAATATACTACTTTTCTATCTCTAGAAATGCTCAACCGCTTAAAGAAGATAAGAGCGAGTAGAACATAAAAGAATAGACTGTGAACTCCAGCACAAGACCAAGCTACATCCGCAAATATTGAATTTCCATTGTTCCACACCTGTATTCGAGGTAGGGAACCATACTCAGGAGAAACCAATGGGAACGATAATCTAACCCCATAACCTAAAAAACCAAGTAGTGATGTCGCAAATGCTGCTATGGGAACAGCTAATAACTCCAGGGGTTCAAGAACACCATAAGGCCATGCTGTATCAATTAAAAATACTATACCCACTCCCAAAAAAGAAGCCAACGAAATAGAATAACTCCTCAGTCCAATAGATCCAAAAGCCAACCAAATAATGATAGTAAAAAGAGAGCCTAATACCATGTATTCGATTGAAATTGGCCAAGCCTCATTTACATAAGGGACTTGCAGAGCTAGGCCAAGATTAGTAACAATTTTATCAAAACCCAAAAAATTAACAGCTAAAACGTATACAAAAGCAATTATCACAAAAACAACCAATAATGGGAAACGAAATCGTTTTTTGAAGACTTTTTGATTTTGAAGAAGTGTTCCCCAACTAAGCTTAGACTCAAATAGGAAAAGCATCAAAAAAACAAAATAAAACATTCTACCTTTCCATGTGAGAGAAAACATAAACTTCTCATTAAATGAAGAAAAAGCTTCAACATTAAATAAGTCAAGAACAAAAATTAATAGAATAAGAATAAAAACAGAAAAGAAAATAAAGAAGAGTAAACGGTTCTTTCCGATCCCATTTACAAATTTAGATAATTTTTTAAAAGGTAATTTGAGGTTCATTAACTCCAAACCATAATCATTTGTTTTTGTTCATTCAACTAAATAACTAGTTATCTTTGATTAATAACTACTATAAAATCTCGTCGTTTAGAGTTTACAAAGTAATAAGAATCATTTATAATCTAAAGAGAATATATAACCTATCATGGAAAAAAGCAAACTAGGTCTCCTAATTTTAATTGCCTTGATTTCTGTTTTTATCCTAACCTTCTTTTATATAACAACATCTTTTACGATCAGGTTCATTGTCGTATCAGCAATATTAGGCATAGGAATGGGTATATCTTACGGTTTAGAAAATCCCAGTTTTAATCCAATAACCCATCTGTTCACATTATTGATATTCAACATTCTTGCAGTAGGCATAATCTATGTTATTCTTCGAAAACTACCCCTTGAGAGAAGGTTTGAGAACAAATTAATAGACAGGGTTATGCAACACTTTCATGGGAGCCAAAAAGGAATGGAAACTACCGTAAACAAGATCTCCAGAAATTTCGAGAGTCATTTTGGGAACATAGGTTTCTACATGGCTTTTGCACTCATAACTTTTGCATATGGTACCTACGTGACTGCAGCAGTTGCATTCTTAATTAGGGTCAAACTAAAACAGGCTATGATCTCCATAGCCATAGGTTCAATCATAGCCATAATATTCTGGTGGTACCTAGCCTTAGGAATGATACCCTTTATCACACCAACTATAATCTTTGTGGTGGTAACAAGCTTCTCGATACTATTAATCGGCTATGGTTTGATCAAAGAAAAACAAATAATCAATAAAATAATAGCTGAAGTATTAAAACTTAGAAAACTTCGAAAAGAGATAAAGAAAAAACAGAGTAACCAAAAATAATTTTTTAATTAAAAATAGATATACTATAAAATCTCGCTGATTAAATTAGATTTAGTGAATATTAATTTAATAAAAAAAAGTAAGAAAAATGTTGACTATATTTTCTTAATCAAAATCAAATATTGTTCTTCCTTTTGAGAAACTTAAGATAAAACGGCATTTTTTACATATCATTAAAGTAATCTTATGGGCAGTGATACCCCATTTACTATCCATCTTTCCTTCTTGTTTCTCAAACTCTGTCCCTTGACACAGGGGACATACTAAATCTTTCTTTTCTGACAAAACAATCATCCAATTATGATTAAAAAACAAAAATTATTAAATATATACTATAAAATCTCACCGTTGTATCTAATATTTCAAAGATAAAAAGTGAAGAAATAAAAAATTACACTAGTAATCTTTAGATTTGTAAGAGCTTTTTATCGGGGAGTAACGATAACAACGTTTCGATATTTGCAACAGACGGTATTGATGTAACCTCTGATATTATTTTTTTCAACTCATTCGAATCACAAAAATTGAGATACAAAATAACATCATAGCTGCCAAGTACAGTATGAGCCATATTCACGCCTTTAATTTTGATCGCTTCTTCAGAAATTTCCCAAAATTGATTTCTTTTTGTATCTGCTTTAATTAACATATATGCTTCCATACTAACCACAATCATTATTGTGCTCTACACCTTTATCATTTTTTTCCATAAAGAACTTCGATAGTTCTTCAATACGCATGGTTTCTACAAAAATTATATTGGCTGTTTTTGGATATTCAATAATAGGTAAAACATCGTTAGATGGGGAGGAACATATAGAAAACATAACTATAATTGGATTAGCAGCAGCTACAATGGGTGGACTCGCTCTTTTCCCTCAAGTATTAAAGGTTTTAAAGACCAAATCTACCAAAGATATTTCCCGAGAAATGATCGTGTTATTGGCAGGCAGCATTTCTTTGTGGCTCATTTATGGAATATTGTTAAATGATCTACCCATCATAATTGCTAATTTTTTTGGCCTTATTCAAGCTATAATAATCCTCTACTTTAAAATAAAAAATCAAATAAAAAAAACAAAACCATGCAAAAAATAAATAAATTACAAAAAAAACTCGCCAGGTATACCCCTAATATCTCAAAGAAGACATATTAAACAATAAAACAAGGACCCCATGGACCTAATATCTGACAACATAATTTTTCATAAAGTCTCAGAGTTTAACAAAAATATTTTCTCATACTTTTTATAGTACTTTTGATACTACGTTGCTGTGAAATTTAATATGAGAAGAATTGCAAGTTTTATTCTATTATCGTTTTTGATTATGAGTTATTTCTCTTTTCTTGGAATGGTCCCAGAAACAAAAGGCCTAGAAGCACCAGAGACAACCTGGACCAACACATTTGGAGGATTAACTGACGATTATGGATCTTCTATGATACAAACAAACGATGACGGATATGTCATTGCAGGAGCCACAACATCATTGGGCGCTGGAAATGCTGATATCTGGTTAATTAAAACAGATTCAACAGGAAGCCATCAATGGAACCAAACCTTTGGAGGTGCTAATGATGATCAGGGAGCTTTTTTGACGTTAACAAGTGATGGAGGATACGCAATAACTGGTTACACTAACTCTTCTGGTGCTGGAGGAGCGGATGTTTGGCTAATAAAAACAGACCAAAACGGAAACCACCAATGGAACCAAACATACGGAGGAGTAAATGATGATTATGGAGCGTTTGTGGTTCAGACAAGTGATGGAGGATACGCAATAACAGGATACACAAATTCCTTTGGCGAAGGAAACGCTGATGCATGGCTAATAAAAACAGACCAAAACGGAAACCACCAATGGAACCAAACCTACGGAGGCGCAAGTGATGAAAAAATTTATTCTGGAGTCAAAACAAGTGATGGATATGCAATATTGGGCTTTACAGAGTCTTTTAGTGTTGGAAAAGCTGACATTTGGCTAATAAAAACAGACAACTTCTGGAAACCATCAATGGAACCAAACCTTTGGGGATACAAATGATGAGAAGGGATATTTTTTGATACAAGCAAGTGATGGAGGATACACGATAGCTGGGGCCACAACATCTTATGGTGCTGGAGGAGCAGATGTTTGGCTAATAAAAACAGACCAAAACGGAAACCACCAATGGAACCAAACCTACGGAGGAACAAACAATGAACAGGCCTATTCTGTAGCACAAACAAACGATGGGTATGCAATAGCTGGAGCTACATCATCTTTTGGTGCTGGAGGAGTTGATGTTTGGCTAATAAAAACAGACAACTCTGGAACACATCAATGGAACCAAACTTATGGAGGATCAATAAACGATTACGGATTTTCTGTAGCCCAAACAAGCGATGATGGCTACGCAATAGCAGGTTACACAAGGTCTTTTGGCTCGGGAGAGGCTGATGTTTTTCTTGTAAAAGTCGGAGCACTAACACCTTCCCCAACACCATCACCTACACCAACAGCCACACCCTCACCAACACCCACATCAACCCCAACACCCACACCAACAACCAGCCCAACTCCTACGCCCACAACCACACCAACCCCCACACCAACTGAATCACCCACTCCAACCCCAACACCAAGCCCAACACTAACCCCCACACCAACAGCAACACCTGATAATGAACCCGAAGAACAACCCTTAGCACTCTACGCAATAGGAGCCACAACAATAATCGCAATCATAGCAATAGCATGGATCATACTTAGAAAAAAACAATAAATCAAGCTAAAACTTGAAACAATATCCAAACACCCTCCTTAATTTTTTTAGATGATATAAATAAATCAAATTTCTTTTTTCCCAAAACTAGAAACACATCAAACTAATAAAAACAAAACAATAAATCAAAAAAACCTTAAACACCCAAAAAAAACAACTATAATAAGAAATGAGTAAAAAATAAAAAAAATAGAACCTAAACAATAAGGTCCTGCTTTTTTTATTTGGTTGTTTCCATTAACTTTCTAGTTTTTAGAAACAATGATTGACATCAACTTTTAGGTTAACCAGATCCACGTTTAACTCAAATACGTGACTCATATCTTCTTGATTATATCCCCAAACATAATCCGCAATTATTTCTTCACTGTTAAATGTTATCGAGTTTAGTTGATACAGAGTGTTTTCGCCTTTAACATGAACAAATACTGCGTCTGCAATTTTTTGCGCTACTTGTTTGGTTACTGGTTGTGTGAGATCTGCTGCTACTACTAGATCAGAAAAAGGATTTTCGTTAACGTTAACCTCAAAGTTTGCTGTAGGTATTGTTCCTTGCGGGGTTGTGATAGTTAGATTTTGTGTCCACACTATTTCTTTAAAGGTCATAACTGGTTGATACAAAACATTGCCCTGGTCATCAAAGTTTTGAATAAACCAAACAACATTAACTTCAATTTGATATTCTCCAGGTGAAAGTTTACCTATTGGCACTAAAACCAACGGATTTGTCAGAGCTTGCGTAACGATAACGTCTTCTCCTGGATCTGTGATGTTAACTTGGAACCTAAATTTGACTGGATAGGACTCAAGCCAACTAAAAGACTCAACTCCAATACCATACCCACCTGTTGGTTTATCTCCTCGACAGATAAGAATGCTAATAAAATCTTGATCTGTTGCTCTGTTGGTTATGTTTTGTTGCATTAAAGACCAGTAGCTCTGGGGAAAACTTGAGGTTGCAAACTGGCTAACAGGATCCTGACTAGTAGCTAATGCATAGACGCCTTCGTCAAACAATCCAACTCCACTATACAAATCATAATAATAATCAAAATCAATCGGAGCAGGTGAGGAATCATCATCATTTATAGTTGAAATATAAAAACCTGAACCAACAACCACACTCAAAAGAACCACTGCAACTAAACCCAAAACAATTGGAATCTTCACTACAATTACCCTAGCATATGATACACAATTAGGGTATAAAGTCCTAAGCCATAGAACAACCCGTACCACAAAATAGAACAAAAAAAAAGAAAAAAAATAAGATATTTTTGGTTTTTTAAGCTATTTTCTTGCCGCATTCGGGACAAAAGGCTGTATCTGATTCAATTGGTTTACCACAATATTTACAAAACTTTTGATCAACAGACGAAGAAACTGTTGATGTGATTGTTGGTTGTTGAGTTGATTCTTTAATATTAAAAAATCCAACAGCCACTATTATCCAAGCTATTACTTTTAACACTTCACCAAGCACTGGTATTGCAGCCGCAACTAACAAGATTGTTCCAGCAGTGTTGAAAAGTTGTTCTCCAGATTTCTCTGCAAGTATGTTTAAAGATTTTTTGTAGAATATTGCTGAAATTAAAGAGAAGATGTATAGTATCGCAAACGTTGTTACTATTAATCCAAAGCCAGCAAAGGGTGTTACAATTGTTGTGGTCGCAGCATATCCAAACGATAACAATAATATTACAGCAACCAACGCAATAACGCCAATAATGCCAAAGAGAAAGCCATACATGGCGTTTTTGAATATTTCATCATCATTGTAATTTTCAGCCATCCCTTTCATTGCTATTAAAACTAAAATGATTCCTACTAGGCTAAGAAATGGAATTGCAAGTAGAATTGCTCCAATACCACCTAATGTTTTGTTTGATTCTAGACTCATTGTTTTCTCCTGCCACCATATTTATTGACTTTTAAAATAAGACTTTCTGTACCCTAAAAATAACACAAAAATCATCAATAGAACACACAAATAATTGTTCTATAAAATACTTCTATCTAAATTATTATTCAGGATAATCCTCACAATGAGATATTGGAAGTAAATACATGTCAAAAAAAATTGTTAGTAGAATGATGGTTTTCTTAATAACACTAAGCATTTTCGCAGCAGCAATTAACGTTCAAACAGCAAACGCCAATGGTAACGATTGTGAAGATGAAGTATTTCCATTTGAAGGAGGCGCAATGTTAATTCTAAGTGGCGTATCTGGTACTTTAGAAGTAACAGGAGAAATCACTTATAATTATCCACCACTACCCCCACCTCTCCCACCACGTGATGTAGAAGGACAACTTACAGCAACCGCCAGTGAGAGTACAACTCCAACTAAAGAGCCAGCTTGGGACATTAGAGTCACAGGAGAAGGCGGATTTACAAGAGCAATAGTTGGTCTGCCAGGTACTGGAATTACCTCAAATGTTTCGAATCGATTTAATTCTAGGCGACGTGAACTCTGATGGAGTAGTAAATTGCAAAGATATCCGACTCATTTTTAGGGCTTGGAGATCTTCACCAAATAGTCGCAGTAGAAGATTACGAAACAGATGGAATCCAGATTGTGACCTAAATGGAGATAATAAAGTCAACTGGCGAGATTTACGTCTTGCAATTCGTAATCTAGGCGAATCCGCAGAATGGGTAGAACTTAATGTCGTTGAAATCACTGAAACTATGATCTATGCTGAAACTGATCACTTCTCGATATTTCGTGGCCGCTAACCAAAAACCATTCTTCTTTTTTTTAAAAAAAATTAACAATAACTAACCAAAACTAAATTAAATAAAAAAAGAAAGGTAGTAGTTGTTATTTCTGTTTTTTCACCGATTTTTTCTTTACAACCTTTTTAGCTACACTTTTAGTTGGCAAAGAGACAGGACTTTTTCTTGTTGCATCATTACAGTTGTAACAACAACCACCGCAGCAACGCCTCCAAGCCCAACTAACACCAAGGACATATCACCCGAACCAGGTGGTGGTGTAGTTTCAGGATCTGTTGGGATCAGTTGGATCATCTGGATTTGTTGGATTATCAGGAACACTTGGATCATCAGGATCATTAGGAACATATGGATCATCAGGATCGCTTGGATCATCTACTGGATTGGTGTCAGGGTTATCATCTGGATTATCAACAGGATATTCTTGATTAAGATCAACCCCCTTGCTCACTTGTAGAACTACTTCAGGGTCGTTGTATATTTGGTAGCCTTCCCATTGTGGATAGCCTTGTGTTAAGAAGTACATTGAAGAGGATATTTCAAAGCCTGCAGAAGATTTGCCTGAATCAGAATTGTAACTGTCCTCAAAGTTGCTAATAGGCGTAGTTTGGCTGGTTACATTAAATGTTCTAATTGAGTCGGTTGCAGAGGTTGGTTTGCCCCAATCATAAGTGCTACCAAGTTTAACTGAAGCGAAATTAACATCAGCTATCTCTGAAGCAAGCTCAAAGGTTTCAGACTGTGTCACATTATTGTTATCAATAGAGGCCCCTTTATCGTCCATTACATTCCATTCAACAGAACTACTGGCAGTAACATAATAGTTAATGTCCTAAGCTTCGATTAGTCAAAACATCTTTACCTTTCAAAGGCACCATAACACCGCTACTGTTTTGTGATCTTCCATCAGTTACACTAGGATCTAAATTCCAGTCTCCAACAAGCTGATCAATCTTCATAGAAGCTTCATTATAAGGCACACCCTCAGAGGTTCTCTGACCTACAAAGTGGACCATGAATTCAAGTTTGTCTACAGAGGAATCAGTTGGCTTTTCCATAAAGTTAGGAGCATCAAAATCAGCACCGTAAATGGGTCTGTCCCACCACTCCCACATTGAGCGTTGTTCACTATATGGGAATAGGGTTCCATTCACGTTATCGTAGGTGACTCCAAAGTCAACTCTAGCATCCAAAGGAAATACCATACTTCCAGTCGCGTTCATATTACCAAAAGCCTGACCCGGAGTAACAAAACTAATGTCACCAACATTGTCTGGCATAAAGAAGTGTGTCTGTTCACCCTCATCAGAGAGAGTTAGACCAGCGAACTCGTACTTAAGATCAACATCAGCTCTTTGAGCTATCTGCTCGGATACCATATCAACTTTGTAATCTTGTTCGGTTCCAAACCAGATCCACTCCCACTCATTAGTACTATCATCAATCCAATCCCAGTTTTCCTCCTCAGCTTGAGCTAAAACATCAGCCCAAGTCTGGTTTTTCACCATATAGGAAATGTCCCAATAACCAGGATTAGGCTCACCAGTTTCAACATCAATAACAGCTAATTGAATTTGCTCCATCTCTAAATCAGTCTACACCGCTCATATTCGATGCATGGTACCAGACATAAGATTCACTCCACTCAGATGTCCAAGATACACGTACCTTACCCATCCAAGCACCCAAATGAATCTCATCACCCAATACCTCAGAGTTAGGATTCCACAGTGCATCAACCCACATCCTATCTATTGTCTCGTTTCTAAGATTGGCACCTTGGTGTGTTCTGCGAACAAAATATTGATCATCAACAGTCAAAAGATCACCATCCAAATCAATAGCTCCAGTGTCCTCAACTGTGGTAAAGGATCTAACACCCCACATACCAAACTCGGGCTTACCAACAATAACATCATAAACCTCCCTTGAGGTTGAAATGCCAAGATCGGATAGCATCCACGTATATACCTCGCCCCAAACTGTGTGGCTCTTGTAAATACTCATAGTTTCCAGTTGAACATCCAATAACTCACCCTCAATACTCACTTGATATGATGGTTTCCATTGGTTGTGTTCTTGAACATCAAACACTTCACCATCTACAGTAACTTTCTCAAGCCGCTTAATTCTAAGATCATGTCGCCAATACCCGCTTTCCTCAAACAATTCAATATTGTAAGGAGTTCCGCCCAGTACAACATCAATTGACTTTGGATATCGGTAGAGTTCATTTTCTATGCTCCACTCCCCATCCCAATTACCAACTACTGGACTGGGATCAAGAACAAAATAGTCAACCCCCTCAATTGTAACGCTGTATCTTGGATAACAATCTCTAAACTGATCCGTAAAGATTTGTTCTCTTGCAGTTTCAGTAAAGTTCCACCAATTATCCACAAGCTCCAAATCAAGCCTACTCAAATCCGAAGAGTTAACTAGATAGTAGCCCAAACCATCTTTGAGTACACCAGAAGATGTAACATTCATCATAACAGCTGCGTTGATATCCTCTGATACTTCAGGCATAAGGTAAACAGATGGAGTAAAGACTCGCATTTTGTCAAAGTAGAAAGGATCTCCCAGATTATAGGTAACTCCTGAATCAGTGACATTGTAGTAGGTTTCAACGTTTCTAAAGTAGTAACTCTCACCATCAATTATTGTAACATATTGATGTAACGGAAAATCAACCCAACTCACACCCATGTATGTGCCATTAGTCATGATTAGATATTCATCAGGCCAGCCACCAGAAGGATAAGAAGTTGTCACATCAACTTTTATCGTATCATTAAGATAGACACAATAGCCACCCTCTTCAACACCCGCAGTCCACTTACCAGCAACGCTATCACCCTCAAAGTAATCCCACTGCTTATTTAGACTCCAATAATTGCCCATCCAACCAAAACCCTCATAGCTAAAGATTCTTTGTCCATCAAGAGCTGTGAAATAGTTTACCCATAAATCATCATTCCATGGCGAATTTGTTCCAGGAACATAAGCTCCCCACTCACTCCACTCGTTTGTTTCCCAATTATAATCGTAGCTATAGCGAGTACCAGGACCATAGGTAGTTCCATAGACCATAAAGCAAGTTCCCACTTCAACCTCAACACCATCCGCATAGTAAACTCCAGTATGGTTTAGGTTTCCAGCTTGTTCGGGAATTGTTATGTTATAGACGTATATGGTATCAAAGATTTGTTGTGGTTGCCAACTATACGAAATAAGGCGAGTATAGTTATTTCCAGGAATTGGAACATGAATCTCTTCAAGCCAATTAGCAGGATTATCATTCCAGTCAAAGTATACTTTTTGATCATCAATTGTTCGAACATAATTCACGTAATTCATCTGACCAGTTGCATTATCAACTATTGTCTCCATTTGATCATAGGGGTCAGTAGTAAAGTAGGTTTGATTACCAACCTCAACTTTCCAAACGATCAAGTACATCTCAGAATCAACATCTAATCTATCGCCACCTAAAACATCAAGATACATAGTCGAATTCTCATAATCATAGCCATATTTGCGCCAGTCAGACCAAGATTGATCATACTCATTAAATCCAGTTGTAGTAACTAAATTGCCTTCCGAATTAAACTGGTAGGCTTTTTCATTAAATTTACCAAAATTCAATATCCAACCGTTTTGAGTAACAGTCCAATACTCTTCACCGTTAATCTCAGAATAATAGTAGCCAACATCTCTAGAAGGTGCACTAACAGATTCAGCTAAGCCATCAACTAAAATAAAGTATGAATTAGACTGATCATCAAAATTAAGAACATAGTCTACACCGTCAATTTTAACTGATTTTAATGTCGGAAGCTTTTGACCTTCAGATTCAATACCTTCAAGATCCCACCAAGAAGTAACAAACGCGCCAGGATAAGGCACTTCTAACTTAGCTCCATCTTCAACATTTAAATCAGTATAGTAGAAGTTGTGTACATAACCATCCCATCCGCCACCGCCTCTAAGCGTTAGAGTTTCACCCTCAAAAGTACCCTCATAGTACATATCAGGCCAACCAACATGCATCAACACTCCATCAACGTCAACAAAGCGCTCTTCATCAGAAACCATCCAAGGATCCTGATGCATAAGTCGCGTACCATTTCTCAATACAAGATAATAACCGCTACCATCAGGAAGATTTTGCCACCAACCAGGCTCTCTAAGCAAAACCAATTATCATCAAGCATAACACCCCAACCAACAGAATCCACAACCAAAGTTGTCACATTCTGACTATACATTAAATCAGAGTTTTCCCACCGATTAGTCGTAGAATTATACATTGAATTCTCAAAGGGCTCATTTCTATAAACTCTAGTACCGTTAACTAACTGATAGAAATAAGGAGTTACATCACCATACATTGGATCCCAATAACTATATGACCAATCCTGTTCAGCCCTACTCATATACGTACTAAACCCAGTCTGATTACCCAAAGAAACAATTGAACCATCCTCAATCAGATAGGCATCATCAACATTAAGCACTAAAGAGCGAATAATCGCCTGATAAGCCTCTTCCACATAAATCTTAGTACCATTTAACAACTCAAAATATCTTGGCTCCATATTCAAACTTGGATTATAAGGATCACGGAACAAATAATCCGTCCATTCTTGCTGAGACCACTGATCATACTGAGTTCTCACCTTTATTGGAAGATCAACACCACCAATAGTCAAATAAGGTATCTGATTAAGTTGATACTTCTCCCCCTGGTAAGTAGTAAACAACGGATTTGAAGGACGATCAACAAACCAAGCCTGACCACCAGTCACCGACCCATTAACAAAATAGATCGACTCAGATGTCCACTCAGTAATAGAATGCTCACCCCAACCCTGGCTCCAATCAACTCCAAAAGTTCTATTCTGGAAAATCATATCCCACCAGTAATTACCTTCCCTAGCTTGAGAAGTAAAAGTAACATTCAAATCAACAGCAAACATCCCCTCCAACATAGAAATATCCGCAGAATTCAAAACCGCATAACTTGAAGGCACCCTAAAGGCTGGATCCATATCATCAACCCAACTCGTAGTAGTATCAATCCAAACCGCATCAGAACTAGGATTTAACGCATATTCTGTTTGATTTAATCTAAAATGTTCCCAGTGCCAATCCACAAGAGTTGTTTCATTCCAAATCAAATGAGGAGAATTAACCCACTCCCACAAACCACTCTCAACACTATATTCCGAGTGCCAATCAGTAACATTCACATACGCCCAACCTAAATGAGGGCCATAAACAAACCTATCAAGACTAGTTCGATTATAAGTAACAGAATTAATCTCTCCAGTAACCAAATTTTTAACTAACCTAATCTCAATATCTGAATAAGTACTCTCTTCTTCAGCCCAAGTTCCATAATTCGAACGGAAAGACACACCCACAGCATCTAAATCCTCATAGAGCTCAGAAGCACCAAAAATCTTGCTTTGAACAATAAAGGATTCATTAACATCAGTTTGGAACATCGAATTTTTAAGAGAATTTCCATTAGAATCAAGAATAGTAGAAACCGCAACTGGCTTATCAACTGCAATCTGGAAAGCATTATGAGGTGTTTTCTCCCAATCACTCCATATCTGATGATTCTCACTAAAAACAGACACATCCAAATAGTACTCATCCTGATCAGAAAAACTCTGACTAGAAAAAGATCCAACAAAATCTACAATAACCTGATTAGGCGCTGTTTGATTCCAACTCGAATCTTCAAGTGAGAGATTATAAAACTGTACAGACGGATCTTCAGGATCCAAATCTGTGAAAACCTTAAACTCCCTATCATGCTCAAGAACAGGATCATAACTCCAATAAGAATAACCCTGCTTAACCTCAAAAACATGAGTTAAATGATTATAAACCAAATACAAGCGATCAGAAACCCACTGCGTCTCCTCTACAAATTCAGGTTCATTAGATTCAGGAGCCCAATACTGTCGTGTAACATTAATTTCATGCCCATGATCAACATTGACCCATCGCTCCTCTAAATGAGGACCAAAAACCTGCTCAGTTCTTGTAACAGGCATACTACTATTCCAATAATAAGAACTAGAAGAAACATTATACATCCATCCACCAAGCTCAGTTACTACTTGCGGATACCATCCTGTAACGTTAACAAATCTTTTAACATTCCAAGGCAAATCCAAACCAACAGTAACATTTGACAAAGCCAAACTTGAAACATCTATTCTAAGTTTCCATTTAGAATCTTTTGACACAGAAAAAACAGGATTATCATTCATATCCAACTTTTCAATAGTCCAAACATCATTAAAACCTCCAGAAATCAAACCAGGCTTACCAACCGCAATCATACGATTAGGAGACATACTACCTTGCCTAGCACTATACCCAAAATCAATCCAACTATCAGTCTGGTCAGTAATCTCCAAATTAGTCCAAAATGGACTCATAGGAGTAGTAGAACTGTTAAAAAATCCAACAAACTCAATTTTCCAAAGTTGATCAGTCTCAATAACCCTGCTAGCTTCATTATCAAAAACATAAAAACCTATCATCCATTTTCTCAGGCATAAAAGGATCATCAAGGGGCATCTTATCAACTGGATCAGAAAAATTATGAATAGAACTCTCAATTTGCCAAGAGTTAGTCTCATTCCAATACTCAGTTTCCATCCTATCGATGTAAACCATTCTAACATTCGCATTACCAGTCATCTCTCCATTTTCTCCCATTAAGATCAGTCCACCATTGAATTCCAGCACGCCCCAAAGTGTTATCACCAACAAAAATACTCTTTTGAACATTCACAACAACAACAAACTTCTCACCTAACGGAACAAAATTAACATCAGTAACCTGCGTTCCATTTACAAGATAAACCTCAAAGAAAGGATAAGGACCAAACTCCCAAGCCTGATTAGTCCAACTCCAATCATCAGAGATAACCTCTTGTTGACTATCCCAAGAAACAAAAGTTCCCTCAAAATCCTCCTGCGGAGGAATATTACTATTTGGCGGAGCAATATCTTGAGCCCTCACCGGATTAACCATCATAAAAGCGAAACAAACAACAAAAACAAACAACAAAACCTTACTTTTTAACAATTTAAATTTCATTTTCAAAACTCCAAATAACAATTTCCATTATTGTGACTATAGCAGAGCATAGAAGCAAAATCAACTCAAGAAGTACATAAGGTCCATGAAGCAAAAATCGAGCATATTCCGAACCCGAACAAAAACAACAAAAATTATTTAGTCAAACCAACAGCAAACCAAAAAACCACAACACAAATCCACTACACAAATTCTTCCAAAATACCAAATATTAAAAGAAAGAGACGTTACCCAAACACAAGATATAAAAAATTAATTATCAAAAACATTGTTTGCCAAATTTTTATCCTCTTTAATCCAAAAATCACATATTGGATTTAAATAAGGATCAGTCACATAACACCAAAAAGCTGGTTTTCTCAAAGTTGCACCTTGTGGCTGGATTTTTCTGGAATCATTTAATTTTTCCACATCAACCCCCCTAACCCAACCTACAATTTCCGCTGAAAAATTGCCTGAATAATTCAAAACCCACTCCTCTAAAATACCCAAGTTTTCCTCAAGGTTTCGCGACTCAAAATCTCTAAATAAATGATCATCTGTGTTCTTAAAAATTTGAATAAAAAAAAGATAATCAGGCAATCGACCCGTATTTTTTTTACATTCTCTTTTAAGATAGTCCCATTTAGTTTTTCTAATAATAAAAACTCGATCTTCAGGAGTTTGCGCTTTTAGATCAAGAACGATATGTTTCTTATCCTCCACAAGCAAAGCATCAAACTTTAATCCAAATCGACTAGAACCATCAAGATCCCCAGCAACAGATAGATTTTTTAAAGATCTTTGGTTAAAAAATTTTTCAAGCAATTGCTTTGCTATTAAGCCTTTGAATACTTTTAGTAAAATCTTCAAATTAAGATGAAAAAGAAATTCTTGATTAATTGTTTTCTTAAGATTAACAAAAGCTTCTTCAACTAATGACTTCTCAACAGGATTATACCTAGAAGTACTAGACAATAGCAAAGGTACTTGTGGTTCATCTGGTTTTGTATAGTCAGTTTTTTGAAAAATAAGATCATTTTGGTCTTTTGTATCTAAAGATTCTGAATCGACATCAATTAATATTTCTGGTTCTCGGATTTCTTGTTTTGAACTTTTCTTAATCACAGGTTTACTCAAGCTAATCAACTCAGATGTTACTTTAAACCAACCAATCACTATAGAATAGTACGATTCAAGATATTGAACTAAAATATGAATTAATTAAACCTTCCCACAAACATGTCCAACATAAACACACACAACACACAAAAACAATCTACCCAAAAAAACAACCCTCAATTAACAAAGTTAATAACAAGAAAAATAAAATGTACATAGTTAGTTGAAAAAAATGAAATCAAAGGTTTCTTTGGTAAAAAGCGAAGAACATTACATAGGAGTTCAAAATACACTAAACTACATAAAAGAAGAACTAGAAAACTCTTTATCAAACCTATCATCATTAGTGATTAAAATTAATTTAGTAGTAGCAAAAAACAAAGGCTACCCAAAAGGAGTAGAACTAGCCACAACTCCAATTAAAGCAGTTAAAAGTTTTATTGATTTTATTTCACCATTCTACAAAAAAGAAATCATCATAGCTGAAAGATCCGCATGGGGAAAAACCAAAGAAGGCTTTGAATTACACGGTTTCACAAAACTAGCAAAAGAAAACCCCCAAGTAAAACTCTTAGACCTAAAAGACGACAAAATAATAGAAAAAACAATCACATATCCCAAAGGAAAGCTAGTGTTACCTTTTAGTAAAACAATGCTAGAAACAAAATTTTTAGTATCAATTACTAGACCAAAAACACACTGCGATGTTAGGTTTACTGCGGGAATCAAAAACGTTCTAGTGGGCAGCATTAATGGTTCTTGGGAATGTCGTCTGCAAATACATCAAGGAAAACACGTACACCACATACTAGCATCAATAGCAGATTTAGTCTACCCTCACCTAGCTGTAATTGATGGAACAGTTGGAATGGAAGGTAATGGTCCAATAATGGGAAAAAAACACAGATCTGGTTGGAGCTTAGCATCTTTTGATGCACTAGCAGCTGACACCTTAGCAGTCTATTTAATGGGATTTGTGGTCAACGACATCAATTATTTAAAAATCTTAAAAGAGAAGAAAAAAGGATTAGCTTTTCCAGATAAAAAAATAATAATCTTAGGAGAAAACCCAAAACCTCTTATTTCAAAATTTTTACCCCACCACAAATTTAAAAAAACTCCCATACAAACAAAAACTTAATTTACCTACCAAAATAGAATTTATTGGAGAGAACTCATTTTGACATTGGCCATAAGCGCAAAAAAAGTAGTTAAACAATTTGGAAATATTAAAGCTTTAGACGAGCTTAGTTTTCAAATCAATCCAGGAGAAATTTTCGGATTAATAGGACCAAATGGAGCAGGAAAAACAACTACCCTTCGAATAATTAGTACACTACTTCTACCAACTTCAGGTACTGTAAACGTTTTTGGCCAAGACGTAACAAAACAAGCCACAGAGGTTCGCAAAATCTTAACATACCTTCCAGAAGAAGCAGGCGCATACCGCAATCTCTCTGGATGGGAATACCTAAAATTCATGGCAAACTTCAACTCCAAAAACTCAGCTCAAACTGAACAAATAATAAATGAAGCTGCAAAAATAAGTGGCTTAGAAGATCGCCTAAAGGATAGAGCAAAAACATACAGCAAAGGTATGAAAAGACGTCTTCTAGTTGCAAGAGCATTAATGACAAAACCAAAACTAGCCATATTAGATGAACCAGCAAGCGGTCTTGACGTATTGCATGCTTATCATGTTAGAAAAATAATAAAAAATTATGTGAAAGAACATGAAGTCACAGTATTACTAAGTAGTCATAACATGCTAGAAGTAGAATACCTCTGTGACAAAGTTGCTCTACTAGATAAAGGGAAAATAATTGTAGAAGGATCACCCAAAAACCTGATAGCAAAATATGAATGCGAAAATCTAGAAGAAGTTTTTGCAAAGGTGGTTGGCTATGCTTAAAGGTTTTAAAACAATCCTCCTAAAAGAACTCAAAGAACTCATTCGAGATCCAAAAATACTCATTGGAATGATAGTTGTTCCACTCGTAATGTTTCCTGTCCTTGGGTTAGTGCTCGGATATGCAGTTGAATCAGCTCAAGAACAAGCCCAACAAGCAACACTACTCATTATAGATAATGATGGTGGAAATTGGAGCCAAACCTTTATTGACTATTTGGAAAACACGGGAATAAATATCAACTTAGAAAACAACCTAACACCTCAACAAGTTGTAGACCAAAATATTCTTGAACTAAACAATAGTTCTCAATTTATAGAAATTCCAACAGGTTTCTCCACAAACTTAACTGCACACACCCAAGGGAATTTGGAGATAAACGCGATAATTAATTCCTATAGCGTATTTCAAGGCGGAGGAATTTTCTCAGAAATAGGATCTTCTGGAATCACAGCAATCATAAACAGTTTTAACCGAGCAATAGCACCAAACGTACTACATACAACACAATCAACCATAATCAAAGGCGAAATTCAACAAGGAGTCGATCCAAGCGCCCTATCAGGACTCATGATCTCCCAATCATTAGCACTACCCATGACAATAATTATCATGCTAACCTACGCAATGCAAATAGCAGCCACAAGCGTGGCAATGGAAAAAGAAGAAAAAACACTCGAAACCCTACTAACAATGCCCGTAGACAGATTCGCCATACTGATGGGAAAACTCTCAAGCACAGTTATTGTCGCAGGAATAGCAGCAATAGCAGTAATGATAGGCTACAATTACATGCTAGGCTCAGTAACCCTGGGAATCCAAAATCAAACATCAATAGATCTAGTAAGTCTGGGTCTTGTACCCTCACCAATAGGCTACACACTTCTAGGAATTTCCCTATTCATCACACTCCTCTCAGCACTAGCCCTAGCAGTCATAATGTCAGCCTTTGCAGAAGACGTTAGAGGAGCACAAGCACTCATAGGATACATCTACCCAATCATCTTCATCCCAACACTAGCACTAATCTACCTAGACTTCAACACACTCCCAGAAATCATAAAAACAATACTCTACGCAATTCCCTACAGCCACCCAATTATCGCATCCAAAGCAGTAGTATTTGGAGACTACACAACCGTAATTCTTGGAATAATCTACGTCACAGCATTCACCATAGTTATCATGTATATTGCCTCTCGACTATTCGCAACAGAAAAAATTCTAACAGCAAAACTAAGATTCAGCCGAAAGAAAAAACAAACCTAAAAAAACAAAAAAACATTGAACACAATAAACTCTACTAAAAAACCAAAAATACACTATAAAACAATTCCAAACACCAATTCCGCCAATTTACTCTTTTTTTATAAAAAACATGTTTGTTAAAATAAAATAAACAAACAAAAAAATAAACATAACAATTTCACATAAAAAATACAAAAAAACCTCGCTAAAAAACTAATATTTAGCGAATTAATTGATTTAACAGGCGTAATTTGAGGAAAAACCGTATATTCAAGTTCTAACTATATATTAATAGGAGATTTTGGTCATAACAAAAAAACCTAACATAATTACGCTTCGATCCACTAACGGAGAAACTCACTTCATCTTCAAAGAGTACATGTGCATCAGATGGGCTTATTGAAGACAAGTACTACGATGAAATCGAAGCTAGAAAAGTATCTAGAATAGAAGCTCAAAAACCCCTTCTCCTCACTAGGGAATAAAACCAAGATAAATAGTATTTACTAATAAAAAGATGACCACAAATTTCCTGAAAATATAAAGTTCATAATATTTTTTAGTTACCAGTGGTCATATCGAACAATTTCCTTCAAGTGATAAACGGTTCTTTTTCTTCACATCATCAAACACGGGATATCCTATGGGCATCAACTCCACAACTCTTACCTCTTTTGGAATCCCTAAAATCTCCTTAACTTTATCTTCATTAAAAGCTCCAATCCAACAAGTACCCAAACCCAACTCAACAGCAACTAAAGAAATATGATCCAAAGCAATGGCCACATCAATAGGATAACAAAGCTGACCACAACTCATAACACGCAAATCAGTAACTGCACAAGCAACAATTACAACAGGTGCTTCTCCAACAAACACTTGCCCATTAGCAGCCAAACCAATCTTATGTCGAATCTCAGGGTCCTTAACAACAATAAATCGCCATTCCTGAAGATTTCTAGCAGAAGGAGCAAATCTCCCAGCCTCCAAAACAACTCTTAATTTCGCCTCCTCAATTGGCCTATCCAAAAACTGCCTTACACTACTTCTCTTTTTTACTGCATCAAAAACTTTCAAAATCACAAACCCACTAAATAATCTCAAAACCAAACTCAAAAACCTATCTAAAAAACCAAAAAAAATCCAAAAAGAATATGACAACAATGCACTCTAATTTTAGAAAAAAAAGAATCAACAACTCAAATTATACTAACAATAAACTAAGATCTCACTTTCTTTCTCCATCTTAATTGATCAACAAACTTAAAAAAGCGAGAATTAAATCGATTTTCAAAAATAAGAACCAAAATATTTGACAAAAATGATCGCTTTTCGATCTTGATAGTAACTCGTTTCTTAACTATAGGTTTCCAAAATCGCGTAAACGGAAGATTGGTATAAAAATCAATATTTTCCATTGACCTCTCTTGAAAGACTTTTTCAATCAAGTAATTTATCAAAAAAACGCCAGGAGAAACCTTTCTAAATCTTTGATCAAAAGATGTTTTTAGCTAAAAAAATTATTTTATTATGTTTTAACACCAACATATATGCAATTGGAATATCATTTACTTCCAAAAACCAGAGTTCAGAATCAAAAAAACCTTCACCATTCCTACCTCTTTGAGCACCTCTTAAAGCAAATTCAATACCCCAATTTTTTATAGCTTGTGCCTTACCTCGTAAATCATGTTTCCAACTAAACTTCTCAACATTCCAAACTTTCTCAATTGATTTTTGATCTACATCATAACAAATAATTTTCCAAGACCCTAACCTATCAAGTTTTTTGCCAATTCTTTTAAAATTATTTCGCGTATTTCTGCTTAAAGACCCTTTAAAGACCTCCAAACTAGTATTAACAGGAATAATCGCTTGCGCTTCCTGAGGAACCCTCGAAAACTTAAGAGCCATCTTTTCACAAACCTTCTCTAGCACTCTTTGATTCTCAGACTCATCCTCAAAGGTCAAATCAACAGACACACATTTAAGACGATCAAACAAAAAATCAACCATTTTCTCAATACAGACCTCACGATATTCATCAACAAAAAAATCTGGATATGTATATTGGTCAAAATTAGATACGTATCTTAAATTAAATCTTAACCTCATCATCAAAGGTGCAAAACCAACAATCTTATGCTCACGCAAAAAAACTAGCATAAAAGGATGAAAACCAACTCTTTGACCCAACTTCCAATGAAGATCCATCATGCAACCAGAAAGAAAAGGATCATCAACATAATCACGTAATTCACGATCCCAAAAAGACTCCAGGCTAACAAAACGATCAAGATCCCAAACCACTAAAACAGAAACACCCAAATCAGAGACTAACTTCAACCCACATACAACAAAAAAACCTAAACACCACCACTCCTTTATGGTTTATTTACCCAAAATAAAGAGCAAAAATAAATGCCAAAAAAAACACCAAACATGACAATTGCCCTTAAGAAACTCACAAAACCAAAATTACTAAAACTCGCAACCAAGAAAAAGGCTAAAATCCCAAAATCCTGGACAAAAACCAAAATCATCCAAACCCTATCAACAATAACCACACCAAAAGATCTGCAAAAACCCAAACCAAAAAAACCAAAACCAATAACAAAAACTAAAATAACAACTCCAAAAAAGCAAACCAAAAAAAATAGTTTAGAAGATCGGGTAACCAAAATTTTCATACGCAAAGGATATGTATGCACAAAAAACGTTCAAACAGAAGGAATCAAAATCAACATATAGGATACAAAAAAGGCAACATATTCACAAACGACAAACACCTAATAGTTGAATGTAAAGAAAAAACAAAAATAACCCCAGAAGACCTAAAAAAATTTCTCGCAAACACCATACTATACCTAAGAAGAAAAAACCTAAACCCAGACCACGTCCAAACCTACATCTACACAACCGGCAAATATGAAAAAGAAGTAAGAACCCAAGCCAAAAAATTCCCAATTATAAAACTGGAAAGACTAAGACCTCTCCAAAAAACCCAAACAAAACCCCTCAAAAACAAAAAAAGTCAAACCAAAAAATAAAAAAATCTATTGTTTAATTCCCCAAAAATACTAGAAATAAACAAACTCTAACAGCAAGTTTGCAACTATATTATTTAAGTGAACTTTCTTAGAAAACTCTATTAACATTTAATCACCTTATTTTTAATGAAAAACCTCCAGGAAAACAACATGAAAATGAAGACTCTAATTGTTTATGGAACCAGATATGGAGCAACCAAGGGAACATCCAATGAAATTGCAAAAATTCTGCAAAACATGAACTTTGAAGTAAAAGTAGTTGACGCAAAAGAAGAAAAAGTAAATAACATATCCAAATACGATTTGATCATTGTTGGAAGTGGCATAAAAATTGACAGATGGACCAAAGAACCTGAAAAGTTCCTAAAAAAATTCAAAAAAGAGTTAACAAAAAAGAAACTAGCACTTTTTGTCTCATCAGGCATTCAAGCAATATATGAATATGAAGGAAAAACAGATTCCATGAAAAGAGCCCAAAGAAAATATCTTGATGAAAAAGCCAAAAAATATTCACTAAACCCAATCTCAACAGCAATCTTTGGCGGAGTTTTAAACTTTGGCAAAATGGGTTTAATGGCAAGAAAAACCGTTGGACAACTTTGGAGAAAATTTGAAGAAGCTGGATTCGAAAAAAAAGAAGAAAGCTACGATACACGTAACTGGGAAAAAATCACAAATTGGACAAAAGAACTATCAAAAACAACTCAAGCCTAACTTCTCTTTTCGTTTACTCTTTTCTTTGACTCCAAGCGATTTCTTGCTCAAAACTATGCACTTTTCCTATACCCCAAAGAAATCCAACAAAAAACAACAAAGTCAAAGACACAAAAAACAACGCATCAATTACCATTTTCTTATCTCAGTCCTTCTCCATTTATTTCCCTTCGATCCTAAAACTCTCTTATGTAATAATACATAATAAGCTAATTTCGCAGAAAATAATATGTCTAAAACTGAAACAGATAAACTAAAAAAAATGTTATCTTTCAAAACAATCCACTAACAGTAGAAAAATGGATTATTCAAACCCAAAAACACATAGCATGAGTCAAATCTATTGAAGAAATAACAATCAGAAAATACCGTGATAACCATGAAATCCTTGCTAATTTTATATTCATACCATCACAATAATACCCAAAAAATCGCTAACGTCTTCACACAGGTTCTCAAAGCACAAATCAAAACACCAAAACAAATAAACCTACAAGAATTGCAAAACTATGATCTATTAGGATTTGGCTCAGGAATTTATGGTGCAAAACATCACAAATCACTACTTAACATTGCCGATAAACTACCCCAAGCTACCAACAAAAAAGCATTCATTTTCTCAACTAGTGCTTTAACAGGAAAAGATAAAATCGCAGATGACCATTCATTACTTAAAGAAAAACTCCAATCTAAAGGCTACATAATAATTGATGAATTTCAATGTAAAGGGTTTAACACAAATAGTTTCTTGAAATTTTTTGGAGGAATGAATAAAGGTAGACCCAATACTAAAGACCTCAAAAACGCAAAAGAATTTGTTTTGAATCTTAAACAGAACGTCCAAATGAAATAAAATACAAAGTGAAAAGAGAAATTTTTTAGGTCAAGGTTTCTTGACTAAGCAAAAAACTCAACTGAAAAAGTTTAGTCAAGATTTCTTGATAAAAACGCCTTTTAATCATCAATATAGGATATTATAGTAGCTCATAAAAGAGCTGCACGGTAGCTGAAAGGGTCTTTGGGTAAAAGAGTGAAAATTAATTCGCTGTTTGGTCGTTTCATTTTTTTTCTCCTTTTCTCCTAAAGTTTTCCCAAAGACTCAAGTAAGCTCTAATCTTACTTTCAGCTTCTTTGAAAAATACATTCACTGTTTTTTTTAAACCTTTGTCAAACCAAATATTCAAAAAAACTAATCAGGAAATCCACCGTTAATATCTGCAATTTCTCCAGTATCTCCCCACAAACCAACGGCAATGCTACTGATCTCGCCAGGATAAACCTTATCCAAATAAACAGTAACATACCAATAAGGAATAAGATTTAGAAAATCTTCTCTAGGATGAGGATGAAACTCAGCATCAACAGGAAAATCTAGAATAGTAAAATTACCTATCTCCTCACCTTCAAATTCCCAAGTAAAAACCGATGCAGCCTCCCTTGCAAGATAAATAGCCTCATCACGAGAAATATTAACCTCAGTACTTCCAGACTCAAACAAAAACCACCCATCGGTAATAGATTGACAAACACGATTTTTAAAAACAAAACTTAAACTCTTAGGCGAAAAATCAACTCCGCTCTCAGTATACAACCAGAAAAACTCGGTTCGATCCTCAGATGTCGAAATTTTTAATTTCAGATTCCCTCCGGATCAATTATCTCAATATTTTTTGTTCATCAATCAAACTTAACAAACTACTCATATTACCTAAATACGAGGCATTACCATACGCCATATACCTAGTTAATAAATTCGAAGCAGACTCCACCAAATCAATAGGTTGAGGTTCAGAATAAGCAGTCACACCTTCAAAAATGTTAATTTGGTATCTGGAAAAAAATCTATCTCTAAACCTTAATGTAACATCAATTCTAGCCTCACTATTTGTAAGTGAATAAATCAAAAACTCTTCAACCACTCCGCCTAAATCTGAACGAATTTCAACATCATTACTTAACAAAGCCACCTGATATGAACTAAGATCAATTTGAATAACGTCCTGAATAAACGCAATCGCCTTGTCAGTATCCGCACTAAAATCCAACAACTGCAAATACCTACTGTTTAACTCATCATACTGAGTCAGTATCAACGCATTCTCAGAAGACAACTCATTTAAAGATCCAAATTGGAGAAAAGAAAAACCAGCTAAAACAACAATAGCAATTAACAAAATACCCATAACCGACTTAAATTTCAAAGACAACCCATTTTTATTCGCAACAACAGGAGCGTCTTCCACAATTTTCATCGTATTCACAGAAGCCAAACCAAAAGTCGAAAGCTGATAATTTCCACTATCAGTTTTTGAGACAAGCTCACCTAAGTTTTTAAATGATAAGTCAAATGAGAACTAGAAATCCCAAGTTCCTCTAACATTTTTGAAAAACTCATCGAATTATGTGAGAGCATCTTAAAATTTTCCTTCGAACAGGATGTTTTAAGGAACTAAACATAATTGAGTAAATAGCTTCTTCGGAATCAGACATACTAAATACAATCTACACTTTCTACATTATAAATTTTTGAACCTTTTAAGTTTAGTCAAGAAACCTTGACTCACACCAGTCAAGAACCTTGACTCACAAAACCTCAATATAGGCTTTTTTAGTCAAATAAGCTTTACAAAAACGTTTTTATCAAAAAATAACACTAAAATACAAAGTGAAAAACACTTGCGAACGAATAGAACAAAACAAAAAATTCGAATTTTTCTATTTGTAACATTACTAATCTCAATTATATCAATAAGTGGATTTGCAGCTTATGCAATGCAACCTGTTAAAATTCCACTTGAAGTAAAAGAACCGTTCACGATACTTAACTACCCAACAAACTTTAGCCTCTTTGCAGGAGAAACAATAAACTTTGAATTTACAGTAGAAAACCTAGCTTCAGTTACAATATTTCAAGAATTCGAATTTCTCTTAAACGACACAAACTACCAAACACAATATATCACATTTAGCAACCATAACTACAGCATACCACCAGGAACACACAAACTACAAGCATGGCTAACAATCGCTCCTAATACACAACCAGCCAACTTTTTAATAACAATCAACAAAAAAATAAACACACCAACCCCCATACCCCAAACAACCAATTCTCATACATCACTTAATCCCTCATTACAACTACTAGCTGGAGGAACAAAATGGGCATCACAAGAAGGAAAAACAGCACTATACATCAACTGGCTAGACAACAGGATAACATCCCTTTCACCTAATAGTTCTAACACAGAGATAAAAACAGAAAAAACACTAAGTGGTTGGCGAAATTCAATAATTTCTGCTTTTCAGAACAAACAAAGTAGAAGTCACACCTTATGCAAACCTACCAGAAAATCTAACAAAATATGACGTTGTAGTCATTTTTGCTTACTATGCTGTTAAAACCCAATATGAACCCCTAATTAAAGAGTACATAAAAAATGGAGGCGGTGTCGTCCTAATAGCAGGCACACCATGCTACTTAGCAGATTACTCAAAGAGTTTATCATGCACTACTAATCTTCAAAAAATCAAAGAGTGGTTTGGAGCAGGTACATATGGAAACGCGGGTGGTAATTCCAGAGTGACTTTTGATAATCCTTTTGGAACAAAATTATCTACAAATGAGATTATCTACACAAGCGCACCAAATGATGCTACTGTTGGCTCTCTTAGCAGCAATGCAAAACCAATCGCGTATTTGGATTCAGGTCAAGTATTTGCATTCACACACGAATACGGAGCCGGTCGAATCTACTATCAAACTCTATTTCAGATCCTATAAAAAATAGATGGACAAAACAAAAATGGTAATTGAACATTTGAGAAAAGCTCCATTATACATGGTAACCTGGCGATGTACAAGAAGATGCGTAGGAAACTGCTGTATTTGCGGCTGCGCACCAAAATACGCCAAAGACACAGAAGTAACGCACAAGAAACAGCAAAAAAAATAGTAGACCAAGTATACAAATTTGGCTCACCATGGTTGGAATAAGCGGCGGAGAACCACTAGTAAGAGAAGACATATTCGACGTAATAAAATACGCCAAAGACCAAGGCTTCGAAGTTAGCCTAATAACAAGCGGATTCGCCTTCAACCAAAAAAAACTCGACCAACTAGTAAAACACGAAGTACACACAGCAGTAAGCATAGACGGCACCCAACAATCAAACGACCACATAAGAGGAAAAGGAGCATACAAAAAAGCCACACACGCAATGCAACAACTATCACAAAACGGAATCCTAGACTGCATAGTAACAACCATGACAAAACACAACATCAACGACATGGAACACCCAGCAAGACTAGCACAAAAATACAACGCCCGAATGGTAGTATACCACAACCTAGTACCAGTAGGAAGAGCAGACACAAACATGCCCGACCTAGCACCAACACCAAACCAATACGAAAAAGCCTTCAACCAAATATATGACCTACAAGTAGAACTAGCAGGAAAACTAAAAGTAAACGTTTACGCACCCTTCTACGCAAGAATAGTAAGACAAAGAAACCCAGTAGACTTTTGGGACTGGTTCCAAAACGGTTTCTTAGGAAAATGCACAATCGGAGCCAACTACATAAGCGTCACAGAAAACGGCGACTACCGATCATGCGGATTCCACGAAGACTACAGACTAGGAAACATCAAAGACAAAGGCCTAAAAGAAACCTGGAATGACCTACAAAAATCTGAGTTACACCTCAAACTAAGAGACAAAAGCAACCTAAAGGGCAGATGTGGAGTTTGTGAATACCGCGAAATATGTGGCGGATGCAGAACAAGAGCAGAATACTACACTGGAGACCTATTTGAAAGCGATCCAGCATGCGCATACATACCAAAAGTACTCAGAGAAAACCAACAAAAACAACCTGATAAAAAAGAGAGATAAAAAAAAATGAATAAGAGAACTCTGTTAATAATAGGAATATTATGTTGCTGCTTTTTGCTAAGTGGATTACCAGCCTATTATATCTCATCGTTTAGCAGACCAGTCGGCCAACATGCAGTCTTCTATTATGTATGGCTCTTTTTTTCCACACCTTCTGGAGTTGTGTCATTGGCATGGTTGATACAATGGTATAAAGAAAGGCCATACCCCTAAATCAAAGTAAGATATCAGTCTAAAACCCTTTTATTCTCTAATTACTAAAAAATAATTATGAGGATTATTAACAAACAAACAATACATTATAAATTTATTTTCTTAATCCTCGTTCTACCCATAATCAGTCAACTAATATTAACACAACAAGCAACAACTTTAGAACAAAATAATTCCACCAATTCTCTCACAATTCCATCCCCTATCAATATAGCTTACACTTCAACTCTTTCGTCCTCAAATATAACAACACTTGAAGTTTTGGTTTTATCTCCTAAAAATACAACATACCCAGATACTGACGTAGTCCTAAGTTGCCAATTTAATAAAGAAGTAACAAAAACAAGCTACATTCTTGATGGAGTAAGAAAACATAACCTTCACTGGAGATATCGTATTAACAGATTTGTTTCCAGGTAGTCATCAACTAATTGTTTTTGCACAAGATCAAACTGGAACAACTAAAGTTTCAGAACCAATAATTTTCACAATAAAACCTCACCCTTCAACACTAGTCATTATTTCATTATCCGCAGTAGGTATCGTAGGATTAACTTTAATGATAAAGGCCATAAAACAAAAAGAGACAAAAAAAGAGGCATAGGAGAGTTGACAGTACACATTACTACTAAGAGAGCTAACTTGAAGATATCTTGGTTTTTTACTGTCAAACTCACCTATAGCAATGAACAAAAGAGTCCATGCAATAGCCTCTTAACAAGCCCTTTATTAAAAAGGGCATATAATCTTTAAGAAGCAAAACTCATCTTTACTCGGAAGACGAACTATTAAACTTTAGTTGAACAATAAAAAAAAGATTACAAAGATAGTACCAAGTTTTTCACAAGACCTAAAAGACCATCATCAGCTGCAAGAATTGTGTCAATCATCTTCTCGCCTTTTGAGGTCAGTTCAAACACTCTTTTTTGACCGTTCATTCTACCTTGGATGAGTTCTTCTCTTTCCAAAGAATACAACAATGAGTAAACAGTTCCTGAACTTACAAGATAATCGTACTTGTTATGAATATGAGATAATGCAGTATATCCACTCATTGATTGGTTTTTTAGTTCAATCAGTAATAGAAAATCTAAAAACTCTCGAATTAATCTTTCATGTAACTTTGTACACAATTCAGAAACAAGCATTCAACACTTTACTCCCAACTTTTCCACATCGCTACATTATTTTTTTTTACTTAAAAAAGTTCTACACCATTCAGAACACGAATGTACAAAAAGCAACAAATGATTAACCATTAAATAATAATAAACCTCACAATTTGCAATAGAAGAGCAAACCTAAACCTTCAAAAATTCATCAATTTTATAAAATACATTTTCATCTTCTTCACTTAATAGGGTGAACTTTAAGAATACTCTGAGACACTAAACGTTGTTGCCTAAACTCAAAACCACACCCACACCTAAACCCAATAACCGCACTTTTTTCCTTTATTAAAGCTTGTATGCCTGAAGAAGCACATCCTGAACTGGATTTATGAATTTTCCATCTCATAGCTAAGTCACCCAAAGAGACATTCTGATGGGTTTTTGCTAAAACCAAAAACCAAACACAATAACCAACCAATAAAATCCACAATCCCCAAAAAGCAATATCAAGAACCACTCTAAACAACCCCATTAAACCTATAGTGGTTACCAAAAAAACAATATATAACACCTGTTAACCCAAAATAATTATACCAAACTTTCAGACTTCCGAATCCGAAGACCAAAAAATTGAAAAAATAAATTAATCTAAAATTTTTTATACAAACAAAAAAATAAGAATAGTAACAATAATTATCAACGAGGTGAAAAGATTGAAAAGAGGAAAAACAAGAATGGGAGAAATTATACTTTATCAAAACTCAAACATGAGAGGAGATCATAGACATGTTTTCAATATGGAAGCCGATTTAAAGCATCCCAGAAGACCCCACGTTTAATGATGCAGTTTCATCATTTGTCATATTGAAAGGAGTATGGAAGCTTATATAGAGACACAAATTACAAAAATGCTTATGATGGAGAATTTGGTCAAGGAACTTATGAAAGAACAGATAGTTACGGAGTAAGAAATGACGAAATGTCATCTCTCAAGTGTATAAGACCATAAAAAAGCCAAGCTACAAAATAAAATATGAAACAAAATAGCTCTAACCTTTCTTTGTCACAGTCCTCTAGCTTTTTAGGATTTTATAATAGGAATTAGGGTAATTGTTTGACATGTAAAAAATTAAAAGCAAAAGATGCTTAAAACTTAATTGCTGAAATTTTTTAAGATCACATTTCCTTAAGAATTATATCCTTTCCATAATTATTCTCTTAAAAATTGTCAATCCATCAAAAACATTCAGTTTTTTCTTACCCAACCTAGGTCTAAGGCTAATAGGAACTTCAACAATCTCGTATCCTTGTTTTTCAATGAAATGATTTAGCTCAACTTCTATATCAAAGCCTGAAGATTTGGGAGTCCAATTTTTTAGAAGATCCCAACGCACAACTCTTAGTCCTGATAAGAGGATCATGTTAGCCTGAACTCTATTTAGTAAATTATGGAATAAAAGCTAAAATTCGGTTGCCAACAAATAAAAGTCTTGTTCATACCTTTTGGGTAATATTTTATCATTGAACCGTATTACCACAAACCATACCAACCTTGAAGTTTTTCATCCAAAATCTTCAACATATGTGGGATAAATTTTGCAGGATAAGTAAAATCAGCATCAACCATAACAACATATTTCGCCAAAAAAATCTGCGCTGCTAATCCCTTGAGCCACAGCATCACCTTTTCCACATCCCAACTGCATTATAACCTTAACACCAAATTCGTTTTGCAATCTTCAACAGTTTTATCTACACTTCTGCCATCCAAAACCAGAAAAACCGAATCAACTAAAAATCGTTTTAAATCTTTAATATGTTGAACCAATTCCATGCTCTTCATTTAGAGCAACCAATAAAACAAGAATTCTGCGAGCTTTTTTGTTTTGGTCCTAACATTTTGAAATAATCCAAAATAAATCTTTTGAGAACTTTAGTTCTTTCTATTATCGTTCTACATTGAAAGTAATAAATAAGTATTGTTTCCAATAGTGATTAAAATAAGCATAAATGAAATTCTTAAAATATCTTAAACGATTCTGCTTAGAGAGAATTGTTTTAAAATGTTCTAAATTCAAAAAAGATCAAATACTGAATCAAATTTTAAAATAAGAAATACTAAGACAAGCAACAAATAATGAATAGATAAAAAATAATTTGAGTGGCTAGTCTAACCTATTTGTTTTTAGATTGGACATAGAATCGACCGTTTCCAGTCTTCTTTATCGTTGCAAACATGCCTCCAGCGATGTAGGCCATCCAATTTCGTTCTTGCATGTCAAAATTAGCTTGTTGACTTGTCACAGCTTTATCTTCTGAGGTAGCTCCTTGAGCTATGAGCTTTGTTTTGATACTCGCTTCAAGTCCATAAAGAACTCCTGTGTTTGTTTCCATACATTAACTTCCATTAAGAGTTGGTTTAATATTGCAATAAAACAGAAACTCCCCATAATCTTGGAACTGTAGTCATAAGAAGTCTATTTATTACAAGAATTATATAGTCAACCAAGTATTAAAGGTTCAAATATTAACCTAATATTTCAGCCTAATAATGCATTAAAACCAAATTAGAGTAAGATATCATGGTTGGAAGATCTAAAGTTCTAAATAAAAAAATGATAGCCACTCTTAAAATCAGATCTAATGTAATCCAAGCAGCTAGACAATGGCTCAAACAAAACGATTACATCGAAGTCCAGGGACCAATCATAATTCCTGCAAAAGGAGAATGGCCAGGTTATCTTAAAACAAAAATATTCGAAAAAAAAGCATACCTTGCACAAGGTCTACATCCATATAGTCAACCATTAGCAGCAAGCTTAAAAAAAATATACACTTTTGCTCCGACTTTTCGAGTTGAAAAAAATTCAAGAGGTCGTCATTTACTCGAATATTGGCGAATAGAAATTGTTCAGCAAACAAATTTAGAGAACATAATCAAGGTTCAAGAAAAACTAATAGAATACATCTGCCAAGACGTATCAAAATCATCTAAAGACAGCTTATCTGTTCTAAATAGGTCCGCTCAAGATCTAGAGAGGATACAATCACCTTTTGATAAAATAACTTATGAAAAAGCCATTCTAAAACTTCAAAAAAATGGCTCCAAAATAATATGGGGACAAACAATAGAAAATGAAAATGAAAAAAAACTAAGCAACATGTTTGATAAACCATTTTTCATTACAGAATTTCCGCTAGACTACCAGACTTTCTTTTATGAGGGAGTGAAAGAAAAACCAGAATTAACAAAATCTGCAGACTTAATAGCCCCTCAAGGATATGGAGAACTTAGCAGTGGTGCACAAAAAATAACAAACAAAAAAGAACTGACAAAAAAAATGCAAGAAATACAAGTAAACCCCAAGGATCAACAATGGTACTTAAACTTAATAATAAACAGCAAATTCCCTCAATCAGGTTTTGCTATAGGATTTGAAAGACTTATACAGTGGATATGTAACCTCAATGATATAAAAAAAACAACGCCCTATCCGAGAACACCTGAAAGTATTTATCCTTGATTCTTTTTTTGAAGCTTCTTCACAGCTCCCATATGCATCTTCATCTTAATCTTATCAATAATATATGAGGGTAACAGCTCAGGTGCAAAAATAATAGGCATATTCAAAACAAAAATAATCATTACACTCAAAAGTGCACTTTGAAAAATCGGCATAGAAACCTCGATAACAGACCCGACACCCAAACTAAGAAAATACGTTATTAAACCAATAGAATAAACCTTCAATTCGAGTATCGTATGATCTGCTCAGATCACCCCAAACAACAAAAATAGTGCAAAACAAACAAAATCCCCCAGGCTTAACCCACTGGCACCATAAACAACCAATAAACACAAGATTAGTTGTAAACAACCCGACAAGAGCTGCGCCAAAACCATATAAGGTCAAACTAAACACCAAAGAAAACCTCCCGTCCAAATAAGATCTGCTATTAAACCCACCTAACTAAAACTCCACAAACAACCCCATGCTACCTGGGCTGACAACAAACGAAGAATAGATAGAGGGGGGAGATTTGCTGCTCGAATAATAGTAGTTGTGTTCGTAGCCAAAGTACTAGTAATTGAGCGAAGAAAACATAATCCAAGGAATAAAAGAATAGAGAACGAACGCCTCTTTTCTCATAATAACTGCACCTGACTGCTCTCTAATTGAGATCAACCTTAACCCTAAAAATTCTTGTACAATAAACCAACAAGAGGCAAGGCATTTATCGAGCAGGCCTAAGCCAAACAGAGTCTAGTAAAATCAAGAGTTGACCCTATAGTAAGAAGTCACAAATAAAATATATCACAAATACAACAAAAGCCGATCAGATCCACCTATCTCGTCCCCTCTCTTCAGGTACAGTCAGACTTCCAAAAACACCCAGAGTTGTCAACATTCCCAAGCTCACAGAGAGTAGTAACGCAAAAAGAGTCAATCAACCTAAAACCAGTTCAAACAAATCTGCAACAAAAGAGAAACGCTTAGGAAGCAATTTAATAATGAACAAAAATAGACAATTTTCAATTTCGTTATACTTTCTGAACCAAAAAAACTTCCAATGATTAACGAAATAGAACAAGTAAAAAAATACAATACTCCGTTTGACTCGTAACTCCACTGTCGAACCCAGAAGGAATGATCATGTACCCAACAGGTGAGTAGTGCAAGATAATAATACACTTCATAAAAAGCGAAGAAAAAAAGTAGCAACTAACAAAAAAGCTGCTTTTTGATATTCGAATTGCCAGTCTTGAGGAATCCTAGCACCATAATCTAGCTTACTTTAGTCAGGTTCGTTCTCTTAAAGATTTGCACTGTTCGGAACCGAAATAAATCTTAATAGATAATCTCCGGAAGCCTAATACCCGATGTATTATGCAAATGTTAAATACAAGAATATCAAACATGTCGTCCCACCTAGAGAGTTTAGCCTCACTTCTGAATTCTACCCTGAAGTCCAAGAAGCTGTTGAGAAAAAAGATAAAAACTTACTGATCAAGGTGTGCCAGAAAAGCCAAAATTCCGCAAATTGACATAAACCCTAGTTGTCTCATTGCTTGCTCTCGATAAGCAACGCTTGTGAAATGGCCAGAAGGATTCTAGATTGACTTGACTCTCGATAAAGGGATTTGATTCAACAAAGAATCTGAGGTTGAAGTTCAATGAACGTTTCGAAGCGCAAGAGTGGCACTATTTTGTTTTAGGTCTACCCAGCGACTCTTTGGCTTCTTGAACAAAAAAATCCACTTTTTTTTCTATATCTTCAAATACTGATGTTTCTAACATACCCTCTACAATCAGTTTTATAGAATTTGGATCGACCCTATTTTTGGTTATTAGTTGGTCAAGTTTTTTTCTAAGAGTGTTAGAGCGCTCGCTTGCCAAAAGCAAAGAATAGGGGAGCGATTTTAGTTTTATTTTGTCGGCGAGTTCCAAAGTTAAATTGGTTGCTACACGAAAATCATTGGTTAAACCCAAAATTGTGCCAAGGCATCTACCATATTTTCCTAGACTATTAATCTCCCTCGCTAGACCATCGCCTATTATAGCACCAATTTTAAGACAAGTCTCTGGATCAATCGATTCAGTTTTGATTTTCCATAGTTTGATTTTGCTAGAATATGTGTCCTGTTAGTACGCATCTTAAGAGAGCCCATCTCAACTTTAGCCATTACAGCATAAAAGATTCCATATTAACCGATTTATTGCATCTTTTTTTGCTTGGTTAAAGTTCATATTGTTTAGGATCGAAAAGGCCTTAGCTGAAACCATTCCACCTACGATTAATGCTGTATTGGAACCGTGTTTGCCTGATAGCGTTGGCTTAAAAGTCTTTGAATAGGATCTATCGATTATATCATCCCATAAAAAAAAACTAAGATTAATTAAACTCATTGCCAAAGCCGAATCATGAGTGTCTTTGGGTTTTCCTCCTACTGCGCCACAAGAAAGCGACAGTAAACTTAGGAGTTAGTGGATCACGCCAGTTTGTAGAAATAAACTCAAAAGGTTCTTTTAGCTCTGTTAATTCTGGGTCAGTTAGCATTATTGATCTGGATTTTTCTGCTATTAGTCCACCGTTTTCCTCAAGAATCCTTTGGCATTTTTGAGTGGCACTATCAGGTTCTTTTGAAGTTAGATTCATAGGAAATATGGTAGGTTTCTTCACAATTATGTATTTCTTTTAATGTATAAGTTCAAGTTCGGATTTGGATGCAAAAGAAATATATCGCATACCTTGTGTATTAATGCATATACAATAATACAATTAATCTGGGTTTGCTTTGTTGGCTAAAACATATACACCACCAGAAAATTTGGAATCATTGGTAGTCCAACTAATCGAAGAAATCAAATTAACAAATAAAAAACTCGACATAATCATAAAACAAAAAGGCAATAATCAAAACCAAAAAACCAAGAAAAAACCACAATAACAAACCAGTTCAAACACACCAGTTAGCACCCGATGTATTATCGCTTTTATCTTTACCTGGACACCTAAGAAAAACTGTGATATCCCTATACAAGCTCGAAAAAGCAACCGCGGAAGAACTCTCAACAGAAACAAAAAGACTTAGAGCCGTCGAAAGCGCATCTGCAAATCAACTAGTGAGAATGGGATACCTCAAGAAAAAACGTCAAGGACACAAAGTATATTTCTACATCGAACAAAAATCAGAGGAAAAAATGTGACAACAAAAACTTTAGCCTTTCATTCATCGCGAGGAGGAACAGGAAAAACTGTCATAGCCACTAACCTAGCCGCCATCTGGGCAAAAAAAGGATTAAAAATAGCATTATTAGATCTTGATTTTCGAGCGCCAAGTCTTGCAGGTGCATTCTCAAATGCCATAGAAAAACAACCTAAATACTGGCTAAACGACTTTATATCAGGTCGTTGTAAAATAGAACAAACATTAATTGATGTTACCAACTTTTATGGACTTGAAGGTAAACTCTTCTTGGGATTAGCAAACCCCTCAATTGAAGCCATCCGAAATACGATTGACAAAAGTAGAGCATGGGAAGTATCAGCCGTGAAAAAACTCTTTTCAATGCGAAAGACACTCTTTAAAAAATTTAACATGGACTACATTATTCTTGATACTAGCCCCGGTCTACAATATTCTTCAATAAATGCAGTAGTCAGCTCAGATATAGCAATAATAGTTACAACAAACGATGAAGTAGACCTAAAAGGATCAAAAAACCTAATCGAAAACCTCTACATTGAATTAGATAAAAAACCAGTAGTTCTAATAAATAAGATCTTTCCCGAAACACAAACGCAAATAAAAGCTACAGAAAAAGAGATAATTAAAAAAATTGAAAAACAACTCAAAAGTCCCATAATAGCATCAATGCTTTGCTATTGTGATGTGCTGCAAGCAAAAAGAACATCCATCATAGCTATCGAAAAACCAAAGCACCCTTTTGTAAAAAACTTGGAAATGATGGCAAAGACACTCTTTTTAGCTAATAAATTAAATATTGAGGAATAAAAAAATGGAGAATAAATGTATAAAACAAATGAGAAGAAGAATCGTTAAAAACTTTTTAGACACAATCTTTCTAGCAGAACTCAAAAGAGCCCAACCCCAAAGTGCATATGCCCTTATGAATTTGGTTCACCGAAAATTTGGTTTTTTAATAAGTGCAGGCACTGTTTATGCGCTACTCTATTCAATGGAGCGTAAAGACTTAGTAATAGGAGAGCTAACTGAAAATAAACGAATTTATAGACTAACCCAAAAAGGGAATGAAACCATCAACATCATACTAAAAGCAAAAAAGGAATTCTTCCAATATGCAAAAACTGTTTTCTAAAAAATAATACTAATCACCAATCTTAGATTTCTGTAAAACTAACGGCAATAGGGGATCTATTTTTTTTCTTTTAATAAAATCGAACTGAGTTATTGTACTAAAGCTAGTTAGTTGACGTGTTCTACAATAAATTTTATAAACTAATCAAAACGATAATGCCTCTAGAGGAGAAAAGTATGGATAAAAAGAGAGTACCAGTAAGAGTGGGCCCATAAAAACTATCCAATATAACAACTAACTTCTCTTTATTTTTAGAAAATTCCTTTCAAACATGCAAAAAATTCGTTCTTAGAGGATTGGGTTTATTAAATTCCGTTTAGGGTAATTTTTTCAACCTTATCAACCCAAGGAATAATAATATCTCCATTAGAAAAAGAATCTGATATTTCTTTAATAATCTCATTACTAGTTTTTTTCTTACACTCTGAAACAAGAGAAAACTTAATTGTTACCCGGCTCGATATCTTCAAGTAATGCCCTCATTTAATTTTAAAGTTTTAACCTATAAATATTATTCCTAAACAGATTTTTGGCGCACAACTAACGGCTAAGAGTATGCATATCAACCCGCTTTGTTTTAAACTGTCTTTTAATAGCATCGGAAAAAACCCCCTAAGATATAACTTAGAAATTCGGAAAAAAGGCAAAAAAGGCAAAGATTCACTGGAAATTTGATAGTTTACGGCAAATGGGTCAATGGCAAAAAAAGCTGTTGTTAGCGCGCGCAATATTTGAAATCGACTTAACAGAGAAGCCAATAAAGGAATATTTAATGAAAAACGCTACCAGCAAAAAATAAATAACATCTGTGACCTTTGAAAAATACATCTCAAAATTGCAAAAGCCTAAAGAAATATGAGCAAAAAAATGTGTGTTCTTAAACTCCTTTTTGTTGGATTAATAATTATTCCAAAAAAATAGTATCTAGAACTTTTTTCAACAGTTTTTTTAAAAACTCTTATTGATAGATATCTTTCTTTTCCTAGTTCAAATAGCAACATTCAAGAGTTAAATTATCAAGAAATTACAACTTTTTTCAACTAACAAAAAAGATATCAGAGAAATAATTTGCGAATAAAGACATAGGTTGTATTGTTTTAGAGAGTATATTAGTCACACACAATATTTATTTCAAAGTTTTAAGCCAAATGATGGCAATATGTCGATTTTGGAAATAACCGTATTTATTAGCTAAAATAAAATACTTAGGGGAGATAGGAATTGGAGAAAACAGAATGGGATGAAAAACAAAAAGTTAATCCCCAAAGTTTTGAAGATATAAAAGACGCTTTAAGAAAAACTCTCCATGTTATGATAGATCTAGATTTTGATGATGGAAAACTTGATGGAGCAATTAGAAGTTTTTTAATCGCGAAGAAATTTCAAATTGGATTATCATTAAATCTAAATCCTAATGACGTTATTCTTGTTAGAAATTTAACAAAGAGCAAAGTCACAGGAGAAGTATTAGAAAATATTAGAAAAGTAAGAAATGGAATGAACTAAAGCTAAGATAACTTGGATATAAACAAAATTTATCATACAAAAAATAAAGAGTTAATGATATCTAATTAAATTGCCTGCTTTCAGGTTTTTCTAATAAATACACAAATTTTATGGAAAAGCGTAGGAAAAAGCAATCCCCTTAGGCAAATTCCCAGCAACACGCCAACTACTTAGTTGGGTACCATTAGGATGATATTCATAGAGGTAACCTGATCGAGCTAAAATCCATAGATGCCCAGAAACGGCATCATATGTTGCACCCACAGGATTTGAAGGAGCAAAATCCCAACTCGTCTGAATAATCCCATAAACATCCATTTGATACACTACATCAGTGCCGTAATCAACGGCCCAAAGATATGAACCATCCATGCCAAACCTCCACAGAATTTTTGGTCGCTATAAGAAAAAGATCTCTCAGCAATTGTTGAATCTTGGGGATCAACTTGATATATTAGATCATCACGGCTATCTGAGATAAACCATCTTGATCCATTCCAAACCAGACCTTCTGCATCATTTGAGTAACCGGATATATCCCATCTTAACAATTCAGTACCGTTACTAGCATGAAATTTGATTAACTTATCAGAATTAGGACCATTTCCAGAATCTATCAGATAGATATACTCGTTTCCATCTTCTAATCTAAAATCGCAACCTCCATGAATAAAGCTTGTACCTGTATCCCACGCCAAAATTTCAGGTCCATTAAGATCCGATTTGTTAAGTTTGTGAACAAAGTCATCACTACCCGAAATCCAAACATATTGATCTTGTGGTAACTGAAAATTCATCAAAACCAGTGTATTATAGTACACCTCAGAATAAGAAAAGGGTAAGAAAACAGCCTGAATAACCATAAAAAAGACAAACAAATTGAGTAAACTAATAGTTCTATTTTTTTTTCTTGACAATTTCTTTCTCTCCTTCATCTGTTAAAAAGAAGTGACCAAGAAACACTTTACCTTCTTTAAAAGCGGTTTCGTGATACCAGAGAGCCTGACGTCTGAGATCATGATTTCTAATTACAAAATAATCATTTATCATCATAGACCCGAAAATGATTGCAGCAAAACCACCAAACGCACAAACATAACGGGAGTATTCACCTAAAAAATAGAGCCCCCTCATCTGGGGTACTCCATCCAAATAAAGCAAAATTTGCAGCTATTAAACCTAAAACTAAAGAAATACAACCTAAAACCATTCTTATCTTAAGATATTTTGCATTAACCATTCTCGTCTTGAGATATTTTGCGTTTATCGGAATTGGCCTCCAAAAAAGGATAATTCTTAAAAAAATCCTAAGGCATTGGAGTATACTGGAATGCCGTAGTTATCGGAGTCACATCATCTACTATATCATAAGAGTAAGTAGCTTTTACAAGATAATACGTTGTCATCGACACATCTTGGTTAATATAACCAGCCGCTCCAACCGATAAACCATTAATTGCAACAATAGTGCTTGATCCTGAAGCTGAATCGTAAATGGTCGCAGATACCCAAGCAGCACCATTCCAATAGTCTACTGTAATATCAAAGTTTGAGAATTTCCCGCTATCCATTACAGAGGTTAACTCAATTTTTACTGCGCACGACTTGTCTGCATCCGTTACAACTCTAAAAGCGTAAGTACCTGTGTCACTTGGATTAAACACTGGCTGAGAAGATCCACCTGGAAGGTATCTGGCTTGATTAATTTCGTTTACGTATAACGTCCATGAGTCAGAGGAAGAGCCTATTGTAAATTGTTGTGTTGGAGTAACCGTTATGGAAGCCGAATAAATCACTAAGGCTATGGCGATTGTTATCAGGGAAGAAACTGCTAAAAAGCCTTTTAAACCTAAGATTAAACCTATTTTTCGATTTTTCATTTTTCCTCATATTCAGATTCCGAACCCGAAGATATCAGATTTATGAAAAACAAATCAATATTACTAATCCATTTTTATAAAACATTACAATTGCTCTTTAAATCGTTAAATCTAGGGGTCTTAACCCATTTAGGTTTAGTTGTTAAAAATTTTACAATAGCTGACATCACAACAAGAATCCAATATTGTATAGACAGCTGCTATAAAGATAAGTGGAACTATTTGCCATCGAGGATATTCTGATCTTTCCTTCCATAAACCATATCCGAAGAGAGGAATAAAAGAGAATCCATTTGCAACCATAAAGGCAAAAGGAAAGAAGTTTGAAACTCCAATAATTCCTAATATAGCAAGTCCAGACCAAGCCCAACAAAGAAAAACCAGAACAGGCAGAAGAACATGAATCAAATAAACAGAAATATCAAGCTTTGTTCTAAGACTGAAATTTTTTCGCCAGAAACTCGGTTGGAAAACAAACGACTTAAGGGTTTGAAGCGTTCCCCAAGCCCATCTTTCTCTTTGGCGAAACATAGTATGCAGTGTCTCGGTACCTTCTTGTGAGACAAATGTTGAATCTATAAAAACATTTTTCCATTTTTTAAGCAACAACCTTACGCCTAAGTCTAGGTCTTCGGTCAAAGAATCACGACTCCAATATTCTTTTTGTTTTTTGAGAGAAACTGAATCTAAAGCTGGCGCTCTTACAAACTGACCGTTGCCTCCTAGAGCTACTGACCCCGAATAGTTCGTGCGAGCAAACTGGATGACTCTTGCAAAAGCCAAAAACTCTATGTCTTGGAGCTTAGCTAAAAAAGACGTTTTAGCGTTCTTGATACGAACTAATGTCTGAACTCCACCAACATTCAAATCATTAAATTGAAAAGAGACTTTCTTGAGCATGTCTGATTTGGGAACAGCATCAGAGTCAAAAACGCCAATTACCCAACGATGTCTTGGTTTGATTTCGATACCTCGCCAAGCTAGAAGAAAATCGGCAAAACCCACATTTAATGCTGCACTTTTTCCTTGGCCTCCGTTGTTTATCGGGATAGTAATTATTTTTAAGTTGGAATATTTCTTTTGAAGACTGCGGGCTATTCTTTCAGTTTTATCAACAGAACCATCATTGATTACCACTACCTCAAACAATTCAGAAGGATAATCAAGATTTAACACAGTCTCCAAGGTTTCACCTAACACACTTTCTTCATTGTGCGCAGGGATCAACAAACTGAAAAAGTGACTTATGTCCTCACCTGGGTTTCTGTGTGCTCTTGAAATAACCACCAAAAGAAAAACATTGTATAATGTGCAGGTCACAAAAAAGTAAATTGTCAAAAAAGTGGTATCAATGACAAAACCTGGAAGGACAAAACCCAGGCCAAATGTTACACCCACTATTAAAAGGGGTCCAACAAGGCTTACCCCAACTGTCACAACAAAACTCTGTAAGTTTCTTAGCTGGATGTTCTTAATACAGAAAAGGGCATCTTGTTGTTACACCAAAGTCTCTTCTATGCCAGTATCAACAATCATTTGTAGATCAAAAGAGTCCCGGGGTAGATCTAAATTTGATTTTAGTTCCTTACCAACCACAACTTTTTCGCTGATTTTTATTTGTCCAGAAGCCCTAACACAACCACCAACTTTGGAACCCGAACCAAGAACAATATTCCCCCCAGAAATGACATCACCATCAATAACCGTTCCAATTCCCACCATAACATCTCCTAAGACCTTTACTTTTTTGAATAATCGACAATTATCACCAATTTTGAGCTCTCCTTTAACCACTAATGTCTCATTCACTGTAGTTCCAGAAGGAAGTTCAAGATCTCCAACAACCGCAGTAACATTATTACCTACCAAAAAGACCTCACCACTGACATAGGCTGGAAACTTGAGAGTAACGTTTTCATCACAAGCTTTCCCCACTGGTGGTTGATTCTCAGAAATTTTGTCAGGTTTTTCTAAATTAATTTCTGGCTGTTTGGAGGTTATATTAAAAACTGGTTGTTTGAAGGTCTCTGGAGACGGTTTTTGTTTATTTATTTGAAAATTTGCAGGGTTATCTAAACTTAAATTTCTATGAAGTAATCCATTGTTTCTTTTTTCAAGTTTGTATTGGACAGCCTCTCCAGTTACTCCATCTACCCTCAAAGTGACACACTTGTTTGTTTTTATATTATGAAAAGTGAGTTCAAAAAAAGGTCTGTAAACTATCATATTTTCATTGATTTCAAATAGTTCTCTAATAATCTCAGCTAAATCCGAAGGTCTCTTAGCTATTCTAGACCGAAGTAATTCAATAACTTCATCTACAGATATACTAACTTTTCTAAGATTAAGGCTATCATCAACTGTCCCTTCTAATTGTACGTCGTAGGGAGCAAAAGAAAAACTTTCAGGTAAGATCTCCCTTCTTAATTTATCGAGCACAAAAAACGTTTCTTTTTCATAGTGAGCATATTCTTCACCCTCTAGGTGAATCATATTCTCCAGATTTTTTCCCGATTTTGAAGCTACAGGCGAAAATTTTTTTCCAGCAATGAAAACCTCCTTAGAGTGTTTCTTAACTTCTACTTTAATTTCGTGTTTTCTACAATAATCTAACGAGTATTTCCCACCAATAACAATGTAGGGCTCGTAGTATTTTTCAAAACCAATAAGTTGAACATCTTCAGTTTTTGGTTTCAAAAAACCTAGTTTCGTAAAAAAGTTCTGTTTTAATCCTTCAATACTGAGTCTTACCACAGTTGAATCAAGTCGAGTTTTTAAAACCACGGTTTTAGTTTTCGCTATCTTTTGTGCTAAGACTTCAATTTCAGGTACCAAGCTCATTCAACCAAGTATGTTTCTCTCAACGAATTGCTTCTTTAGGTAAATGCTCCATGCTACTTAGTCTCAAGATAGAACATTTGTTTTAATCAATAGACAAACAGGGAATTATATGGAAAAAAGAAAAGCAATTACTTGCTTTTTTGGGATACTGAATTCATCTGATTAAGCTTCAACTGCAGCTGTTTTTACTGGTTTTGAAGATTTTTTTTCTTCATCTCTAACAAAGGCTTTATTCGCATGTGGAAAAGTAGGCACAGTGTACACTTCAGTAACCCCTGTCATGTCTTTTACTTTCTTTTGGACAAAATCAAGGGCTTGAGTACTATCTTCAGCATTAATCCAAACTCCTACATCCCAAGCTCCAAAGATATTCATAGTATAGCGCAGATCAACTCCGTCGACGGGTTTATTGCTCAGTTGCCGCAAGGAACCCATAGTATCCATTATTTTGCCAGGATTTAACCTCATTAAGACCAAATATTCACTCATTTTTTTTGTTTACCTCCATTTATTTATATTCAGATTCGGATTTGGAATTCAATCGTAGTTTAGTCAACTTAACGTTTATGAATGACCAATATTGATTATCTTAAATTCCAAAAAAAACAATGATAAAAATCTAGAATAAAATTCAAATTAAAAGTCCCAATCAATTAAAAGAGAACAAAGTACCAAGTAACATTTTGAATTAATTTTGACATATACTCTAAATTCACTTAAAGACAAGAAAATTGTTAATAAAAAATTATTTAAAATGATACCACTTTTTAATTTCTTTAACACTCTTATTCGATTGCCGAACTTTAGTTAACATACAATCAAGAGATTTAGAACACTCCACACACGCATTTGGTATTTTCTCTCCTTTATCACGTTCAGAGAGGTATCCCAAATAAAAACCACATCCAGTACTAGATTTGGAATCTCTTATTTTTGTTTGAAATAACTTGTTTTGGATATGGGAATTTAGCAGCATTTAAATCGTAACCTTCAACAGATTTTTCTTGTTTTTTTATCTTAATTTTTTTTAGTTCTAATTCTTGAACTTTATTAACTGATTGATCAAAGTTAATATCTTTTGATTTTGGGATTTTTATTTTTTCTAGCTGTTTATTCTCTTTTGAAGTTTTGATTTCTAATTCTAGGTCACAATTTTTTTTTGCATCTAACATTCTCTTCTCAGATATTTTATCGTCTTTTTTGATAGAGTTTGCCAGTTTGTCTCTTAGGTTAGTGAGTTCACTTTGAAGTCTATCTCTTTCTTCAGATGTGTGATAGGCCTTCTTTTCAGCTTTTATCTGTTTAGCGATTGATTCATTTTTTTCTTTAATAATAACTTCTCTTTGTTCTGTTAAGTTTTTAACCAGGTCCCTAAGACCACCCAAACGGTTATTCAGATTAGCAACATATCCATCTTTTTCAGAAAGCTTCTCCTCCAATCCAGCAAGCCTACCAGCATCTTCCCGAATTTTTAAACTATCAGACGCTCTCTCAGCCTCAAATAACTCAACACGCTTAATCAAACCCAAATTCTTCTCTACAACTTCAGCCAATTCCTCATCCTTCGCCTCAAGTTCCTGACAAGCCTTACTCTCAACCTTTACCTTTTCGGCAATCACATCATTTTTATCTCGTACAGCATCGTCTCTTTGCTTTGTTAACTTTCCAACCTCTCCTCTGAGTTCAGCCAAACGTTTATCCAAAAGGATAATATAACCATCTTTTTCAGAAAGCTTCTCCTCCAATCCAGCAAGCCTACCAGCATCTTCCCGAATTTTTAAACTATCAGACGCTCGCTCAGCCTCAAATAATTCAACACGCTTAATCAAACCCAAATTCTTCTCTACAACTTCAACCAATTCCGCATCCTTCGCCTCAAACTTGCTATTTGTAGATTCGAATTTTCTGAGGACAATATCAAGATCATTTTTGGTATCGTCAAGTTTCTTGTTTATATTTGCATTTTCCGTTTTTTGTTTTTGTATTTCTTCGATTTTATTTTTGATATTGGTTTTTAGGTATTCTATCTCTTCTAATTTTTTAGAGTTAAGAGAATGGTATTCCTCAAGGAGACAGAGGTTTTCTTCATCCATTGGATCAACTATTACTGGTTGACTACTAACTCCTTTCATTTCTACAAAAGATTGACATTTAGGGCAAACATAATACTTAATAATTTTTGGTTGAGAAAAAACAGTCTTACAATTAGGATTTGAACAACAATATTCTTCAGAGACAGTTTTAGTTTTTTTCTCTATTTGCACCTAATTCAAGCATCCTAAATAAGCTAAGTTGATTGTGATTTGTATTTAGAACTTATTCAACTTGAGTAAGTATTTCCACTCATTTTTTGTAGTTCAATAAACCAAAAATTCAATTCTAGCAAATACATACTAATAACCAGATTACCTAAAGGGACAACTGCATGGGGAAGTAAAACATTTTGGACATTTGTAATTGTATTTTTTCAAAACAGCTTTTTCTAAATTAATATTTGAAATATTAGCTAGAGAAGCTAACCATGCAAAAACATCTGCAAATTCTTTCTCAATTGAATCAATTTTTCCATCCTGTAGAGCTTCATTGAGCTCATCTAATTCATCTTTTAGCCAATTAAGAGTATCTTGTTCTCCTCTTTTTTTATCTCTAACAATAATATAATGTTTTCATCATCTCTTGAAACTTACGAATAGAAACCACAAAAATCCCTCAAAAACAATAGCATAAAAAAGATAGAAAAAAGGAGAGACTGAACTATTCAAATTCTATTGTCGAAGGTGGCTTATCAGTTATAGTCATAAAGACACCTAACAACACTGGGAATTTCTTTAGTGATTCTTTTGGTAATTTTAAATAATGTTTCGTAAGGAACTTTTTTTGCTTTTGCAGTTACTGCATCTGTAGAATCGACAATTCTAACAGTTATTATATCACCATAAAGTCGTTTACCATTTTTAATTCCAGTAGCTTTATCATTGTGTAAAACAGCAAAATTTTGAAAAGTTCCCAACTGCAATGTTTCCTCTTCAACAATTTGGGTTGCCTTGCGGACAATCTTTACTCTCTCTGGAGTAACAACACCAAGAACTCTCAACGAAAGAGCAGGCCCAGGAAAAGGCATCCTCTCAGAGATCTCTATTGGTAAACCTAACTCTCTGCCAACCATTCTAACCTCTGGTTTAAAAAGTTCACGAAGAGGTTCAAGAATTTTATATCCATAATCTAAAGAATCAATACCTATCTGTTCCAACACATTATGCTGAGACTTAATTCCCTTAACTGTTTCAATAACATCAGCCTTAATGGTACCCTGAACAATAACAGAAATTTTCTCCTCTTTCGCAACCTTACCTAAAACACTATAAAATTCATGTCTAAATGCTCTTCTTTTCTCTTCAGCATCAACCCTTCCAGCAAAAATCTTAAAAAACTCGTTTTTAGCATCAATAGACCTTGTCTTAATCCCTAAATCTTTCAAAATCCTGACCACAAATTCAGGCTCACCTTCTCTTCTAAGACCATCATCAATGAAAACCGCAATTAATCTATCACCAACCGCTTTATGAACTAAAAAGGTTCCAACAGTACTATCAACTCCACCCGAACAAGCAGAAATTACTTTTCTATCTCCAACTGATTCTTTGATTTCCTCCAAAGATTTTTTAATAAACTGTTTTGCATCAAAAATTTCAACCAACTCCCTTTTGCATAAATCCATTTTATTCCATTGGACATATAATTTTTTCCTAAAACTAAAAAAATAATAACAATTTTTAACATTTTTCTTGAAAAGAATACTCTTATTTAAGAAAAAGTTGAATTAATTCTAAAAAACAAGATCACTACCAAAAAATCTTCAAACGAATATTTATCTAATATAGACATATGAAAAGAATAAAAGTCTAATAAAAAATAGTAATTTGAAAACCTATTAGAGCAGAATATAAAATGGTAAAAATAAAAATTACAGTTTTGAAAAAAATCGATCCAAAAAAAATATACAAAAACACTCCAATAAATTATGAGACAGGAAAAAAATTTGGAGTTTGTTCCCATTTTGAAGAAGGACAAGAGTTTATCGTCGATAATTACAATGAGGTTCCTCAAGGTTTTTGTTTATGGGCTTGGCGAGATATCTTCAAAGACCTCTCAGTATTAACATATGGTGGAAATTTTCCCTGGTTTAAAAAAGGAGAAATAATAACTTGTTGTACAGACGGGGTTCGCCCAGTTTCATTTCTACTTCAAAGAATCTAACTAAAAACAGGAATTTAATTAGTTGTTTTTTCAATTATTGGAAGCACAGTTTGCAATTCCTTGAATGAATTAAGAATAGATACACCTCTAGGGGTTATGCAATAAGCAACCCTATCGTGTCCAACAAACTTCTCTTCCACCAAACCTTGTTTTATCATAAATATCAAATTTTCTTTGAGTAAACTACAATTAGTATTTGAATCATACATAATATGAGTAATTCTAGATAATCCCCTCTGGGATAAAATTGATAAAATTTCCATGTAAATTTCAATTTTTGAACGTCTCATTGTAATAACCTCGAATGTTCCAAAGTTTAAGTTACTTTTCTGATTAGTCAGGAAATTGGCAGGTTTAATATAACTGATTTATGATTATTGAATCTGAATTTCAATTTACGACTATATAATCTAGATCTTCAGTATTAATGACAAAACTTGTATATTTAAAAAAAAGAAAAAGGAATAAAGTAACTGGGCTATAAAGAGAAAAAATATCTAGTAAGAATTTAGAGAAGAAAGTGATCGGCCTAAACCTCGTGGGTTAACAGTAACCTTTAGTCCAGATGGCTGTGTTTGTGTATTATCTGAACCTAGTTGTTTACACATCATTTTTAAGGAGTTTTCTGTGAAATTCAACATATTCTGACCATCATTTGTTATTGTGTATATTTTTCTCGGTCGATCAGTAGCCATATTCCATGCACTAGATAGATGACCTTTTTTTTCCATAGAAGCTAACAAGGGATAGATGGTGCTAGGCCCAAAATACACGCCAAAACTCTTTCTAATCTTAGTTATAACCTGGTATCCGTGCATTGATTGGGTTTTTAGGAATTGTAGGATTATTAGGTCTAGGAGTCCTTTTGCGAGTTTGGTTTGTACTTGTTTTTGTAGGTTTGGCATTTTTTTTGTTCTCTTTTGTAGTTTTGTTGTACAGACATACAATATGTTCTTTTCCAGACATATGCTGTCTTATATATCAATACTCGTTAAACGTGCATATAAACGTTGATACATAATTAAAGCATACAAAAATGTTTGAAAATGGTTAGAGGAGGCTAGATTGGGGTTGTTTTTTTTGGTTTTATTGTGTTTTTTGGTTAATAATGAAGTGTACAACACATAACCACAAAATAGAAAAAAGTACCAACAGTTCTATAACAATCATCTATAAATTAGCCAAATACGAAAATAGTCTAAAAAAAACTAAACCCTAAAGTGAAAAAAATACTTCCTGAATAAAACAAATCAAATTAATATTGTAAAGAAAATTTTGCAATAAAAAAAAGAAGGGAACTTTGAAGAAGAACTAAAAGTATTTTTTAGTTGCAAAAGCAGCAATAGTAGGACCAATAACAATTGCTACGGCAATTAAAGCAGCAGCTTGAGCTAAATCACCAGTGATGTTAAAAATATCCACTGCCCAATTAGCTACACCTAATGCAAAGACAGCAAGGACAATTGAAATGACAATAGCAATAATGCTAACTAATAGTTCTTTTAGAGTGCTTTTCGCTTTATCTACAGACATTTAATACCCCTAACACCTTTTTCTTTGAGTTTTAAATATAACATTTTTGGTACATGAAGTGGTAAATAATTCAATTTAACATAAGAAATCATTTTTTCACTATTTGCAAATAATCAATTGAAGCCTAATTAGAATTAGAAAAAAGAGGTAAAAAATATTTGGAAATGATCAGGAAATAACTAAACTTGATACCAAAATAATTTTTCTATTGAGGATATGCTTCCTCAACAACCTCAAAAACCAGATTGCCATTTTTGTTATTTTCCAAGATCTCACGTTTAAACTTTAACATTAGTATTTTATCTCTCAATTTCAAACCCTTTCTGAAAGAAGAAAGAATTTGATCTAAAGGCTTATGAACTAAGAATCAATATTCAAAAGTTTACTTAAAATCTGAATCTTTGCTTTTCAGATAAACTTATCATAATTAATTAACATTTTTTATTCAGAAAAAAAATAAAAATTCAGCAGATTTACATAAAGATATATAATAGTTAAAGAAAAAAAATGAATGAAGAGAAAAATAGTTAGGGAATAGTTAGTAAAATTTTTTCGGGAACGCCATACTTTTCAACAACAAAAAAATTAATTCCCTGAATTTCACTTAGTTGGTTTAGTTCGTTTATTGCTTTTTTAGTTTTTTGAAGGTGCAAGAGACGATCTTGTTGGCTTTTTACCACGTTTTCTAATACTTCCAGTTCATGTCTTGGAGTTGCATCCAAAACGATTTGTAAACCATCAATCAATAATTCATCTTGATTTCCCTTGCAATGTGGTTTTCCCGTCATTTTTGAAACTATGTTCAATATCTTTTGAGATTTTTCTGCTAGAATCTTTTTGTTATCAATTTGCAGCAGATATTCTCCCAACTTATTTTTGGTTTGAGAAATTTCTGTGTTTATCTTTTCTGAAAGTTGTAAAAATGAAGAGTAATCTTTGATAGCCATAAATTCCCTTTCAAGTTCTTTAGAGGGATAGTGTGATATGGGAGTAATTTCAGTTTTTTCTTCTTTAGAATCTGGTTTTATTGTTTCTTCAATTTTATTTATTGGGTGGCTACTTTCATTTGTTTTTGGGTTTTGAGATTCTTTGTGCACATTTGCGATCTTCACCTTTTCAAGTTTTTCGATCACATGTTGTTTGTTAGTTTGTTTGTGATGAGAGTGTTTCTTGAATTTATCAAACATAATTCTTACCCATACTATCGTATATCTCAATACATAATAATGTATATTCTATAATAATCAATATTCCAAAAATCGACATAGGGTCAACAGAAAGCCATTAAGAACTAGATAAAGAACTACAGATTCACAAGAAATAGGAATAATTTAGTTTCTATCTTGGAAGGTTAAGTAATAAATAAAAATATGTATATTTGTTGGACAATGAAAACAAAAAGTTATTCTATCTCAAAATTTTTTTCGTTCTACGAGGAGAATTTATGAACAAGAAGGCAATTCCTAATAAAATGTTAGTTGAACTTAAAGAACAAGGTTATTCTGATAAAATGGTTAAGGAACTTTGTAAATGGTATAATTCTTCAAAACATAAAGGGGTTGCAAATTTTTAGAAGAATAATTACGAAAAATAGTAAAATTTTATTTTCTACTTCTTTCTTGTAATTTAATTGTTAAAAATAAATTTTCTGTAATAAATTTTTTGTTCCAAAAAAAGATGGAAGCTAAAGAATGAGCTATAGTTTTAGAAAAGTTTAAGCATCTTTGTTTCGTGTGCGTGGTTCATCTCTAGATTGGTAACTATCAGGGGCTATGTCAGGATCAACACCGGGTCCATCACCGTTTTCGTAGCTGTTATCTATATAGTTCTCGTCAGCTGAAACAGTATTCAAAGCAACTGCACAAAACATGCTTGCAAAAACTAGTAGTACTATTGAAATACTTACTATCTTATTCATACTCTTTATCACTCCTTTATCTTGATGGAAATAATTGTAAGTATTACCTAAAAGGTACACTTTGAAACGCTTTACCCAAAGTGTCCCTTAAGTTAAGGAAAAACCACTAATATTGTAGGTGTTAAAAATGTTGATCAAAAATCTAAGAATTGGTTTTTTACTACTGCTTACAGTTATGATCGTAGCAACTCCTATGTTTCTTGTGCAGGGTCAAGTTCAACAATCACATCAGCAAGACCTTTTGGATATAGCTGAAAGAGCTCAACAAAAAGTTGAATCTCTCTTTGAATGGGTTGAATCTCAACAAATTGAGGACGTCAAATTTCAAGATGATATGGTAACATATGAAGCTTTATTTGCAGAGGGAGAAACGTTATTAGATGATGCTCAGGATGCGTTTGAAGCGGAAGATTTTGAAGGCGCTGTTGAAAACGCAATTGAAGCTCTGAAAGTTTTCAGAGATGTTTTAAGATCTGTATACGCTTCCCTTGAAGAAGCAGGTGTTGATACAGAAGAATTAGTTGACCATCAAGGTTTCTTGGAAGCAATAGTGCGTGCAAGAGCAAGAATTGCTTATCTACGAGTAATATTTGAGGACAATACCGAGGTAGAAGAGCTATTGGTTAAAGCTGAGGGATATCTTGAAAGGGCAGAAGAAGTAGTTGAAACTGATTTATCTGAAGCTACCTATTATCTTCGACAAGCAAATCAGCTTATATCCGAAGTACATGCGAGTTTGAAAGAGGAAGCTGGTCTTTCTAATGAGTGGAGAATCTTTGAATACTGTGAAAGGACAAGAAAGAGAACAAGAGAGCGCTTCTGTGGCGGAAGAGATCAAGGAATAAATATTGATGCGTTTTTGGAGTCTTTAGGTTACCAGAACGAGAATCAATTTATGGAAACTTTAGAAGGGCTTATACAAAACGCTAAGAACAACTCAGAGAACTTTAGCGAATCTTTAGATGTTTTGGAAGCGATTGGTAATATGCTTCGTGAAATGGATGGAGAGCTTACTCAGGAGATTAATCAGCACCAAAAACGTTATGGATCTGGTGGTAGTGGCGGTAGTGGATCAGGCGGACAAAATGGCGGTAGCTCCTAAAAACCTTACCTTTTTTTGTATATTATTTTAGTTTTACTTGATTTTTAAGAATTATTTTTTTTTACTTTAACTATTTCCAATTTTGAAATGCTTATTCCATAATGTCCCTTAAACCACACGATGTGTATATTGTATATGGTGAGTTACGATGGGCGAATACAAAGTAGGAAAAAAATCAATTAGAGTTGTAACTCTAAGTTTTCTAATAGGGATCTTGACTCTCCCAACTTTGGTTTTTGCTGGAATCCAGTCTGTTGATGAAAACGATAAATCCTATGGAGTTGGCAATATACCAGAGGTTCCAGGGCTTCCTGATAATGTTATTCAATACAATAGAACAAACACCAGTCCAATTCAACAAAAGGACCAGTTACTGGCAGGTGAACCAACACTTTTCGCTTACCAAAACACAACGATGCTCTTTAACTCAACAATGAATTGTGATCTGGTTATAACTGCCAAAGCCTCGACTAACCAAAAAATATTTGCGTTATCTGTTGATCCAAATCAGACAATGACTCTAACAATGAATTTTGGTGATGATCCGCTTCTAAATGAACAAGATAGGGATAAAAATCTAAACTTCTTTGCAAGTATAGAGCCTAACGCAACAGTGGAATTAACTGCACAATTAAGACTTTATATTAATCGAACTGAGCTCAATCAAGAATTGGATTGGGAAGTAACTCCTGAAAAGTTGTCTTGGATGTATTGGAATGGTACTCAAAATGAGTGGGTTAAAGTTCCAAGTTTTATAGATCAAAACGGATACCTAGTTTGCAACACAGATCATTTTTCTATATGGACAATCGGAGAAACAGATGATCTTACTGAAAAAACACAGGCCATCATAGATATGGCTCTTATCTACGGAGGTATCGGTGTAGGGATAGTAATCATTCTTGCAATAGGAATAGCTGTATTTAGTAAGCGCAGATAACCTAAACTCTCAATATTTTTTTTTAAAAATTTTTTATTTGAGTTTTACTTGATTTTCAAGTCCAATTTTTTTAATTTCAACAATTTCTAGTCTTTCAAGTCTTCTAGTCAGTCTCCAAAGACTGGTTCTGGGCATATCTGGAAAAGTTTCTCTTATTTCAGCTTCAAATGCTTGACCATCGTTTTTAGCTAAAAAGTGTATTACTGCCTTATCCTCTTTAGACAATTGAGGATAATCTCTAAAAATTTTCTTAATATTTGGTTTTCTGTTTTTCTTAAAATAAAATAAAAATATAATTGTTATAATTATTATTCCAAGAGCAATTATAAAATACTCTACCGGAATCATATTTTGACTCGTTTGATCACTGGGCGTTTCATCTATTGAACTTAGGGATAATAAGTAGCTTATTTCCCACTGATTGGGTTGTAGGGTAAATGTGATTATATTATCTTGTGTATCAATGGCATTTGGCATTTCATTTAAATAGATTACTGTTGAATTTTTTGGCAAGCAGACTAAAATTTCGTATTGGTTTTCAAAGTTCGTGCTCCAGACTTCGGCTTCTTTATTTGTTAATGCTATAGTGTCATAATTGATAGAAATTTGGGTTGCCCCTAAAGTAAAAATAGTAAGATTAAAGTTGTTGAGTTCATAATCTACTACTTTTTGGTTTTGGTCAATAACAATCAAGTTTTCAATAGATGAAGATAACAGGATAACTGTTATTTTTGGATAAAAATCTTCAATATTCAATATTTGTTTTATATTAACTAATCCATCTCTGTAAATCTGCAAGTTGGTTGATTCTATTGTGAATCCTGAATTTGCATATACATTCAAAAAAGTTGACGTCTGCAAAATAAGAAGTAGAAGTACAAAACCTACTTCTCTGACGTAATGTTTCATGAGAGTTCATAATGTATTAGAGATTCTTCAGTTAAAATTCTTATGTATTCCAAATACTTTTTTCTTATTTTATTAAGGAAATATTAATGATTATCTTGGTTCAACATGAATTATCAAATTAATATTTGAACAAGTCTTTTTCACTGCATCCTCTAAATGATCTGTTAAATCATGTGCTTCTTTAACAGTTAAAGAACTATCCACAGAGAGATGTAGTTCTGCAAAAACACAGTTTCCACTACGACGAGTCTTCAAATCATGAAAATCGATAAATCGATATTTATGCCGCCTAAGAATAGTAGCTATTGTTTTTTCTTCAGAGATACATGAAGAATCCATCAAACAACGTGAAGATTTCAAGATTAAATCAAAACCCATTTTCAAAACAAAAATAGCAACAATAAATGCAAGTAACGAATCAACAAAATTCAAACCAGTAAATTGACCAAAAATCAAACCAACCCACACAACAATAGACGAAAATACATCAGACATTAAGTGTTTTGAATCACCCTCAAGAGCTGCTGAACAAGTCCTTTTTGCAGTATTTAGGAGAACAAACGAGATAACCAGATTGATAGCTGTAGCAAAAATAGAAATAACAATTCCCAAGTTTAATTCTAGCAAGTAGTTCGCAGCAGATAACCGACCAATCGCTGTACTAATTATCAAAAGAGCAGCTATAATTACGAGTACACCTTCAAAAAGACATGATATATCCTCAATTTTTTGATGACCATATTTATGGTTTTTATCAGGATCTCGAATTGAAATAGAAATTGAAAAAACCATCAATCCTGAAGCCATAATATTGATTATTGATTCAAGAGCATCAGATAATAAAGCTACAGAATTAGAGACAAAAAACGCAGCTAATTTTATAAAGAATATACTGATTCCACAAAAGAAAGCGAGTAGTGCTGCCTGTTTTTTTCTCATAAAAATAATGAATGCGTATTTTGCTTTTAGGTGTTACTAATTTTGAGACTGAAAAAAAAATTCCAAAAAATAAAAAGTGGTTTTGAAGCCTATATATAGACATTTTTCAGGAGAGAAAAATATTTTGGGTTTTTTATTAATAAAAATCAGTTTTCTTCTTTTTCGTATCGGAACTATTAACTACCATAACATGTTAATCGTGATAACTAAAAAATAGTAATGTGAAATTTAAATGAATCAAAAAACTTTAACACTTATTATAGTAGCAGTTTTAGCAATCGCAGTAGTAGCAGTCGCTGGTTATTTTCTAATGGGTACTGGAGATGACATAGAAGACACCATCACCGTTGAAAACGCAACCAGTTTACAGTTTAGCGTCGACCTCACACTTGAGGAAACATCGTTAGGATCCTATATTTATTCAGCAAAAAACATTGGAACAACAGATTTAATGGTACGAGTAGAAATACCTGATCCTTCAGGAGACCTCATTTATATTGTAAATGGAGCTGATCAGACAGCATGGGCATATGCAGCTGATGAATGGCTAGACCTATCTGAAACTTTTACAAACGAATGGGATATGTGGAGCGGAACCATGGACGGATATAAAGACAGCCTCGCGACTTGGGAACAAGGAGATTGGACTTTCACTGATACAGATGGAACAGGAGTCAGAGTTTACGACATATCTATTGACCCTACACTTGCAGATTCTTTATTCGCACCATAATTAAGTTGTAATATTTTAAAAAAAATAGTATAATACCCTTTTTTCTTTTTTAATAACTATTCTTTCTCAAACCATCGGTTTTTTTTGGTTTAAAATAATAGTCCTAAAGAGGTAAATAAAATCTTTAGAAAGCTTAATAATTTTTTTTTAACCAGAAGGCAAGAACAAACATGATAGAGTGTAAAATATAGAATAACCAAATTAAAAACATGATTTTTTTTAATAATGCAGACTATATATAAAACTGGTTTATTGTATAGTACTACTTTAATTAGATTGCAAAATAATACCAATAATTGAGAGGAAGGAAAAATGACACACAAAAAAAAGCTAACACGTAAAAATAAAAAAATCTATAGAAATACACAAGGAAATTATTACAAGGTAAAAACATAAAAGTTTGCACTCTAGAATGTTCTTGAGTGTAAGATTTTTTTGTTGATATTAAATGAATTTTACTGGCAAGAAATAAAAATAAACTCTTAAGTAATAAGAAGTAAATAAATGAAAAATACTTTTGCGTTAGAATCTAAAAGAACCTATTCAGTTTAATCTCTTAAATAAAATAATTTTTTTGAAAGCATTATTGTGAGCAAAAGTTCACTTTATGAAATAAGGTAAGTAGTTTCTAAAAACTAATTTAAAGGTTCAAATAAAAAGAAATAATAGAAAAAGGTAAAATTAATTGGCAAAAAAGGAAATTATTGATCTGAGAAGTGATACTGTAACGTTACCAACAGAAGAAATGATGGAAGCAATTAAACAAGCAAAACTTGGTGATGATGTTTTCGGAGAAGATCCAACTGTAAATCGACTTGAAGAAATGGCTGCAAAAAAATTGGGTAAACAAGCTTCTCTTTTAGTCTCTAGCGGAACTCAAGCAAACTTAATCAGCTTAATGGCCAATACAAACTATGGAGAACAAGTAATACTGGAAGCCGAGTCTCACATATACTGGTACGAAGTTGGCGGAGTATCCGCAATAGCTGGATTGTTTCCAAAAACGATAAAAAGTAAAAAAGGAGCTCCAAACCCAGATGATATTCAAGCTGCGATTACCCCTAAAGATATTCATTTTCCCAAAACTTCACTAATATGTATAGAAAACACCCACAATAGACATGGAGGAACAATAATAACACCTCAACAAATACTATCTATAAGCAAAATCGCAAAAAGTAACAAATTAAAACTTTTCATGGATGGAGCTCGAATTTTCAATGCCGCTATTTCACTCGAAGTTGACGTAAAAAAGTTAACCAGAAATGTCGATAATTTAATGTTTTGTCTTTCAAAAAGTCTCAGCTGTCCAATAGGTTCAATGATAGTGGGTTCCAATGAGTTCATATCAAAAGCAAGAAAAATTAGAAAAATTTTAGGAGGAGGAATGCGCCAAGCAGGTATAATTGCAGCTCCAGGTATAGTTGCACTAGAAAAAATGATTGATCGACTGAAAGTGGATCACACGAATGCTAAACAGTTGGCTAAATTATTATCAAAAATAGAAGGGTTATCAATTGATCAAACTCGTGTTCAAACAAATATAATCATGTTTAAATTAGAAAACTCGAGAGTGTCTGCCAAAAAATTTATCAGAGAACTTGAAAAAGAAAATATATTGGTACTTTCTCTTGGAAAAAATACTATAAGAATGGTAACGCATAGGGGAGTGGAAAAAGAACATATAGAAAAAACTACAAATATAATTGCTAACATTTTTAAATAATCTTGCAATTAACTTTTTCTTTGTGAGTTACTTATTTTTATATAACGATGGAAGTAAGTCGTGTTTTCAAATGGAGCAGAAAGTGGAAGAATATATTAACAAACAAAAATCTCCTCAAAAGGAAATCCTTTCAATCTTACGAAGTCTGATTTTTAAGACATTACCTAATATTAAGGAAGAAATGAAAATGGGAGTACCGTGGTATGAAGATAAATTTTATCTTGTATCGCTTAGAGACCATGTTAACTTAGGTTTTGCAGTGAAAGGATTGTCAGAGTCTGAACTGGCTTTATTTGAGGGAAAGGGAAAAATTATGAGGCATCGTAAATTTTACAACATAAATAACATAACTGGAGAAGAAATAGGAAAACTTTTAGAACTTGTTTATAAGAAAACTATAATTTGTCACTAGATTAGTCCATATCGGATAATTTTTATTTAAGTCAAAATCTTGAAGAATCATAAAAATTCAATATTCGTTTAGTTTGAAAATTAGATATATAATCAAAATAATCGATTTTGCGCTCATTTCAGTCAATAGTTTTTCAGTTTACAAAGGTTTCAACCATTAAGCAGTAACTGTAGGAACATAACAATTTTTGTATAACACCTAACAATATTACGAAGATATTGAGCAAATGAGAAAACGCGTAATAAAATAGCTTAAAAAAGATTAAAAAAATTCTTTGTTAATAATAATTTTATAAATTAAATCACGTATTCATTTTTAAAGTTCTCAATTGACCACTTATTTGATAGTTTGGCTGATGTACTCATTGTTGTGTAAGATAGACCATATATTTTACGCAAAAGCATTCTCAGTTTAGAGTAGCAAGCATCATGATAGAATTTATCCTTATTATTAACACATATAGTTGTCTTTTCAATACGTTCTTGGCATTCCCAACAAAAACATGTTTTTTTAACTATTACAAATCTATGTCGATCAATCATCATAGTTTAAAACATATTTATTTAAAAAAGCATTTATGAAGTAAAAATACTAATTAATGCTTCATATAAAAAATCAACAAATATCGACAGTTAAAATCTATTAGACATTATTGATCAACGTAGAGTTTTCCACCTTCTGAGAAATAGATAGTCTTTACGGCATCACCAATTTTAGTACCTCTAGCCTTTACAACACCAATATCTCGAACAAAATGATTTCCGTCTTTTCTAAGATCAAGACAAACAAGATTATCTGCTAAAGTAGCTAACTCACTTTCTTCAAACACATCTCCAATTGCAGTCATTATAGCAGTAACTTTAGTCTCCTTGTAGAGATTAGCTAAACTTCTAACCAACATCTGATAGTATTCCTCACCATACATTCTTTTCAAGGATTTAATACCATCTAATACAATACGTTTGGGTTTTACCCTCGATATTAATCCTCTTTGGGTCTCAACTAGTTTGTAGGGAGTTTGGCCCATAATCCCTTGAGAAATAACCAACACATCAAAAACTGATTTAGATGAAGCAATTCCCAACATATTCTTTCTTATTTGATCTTCAGATTCTTCAAATGAAACATAAAGGCTCAACTCTTCTCTTCGAGCACCTTCCAAAACATAGTTGTAAGAAAGCTGTGTTTTACCTGAACCTGAAGGACCCATAATAATTGAAAGAGTGCCTTCCCTAAAACCGCCTCCAAGTAAATCATCTAGACCTTCAATTCCACTTGATAAAAACAGATCACCAACAGTTCCAGAAGGATTTGAAGCAAAAGGCGAAATAAGAATAATACCACCTAAGCCAATAATCAAATCATAGTCAACAAAAGATAAGTCCTTGGCTCTAAACTTCTTCACCGTCAACTGTCTTCTTGGTAATCCTTTTTCTTTTTTTACTATAAGTTGTAATACTCCATCAAAAATAAATTCTTCAATTCCAGTTCCGATTTTTTCTTCACCATAGGGCACATCAACAATAGCTATTGCAGTCAAATTAGCATTTTTTAGAGATCTTAAAAGTCTGTTATGTAGAAAGGTTCGAACCTCCTTCCTGGAACTAAAATCGACCTCCATTGCAGTCAAACTGTCAATAACAATCCGCTTAGCGCCCATTTTAAGTGCAGACTTAACAATCTTGTCAACCAAAAGATCAAGTTCAGCTGGATCTTTTGATGTAAGAGACTCGATAAAAAGAAATTGTCCTTTTGCTTCATATTCTTCTAAGTAAAACCCTAAATGCCACATATACTTCATAAAATCTTCTTTTGGTTCTACCAAACCTACAAAAATTCCTGGTTCACCTTTTTGTAAACCGTCAGCCAAAAACTGAACTCCAAATGTTGTTTTACCAGAACCTGGATTCCCTGCAAGAAGAATCATTTGACCTTTCAAGAAACCCCCACAAAGTTCTTTATCAAGAAGTTCAATACCGGTAGAAACAACGTGCTCTTCAACGCAAGTAACTTCACTACTTATTAAGTGTTCAACTTGTTCATGACTCGATAGCAAAACCGAAACAATCCTTTTTCTTTCATTAATTTTCTCACTTTTAATATAGCGGTTATGAATTACAGATCCACACCAGAATTTAATCTAAAACCATAAAAATATTTAGAAAAAAAGAATTTAAATGAGACATGTTCATAAAAAGTTGTATATACTTTTTATTCACTATCAAAAATTTTTATAAGCGACCTAAAGAAAAAGAGTAATAAGAAATATTGAAAATATTAACAGTGGATTAAAATCTGTTCTATTAGACAAAATGAAATGATCTAATATTATACACTAGAAATTGTGTGATGTAATGGTAAAAGATGAAAAAGACTGGTTTGGTAAAAAGAAAAAAGAATACCCAACTAATGAAGATTGGACATTCCCAGATATTGAAAGTGCATTTCGAGCTATGGAAAGGGCTATGAAAGATGAAATAAAGGAAATTTCCAAAAAAAACCAGCATGTTCCGACGTACACTAATTCACTAGAAAATAAGAAAATAAGCAATAAAAAGAACTTTATTCAAGGCTATAAGATAACAACAACCCCAAACGGAAAAACCAAAATTACAAAATTTGGAAACATGCCACCACCAAGGATTCAAAATGATATCCGATCAGTCAAAAATCAAACAGTCAAAGATTTAGAACCACTTTTGGATGTTTTCCAAACTGATAAAGAAATAATGGTTGTAATTGAACTCCGCGTGACAGATAAAAAAGACATAGATATTAAGGTAAACAACAAACAACTTATCGTCACTGCAAAGAAAATAGATCACAAATTCTATAGAAAAATAGATCTGCCAACAAAAATAGACAAAAAGAATACAAAAGCAGTCTATAAAAATGGTGTTCTAACAATTACTCTCATTAAAGAAAAAAAATAAAGAGATTAAGGATTTTATCTATTTCTTTTTTTGATAAAGAAAAAGGGAATTACGATTAGCAAAATCTCAAACAAATGATTTGGTTTTATTAATTTAATTTTTGATGGATTACACGGAATTTTCTAAGTTCTAGCATTTTATGTATATGAACTATTCCGTTTTTTAGTTGCTTTGCATCTTCACTAGGTAAGTAAGCCATCATATCACCAAATTTTTGTACAATATTATATTGTTGATACAATAGGTTAATCTTTATGTCACAAAAGAATATCTTATTTAGAATATAGTCACATAAAATGTTACCATAATAAGTAATTTTCAATGCGATTTTAGAGAAACATAAAATAGTCACATAATTGGTTACCATAATCCACATTAATTGTCACAAATGTAGAAAATATAATACTGAAACCTAACACCTCGAAATGAGAAACAAAACTAGATAATTCAGTTCTTTAGATATTAAACTGAAAATAGATTTTAATAAAAAAGTAAAAAAGATAGAAAAATAAAAAGGTTTAATCCAGCAGAATCTTAAAAATCTAGAAGTCTTAGTTAACCAGGAACAGAAACACGCCAAGAGTCAGGATTTTTATACTTAACATTTGGCATATTCCCTTCTTTAACAGTCATCTTTAAACTAATAGTATCTTTAATATTTTCAAGTATCTCTATATGCGTCTCCTCATCTGAGGCAATGGCATAAAACAAGTTTTCAAACTTTTCAAGATGGACACCGTACAAACGACAAATTTGAGGTGCCATAGCCAAGAAAGTTTTAGCCTGAATTAACATATAACTCTCTGTTCCCAGAGAACCTTCTAAAACAGAAACAATTTCTAACAGATCTTTAAGAGACAAAAGTTCCTTATGCTCAATTTTCTTTGAAACCATCTCAAGCGAGTTGCAGGCACTATCGAGTCTCTTAGCACATGTTCTATCATCCATCCTTGATCGCCCAACTTTAACCGCAATTTCATCTAAAGTTTCAGAATGCTTTTTTGCATTATGCGAAATTTTCAGAAAGCCAGAACTAAACGCTGAATTAACTGTCTTCTCTGAAAGTTTTCTATAGAGAATTGAAGTTTTACTTTCAAGAAAACCAAGGCAATGTAAAAAATTACCAATATCTTTAGAAGACTTTTGTTTACCAAACAATTTACTTTAATCTCCACCAGAAGAACTGTTCACAAATATTGGATAAGGACTTTATGAATTCCAAATACTTAAAATAAATAACAAGAAAAATTCAAAATAATCCCATCAACAGGCAACTAACCGAATCTAAGAAAGAAACAAATAAAAATATAAAAAACTGAAAACATTCAAAATACCACAAATAACAAATAGTCAGACAAAAAGGCGTCAAAAATAATAACTTAAAACATTTAAAAAGATATTAGTTAACATAAAAATTATCGTTTATCTTATTTTTTAGCACATCAACTTTTAAACAAGTAAGACATTACTAATACTAGTAACGTCCTAATGGTGAAAAACCAACCAACAACAACGTGCACGTTACAATCAATACGAAAAGGAGTGAAAAAAATATGTCAAAACAAAGTGGAGTAATCTTCATAGGAAATAAACCCCCCATGAGCTATGTTCTTGCAATAATCACTGACCTATCTTCAGGTACTAGCAACGAAGTAGTACTAAAGGCCAGAGGTAGAGCTATCGCAACCGCTGTTGATGCTGCTGAAATTACGAGAAGACGATTCATCAAAGACCTAACAGTTGCCTCAATATCAATCGGAACAGAGGAACTGCCAGCAAGACAAGGAGAGAACAAAACACGCGCTGTTTCAACGCTTGAAATAAAAATGGTTAAAAAATAGAAAAATAGTTAATACCCCAAATAACCACACACTTTTTCTTTAGTTAAAAAATATACAATTAAGTAAAAAGATATTTTGCGAAAAGGTTGAGAGTTAAAAGTTTTTCTCTAATAATCAGATAAGAGTAAAATTATTTGCAAGGTTTTTTACTTGCAAGGACCAGTGCATTTGTACACAATCTAGTGAAGTCATAAAGGTCTTCAATTGTTATTCCTAAATTTTTAGTTTCTTTACCATAAAAAGTTAAAATCTCATCAGAAAATTCAGGAGCATATCGTTGCAAAGCAAAAATAATTTTCAAATCTCGAAGTGGTTCCATCATTATTGACCACTCAGTCGCCTCACTAACATCAAAATCAACAATTTGACCACCAACTTTTTCAGCCATTTTTTGAGCCTCAACGTTGTTAACCTGCTTTAAAGAGCCAACACATTTTGCCATATCTTCCTGGTGTAAATTTTCAATAGCTAAACAACGTTCACCAATTCCAAGCTGTTTTAGGGTTAAAACATCAGACAAAGATACCTTCATAAAATCACAACAAGTATAAACCTAATTTTGCAACTATAAAAAAGTTTTTTTTATCCAAATAAAACCTAAAAGTAGGTTATCAACATCAAATAGGAATATAGAAAAATAGAGAAAAAGCTTATAAAAAACCTTAAAACATTTTTTTTATTTTTTGGTTTATCAAGAATGCATAATATTAGTAAAAAAATATCAAACAAAAATAATTAAAAGCTAAGAAAAGGCTGATTTTTTAACAGCTCTAACCCCGTTGTTTTGCATTATCTCAATGGATCTTGTAACATCTCCAGGTTTCAACTCAATTCCTTGTGAAGCGTCCTTAAGGAAAAAAGTTTTGAATCCTAATTTTAACGCATCAATCACTGTATTTTTGACACAATAATCTGTTGCTAATCCCCCTAAGAAAACGTTAATAATTTTATTTATTTTTAGCTCCTGATATAATTCTGTTTCATCAAAACCAGAGTAACTCTCTTTGTTAGAATCAGTAGCTTTAGAAATTATAATCGCATTATTTGGAAGTTTAAGTTTTGGATGAAATTCTGCTCCTTTTGTTCCACAAATGCAGTGTGGGGGCCACATACCACCTTGTGCCTTAAAAGAAATGTGATTTATCGGATGCCAGTCTCTTGTTGCAAAAATTTTGCCTTCTGACTGCTTAAAAAGTTCAAGATAATAGTTAAGAAAGGGAAGTATTTCTTCTCCTTTTGGTACAGGTAAAGATCCCCCGAAAAGGAAATCATTTTGAACATCCACTACTATCAAAGCGTCTCTTTTTGTGAGTTCGATTCTCTTTTTCAGTGTTAATACCTCTTAGATCTCTAATCTTAGAGACAGAAACTAAATTTGTGTTCCGCAGAATTGATTTACTAAGTTGTTAAATTTTTTGGAAGTCTTCGTCTGAGCAAGTACGCTATCGGTATACCAATAATTCCTCCAATAACAATTTGCGCTACATTTGCAGGAATCTCTGTTAATGCTAAAACAAGACCCCATTGAAGAATTAAATATTCCACAATAAAGTAACCAACCACCATTTCAACGCCAGCAAAGATTACAGCTAGCACGTCTCGATGAATTTGTTTGTTGTTTGTTAACGAACCCGATAGAAAACCTTCCAAACCTTTGATTATTAAAGTTGGAATTGCAAATAATGGAAACCCTAAATCATATCTGCGATTGCAGAACCTATACCACCTGCAAAGCCACCTACAATAGGTCCAAAAGTTAATGCACTCACAAAAACCATAACATCACCAAAGTTAAAGTACCCCCTATCGGATTGGGTATTCGAATCAATAAAGTTCCAACAGTCGTTAAAGCAGTCATCACAATTATTAATGCAATTCGAATTACATTGTTTCTTTGGCCCATCGGTTCATCATTTCTTTCTTAAAGTTGTTTTTTATTTGGAGTTAGTCCTCTATTTACGTGTACTCCAAATTTAAGGATAACTACGTTATATAATAATTAATTTACGATTTCTAGTATCAATGGATGAGTCAGCAGATAAGATCTGCATATATTTGAATATCTTGTTTGTCATTTAGAATAATAAAAAAAAAGGAAGATAATGCTTAATCGGTTTTTTGTAAGGTTTTATTTCGTTTTCACTTTTATGGTAGCAGTTGGTTCTTTTTTGAAGATGTAACTTGTGAGTATCCAGTATACTATGTAAATAATGAATCCCCATACAACGCCATTATAGGTAAGATCAAAAAACGCAAAATACAAAACTTCAAGCACTCCTACAACTAAAGGATATAAAACTAGATTTCCAAATCCAAACCATGACGTGTATAAAGTTCCAGTAAATAGCAACGATACAAAGACAAATGACCACAATATCCAGGCGATAACACTGATGAGTAAACTATCAATCACTAAAGCGATCTACCATAAAATCCAGTGATTAAAATCAAAATTTTGGACAGTTTCCATTTCTTTCACCTAAACTGTTGTTTGTAATTTCATCTTTATAAGTTATTACAATTCACGTAACAAACAAAGGCATAGTTGTTAAATGATTTTTTTTAGTTAAAATTTGAAAACCGAGTTGAGTCTAAGCCCCTGGCACATGTCAGGCCCATTAGATCATTTTCTTTGCCGCACTAAGCTTTTTCGCCTTTTATGCTTTTGTGCTCAATGACCAAGCGCATTATGCTTTAGCATTGCTCAACTCACCAAGACAATGTTTTTGTCACATTGCGGTTATTTAGTTGGATTAACCGAAATGTTCAATGTCTGATGCAATGCCAGAGCGTACTCCCCAACTCGGGATAAATACATAATAATATTAAAGTATATACGCATTACTACAAATAAAAATTAATCCAATAAGATTAATAATCAATATAATTAACAAAAAAAAGTTATAAAATCAACATTAACATAAACAACCAGAAGTAAACTTAAAAAGTATTTAAAGCAACGAAAATTCACCGTATACAAAACCATCAACTAAACACTTTTTTGATATATTGAACAGATTTTTAGAAGATAACTTTAACTTACCTCCCCACATCTCAACTAATTCGCTTCCTCAAACACTTTTTATTTGATAACAGATAATGCAATCTTGGTTTGCGAGCCTAATTCCCAGAAAAATGGCAATAATTACACCCTTTTCTCCTCGATTAAATCCACGTTTTCTGAAGGGACCATAGGCTCAGCAAAACCTTACTTTAAATCACTGTGAAAAAAAAATGCAAGACTGTTGTTTAAGAAGACCATGTGATTCTTGTGGAAAACGCATTCAAGGAGGCAACTGGTACTGTCTAAAATGCAATATCTGTCTTTGTTACTATTGTGGACTTAGCTTAATTATAGACTATAAACACGATTATCCATTAAAATGTCCAATGTGTAACCAAGAATTCACATAAAACACCAAAAATAGAAACATATTTTCAAAAAAATATTTCTAAAAATCAGATCCTAAATTTTAGGTAACTTTCAATTGAAAAAATAGAGTTTTCTGGTTTATCAGGAGGTTAGATACAGCATAATCGCAGAGGAATTAGTGCCAAATAAAATAAGAAATACTCCAAAGATTGAAGATTAGAACATAAATCGATAGAATCCAATACTTAGAATCAAACATTCGAAAAAACAACAGTCGGTTAATGTTGTCAGATTCAACATTCAGAAAAAAGTTTTATTGATGGAATACAAGTTCGTTTTAAGAGATGTGAAGATATAAGATGAAAATTTTAGCTCTGGATATTGGTGCAGGCACAAAAGACATACTCCTTTTTGACAGCAAAAAGAAAAATGTTGAGAATTGCATTAAGCTAGTTTTACCTACGCCTTCACTTATTTATGCTAAAAAAGTGGCAAAAGCAACTATTCAAAAAGAAAACATTTTGTTAACTGGTTCAGTTATCGGCGGAGGAGCACTTAGTTATGCCTTGAAAAACCACATTAAAGCTGGATTAAGGGTAATTATTACCAAACAAGCTGCCTATACTATAAGAAATGACCTTGATCAAGTTAGAGAAGCCGGTTTTGAAATAACAAACAAAGAAGACATAGGAAAGTTTAATGGAGAACTTATTGATCTTGAAGAAATAAATATAGAACAATTGAGAAAATTCTTAACAGGTTTTGGTGAGACTCTATCAGAAGTAGATTATGTAGCAATTGCAGTTCAAGATCATGGAATTTCACCAAAAGAAATGACTGATAGACAATTTCGAATCGAAAAAATGAAAGAATTTTTAAACAGAAATCCTAAACCTGAAGCATTAGCTTTTAAAGAAAAAGATATACCCCCCTACTTCCTACGAATGAAATCAGCAGCCAGAGATTCAAAAAAACATTTACCAAACGCAAAAGTGTTACTTATGGATACTGCCCCTGCGGCTATTTACGGATGCTTAGAGGATCCCTTTATTCGAAGAATTCGAACAAAACTCGTAATTAATGTGGGAAATGGTCATACGTGGGCAACAATAATTGACAAGAATAAAATAATTGGAATAATGGAACATCATACAAAGATTTTGACTCCAAAAAAACTTGAACAACTCCTTATTCGTTTTGCTGATGGCAAAGTAACAAATCAAGAAGTTTTTTCAGATAGTGGACATGGAGCATTTTTCCTTCGTGCTCCTTGTGGTTTTTCACAAATAGAAAAAATTGTTGCGACTGGACCAAACAGAAGTATCCTAAACAAAACAAATCTTCAAACTTATTTTGCTGCACCTTATGGAGATGTTATGATGACTGGCCCAGCTGGACTAATTAAAGCCGTAAAAAAAATCTACAAATAGAAAACAAAAAAGATGAAAAAAGAAAAAGGTAACTATTTCTTTCCTTTCAGGTGGTCCCAGACACTATGACCACGCCATGCAGCTTCTACAATCGCTGTTTTTTGTTTCATTTCAATATCCCGAGTGCAATAATATGCTGTAACAAAATTCTTCTTCATATAAATCGGACAAATACCGCAAATACAACCGTGTTCAGCTAAATTCTTGCTTTTGCCCCTACTTGGCAAATAATATGAGATAAAATCATCCTCTTTGCCATATGCCCTATAGGTTGGACAATTTTAACAGATGCACATTTAGTCAACCATTTCTTCCTGTTTCTTCATTTATTCAGGAGTCATCTTCATTTTTTCCAAATCAATCAACTACCTTATATTTTTATAATCAAATAAAAACCAATAAGTTTTGTTTTCAATTAAATTTTGTTTTTTTATCTTAGTCTTAATTATTATTGGATATTTTTTTTAAAAAAAATTGGTAATTATTCACTTGATTACTCTTGCTATTAAAGTTGATTTAAATATAGAATTTTTAATTATTTATAGAAAATAGGAGTTTTAGGGGGCTATTGTCGTTGAAATGCTACTTTTCACAAAGCAGCCAGCAACAGACTTCTTACTCTTCAAACCATCACCAAAACCATCCCCACCAATCTTCCTAACAATCAAACTAAGACTACTCTCAGTGAAATTCAACATCTTCTCACCCTCAGAAGTCAAAGTATACACTTTCCTTGGCCGCTCCGAATTCATATTCCACAAACTACTAACCTGCCCTTTCTTCTCAAGTGAAGCTAACAGGGGATAGATGGTGCTAGGTCCAAAATACACGCCAAAACTCTTTCTAATCTTAGTTATAACTTGGTATCCGTGCATTGACTGGGTTTTTAGGAATTGTAGGATTATTAGGTCTAGGAGTCCTTTTGCGAGTTTGGTTTGTACTTGTTTTTGTAGGTTTGGCATTTTTTTTGTTCTCTTTTGTAGTTTTGTTGTACAGACATACAATATGTTCTTTTCCAGACATATGCTGTCTTATATATCAATACTCGTTAAACGTGCATATAAATGTTGATACATAATTGAAGCATACAAAAATGTTTGAAAATGGTTAGAGGAGGCTAGATTGGGGTTGTTTTTTTGGGTTTTATTGTTTTTTTTGGTTAATAATGAAGTGTACAACACATAACCACAAAATAGAAAAAAGCACCAACAAGAAGCTAATTTAATTTTCAAAATTTATCTTTAATAAAAATAAAATCACAAAATAATCAGAGACAATATTCCAATAGAATTTAAGCAAGCAATAACTAAAACAAATAAGAGAAAAAATATATGAAAATTCTATTTGTTTGCTATGGAAACGCTTATCGCAGCCCCTTAGCCGAAGCCCTTTTAAAAAAGATTAGACCGGATCTAGAAGTTGATTCGGCAGGATTAAAAACATCAATTCCAATTGGCACATCGATAAAAAAATTTCTAATTGACAATAATGCCATTAAATATCTTAAAAAAACACCACAAAGCTTAGATCAAAAAAATCTGAAAAATTATGACCTCATAATAACCATGCAAAATATTCACACAAACGCAGTTTTAAAAAAGTGTCCAGAATGTGAAAAAAAAATAGTCGAGTGGAACATTGAAGACCCATACTTTTCAGATAAAAAGCGCGAAAAAGAAATTTTACGAGAAATTAAAAAACAAGTAGAAGAACTATCACACTCAATATAATTTTAATAGAAAATAAGAGAACCACAAAATTAAAAAAAAGAAATTCGAGCTATAGAAATTTACAATTTAACAAATCATAGCATCTTTAATCTTGCTTCTATCTCTGCTTTGATTTCAGGATCATCTTCAGTTTTTAATGCGTCGTTAAGCAAAGTTTTTGCTACATTAATTTTTTTTTCACCAAATGTTTTGGAAAAATTGCTGGGTGTTCGTTCATTAGCTTTAATACTTTTTGGCAAATTGCACACAAAATTCACTGGATAATCAGGGGATTTATCCAAATCAAGTATTGACATTCGTATGTGTTTAGGTTTTATATAACTATCTGAACTATACTGTTTTGTTATACGCAATATTAAATTCATAATAATTCATCTCACTAAGCAAAAAGATTCACAATCACTCTGCTAGTTTTTTGGGTATTTAACCTTTCATTCATTTATCTTCGGTCGTATATATTATTTTTTAGGACAACACAAACTTTTCTTAAAGGTAACCTCATAAATGACAAAAATATTAATTTACCATAGGAAACAACATTTTTGAATCAAATATTTTTTGATAAACTATCAAAAGTTTTTAAAAAATAATTAAAAATAAAAAACGCAATAACACTATCTTTTTAATAAAAAAGAAAAAGAAAGTATTATTTTTCGCTTACGGACCGACTCTAACTGGTACTCTTTTCTTCTCCATTTTCTTCTCCTCTTGAATATGTGTAGAACAAATATACATATAAGTCTTTTTGTCTAACATATCTACAATAAGAAGAACAAAAATAAGGATAAAAAAAATCTTAAAACTCTAAGTGAAGCTTAAATTGTGGATAAAAAAAAAGAACAAAAATATCAATAGCAACATAATAGATGTTAAAATCAGCAAATAAATATGAAAAAACCGCGCTGGAAATTCAACAGCCACAATTGTGATTTTAAGTTCATAATGCTTAATTTAAAAAAAATATTACTGATTTAACAGTGTTGGCATTGAATGACGAAGATTTTTTTGAAGAAGCCTCAATGGCGTGTTTAAGAAACGCTAAACAATATATCAAAGACGGAGAAATCTTGTGTTCTTTTAGAAGTTACGGTCACGCATTAGCTATGACTATTCTAGGTAATGTCGAATTGGGTAAATCAGCAATCTATAATCTATGCTCAAAAAATTTAATTTCAAAAAAAACTTTGCCTGAACCATATTCAACCTATTTTCAAAAAAGAGATATCGAAAAGTTCGTCACAGAATCTTGGTGGATTGGTTTAGTTATGTATTCAAACATTGAAGAAATAATCCAAAATCTAATCGAAGTCACTGAAGAAGTTAAAATAAATCCTTCTAAAAATTTTGGAATAGAATTAACACAAAATGGTCAAAAAAGAATTAAAAAACTAATTAATAAAATGGTAGAAGAAAATAAAAAATTTCATGATATTAATAAATATAAAAAATTGGCGTTTTTTGTTATGCCAAATCAAAAAGAGAGTAAAGTTGATTCACCTATTTTGGTAAAAAAATCGCTAATAAAAGAAGAACTAAAAATTGCTAATAATAACATTGTAACTGCAGAGCCTTTTCTTGATTTTCCTTTAAATGAAGTGCAACAAAAAATTGCACAAATGTTTCTAAATTCAGCTTTTCAGAGTATTCTTTCGATCAATAAAGAAATAGCAAATTTCATAATTCCTGCCAAAATTGAAGTAATTTAGATTTAAGTTCAGTTTAGATTGTGAAAAGAACAATCTTAGTAAAAAAATTGATTGGCTTTGTTTTAATTGTGATTTGTAAGAAATTAGAGACAAAAAAAGAAATATCAATGGACAGAAGTAGATAACAAAAGTCTTTAGATAGAAAAGAGTATTTGAGAAAAAGTTTTGAATATTAGAGTATCTAAGTAATCTTGCCGTTTTTGGCTTTGAATTTTGCATTATAGGACCGTTTACCTTTATTATCCACTATAAACGAGATTTTTGAAGAAAAAGTAACTCCAACTAACCTTCTAAAGGCTAAACTTAAATCGTCTACAGTATCGTCAAACCAGCATATTATGTATTTATCTGCTATTCCCTCTATTGTTGATAAAGAGTCAAGAGTGCCCATAAGAGGAAAGAAGTCTGTGATTTCCCCAACCAGTGGTTTATCATTGGATTTAGTAACTTCAAGTTTTGTTGTTTTTACTACTACAAACGGTTCTTTTTCGGGTGGGTTTTTGTCTCTATAAAAAGTTAAAACAGGTTTGTTCCAGATATATGTCATCATTAAAACCTCGTTTAAGTATAATTTTTTAGCGATATATAATTGAATTGTTTTAAGTAATTTCTCATTTATTCAAAAAGAGTTTGCAATGTAAATTATAGCGTCCAAAAATGTATCGCGTATAGTCTGATTCAAGACATATATCATTATTCGCAATTCAATACTTAAACTCTAAAGACTATTAAAAAGATGACCAAAACGGAGTTACCCATGAACATGCTAAACATTAAAACAATTCCCAGCCTTTCGCTTATGACTGTAGGAACAATAGACTGGTTAACAACAGTAATTGGAATAGCTTATTTTGGGGCTATTGAAGCAAACCCGTTTATGGCTCAACTAACTTCAACTAACCTATCATTGTTTACAATAATAAAACTCTCAACTACGATAATAGTAGGATTTATTTTTTATAAAGCAGAAAAAACTTTGTTATCCACAGAAAACCAGAAAACTAGAACATTTAAAATCACACATATTGGACTTAGAATAACATACATAGGTGCAACTCTAGCGTTACTAATAGCAGTCATAAATAACATCCTTGTCGTTACACAAGCAATATAAAAACAGAACAGATAATTTTTTTTATTAAACCACAGATAACAGTAGGAAGAGATTTGCAGACCAAAATCAAACCATTAATTGTTTGGCTAATTCTAAACAAAAAAACAGAAAAAGCACTAAAAATTCTAGCAAAAAAATACAATGTCACCATCCCAAAACTAAAAGTTGGATTACCCAAAGGACATAAAAAAAATACGTTAGGCTGTTATTTAACAAAAAATTCAACAATTACAGTACATAACAGCGATCTACTTTACAATCCTCACGTTATTCTCCACGAGTTTTACCATCATTTACGAACTAATATAGAAAAAAAACATCAAGGTACAGAAAAAAACGCAAATAAATTCGCATTAGACTTTATAAGAGAATATAGGATATCAAATCAGGAGCAAATAGGAGTTCTATCTCTAAAAAAAGTAGAAAAAAATAGAAAACAAAAATAAACAAGAAACCCACTTAAACAAAAGAGCCGGGATGGCAGAGTGGTTAACGCGTAGGCCTTGAGAGTCTATGGACCTTCAGGTCCGCATGGGTTCAAATCCCATTCCCGGCGCTCTTTTACCATTAATTTTTGTGTCAGGATTGTGCATTATTTTTATTGCAACTATTAGTTAATAATACTACAGTTCTAAACAAAAGAATCTTATGAAGACACACTCAGAGTCCTGTTTACTTTTTTTTAGAAATTAAAAAGTATTTTTTGTTTAGACTAACATTTTAATACAAACATGTCTGTTTTCACATAAATCATAATAAGAATTATAGACATAATACTTGCAGAGGGGTCTTTGTGCCTAAGAGTTATGATGAATTTAAACGTGAGCTTCAGGAAGAGCATAATGAGATAAAACTCACTGGATCGAGCAAGAAGTTTTGGGTAAACTTAGCTAAACTGGTAGGAGAGAAAAAAGCTAATCAGCGAAGAGATCAAGCAATAGAACGAATAAGTAAGGTGAAATGTGCGACACGTGATGGTGTTGTAATTGAAACAACCAGAAAGGAACTGGAAAAGAAACAGGATAAACTTAAAGATTAAGAACGCCACAAAAATTGTTTGAATTATAAAATTATGATAGTCTTTGTGTTACTTTAAAGAATCATTTTGTTTGAATTAAATTTTAATCTTCTCTCTCTTTTCCTGATTTTGTATATTATTAATTTTCTTCTCTTCTCTTGTATTGTCTTTTCTTTAAACTCGTCACTTATCAGAATCAGCTCGGTAAAATTAAGCGCTCCATGGAACCTAATAAACTTGTGAATGTTATCATTAACTATTCTGTCGCCTCTGACTGCGTTTACAATTGTCGCGAAGTTATCGTCCGCTAGAACCATGTCCGACGCTTCTTTTGTAATGTCAGTGCTAGTGATACCCAGGGCAAAATTTGAATAATCTACCACAAAATAGCTCTTCAAAATCCTTGTAATTAAAGAAGGAACCTATCTTTTGCTGTGGATTTTGTTCACAAATACTAAGTGTGGCCATACAAGTGTGGCCATACATCAAAAATTTTTAACGTCTTGCTCTGTTATGCCCCAATTTTCTTACATCGATTGATTTCTCACACTCTTCTTTCTTTTCTTGGAGCCCTCTCATAAGCAATTAGTGTCTCACTAGTCAAAATCCTAAGTTTCCTAACTTCATCATGAACTTCCCTAAGCGTTCTCCATACTCTCAACCAAGAATTTAACAGTGAATATCAAACTCCCCATAAACCAAAGAAGATTCAATAACACCTTCAAACTTCATCAAAGCATCAAGAACCTCATGTTCAGCACCATGCTCCACAACAATTAGCATGTAAGCTTCTACATTTTTTTGACCAAGCATAAAAAATCAGTCCATATAAACTACTAATTTATAAGAAGTACTTATAAATGACCTGTTCACTTAGAATAGTCGAACAGCTTCTTCGAGATATTCTTTAGCCTTTTCATGGTTTTGTTCAATGTAGGAAATGAGAAAATTGCTAACGGTATTTTCATATTTTCTCTGAGATATATCTATTGACCTTAATTTAATACCCATTTGTTCTTCAACTGCTTGAAGGTCTACTAATAATTATAAAAGACCTAATTTTAATTGATCTTCTTCCATTCTCTCTCTTTTAGCAACTACATGACTCATTTCCATAAGTATGTTGAAGTTCTACTAGGACAAATATCCACTAACAGCATTGAGGTCAGATCGCAAATTCACATAATACCTTTTCAACGCATTCCGAGCCTCCTCGGTTAAATAAGTCAATGCTTCAAGGCCAATAATCTTAAGAAATATTTTACTCGTAAATTGGGAACATAATCCCATTCCCGGTACTCTACAAAAATTTTTTTCTACTCACGGTTAATCTTTTTAGAGTAAATATGCATTATACTAATTCAACAGCACATAGTTGTCCTACTGATTAAAATTTGTGATATTTATGAAAATTGCAGTTGTAGCAGACGAAGATACAGTAAATTGTTTTAAATTGACTGGGGTAGAAAACACTTATGCAGTAAAGAGTTCATCAGAAGCTGATGAACTTATTCGAGAATTTTCCAAAAAGTCTGATTTCGCAGTAATAATTACAACAGATATAATCGCAAACCGAATTCATTCAACCATTAATGAAATCACAGAAAAAAACAAGTTTCCATTAATTATTTCAATTCAAAAACTTGGTGGCACTCCTAAAGTATCATTTGATCCTATTACTGAAATAATAAAACGAAAAACTGGAATAGAACTCAAATTATAAAATTCGAAACATGAATTGAGAGGTTAGAGATTTGTCAAAAAAAAATGCGGGTATAATATCACGTATTGCAGGATCATTTGTGACGGCCAAAGGCATGAAAGGATCACAAATGTTCGAATTGGTAAAAATAGGTGAAGTAGGGGTAATTGGTGAAATTATCCGTCTACAAAGAAATATTGCAGTTATCCAAGCATATGAAGAAACTGAAGGCATAAAACTAGGAGAAAGAGTTACTGGAACTGGCAAACCATTGTCTGTAGAGCTAGGTCCAGGTTTAATTGGACAAATATTTGATGGAATCCAACGACCTCTTACTTTAATTTCCAAAATGCATGGGCCTTTAATCAAAAGAGGAACAGAAGCATTAGCTCTTGATCGTAAGAAAAAATGGGAATTCAAACCTATTCTAAAAAAAGGAACAAAAGTTACTGGTGGAGATTTTATAGGTACAATACAAGAAACACCTCTCGTTAAACATGGAATTATGGTTCCACCAACCACTTCAGGAATTGTTACCGATATTAGTTCTGAAGGGAACTACACAATAACAGATCCAATAGCAGAAATTAAAACATCAGAAGGGCTAGAAAACATGTTTCTGATGCACACTTGGCCAGTAAGAAAACCGCGCCCTTATAAAAAAATGCTTACCCCTACAGAACCACTTCTAACTGGACAAAGGATCATCGATTCTTTCTTTCCTATAGCAAAAGGTGGTATAGCAGCCACAACAGGAGGCTTTGGTACAGGAAAAACTGTTGTTCTGCAAACCTTAGCCATGTGGGTCGATGCAGATGTAGTTGTTTACATCGGTTGTGGTGAACGGGGAAATGAGATGGCAGATGTTCTGGACAGATTTTCAAAACTTAATTTAGGTAATTCCAATCAATCATTAATGAATCGAACAATTTTTGTGGCAAATGTTTCAAATATGCCAATTGTAGCTAGGGAAGCAAGCATTTACACAGGGATTTCTTTAGCTGAGTATTATCGAGATATGGGTTATAACGTTGCTCTAATGGCTGATTCAACTTCTAGATGGGCTGAGGCATTAAGAGAAATTTCAGGACGTCTCGAAGAAATGCCAGGAGAAGAAGGATACCCCGCTTACCTAGCATCTAGATTGGCAGAATTCTATTCAAGAGCCGGATTAGTTCAGTCAATTGGCAAAGAAAACAGACAGGGCTCAACTACAGTATTAGCAGCCATTTCACCTCCTGGAGGTGACTTCTCAGAACCTGTAACAACAAATACTCTAAGGATAGCTAAAGTATTTTGGGCTCTCGATTTTGCTTTAGCTCACCGGAGACATTTTCCAGCAATAAATTGGTTTATGAGTTATTCTGAGAACATATCAATGCTTGAACCTTGGTTTGCTAAAATCGAAAAGGATTGGCAAAAATTATGCAGCGAAGCTAGAACCCTACTTAAAGAAGAAGAGGAATTAAGAGAAATTGTAGCATTAATTGGTGCAGAAATATTGGGAGATAAACAAAGATCTGTTTTTGAAACAGCAAAGATGTTAAAAGAGTATTTCCTTCTTCAAAACGCATTCCATCCTGTTGACGCATATTGTCCAATAGCAAAAACTTACAAAATGCTCCGTACCTTCTTAAAATTTTATGATAAAACAAAAATTGCGATAGATTCTGAGATTCCTTTAACAAACATTCTCTCGTTGCCAGTTCGCAAAAAGTTAAGTCGCCTTAAGACGACCCCAATAATTGATTTTGATAAAGTGTATAGTGAAATTGATAAAGAAATGAATGAACAATTTGAAAATCTAAAACCAAAATCAGATGAAGGAGATGATCAAATTTGAGCAAAAAATCTCACCTAGGATTAAAATTTTTCACAATTAAAGAGATAACTGGGCCTTTATTATTTTGCGAATCTGTTGCAGGAGTAAGTTTTGGGGAAGTTGTAAATGTTATCACTCCAAAAGGTGGGGAAAAAATAGGTCAGGTTATAGACATTAGCGATGAAGTCACCGTTATTCAGATTTTTGAAAGTACTGCTGGATTAAGCATTGATAGTACAGCTATTCGTTTCACCGGAGAAACCATAAAGTTACCTGTCTCAATGGACATGTTTGGACGTATGTTCACTGGAACAGGAAAACCTGCGGATGGTGGTCCAAATATAATACCAGAAGACTATTTGGATATTCATGCGCCAACAATCAACCCATATTCCAGAGAGCATCCAACCAAGTTTATACAAACAGGTATTTCAGTAATCGATGGTTTGAATACCTTACTATTAGGACAAAAACTGCCTTTGTTATCAGGAACAGGATTACCACACAAATTATTGGCCTCACAAATTGTGAGACAAGCAAAAGTTGTAGGTGAAGAAGAAGGTTTCACAATAGTATTCGCTGCAATGGGAATAACATCTGATGAAGTTACGTTTTTCAGAAATGATTTTTTAAAAATGGGAGCTATGGGTAAAGTAGTTATGTTTGTGAATCGAGCAGAGGAACCAGCAATTGAAAGAATTCTCACTCCACGAATGGCACTAACTGCAGCTGAATATTTTGCATTTGAACACGATCTTCACGTACTAGTAATTTTATTGGATATGACCAATTATTGTGAAGCGCTTCGCGAAATTTCAGCATCTCGTCTAGAAATTCCAGGAAGAAGAGGGTATCCAGGATATATGTATACTGATTTGGCAACTTTGTATGAAAGAGCAGGAATCATAAAAGGAAAAAAAGGATCAGTAACACAAATGCCAATATTGACAATGCCTGATGATGATATTACTCACCCAATTGCAGATTTAACCAGTTACATAACTGAAGGGCAAATTATTCTAGATAGAGAAATGTTCAAAAGAGGAAGATACCCACCCATAGATCCATTGCCATGTTTATCTCGTTTAATGGATAAAGGTATTGGAATAAATAAAACAAGGGAAGATCATAAACAACTTTCAGATCAACTATATTATGCCTATGCTGAAGGAAAAATTGTTCAAGGTACGGCTTTAGTTTCTGGAGAAAAAGCACTAACAAGTACTGATAAACTCTATCTTAAATTCATGGAGAGATTTGAAAGAGAATTCATCGGACAAGACTTCAATGAAAACCGTGACATAGAAGAAACGCTAAACATCGGGTGGAAACTTTTGTCAATATTTCCTGAGTCAGAACTCACAAGAATTGAACCTTCAATTATTAAAAAGTATTTTCCAAAGCATGAAAAAACAAACTCCGAATAAAGGGAATTTTAATGCCAGAAAAAAAAATGGAAGTACATCCAACTCGAAGAGAACTAATAAGATTAAAAAAAAGAAAATCTCTAGCTGAAGGAATCGCTGATATCCTGCAAAAAGATTTGGAAACTTTAATTATAACACTTATTGAGTTTAGAAAAAAAGCACATATGTTTAGAGATCGCTTGTTTGAAAAAATTGACCAAGCTTATTCAAGTTTTTTTAAAGCCGAGATGATAACTGGATCGATAACAGCAAAAGAACTGTCTTTAGTAGCTCCTATCAAAGAATTTAATGTTGAAACAAGTACAACAAAAGGAGTTTTAGGATTACCTTTTTCAGTTTTTAATTTAGCAGTGGGAGATACTGTAACTAAAAAGCCTCGTTTCAATATTGCAGAAACACCTTTACAATTAGATGAGGCAGCAACAAAAATAGAGGAATCAATAAGATTTATCGTAAAATTAGCTGAATTAACAGCTACAATCAGAGAAATCTTAGAATTAATTTCCATAAAAAGAAGACAAATTAATAGAATAAGATTTAAAATCATTCCTCAACTAGATGCGACAATCAGGTATGTAGAATTAATACTTGAAGAGATAGAAAGACAGGATTCAATCAGAGTAAGAGTGCTTCAACGTAAACGTAAAGAGCGATCTATAAAAACAATTTAAGGAAAGAGGAAAATGAAACCCTTAAAATATAACGAGATAATGCCAAAAGTTGCGTTAGAAAAACTCAAACTCATGGAAGAGCAAAAACTGGTGGATTTAGCTGGTAAAAATCTTGTGGAAATCCACTGTGCATTAATGGAGAGCTCATATAAAGAAGAAATAGTTAGAGTTTTGCCGAGAGAAAACAATTCCATACCTTTTGAGGAAGCATTACTAGAAAATTACGCAAAAACTTTGAAAAATCTAGAAAATTTTTCGTCAGGAGATCTAAAGAAGTTAATAGGAGCCATTATTGGAAAAATTGAAGTATCAAATATCAAAACATTGTTAAGAGCTGCTAAAGCCAAAATGAACCCAGATGAAGCAAAAAGTAACATTATTCCAGTAGGTATCCCCAATAAAGATCGATGCCAAGACATATTATCCAATTCAAAAACAATTGTGGATGTGATCGAACAACTATTTGATACCAAATATGGAGTCATTTTGCAAAAAACACTATCAGATAGCAACGCAGGGGATAACTTGCTACCTTTGGAATCTGCATTAAATCAGGCAGCATATCAGAAAATTCAAAAAGTAGTTAAAAAATTTAAGGGTTCAGATAAAATAATAGCAAAAAATGTTTTAGGAATAGAAGTAGAAACAAAAAATATAAAGATCATTCTTAGGGGTATAGCTAAAGGAATTTCAAAAGATTCAATAAAGAAGTATCTGTTACCTTCTTTTTTTATTAGTGACCAAACAGTATCAAAGTTATTGGAAAAAACTGACATTAAGAATTTCATGGAATACTTGCTATCTTCTAAGGAAATTGCTAATAATCTCACATTAAAAAGAGTGTTTTCTCAATTCTTGGAAAATCTCGGGAAACCTCTCAGTCAAATTGAGGAAATCCTCGAAAAAGCTTCGCTTAAAGTGAGTTTGGAAATGCAAAAAAAGTACCTCAAATATTATAATGTGAGTTATGTTCTCGTATTACTTAATTTGAAGTGGATTGAAATCAAGAATTTAAGAAGCATAATTGTTGGTTCAAAAAGAAAAATAAACGCTTCCAAAATTAAATCTGTTCTAACTTTACAAAACAACTATTAATGGCTAATAGTTATTGAGCGAAGAATAAATCAATTTTTCTGAGATCTTCTAAGGAACCAACATAAAAGCAATTAGAAGCCCGTATATGGCCAACGCTTCAGATAATACTACTCCCAAGATGTTAATAGTATAACTTTCAGGTTTTTCAACCATTGCAGTCATCAATGCAGGACCAGTATACGAAATACCTATACTAGCTGCAACTGCAGCACCCCCCATTGCGATTCCAGCGAAAAGAGCTTGGATACCTGCGTCAGCTGTGGTAATCACAGGTAGTTTAGATACTATCATAAAAGCAATAAGCAATCCATATATTGCAAGTGCTTCTCCTAAGACAATGGTTATTAATAATTTGCTACCGTACTCAGGTTTTTCAGAAGTTACTGAAGCTAAAGCGGGTGCACAACTAATTATTGCATAGGCTGCACTTCCAGCAGAACCAAGTGTTGCAACTGCTATACCTATAGCTGCGAATGTGCTAGGATCCATATTCATATTTCTCCTTGGAATTATTATTTAGTTTAATTGGTTTAAAAGGAATTCCTTTTCCACTATAGAATCCAGGAAGCCATTCAACCCAGTGAAGCCTTAGAGTGTGTACAAAAATTATGAGACCTTCAATGGTTAATGCTATAATTGTTCCAGCAAGAACTATTGGGATACTCTGTAAGGTGAAATTTGAATGTTCAACTCCACCTAAAATAAGAAACATGTAATTTAAAGCGCTATGAGTAAGTGATAAAGCGGCAAGTCGACCAAATGATATTGTATGGTCTAAAGATTCTATTAGAATTTCTATGCTAAATTGTATGCCCCCCATAATATTTTCAACTGTTGCAGTGACTATAGTCATAGTAATTATTGGAAATACAATTAACCCAATGAACATGAAGATGCCCTCTCCAAACCATTTGGTTAAATTTGAAATTCCACCCCAATAAATCCATAATATAAAGCCACCTACAAGCAACCATAACCAAGAAACTGAAATCAAAGTTTGTTTAAATTGGCTTTTTCTTATATTATTATAGATTCTTAAAATCAAACTAAAACTCAGCAAACATATTCCAACAAAAATCGCTAATCTCAACATACTAACTGGTTCAACCATAGGATCAAACCCACCAATCTGAAAAGGCCCAATTTTACCTAGAGATATAGGATGTATTATTCCTGATGGACCAAAAAATTCCCCGAAAAGAAATCCAAAAAAAGTGGATGTAAAACCGCAGAGAAGAATCAGTCCAGATCCCATCAATAAATACCCAACAATATCCCCAACCTCTTCTATGTTGATTTTTCTTCTAAAATATGATAATACCAACCCTGCAACTATTAGAATAATGCCTTGTCCGACATCTGCAAACATTATCCCAAAAAGCAGTGGAAAAGTAATAGCCATAATAAAAATTGGATTAATTTCATCTGGCTTGGGATATCCAAAAGAAAAAGTTAGTTTTTCAAACGCTTCGAATAGACGTGGAGTTGGTTTAATTATTGTAGGAACGGTGTCTTCAGGATCAGGCTGGTCTTCTTTGATTACACAATTTCCTTTTGTGACTTCTTTTATTCCGTCAATAACTTTTTTGAGATGTTTTTGGGGAACCCAAGCTTCCAGATATACAGTGGGTGAAACACTACCTAAGTGACTTTCAATTTTTCGCAGTTCTTCTATTTCCTCAATTAATATTCTGAGGGCTAAAAGTTTAAATTTCGCTGAAATAAATTCTGGTTTAGTTTTTATTGCCTGTCGTTCTAATTCAGCAAGTTTTCTTAGTTTCAATGTTTGTTTTATGAGGTTATTTTTTTCTTTGGGAACTTGTTCTTGCATTTTATCTACGTTTATTTTTATAGTGAGTAATTGTTTAACATTGGAAAATTTCGATGGTTTTTGTGTTCGAATATTTTCCTCATATGGCAATATTGTTTGTTCGATAAAATCTAAGAATTTTTCATCTAGGGAATAGTTAATTCCATTTGTTGGAAAACCTGTCGGTTTTATCTTTAGGTTTTTTATTAGGATATTTATTTTTGTAAGTATTTTTGGAATTCGAGAAGAAATATTATTTAGTTCTTTAATACGCGTTTTAATTTTAACAAGTTTTAATTCAACTTCTTTGAGTATTTCTGGTTGGGATTCTTTTGAAAGTTTTATTGTCGCAATCGGAATTTTTTTCCGATTAATCTTCCAAGAAGCTAGTAACATGTCAATCTTTCGGATAATTTTAGAGTAAGAATCAAGAGATTCAGCAAGATGATTTGTGGTTATTTCGATTTCAGATAGCTCGTTTTCGGCTTTTGATAAGGTCTCATCTATTGTCTTTTCATGGGGAAAAGCTCTTTTCTTTTTAGATTTTGTTTGTTCGATTTCTAGATGTTGAAGATTTTTTTCTATTCTCGCAAATAGACTTTGTGGTCTATTAATTAGTTCACAAGAGGTTGCATATTGTTCCAAAAGACCATCAAATGAATCTAGCTTTTCATCTACATTCATACATTGTACAACACCCAAATCCCCTAAGAAAAACAAAACAGAGTCTACATATTTATCAAGGAATACAACCTTAATTTTCCTTAAATCTTGCGAGACTTAACACCTTCAATGAAGATTGAATAAAATTAATCATAATAGAAAGGTACTCTTAATTTTTTTGGTTAAATCTTAAAACTTTCAAGTGATGTTTGACTCAGATCTTATAAATAACTAGAAAAACTATTTAATCGATCAAACATTCTAATAAAAGAAAGCGGTGTCACTCTTGCTCAAGGTCTTTAAAGAAATAAAAGAGGCCAATTTGGAAACTAAAAAAATTTTTGAAGAGGCTAGAATTCAAGCCGAAAAAATTAACAGGGAAGCGCATCAAAAAGCTTTAGTTGCCTATGAAAAGTCTTACAAAAAAATTCTGAAAAAGGCTGAACAAGAAACTATTGATTTGAAAAGGAAAAAAGAAAAGAACATTGAAAAAGAACTCGAGAAGACCAAAGCGGAGTCAGAAAAGATAGCAAAAGAAGTCGAAGTGAATTCAGAAAGAAATTTTGAAAAAGCAGTGGATTATGTTTTTCTCACAATTATTGCGGAGGTATAATATTTGGAGCTACATAGCATCACAAATACTCTATTGCAAGAAGCAAAAGAATCAGCTAAAATGATAATTAATGACGCTCAAGAATTATCTAAAAAAATGATAACGAAACAGAAACAACTAGGAATTAAAGAAGCGAACTCAAAAAGATTATTGATGTTAAAAAAAGCAACAAATGAAGCGGATATGGAAAGACTCCATAAGATTGCAAATTCAAAAATAACTTCAAACTGGATTGTATTATCCAGAAAAGAAGAAATAATCGCGGCAGTTATGAAAGAAACGAAAAAAAGGTTGCAGAATCTAACCCAAACAAAAAAATATGTTACCTTGTTGGAAAATTTGATAATTGAAGGAGGGGTAATTTTAGGGGGGAAAAAAATTGAAGTTTTTTTGAATGAAAAAGATTCAAAAATACCCTTAAACTTTAACAAGATAATAAAGAGAGTCATTTCAAGAACTAAAACTGAAGTAAAAATGAGTTTATCCGAAGAAAAAATTCAAGTGATAGGTGGAGTCTTGTTAAGAACCAACGATGGCAAGGTTATTATGGATAACACTTTTGACGATAAACTTAGGCAAAAGGAAAAGATTCTAAAGGATAAAATATCAAAAATTCTTTTTATATAGAATAATTATAAAATTAAAATTCTAAATTTATTTTGGAAATAGGGAAAAACCTATTTCTACATTTTTATTAAAAACCATATTCCAACAAAAATATTAATAGAAAAGTGTATTTTCAAAAATATTAATATCGTATTTTCATCAAGATTGAAAACCGAATTGCTGATTTAGTCTAGTGACCCATCCAGCGTTTTTCTAAATAGAGGATAAGGCCAATAAGACCTCTTGTAGCAATTGTGAGAGATAACAATAGAAAATCATCAATTGTTCGAGTGGTTGCGGTATTTATGATTTCTGCACCTATAAAGATCTCCAACCCTAGTGTTAAAAATGTAACTTGAGGTGCAGCCGCACCAAAGGGTTTGCAAGGACTTTTCAATTTTACAATCACATATCGAGAAACAGCTAGAATTGATCCAAAAAGAATCAGTGTACCACCTATAAGATTCAGGATGGTAACTACAATGGATAGTTCAAAAACTAGCATATTTTCAATAATTGGGATAAAATTATCTTTACTTGGACTAAATAGCGCTAAAATTATTACTGAAGTAGCAATGATAGCGATTAGTACAATTGCCCAATTATTTGCCTTACACGTTTCCATTTTTTGTACCTACAAACCCGTTTATTTATAGCCTTTCTTGTTAAGTGTAATGAAGTGCTTATTTAATTTATTCTTTGCTTAATTTTTTTTTAGTTTTATGCTCATAGTTGTTAATGAATTGAGAAATCCTTAGTATAGATAAAAAAAAACAAGAAAAAGTTGATGTGACGCGAAAATATTTCCAATTTCCCAAAAACCACTATACTTCTATCAGTTTGAGACTTGATCTTAGAAAAAATATTATTTTTTACTTAATATTATTTCTTGGAATTCATTTTTTTCATAGGAAGTTTTTTTACTACCCTCGATATCTTGGTAGTTTCTAATTGGTGTTTAACGCTAATGTTTTTAGGTTTTCTATCAATGGATAATTTGATTTTTATTGGAACAGCCCTATTGATTGTCTTGTTAACGATAATAGTTGATAGATTGTTGCGTAGAGCAATAAATAGATATGCAAATCGTGTTAACTTAGATCCTCACGCTTCAAATATTCTAAAATTAATTTTTAGAATAGTAGTTTTTTCAGGTGGCATAATTGCTTTTATGACACTTTTTAACATAGGTACCGATTGGTTTTTCGGGATTTCAGCATTAACAGGTGCAGCTATTGGTTTTGCTTCAACCCAGACCGTAGGTAATTTCTTGGCTGGTTTTTATCTCATGATAGCAAGGCCATTTATGGTGAGTGACTATGTCAGAATTGGAGATGTTGAAGGAGAAGTTCGGGAAATAACAATAAATTACACCAAAATTTATACTCCAACTTATAATATAACAGAAATACCTAATCGAAAAGTCTTAGATAGTATTATCTTGAATTATTCTGGAAAAAAAAACATTATAGATTATTCTTTTCCTGTAGGTTTTTCACATCAGAAAAATTTGATAAACAGCGAATTATTGGAAGAATGTATCAAACCCGCTATTGAAAAATTCTATAAAAAACATAATAGGCTACTTCCAAAAAAGCCCGAAGCAAGCATGTCGAAAATGGATAGGCTAGGACGAGAAGTTATGATCAGAATGTTCTTTCCCGAAGGAAAGTCAGATAGTTTCTATGATATTCAACCTGAATTACTCCAGGAAATATTGAATAGTTGGGATAATTTCATGAGAAAGAAATAGCAACTTCAATAGTGGTTATGTTCAAAACTATATTGAATCAAGGCAAGGTTCTCAGTTAATTTCATTTTAAAAAGTTTAAAGTATTTTGGGATATAAGCTGCCACTAAGTTTAATGTAATAAATAATCTCAGTATAATCAAAGTAAGAAATTAAAAAAAAATGGAAAGATCACGAGTAATATAAAAACAGTTGTAAGTCAATCTGAACTATCTCATTTGGTATACTTTAATAAAAATTTTTAGAAAAAAAGAGGCAATGTTAAGCGGGTGACATCACCAATTCTCGGGAATAGGTTTAAATGTGAAAATGTAAAGTATACATGACATAAAGGGAAATGAGATGCGACAAATGAGTGAAATGACGACTGAAATCCTTGAACAAAATGTTGGTAAAGTTGTGCTTGTTCGCTTGAGAGGAGGAAAGAAGCTGCGTGGAAAACTCAAGGGTTTTGATCAACATCTAAATCTTGTTTTAGAAGAAACTGATGATACCACAGATATAGAAAATCCTAAAAAATTAGGGCTAATAATAGTACGTGGAGATAACGTAGTCCTTATTTCACCCCCACCTAGGTGAGTATTTTGGGAAGTGGAACAGCATCTTTTGGGAAACGATCAGGCAAAGTCGTTCACATACGTTGTAGACGTTGTGGAAGACGTGCATATCATGTACGCAAAAAGAGATGTGCAGCCTGTGGTTATGGAGAAACTGCAACTATTAGAAAATATAGTTGGCAAACTAAGACTATTCAAAGACAAAGAATAGCATAACTAAAAAAATAGTCTAAAAATATTTTTTTTCTCTTATAGAAGTTAGACATAAAAGAAGTGATTAGTTTCTTGTACCATAGTATCCTTTGTCAATTTTGACGAAGATAAGTGGTCCTCTGCTTTGAGACATATCTCGAGCTTTTCTTAGCGTATTGTTTACCGCAGTAAAAACTCGTTCTTTGTCTTCAAGCGATTCCATACTTTTTTCACCAAGAGCCATTTTTAAGAGGTTCTCAGAAAGAATTTCAGTTCCACATATCTCTCCATTTTTTATCAGAGTAGAAACCACAATTTCCTGCATTTCCTTTTTCTTTTCAATTTTTTTCCAAATTGGATCAGCATCACGTATGTTTTTTGAAGCTTTATTCCATTTGTCCGAATTTTGAGCACCTATTAACAATTTAACGCGCTGTTTCCATTTCTTAAGCCACACACCAATCCAGACTGACAAAAATTCTTCTAGCTCATCAGGATTTTCCTTATAGAGTTTTTCAAGTTTCTCTACTAAATCGCATTCGCTAGCTTCTCTTCCTATCAAATCCCAGTGGTATTTTAGAAAGTTTGTAAAGTCTTGACAAGCAACTTGTAGAACTTTTCGATCTGATCCTCTTATTTCCAACGCTGAATCTTCGTCTCTTAGTTTTTCCCCTAACATAATCTCTAGGAAATTCATGAAATATCCGCTCCTAAAGCCCTCTCCACATTCATTTAGCACAGAGGTTTTAATAAGCTTTATTTTCTTACCGCATATAACTGCTTTAGGCAGTTTTTAGCAATATTTCATTCTTAGATATATTAAAAAAAAGAATTATTCAATAAAATCTGGGAGAAAAGAGATATTGGGTATAATAAAATCGGGTTTTTCTTTAACTAGTTCTTGGAGAGAATAAATTCCTGACAAAACTGAAACGGTTTTCATGTTTGCAGCCCTACCGGCTTTTATATCGTTTACTGAATCTCCAACAATAATACAATCTTCTACAGTAAGATTCATTGAGTTTACGCATTTTAGCAAGGCTTCAGGTGATGGTTTGGGTTTGCAAGTGTCTATCGCGGTTACTATTGGATTAAAGTATTCGGCTATGTTAAATTTTTTCAATTCCTTGATGAGAGATTGTTTAGGAACGAATCTCATCGTTACGAGGGAGAGACTCATTTTCTTTGAGAGACTGTTTAAAGTCTTTGAAACGTTAGAGAAGAGTTTAGTTTTTTGTTCTGAAATTGAGTAGTAAGAATGTAGATATAGATCTAAGAAATTGGATGGTTTAGTTTCAATATTTAGATTTAGGGGTTGTTTTTGTTCTATTTTTCTGGGTATTGCAATAGCCTGGGCATCAGATATTGGAGATAAACCTAGTTTACTGAAGGTAATTCTCGCAGCCTCTATATATGCTGGTTTTGAATCCACTAGAGTGCCGTCTAAATCAAATAAAATTCCTTTTATCTTTATTTTTTTATTAGTCATTTAAGAAAATCCTTTAGTTTTTTTTCAACATTAAGAGGTCGATAAAAAATTTTAGAGTATTAAATACAAAATTAATATTGAAAAATTTTTATGAAAAGATGAGAGCAGATTGAGACATTAAGTGAATAAATCACTCAACAGTCATAGTTCCATATTTCCCAACATTAAGTTGGATTTCGCCTCTAAAACTAGTTATATACCCGTTTTCAATTTTGACAGTATTGTTTACTTCTACTTGATCTATTTGCTCGTTCCATAGTGTAAGTTTTATACTTCCGGACTCATCTGCAACCATAACATCAGAAATAGTGTATGTTTCATCTTTATATTTTGAATTTACTTGTCGAGGTTCACCTTTTTCAACTACTTTTGCTTCTACACTTATTCTTTTCATTCCATTTCTTAAATCGCTAATTTTCAAGTTTTTAATCTCCTACTTTATTTCTCATCTCGTGACAAAAATGTCTCGAAAGAGGTTAATTTTCACTTCCAAAAGGGCCCCTTCAGCCATATAAATCTTGCTAACCATTAAGAAAAGAGACCTTATTAAAAAAAAATAAGAAAATGTGTGGTTAACTACTAATTTTTCAATATTAATTAGAGCAAAAATCCTAGAACAATTACAGTTAACAGCAAACTTACTCCTGATACTAAAAGACTTTTCATCCAGCCTAAATCGGATATTGTGTTAGTGATAAATGTCCCTAAAGCTACTATCCAAGCATAAACTGCTACTTGTATTACAATTCCAACGTTAGATACAAACGAAATTTTATCTAAAATAACCTGATATGCAACTTCAAACTCTCCGGTAGTACCAGCAAGAACTTCCAATGGATAATAAATGTCTGGTAGAGAAGTATAAACAAAGGTCAATAGTATTGCTTGTATAACTATTGTAATTAGAGCGTATCCAACAACAACCATTAATGTTCTCCAAACTAATTCACTTTCACTATTAAAGATTTTTTTTATTAGTAAATACATAAAACCACTTAACAAAAGCCATTCAAAAAGAAATGGAGCTACAGCATTAATTGCTGTTGAAGCAAAATAAGAAGCACCATATAATTCAAGAGGTCCTCTAAAATCGCCTCTAAAGAAAAGACCATCAACAAGTATATTTACTGTAGAGTTGGCAGACCAGCTAACTTCTAGAGCCAGGCCAGTTATGTTTTCCCACTCAGCGTCATTCCCAATACTAGTCCAATCTCCAAAACCTACCGGTAAGGTCAAATTTGACCAAACATTCACATTATTTTTTAATTCATCAGTTATTTCATAAACAAAACTAGATTCATCCAATGATGATAAAACCAAATATGCAGATTCTGGATTAGAATTTGGAGAAATTATTTTTACTCTTAGAGAAACGTTATTGAATCCATCTGGTCCACAATTTACTGATTCTCCAAAATCTGGCAGTTTCATTTTAATTGCCTGTAAATCAGAAGCAACAAATTCTATGCTAGTGGTTCCATAATATAATGTACTATTTATGAAATCAACAGTATTGTTAGTTATAATTACTCCAGGAGTTGCATCCCAAGTTAGTGAATTTGCTGTCCAACTATCACCAATATCGCCCAATGGATTAGTTTGTTCAATATAAGATCTTGAAGCAACTATGTAAGAGGATCCTACTTGAGCTAATACGAAAATAATTAATAATATTACAGGACCCAAGTAACTTGGATTTTTTATTATTTTTTTGAATACTTTTTGAGGAGCATATAAGACTCTAAGTATATCTCCAAGCACTTCTTTAACTGCCAAGATGTACAACTCAGTTAGCTCTTCCACATTTGAGTTTATTAAATGTTTGTTACATTCCTAACTTAAGTCTACGATAAGTTGTGTAATCAACAAATTCAATAAACGGATTTTTTGTTTGGGATTTTATATTTATTTTTTGCCGTTTTCTTTTTTCAATAATTTGGTTGGTGGTTCTAAGCAAATATGAATCGCTTCCTGCACCTGAACCATAACTAGTCACTAAAATTCGATTATCAGGTTGGGCAACGTCTAAAACTGCAGCTAAACCTATTGGTGAGCACCCAGAATATGTATTCCCAAATTTATTCACTTGAAGTGAGATCGAGTATTGATCTTCTTTGAATCCTAGTTGTTTTGCAACTTTAACAGGAAAGCTAGGGTTTGGTTGATGTGTGACAAAATAGTCAATATCTTCTGGTTTGAGATTGAATTTTTCCATAAGTTTTGTGGTGGCTTTTTTTACATGTTTAAAATAGGCTGGATCACCAGTGAATCTTCCTCCATGTAAAGGAAAGGGTTGCCCATCTCTTCTCCAAAAATCTGGAGTATCAGAAGTTACTGAGTACCAGCCTTCAATTTCAGCGATAACATCAGATTTCCCAAAAATATAAGCAGCTCCGCCAAAACCAACAAAATTATCTAGTTCGCCTCCTGGACACCCTCTTGGTGCAGACTGAGAATTATCTGCACCTATAACCATAGTATATTTTATTCCAGATTCTGGATAATTGACAAGAGAAGCTGCATCTTTAAACATGCTTGAAGCGGCTTTACAAGCAAATTCAGTATCCACGGCATCAACTGCTTGCATATCGTCCTCTTCTTCACCTAACCTTAAGACTTGTGCAACCTTTGACGCTATTGGTTTAACTGCATAAGGATTGGATTCAGAACCCACATAGACTTTGCCTATTGATGCACTGTCAATTGCTGAATGTATCAAAGCAAATTTACCAGCTTCAACTGCCGCAGTTACTGAGTCCTCATCTATAAAAGGAACTGCACGTTCAATACGATTTTCTTTGATCCTAAACTTTGAAGTATAAACACCATAACCAACAATACCTGGAAGTTTGTATTCTTTGCTTGGAGCAATTATTTTGTATTCTTGATGGGGATAATATTCATCAGCAAATGTGAAAGCTAAAGAAATTGTTGGAATGACCTCACTAGCACCAACAGAATAACGTCTCCTAAATCTTGGAATAACTTCTCTTCCTTCAAGTTTGGAAAAATCAATAATTTGATCGTTTGCTAGAATTTGATCGGTGATTCTTCCTGGAACTTTAATTTTACCGTCATGAAATGAAACTATTCCATAGATATAACGGCCTAACTTTCGAAATTTGTTTGTAGGCTCATTTATTAGTGTGCAGAGTTCGAGTTTTCCTTTATCGTAGAATAAAGTAATGTTTTTCATTTTTCCAAAACTTTTTCTTCCACAATTGCCACAATAGTCTCTTACTTCGAAGTATTCTTTGCCACAAATACCACATCTACAGGCTCTCAAACAATCCCCAATATAAGAAACTCTTCTTTCAATAGGTTCGCTACTCACTTGATTTATCTCCTAAAATGGTAATGTATGCCTTAGTACCAAAGCCTTCAAGTTCCTGAATACACCCAATTTTCGGTGGTTTATCATTTATTATAACTTGACGTTCATTAGCTTCATTTCTAAGTTGTTTAAATACTTCAAAAATTTGAGCACCACCTGTTGCACCTATAGGATTTCCATCTGCTTTTAGACCACCATTCATGTTAACAAATATTTTTTTTCCGTTTGTTTCATAATATCCGTCATAATCTTCACAACTACCACGTATACATTTCCAAGCAGTACCTTTTTCACAAAACCCTAAGTCTTCAAATGAAATTAGTTCCATTATGGTAGATTGGTCATATATTTCAGCCAACTGAATATCCAATGGGGAAAGATTAGCCATCTTTAAAGTTTTTTTCATTGCATTTCGGGTTGCAGAAAAGCCAGTAAGGTCTTCTCGTGAAGGATAAGTTAGAAAATCTGTTGCAGATGAACTACCAAGAACATAAATAGGGTTATCAGTCATTTTTTTCGCGAGACGTGCACTAGTAAGTATTAATGCTGAAGCACCATCAGAAATAGGTGCAAAATCATATAATCCCAATGGTTTTTTTGCGTTTTTTCTTGCACTTAAAACTTGTTCGATGGTTATTCTTCTGTGAAATTGCGCAAATTTATTTTTTAGTGCATGCGCATGATTTTTTACTGAAACTTTTGCCAAAGCAAGATTTAATTCTTCGATTTTTTCCCCAGTTATTCCATACTTGTTCATGTATGCTCTTAGCATAAGTTCATGATTTGCTTCTGGTGTACAACCTGCATAATAACTCCATGGGTCTTCAAGAAGCATAAGGTCATCACGAATTTTATCCCATCTATCAGTCATCTTCTCTATTCCACCAACCAAGACAGTGTCATAGGTTCCAGCTTTTATTGCGTTAACAGCTGCCAACAAAGCAGCACTAACAGAGCTGGTGGCCTCCATGGGTACATGAAGTTGAGTGAGTTCTGATAGAAAACCTTCCTCCAAACCTAGTTTGTTAGTGATTGGAAGGAAACAATCTGAAAGATAGCAAGCTTCTAGATTTTTTCTTTCCAAGTGACACTCGCTTGAAGCAACTAACCATGCCTCTTCTATAAGCTTCTCGGGCTTTTTTCCATAATGCTCTCCAAATTTTGTTCGGCCAACAGAAACTATAGCCGGGTTATTTTGCATTATATATTCCCCTTTTTGATAGCAAATATCCTTCAGGTAGAAGATTATTAAGTGTTTGCCATTTCAGTTTTGAAGTGAATTAAAAGATTTGCCAATTGTATGAGTGAAAAAAGGTGGAAAATAAATAAGTGAATACTGAACTTCGTTCAGAATAGAGCGTTCACAAAACTTTTATGATATTTTTATTTGAATAAGTGCTATGCTTGGAGAAAAAAAGTTGTACAACAAGAGAAATACAGCATTTTTAGGGTTGTTTTTTGTAGCTTTTTTGGTTTTAGCGTATTTAGAAAACATTTTTTTCTTCGGAGTTCTTGGTGAAATTCTTCAAAATTCGTTTTTGGCTGTTTTAATGTTGTTTGCTCATAATGCACTTGTAATATCATTAATTGTGTTGGGCATGTCATTTTATGTCAGACTTGTTTTCTTAGATTTTTTTAAGAGAGAAAAATATGCAGATATCATTGTAACACATCCAAAAATGTTTGCAATTATTTTTGCTTGCATAATAGTTTTTATAAGTATTCTTCGTGGTGCAACCTTAATCATTGGTCAAGTGAACCTTGAATTTTTGCCTTTGATGTTGTCAATTAGTTTGCCAATAGGAATTGTTGAAGGTTTTGGAATTTATTTAGCAATTAAAAAAACTTTGAGTAGAATGCTTTCAGTAAAAAGTTTGGCGTATATATATGGAATATTTTGTATTGCCTCAGTGTTAGAAGTTGCGTTTATTAATTTGCTAACTTGGGTTGTATTCTAATTTTTTTGATTAATTATCTTTTTTTCTGAGTTGTGTAGCTAATTTTCTTGTTAGTGTTTCTAACTTTTGGCTTAATTGTACAGGGTATTTTTGAGGATTATTGAGTATTTTATATTTGTTTGGAAGTTTTCGCAGACTTACTTTTGCATAATTACGTATTGCCTCAAGTGTGGGCAGATCGTAGATTAGTTTTCCTTTTTCTATTACTTTTATTAGTAAAGGGTCTCCGATTATGTTCTCTTTGTCTAGACCAACTATGTCGTGAGTAAATTTGCCAAAATCATCAGTGAATCTATACACTTGTTTTCTTCCTGGAAAAGTTGCTTTATCTTCACTCAGTTTCATAATAGGTGAAAAAGTGCCTTTACTGTCCATTATCTCACAGAGTTTATAGATCACATCCAAATATGGTCTATCTGCAGATGTACCTAATTTTGTTCCAACTCCAAATGAGTCAATTCTAGCATTTTTTTTCAATAAGTCAGTGATTGTAAATTCATCCAGATCACCACTTGCGAAGATTTTAACATATGGCAGATTGTTAGTGTCTAACATTTTTCTTATTTTTTTGCTATTTTTTGTTAAATCCCCACTGTCCAGTCTAACACCGCCCAGTTTATATCCTAACTTTTCAAGTTCTTTAGCAATTAGAATAGCATTGTTCGCTCCAGTAATTTCGTCATAAGTATCGATCAGAAGGGTAGTTTTATCTGGAAAAGTTGTAGTAAAAGCTCGAAAAGCATCGATTTCTTTTTTATATGACATAATAAAAGAGTGTGCCATAGTTCCAAAAAGAGGAATATTATATTGTTTTCCAGCTAAAACATTGGATGTTCCTTCACAACCAGCAATATAGCTGCAGCGTGCAACTTTCATCCCTGCATCAATACCATGTTCTCTTCTTAGCCCAAATTCAATTACTGACTTGCCCTTAGCGGCTTCAACTATTCTAGAAGCTTTTGTGGCAATCATCGTTTGCAAATTAATGGTGTTAAGAAGAAAGGTTTCTACTATTTGAGCTTCTATTATAGGTGCGGTAATTCTAATTAGAGGTTCATTTTGAAAAGTTATGCTTCCTTCTGGAATAGCCCAAACATCACCGGTAAATTTAAAATTTTGAAGATAAACTAAAAAATCAGCATTAAAACCTTGTTTCTTAAGGTAATCAAGTTGTTTATCAGTAAATTTAATATTTTTTAAGAATAAAAGAACTTGTTCTAAACCCGCAAACAAGAAATATGACCTGTTTTTTGGCATATTTCTAATAAATAAGTCAAATGTTGCTAGTTCAATTTTTTTATTATCAAAGTAACTTGCACACATGGCTAATTCATAAAAGTCAGTAAATAAACTCATGTTTTCTTCTTTGAAAAAATTAAAAAAGCCATTCATAAGTTATATTTAAAATTGAATTAGATTTAATTCTTCTGTAACAATCCAAACGGATCCAGAGGTGATTTAACCTAAAAATTAGGTAGTTTTTTTAGAAAATAGTTTTGAAACTTTTATATATCTCAATGACCATGGTAGCTTTGAGCGTCATGGGTGAAGTTTGTTCGACATGTGGACTTCCAAACGATTTATGCGTTTGTGGTGATATCGAAAAAGAGCAGCAAAGGATTCGCATTAGACTTGAAACTAGAAAATTTGGCAGGTCTAATACTGTTGTTGATGGTATGGAAGATAAGATTACAAAAATTTCTGATATAGCTCAAAAATTGAAGAATTTTTGTGCATGTGGTGGAACATCAAAGAATGGGCAAATAATGCTTCAGGGAGATCATAGGGATAGAGTTCGCGACTTTCTTATTAAGAAAATGGGTTATCCTGAAGAAAATATTGAACTTCAATAATCTTTTTAGTTTGGTGCCAAAAACACAATGAAATTGATGCGCAACGTTAATGAATTATTTAAAAATATGAAACATAGAAGTCCTTCGAAAATTTTTTGTCCAAAATGTTGTAACCCTGACATTAAGATTTCTAGTCGTTTTGATACTTGGTTAATGCCTACCAAATATATTTGTGATAAATGTGGATATATTGGACCCATAATTTTAGAACTTGAAAAAAAAGAAGATGAGGGTTAATAAAAAGCTAATCTGGCGTTGTCAGATTTAATTGTTTCTTTAAAGTTTTGTATCTGTTTCGTACAGTAACTTCTGTTACTCCAGCAGCTTCAGCAATGTCTTTTTGTGTTTTCTTTTCATGGTTTTTCAAACAGGCTATGTATAGAGCTGCAGCAGCTAATCCCATTGGATCTTTTCCGGCAGCAGCTCGTTTTTTTCGGGCATCTCTTAGTATGGCTATAGCTAAACCTTGTGTTTTGCCTGAAATCCCTGTTCGTTCAGCAATTTTAGAGACATATGTTAGTGGATCAGCGATTGGCATGTGAATATCTAATTCGCGGAGTAAAAGCCTGTAGCATCTTGCAACGTCTTTCTTATCTACCAGACTTGCTTCAGATATTTCGCGCAAGGTTCTTGGTGTTGCACTACCTCGGCAAGCAGCGTATAGAGCTGCAGCAGCTATAGCGGCTATGGATCTTCCGCGAACTAATCCTTTGTCTAAAGCTTTACGATAAATAACAGCAGCTTTTTCTTTTATTTGAGATGGGATATAGACTTTATCAGATAAACGGTCTAATTCAGCCATTGCTTGGGCTAGATTTCTGTCTATGGATGAATGTACTCTGGAACGAATTTGCCATTTTCTTAAACGCCACATTTGAAGCCTTGTAGCTAGAGGTAATTTTCTTCCAAAAGCATCTCGATCCACTTGACTTATTGCTGTAGATAATCCTTTATCATGAACAGAATATGAAGTAGGTACACCAACACGACTTCTAGAAGTTTTTTCTTCTTGTGTAAATGCACGCCATTCTGGTCCTTTATCCATCATTGTTTCATACAAAACAAGACCACAACCACCGCACACAGTTTCCCCAGTATCATAATCATGAACTCGATTTGGGACTACCGCATTCTTGACATTTATTACTTTGACGGTTTTGCGGGGATGTTTGTTTTTTACTCATTTTTTTTGCTCCATTAATACACGCAGAACCTTCACTTTATCCTCATTAAGTTTAATGAAAACAGTCCAAGGACCACGCAAACTAAGCGAAGCGGTGTTCACATATATAAGTTTTACTGTTTTGCCATGGGTATTCCATATGTAGTTTAAGAAATAAAAGTCTAAACAAAATTAACTCCAAAAGAGCTACAGATGAAAAGGACAACATAAAGTGAGTTATCTCTAGTATCAAAAAAAACAATACAATGATTATAATTGCACAATTAATAATTGAGAATATTTATTAGAACGCGAATATCTTAACGGAGAAGAAAACATAATCTAATAGTTCCCACTAATAGTCTGAAAGGAAGCCCGGTGGTGTAGCGGCCAAGCATAAAGGCCTTTGGAGCCTTAGACGAGAGTTCGATTCTCTCCCGGGCTACTATTACACTTGTTATAGAATACTAAATTCCTTTTTTCTTGAAAGCATAACATAACTGGTTTTTTTTGCATACGAAAATTAATTATATTTAGAAGAGTGTACTTTAACCAGAAATTGTTTTTAATGAAAAAAATGGATTGTAAAAGAATTGAAACATCGCATTATTTTGTTTAATCTGACTTTTCTGGTTTTTTTAGTTGTACTCTTTAATTCAAATCAAATTGCTATGTGCTCAGTCTCAGAATATGATCTTAGAATGGGAGCAACACTGGGATACTTATGGTAGTGGCGGTACCTGTAATTTTGGAACCTACAATTTTTTTGTTGGGGATGTGGACAATGATGATACATTGGAACTGATCACTGGAGGGATGACTTATGATATGGCAAACTATAGTAGGACAGATATCAAAGCACCGCTTAAGATTTGGAATTGGGATGGAGAAAGATTTACTTTAGAAGTAAGCCAAGAATGGTTAGGTGTAACTAGAAGTATTTTTTCAGAAGATATAGACGGAGATGGAGTTCCTGAAATAATTACTGGTGGTAGCATATCAAATGACACTGGGAGTTATTCTACAATTAGAATTTGGAATTGGGATGGAACTGATCTTATTTTAAGATCAAATTTTGAGGGCGTTTCTGCTGGCTCTATTTCGGTTTTTGATTTTAATAATGACGGCATATCTGAAATAATAACTGCCGGTTCAAGTAGTGATGATGTAAAAACATATGCCCAATTATCCGTATTGAACTGGAAGGAGGATGTGTTGAGTTTGGCTGGCAGTGTTAAATGGTGTGCAGCTAGTGATGCCAGAGCCACTTCAGTTGTTACCTCAGATTTAAACAATGATGGTATTGCAGAAATAATCACTGCTGGATACGACAATGATTTAATGAACAGCAGTGGACAATTGCGTATCTGGCATTGGAATGAAGAAAATTTTTCTTTAATTGAAAGCATGGAGTGGAGAATGGTTGAAGATGTTTATGGAGTCACTATTACTGGGGATCCGATGGGAAATACTATTGTAAATAATCTCAGAGTAGCTGATGTGGATGATGATGGCATGTTAGAAATGGTAACTGGTGGTTTTGCGTTTGATGGCGAAAAATTTAATGCACAATTAAAAATATGGAATTGGTCAAATCAAAAAATAGCGTGTGAAAATAGTCAAGAGTGGATAACAGACGATATTACTGAAGTGAAAGCTATTTCTTTGGATGATGTTAATGGAGATAACCAATTAGATATTGTAACTGCTGGATTAGCAGGGGCTTATGGCGGTTTTAATGATGTAAATGCGCCTCCAGAACAAGCCCAACTAAGGGTTTGGAATTGGAATGGAGAAGAGTTGATTCTCAAGAATAGTGAGGAATGGACTGTGGGTGAGGGAGTAGTTGCTTGGAATGTTCAAACAGGAGATATCGATAATGATGGAACAGTAGAAATTGTTGCTGTTGGTTGCATGTATGTTTCCGCATTATGTGACCCAGATCTAAGAATATATTCGATTTCATCAGATGCTTTTCCATTGAACATTTTAGTCGCAGGCATTATAGTTACTTTAGCTGGAGTTACTATTCTTGGTCTATTGCTGCGCAGAAGAAATCAATGACAAAAATAACTAAATTTCAAATAAAAAATAGATAAAAATTTAAAGTATTAATTAAAAAACAAAAAAAATCAACTAGACTCTACTTCGAAGTTCGAAGTAAAAACAAAGAGAATTGTTATAATGACATCATTCCAATAAGATTCGCTATGAAAAGCATTATACCCTTTGAGAATATGGAATTAACCCAAAAAACTGATCAAAGCTTAACCAAACGCATCTCAAAAATTCTCGAACATTTACCAGATATCGAAAGTTAAAAGTTTCTTAATGTTTTTCAGCATTATTTTTCTCTACATAATTAATTGAATATAAACCAAAAAGAATCTATTTTCAATAAAATAAAAATTTAAATTAAATATTTATTAAATGTAAAAATAACTGAAAAAGTGATAAAAAAAATGAATCCTAAAATCAAAAAACCCGCAGAAAAAGAAATTACAGAAGCTAAATCCTGGCCAATCTGGGAAAAAGAAGAATCAGAGTTCGCATGGGAATATGATACAAAAGAAACATGTTTAATTCTTGAAGGAAAAGCAATTGTTAAAACTCCAGAGGGAGAAGTTGAGTTTGGTAAAGGGGATTATGTAGAGTTCCCCAAAGGTCTCCAATGCACTTGGGAAATTAAAAGTAAAATCAGAAAACACTACAAGTTTGGCTAAAAAAATTTTCAATTGTTTATCTTTTTTATTATAGAACTCTTAAGCAGATAAATCATCGATTTGTTATTGATTTTTCCACAATCCTTATCTTAGCGGTGTATCTTCGTGCGATAAATTCACAGGTTATGAGTAATGGGGAATCTTATTGTATCTATTTTAGGAACTAAAGGTTACGCTGATAAATTAGGCAAAAAAGGAACATCTACAGATATAACATTGTATAACCTGAAAAAAGGGGAAGATACGGTAACTTTCTTAGAACCAAGTCGATATCCAGAAAGATTGGCGCCTTTATTCTATTCTACAACGTTAGCAAAAAGAGCATTAGTAGTGGTAGATGAACTTGATTCATTTTTCGGGGAAACTCTTGTCATGTTACAATCTTGTGGAATAAAAAAAGGTTCTTTTATTCTGAGAAACTACATAAAACCTGAAAAAATTAAACCGTTGATAAAAGAAACCATACTAAAAGACTACGATTTCATCGAAGATGAACCCTCAAGCATAAGAGAACAAATGCTAAAAGAGGCTACTCAAGAAGCTTCCAACGAAACTTCAAATGAAAAAGAAACAAGTGGGAGTGTTGTAATAGATCACTCATTTAAAGTTAAAGGAGTAGGTTCAGTAGCTTTAGGAATTGTCGCTAAAGGTATTATTAAAAAACATGAAACTGTAAAAGTTTTTCCAAGCACAAACACAACTCAAATAAGATCTATACAAAAACATGATGACGAGTATAATATAGCGCAAAAAGGAGATAGAGTTGGGTTGGCACTAAAAAATATTGAAACAAAAAATCTCGACAGAGGAACAGTCCTAACAAATGACCCAACTATAAAACTCTCAAATTCACTAAAAACTCAAGCAGAAATAATCAAATATTGGCAAACTCCATTAAAAACCGAAATGACACTACATGTTGGACATTGGATGCAATTCTTACCAGCAAGAATAGAAAATATAACTGACAATGATAACTGGAGAAATCCCTTTCTAAATTTAAAACTAGAAAAAGAACTAATTTATCACTCAGGAGACAGCGCAGTAATAACTCGTCTAGAAGGGAAAAAATTGAGAGTAGTTGGCACAATAAATTTGCCCTAAAATTACATAAAAATTTTTAATTTAATTGACTTATATCGATAAGTCAGAGAAGAAGGATTTGCTAATCTTTAGATTTATTTATATGTCTTCTTCGCATCTACACAACCCTAATACTCAAAAAAATAATAAGGAGCCAAAAAATAAAGTTGAAGCTGAAATCGTTTTCAGCGTGGTTTGAAAACAAAATTACTAAATGGCATCTAGTTTTTTTGATTTTCATTTTAGTCTTTACAGTACTGGTAACGATAGAACTGGCCTATATGGGTGTTCAATGGGACGAAATTACACACCTAAATGGCGGGTCTCTTTTGTTAAGAGGAGAATATCAAGAATATTTTGCTTCGTATGCTTTTTATCCTCCAATATTTGACCTGATAACAGCGTCTTTATTTGGAATTAATGGCATTAGTGTGTTCACAGCTAGACTAGTATCTGCGATATTTGCAGTCCTTTCGCTAATTATCGTATTTGAAATTGCAAATAAAATGTACGGACAAAAAATCGCGCTGATTTCAGCTTTATTATTCGGTGTTATGCCAGGATTTGTTTGGTTATCTCGAGTTGCAATGATTGAAACCATGCTAGTCTTCTTTTTCACAACGTCAATGTATTTCTTCTATAATTGGATGAGTTCTCATAAAAACAAAGATCTAATTTTTAGTGGATTAATGCTTGGTGTTGGATTTTTAGTCAAATATCAAATGATAATTGCAGGATTAATAATGTTAACAAGTATCTTCATTTTAGGTCGTGATTACCTAAGAACAAAACTTTCCAAAATACCTCTATTATTAATTGCTGTCGTATTAGTGGTTATTCCATGGATCTTTGTTTCTTACCAAATTTATACTTCTGGGATGCTAGATCAGTGGATATATGCAATAGGCATAGGAAATCCTGAGAAATCTCTTTACAGTATACGGTTTCCTATTCCAATATTCTATTTTATAGAAATGACATGGCCCTATGAGAATGTCCATCCAATTTCTTTATTCCTCTATCTATTCGGTCTTGTAGGTCTGGGATTATTTTCCCTAAGAAGAAAAGTTGAAGATAAATTTTTGTTAATATGGTTTGGAGTAGTTTTTGTTTTCTTTACTATAATTGCAAATAAACATTGGAGATACGTAATTCCACTTTTTCCAATACTTGCAATTTCAGCAGCTAACTTGATTGATTTTATTTATTCTAAGCTTCAAAAAAACTTCCGCATAAGTCAAACAAGTCAGAGGAAGAAATTTGGAATAAAAAGTTTAACTATTATTTTCGTTTTGCTCATATCAGCTTCAGTTTTTCTAAGTTGTTTAGATGCATATTCATGGGTTGAAAAAGACCAAATCCAAGTTCAAATCGGGGAAGCTACAAACTATGCTGCTGAACGTCTAGATTACAATGAATCGATAGTAGTATTAGCGCCATTTAATCTTTTCAGTCAAGATATGATAAAATTTTTCTTAGAAGCTAAAGATACAAAAAACAATACTGTATGGCAATATCCAGAATTGCCTGTTGATACATATACTCTTGATTTTAACATCACTAATTTTATTGATTCATGTGAAAAAAGGAACACGAAATTCGTGTTTTTATATGAACACGCAGAGGCAATACCTTTTTTCAACTCGACCTTAAAGTGGTCTGAAATACAAAGCCAAATTTTTGAATCAGGAAGATTTAGTACATTATTAGATGATATAACAAATAAAACGGTTTATTTTGGAGTAAAACCGCCTAGAATTTTCGTTGCTATATTTAGTTAATACAGAAATAAAATAGCATCTAAAAAATTAGTATTAAGTCCCAACTTCTAGAAAGTCGAAGCCAGTTTCTTTATCTTTTATCCTAGTCGCTACAATATCATTTAATTCTAATAGTATAACCTCACCAATTCGCCAAACATCTACGCCCATACGTATGCATCCCGTAATAGTATTATTTTCCCTCCCAAAACTTGTGTGCATGTGGAGTTTAGGTGTTCCTTGTTCATTTTTGATAATAGTACCTATTCCTTGTGCTTCATGAACGCCCTCAAGTAAAGTCACTATAGGTATAGGAGGGATAGTGTTGCCTTTTTTAGGTCCAACAACAATTTTGCTTTCTTCTTTTACACCGCCTAAAAAGAAGCATAAAGCGTTAGAGATTTTTTTCTCAGAAGCAAAAGATTCCAATACTTCATGGACACGATCACCATCATGTAATCTTAAAACAAAGAGTCTACCAAGTTTTCCTTCACTATAATTCATTATAAATATTCTCCAATAATAATAAAGATAAAAATGAAGAGGACACGCTGATATAAAACATTTTTTTGAAGGGACAGGTCTTTTGCTGGTTTTATATTCTTGTTAAGTAGATAGGTTTGCGTGCTTGTTCTTTTTTTCGTTCTAAAGAAAGATCCATGATGCAACTTTCTGATGTGATGTCAAGGTTATCTTCAATAAAATTTTCAGTAATAACTTGAAGGGGCATTTCAGGATACGTTTCTAGTTTTTCTTTCTCGATAAAATTCATTTTTCATCGTCTCTTTAAAAACAATTACAATATAAGTCGTAAGACTTAATAAACGTTTTTTTTTAAAAACGGAGTTTAGAACAACAAAAAACACAGAATTATCCAGAAGTTAAAAGTAATAAAACCACATATTCAGATATCTTGAAGTTTAGAAGAAAGCATTAAGCTTTTTCTGGTTTTCTTCTTTTGCACTAAGTTGAGAAATTTTAACACCTATACGTCGAATTTCTTTTTTTGATTCAGATAAAAAAGATTCAAGCAAAAACTTGACATATTTTTGCAGTAATGACATATTATCAGAAGAGGTTAACAATGTCTTTGATTTGCTGCGAATCCTTAAATCAGCCATGATCACAGTTAATCCTACTCTTTTAAAATTCAAGTGTGCAGTAAGTAAATCTTTGTGAATAGAAAATATCAATTGATCAGTTTTATCTATCAGAACTTCTAAATCTCGCGTATTTTTTCTCAACGTAGACATTCGACTGATCGATTCTGATTTTACTGCTTCATGAACAAGATCATTATTTACGCCATTGGCCGAATTGTGAAAATATATACCAAAAGTTCGCCCAAATGATTCGCATAATCTTTGAATATCATACTTTGCCAGATCTCCAACAGTAGTAATCCCCATATTATTCATTCTTTCCTTAGTTTTCTTCCCTACACCTGGAATACGATGGACAGGAAAAGGTTCTAAAAAACTTGTTACATTCGAAGGTTCAACAACAGTCAAACCATCAGGTTTATTGATTTCAGAAGCGATCTTTGCAATAAGCTTGTTGGGACCTATACCCACAGAAAAACTAATACCTACTTTCTTCTTCACCTCAGTCTTAATTCTTTCAGCCAAAACACCTCCAGCCTTAAAATTTCCTTTCACTTTTGCAGAAATATCCAAATAGGCTTCGTCTATTCCAACCTGTTCAAAAACGTCAGAATAAGATCTTAAAAAAAACATTATTTTGTCTGAAATCTGTTTGTAATAGTTAAAATCAACAGGTAAAAAAACAGCAGCCACATTCTGAAGTTTCTTCCTTGCTAGATGCAATGGGAGCCCTGAATTTACTCCAAATTGTCTTGCTATATAATTAGCAGTACTAACAGCTCCACTGTCTTCAGTTCTACCTGAATAAACACCAACAACAACTGGTTTAGTCTTGAGTTCAGGATTTCTAAGCTCTTCACATTGTGCAAAGAAGTAATCCAAATCTGCAAGCATTACTATTCTAGAGTTCACCAAAGATTATTCACCTCTTAGAAGGAAACAAAGATTGACCATCACATGAAGCAGTATTCAAATATTGAAACCCTTCTCTACAAACACCAAAACTCATTCCTTTTTTCTGAACTATATGTTTGATGTTTTTTAGTATCTTTAATCTGAGATCTTTTTGAATAAAAAAATAAGTACCTATTTTTTCTCCTCTTTCAAAATATAGTGGCTTAATACGTTTTGAAATATAGGGTAATTTTTTAGAAAAACGTTTCCAATTATCGAGTTTCACTTTATAAATTGAAGTTGTTATATGTTTGACACCAAGATCCGAAAGCTTAGCAATTAGACTATCAGGTTTATCATTCAACATAGGGATAATAGGATCTACACGTACAGACACAGGTATATTTTGGGCTACCAATTTTTCAATCGCTTTTAGTCTTTCAGAAGCAAGGGGAGCATTTGGTTCTATCAAACTGGTTAAGGTGTCATCATCGCTTGTAATTGTTAATGAAACGGTACATGGAAGTTTAGTTAATAGATCGATATCTCGGGTGACTATAGAAGATTTGGTTACTATTTGAATTAGACAATCATTTTGAGAAAGGATTTTCAGACAATTTCTTGTTAATTTATTTTTAGCTTCTAAACACGGATATGGATCCGAACTATTTGCTATTGAAATTACTTCACCAGTTAGTTTTGACGCTTCTTTTTCCAATCTATGAAATAAGTCTTTTTTAGGTCTACAATTGGAGAATTGAGGAATATAACTTGAAGCATAACAATAAACACAATTGTGGTCACATCCAGTATAGGGATTAAAGGATAGTTTAGAAAAACAGGTACAATTTCCGGAATTCCAAGGGTCAAATTGTGAGATTAACGGAACCAAATTTCACCTAAATCTAATAAATTAGTCAAAAACAAAAACCATTCGGAAGTTAGGTTTTTTTTATAAAAAATAACAAAAAGTCATTTAAGATTAATGGATTAAAATTTAACTACTAAAAAAGCAATTTTTCCAACATTCATAATTAATGGGATAACAAAAGATTACAATATGTAAATGGCCTATAACAATATACTGAGGAATAGAATGGAACAGAATCAAAAAACAAGGTTTGTCTACTGGATTGATGATAAACTCTACTTGAACATCACAAATAAATGTTCAAATAAATGCAAATTCTGTATTAAAAACTTCAAAAAAGGAATAAGAGATTTTAGACTCGAATCACACCAAGAGCCTACATCCATCCAGATTATTGATGAACTAAAGGAAGTATTAAATACAAAAAACTGGACTGAAGCTATTTTTTGCGGATTTGGAGAACCCACTGAAAGACTCAATTTGCTTTTAGAAATCACAAGATGGATAAAACGCTATTATGGAAAACCTCTTTTGTTCAGAGTTAACACTAATGGTCAAGGGTATTTGCTTAATCCAGGTAAAAACGTTATAAAAGAATTAAAAGAAGCAGGAATTAACAAAATCAGCGTCAGTCTTAATGCAAGTGAAGAAAAAAAATATACAAACATTTGCCAACCCCAATTTGATAACGCATACAGTGCTGTAGTTGATTTCATTAAAAAAGCAAAAAACGAATTTGTAGTAGAAGTGACTGCAGTTGCTTTCTCAGATGTCGATACAAGAAAAATTGCAAAATTTGCAAAAAGATTAGGGATCACATTTAGAAGAAGAGAATATATTCAATCAGTCTACTAAAACAAAAACCACAGCAATGGATATGTTTTGATGAATACAAAGCTTAAAAGAATACTAAAAATTTTATTTATTTGTAACAACTTTTAGAGTTCCAATTGCAGAACCTATCCATCTGAGGTATGTATTTAAAGTAGCGCGTAAAGCAACTGTATCCTTAGATTCTACAGTCAGAATTATGAATGATCCCTCCTTGTTTATGTTAACTTTTGAACGATTGCCAAGTTTTTTTGTTTCTGGCTTTAAAGCTTTGAGAATTGAAATTAGATGTTTATCGGAGGATATATTGATATTCACAGTAGCTTTCGCTTTCATTTTAATTGTTATAATAAACAAATGAAACAAATATATCTTTAAAATCTAAAAAAAAAGATTAGAAGTAGGAACCAAAACCTTTCGGTTATTGGTTAATCTTTGGAGCAGTTATGTCGGTACTAGCACTTTTAGCTGCTCGTTTAGCAACAATACCTAATTTTGTCACTGGAGTATAAGCTCCCCCAGTAAATGTATATTCACATTTCTTGCATTTCCAGATTCCTACACTTTCACGTTTAACTCTCATAAAGCCACATTGAGGACATTTATGGGGTTTCTTAAGACCAACCACCACTTTTATGTAACGTTTTCTAACGCTAGCGCCGTAACGAGCTCCAAAACCCTGAGTTGGACCTACTTTTTTTGTCTTTCCCAAATCTTTCACCATTTAAGTTTTTTTCGAAGTGATTCAACGGTTGATTGCGCTAATTTTGTCGCTTCAATTGTTTGTTCAACTGTAAAGTATCCAGCACCGCCTTTTTGAACAGCGCAGATATTTCCATCATCGGTAAAAGCTATAGAAAGTCTTGAATCCATTACATCTTCCTCTTCTAGTCCGGGATCAACAATTAATTTGTCGTTTATTTTTCCAATAGTTACTGTTACAGGATGATCTTTCATTGGTAGAGGAGTATATCCTTGCTTGATTACAATTTTGTCGTCCACTATTTCATAGTTAGGCATTTTTGCATTTATCAAAGCTGAAACAGCTGCTAAAGCGGCAGCATCTATCAAGTTTCCATCGTGGTTGAGCACATAAATATCAACAAATGCAACAAATACTTTCTTTCCAGATTCAATACAAAGTTTAGCTGTATCGATAGCTCCTGACTCACGAATTCCCCTATCAACTATTCTGGCCAATTCAATTGCCTGTTCACCTGGAGGACCTGGCTCAAACTTCGCTGAAGCTAAAGGTACAAGTTCTGCATTTACAGTAAGTACTCCATTATCAGGTGTATCAGGGAAAGGTTTTCCTGTTTCAATTTTTACACCAACAAGAATTTCAGTTTTTCCTAGGAAAATTTTTGCAGAGCCTTCGGCTTTTTCAATAACTCCTTGGTCAATTGTAAATTCTCTGAAGTCAGATAAGCCTCTTTGATCTAGTCTTTTTCCGTTCTCAATGGATTGTTCTATTTGTTTTAATTTCACGCGAGTTAGTAATGATGACATTATTCTTCTACCTCCTCTTGTTTAATGACTTTATATTTGGTTTTTAGAGCTTCCTTTTGTATATCGGAAATCTTTTTGCATCCTTCAATTGCCATTTTAACAGCCTCATTAAATTCTTTTATGGACAGCTTACCATCCATTTGCAAAAGAGTTACAGCATTTAAATTAGGCATATAAGCTACAGGAACATCTGCATCACCTACTTTGTCTTCAGTATCCATAAGATCTAAAGCTATTTTCCCATTAATTTTGCCCGCAGCACATGCAACTACTATATCACGCATTGGTAATCCAGCATCTGCTAACGCCAATGAAGCAGCAGTTATACTGGCACATCTAGTTCCACCGTCAGCTTGCAGAACTTCAATGTAAAGATCCACACCTGTTCGAGGATAATTTTCAACAAATAATGAGGGCAAAAGAGAATCTCTAATTACTTTTGATAGCTCATTTTCTCTTCTTGAAGGTGCTGGAGATTTACGCTCAGGTACCGAAAAAGGTGCCATATGATACCTACATCTCAACACCATTCGATCAGCACGTTGTAAATGTTTAGGATGCATTTCTCTAGGACCAAAAGCACCTGCTAAAATCTTGTTTTTTCCATGCTCAATATATGCTGAACCGTCAGCATTTGGTAGGATACCTACTTCGATTTTTACAGATCTTAATTCATCAAGTTTTCTACCATCAAGTCTAAGACCTTTTTTGTTCAGTAGTTTTTTAGTTTTATCTTTCATTCATTATTTCTCCATCTTTGCTTTTTCTTCTTTAAGGAATTTTGTAATACGATCAGTTAGACCACTTGTATGGGATTCTTCTTCAATTTTATTAATAGCGGCCATAGCCAGTTCTTCATTTATTGGTGTCTTCCCAGTGAGTAAGATTGTTCCATTTAGACCTAAAATTATTTGACAACCCGTTTCATTTTTAATCATAGATATCATAGATCCTTGTCTGCCAATAACTCTAGGAATTTTCGTGGGTGTCACGTGCATTATCTGACCTTTGGTTATCTTTCCTAAACCTGGCTCCCCAACGGTTAATTGTGGATCATGGAACCTGTCATAGGAGGCTACTTTGGCAACTATTAAATCTCCCGCAGATAAAACTTGTGATAATTCATCATTTTGTGGTTTAAAGGACCTACTTAACACATCTGAAGCTCTCAGAATAGCGGTATAAGGCGATTTTATATTTATTGTCCAGCCACTAAACCCAACTTCTTTAACTGTTCCAATAACTACATCTCCAGGTTTTGGGAAGTAAAAGGCTCTCAAAGCAACTATGTTTACTCGCTTATTAGCAACATCTGCAAGGCCGATTCTTGAAGCATATATTTTATTTTCTTCTTTGTATGTATTATTTCCAGCAAAGTACTCACCTTCAGCAAGCAAATCGCCAGGTATTACTAATTGTTTATTTTCAAAAAATGTTGGCATATAAATACTAACCTCAATTCAAATTTTTTTATTTAATTATTTTTGTTTCTCCATTTCCTTTTGTGATGTTTCCTAACTTATTTAGGAAAGAAGAATAAGCTCCAGCAGATAGTTCAATAATTCCACACCATGAGCCATCTGCTCGCCATTCTTCGGATCTTAATTCTCCAAAATTCTTTATTGATCCATAAGCTCTTGCAGCGTATTGTACAGGAATCGTCACACTAACAGATATTTGTTCAATTTTTAAAGGCAATATAGGCCTAAGTAACTTTATTATATCCCTAGCCTGCTCCTCCACAGGCTTATATGGATCTATAAGGTATCTGATTTGTTCCATAGCATTTTCTATTCTCATTGGTGGATGAGGAAGATTAGTTTTAGGATCAACTGCTTGACGAGATATGAAATCGATTACTTGTTTTCTTTTATCATCTACCATCTTCCGCCTTTGCTCAGTGGTTAGTTGAAGAGTTCCTTTCTTAAGAATTATGTCAGCTATTTTAAGTGGATCAATGGTCTCAAAAGCTGTTCGCATTTGTTCTTCTGATGCTTTCTTACCTTTATTTGCGTCAGAAAAAACTTGATCGGTCACCAGAACAGTGCTTATTGCAGAAAGTTTTCCGTTGCGATAACTTAGAGCATTTTGTGGTTTCACTAGAATTTCAAAATGCGCTTTGTCTTTTGTCAACCGCGCTATGGTATACTTCTCACTCATTAAATTGTCACTTGCTCGAACCCAGCTCTTTCAGATAACCTGCCACTTTCTTTTCAGATAACATTTCCATTTTTCCTGTTTTCTTTGGAATTACTGCTATCTTAATTCTAGTTGACAATTGTCTTTCTTCTAAAGCTTTTGTTAAGCATTTTATTGCTAACTTTATGCTTTCTTCTAAATTCAGGTCATCGCGATATTCTTCTTTTAGAATTGGTATAACTGTTTCTCTTCCAGCTCCCAAAGCAGCTGCTTTATAACTTCTATAAGTACCACTTGGATGCGTTCCAAAAACACGTGCACCGGTCTTATCTATTCCACCAAATAATATCGAAACACCAAACGGCCTAACACCTGCATGTTGCGTATACATTTGCATTATATCACAAATTTTCTTTGTAACAACCTCAAGATCTATAGGTTCATCATAAGTTAATTTATTACTTTGAGCATTTACTCGTGCTTGATCAATAAGTACTCTAGCGTCTGAACTTAAACCAACAATAGCGACTGCAACGTGCTCATCAATTTTGAAGATTTTCCATGAAGATTCAGCTTGCTCAAGAGGTTCAATATTCTCTTCTGAGCCTAAAACTACTCCTTCCGCACATTGAATTCCCAGAATTGTTGCACCACGGTTAACTAATTCCATGGCGTATTCAACTTGAAATAGTCGTCCATCCGGTGAGAAAACGGTTATTGCACGATCATATGCACCTGGTGCAGCAAATACAGACATAATGTCAACCTCAAATTACCCAATACACTTTTGCTGTCTCTCATATGATAACTTAACTAAAAACCTTTCCTATTTAATCCAGGGTTTAGCCAATCCCTTTAATTATCTAAAAAAATAGGTAAACAAGAAAATAAATGGAGTCTAATAAACCAGCTATGCCATATACATTAGTTAATATCAATAATAATACAAAAGTGAAACATATTTTCAGCAGAATTAAAAAAAAAATAGTAAAGTTTTCACCTTCAACAACAAAGCTTCCAAACATTTTTAAATTCGAATCATTAACTTAATTGGTTGAACTTACTCTTGATTAAATGAATATGTGTAAAGTTTTTGAAAGGAAGGTTTAAATAAATTATAACTCCCTTTCGTAGTTAGCTTCAAGCTTGAACGGATGAGAATAATGTCACAGGAATATCGATATATACTCCGAATAAAGGGTACAGATGTACCTGGTACGCTAAAGACAGTTTATGGTGTAGCTAGGGTCAAAGGCGTAAGTCTAAACCTCGCTAATGCTATTCTTAAAAAAGCGGGAGTAAATCCTAATTTAAGAGCAGGGTTTCTTTCAGAAACTGAAATAGCTAAAATAGAAGAAATTGTTGAAGATCCAGCTAAATTTGGTATACCTGTTTGGCTTCTCAATACAAGAAAAGATAGTAAAACAGGAAAAGATACGCACCTAATCACTTCAGAGTTGATTTTTAGAACAAAAAATGATATTGATTTGGCTAAAGAAATTAGGTCTTGGCGTGGATATCGCCATGCATATGGCCTAAAAGTTAGAGGTCAGAGAACAAAAACGACTGGAAGAGCAGGAAAATCTCTCGGAGTCAAGAAAAAATCAATCAGGTCTGGAGGAAAATAGTAGGTAGATAATTATGGGAGATCCAAAAAAGCAACGAAAAAAATATGATACGCCACGTAATCGTTGGACTAAAGAGGGATTAGAAGAAGAACTAAAACTTCTTGGCCTATATGGTTTAAGAAATAAACATGAGCTTTGGCGTAAGAAAACTGAGTTATCCAAGTTTAGAGGAATAGCACGTTCACTAATAAGCAAAACTCTAGAAGAACGAGCTAAAATGGAAAATGAAATACTTTTGCGTCTAAAAAAATTGGGTGTATTACCACAAACAGCAGTTTTAGATGACGTTTTAGATTTAACAATAGAAGATTTACTAGAACGTAGACTTCAAACAATAGTTTTCCGTAAAGGACTAACTAGAACAATTTCTCAGTCTCGTCAGTTAATATCACATGGTCACATATCAATAGGAAATAGACGAATAACTATTCCAGGATATAATGTTCTAAAAGAAGAAGAAGAACAAATTACTTACACACCTAAAAGTTCTTTCGTAAATGAGGAACATGCCCTAAGACAATCATTATCTTATGTTGCTAAGGAAATTGAAATAAGACCTCCACCGAGAGGAAGAAGAGGAAGGAGGAGAAGATAGAAATGAGCAGTAAAAAAGGCGAAAAATGGGGAGTTGTACACATTTATAGTTCATATAACAACACCATTATTCACATAACAGATATATCTGGTGCTGAAACAATAGCACGAACAAGCGGCGGAATGTATGTAAAAGCAGATCGTATGGAATCCTCACCCTACGCAGCAATGAGAGCAGCTTCTGCAGCAGCAGGAATGGCCCAAGATAAAGGAATAACAGCCATTCACATTAAAGTGCGTGCTCCAGGAGGATCAGGACCAAGAACACCTGGACCAGGTGCTCAAGCAGCAATTAGAGCATTCGCTAGATCAGGATTTCGCATAGAACGAATCGAAGAAGTCACACCTGTACCTCATGATGGAACAAGAAGACCAGGTGGCAGAAGAGGAAGAAGAGTCTAACAATTCTTCAATTTTCTTTTTAATGTTTAACATCATTTTTTATTAAAACTAGATTTCTAAATAAAAGCGAATGTAAAATCAAGAGATAGTTATCTAAAATAGAAGAATATAAACCACATATAGTGCATAAATACCTAAAAAAAGTTACAAATACTCAATTGTATAACTAAAAAATATCTAAAAAGAGTCGATAGTTAATCAATATACACTACGAAACGTTTTTATCATCGCCCACATTTCGTCTTCAAACGTTAGAAGTAAAGGAAAGTTATATAACATCAAATGATTGAAATAACGAAGTTTGTCCTGCTCTTAATAGAAAAATTGAAATAATGCACCGATACTTCTATTGAACCGCACAGTCTTATAAATGACATAAAGCGTGGAGAGTATTAGCAAGTGAAAATTGAAGTCCTAGAAAAAGACGATATGATTATTCGGTTAATTGTTAGAGATGCTGATGTTCCATTAATGAATACACTAAGACGAATAGCACTTGCTGAAGTTCCAAGTATGGCAATTGACGAAGTTGTAATGATTGAAAACTCCTCAATTTTGCGAGATGAGATTATAGCGCATAGATTGGGACTTACACCTTTAAAAACAGATCTAGATAGTTACAATCTTCCTGAAGAGTGTTCATGTAAGAGCGAATTTGGATGTAATCTTTGTCAGGTAACCCTAACAATGGACACAGAATCTACAGACATAACACGTACTATTTATTCAGGAGATCTTGTTTCAGAAAACCCGAACGTTATTCCATCTTCGGATAAAGTGCCTATTGTAAAATTATCTAAAGGACAAAAACTAAAGTTTGAAGCTTATGCAAGACTTGGAAAAGGTAAAAAACACGCAAAATGGCAACCAGTTTCTACGTGTACTTACAAATATTTCCCAAAAATAGACGTTCCAAACGAAGATTGTAAAGACTGTTCAAAATGTGTAGACATATGCCCTAAAAGAGTACTTGGAATGAAAGGAAAACGAGTTGAAGTTAGAAATCTTTTAGCGTGTAATCTATGTATGGATTGCGTAGAAGAATGCCCAGAAAAGAGCCCTCCATTAAAAGTCAGTTGGGAAAAGAACACGTTTATTATAAACATAGAATCAACAGGCGCACTTCCTCCAGAAAGAATACTACAGGAAGCAAGCAAAATATTAAAAGATCAACTTACAGAATTTAAAGAAGAGTTAGAGGCCAGTATAAAGTGAAACAAACCAAATCAACAAATCCAGAGCGTATACAACTTATTCGCCACCTTAAAAAACAAGCCCGGGAAAACAAAGCACCTATTTGGGTTGATGTAGCAAAGTACTTAAACAAATCACAACCCCAAAGAACAAGTGTTAATCTGAGCAAAATAAACAGATATACACAAAATAACGATACAGCAATTGTACCCGGAAAAATCTTAGGAACAGGCAAACTGGATCACTCATTAACAATTGCTGGTTTTAACGTATCTGAAAAAGCAAAAGAAAAAATTAAAGCCGCAAAAGCAAAATATGTTACTATTCAAGAACTTGTAGGAAAAAATCCTAAGGGTACAAAAGTCAAAATAATCAGGTGAATCACATGCAAATTACACAAAATTCAATTAATATAGTAAACGCTGAAGGCCTAATATTAGGCAGGATGGCCAGTAAAGTTGCTAAACTACTTTTAACCGGAAATAAAGTGATTATACTAAATGCTGAGAAAGTTATCATCTCAGGAAAGAAAAGGAGCAAAGTAGCTGATGCAAAAAAATTCCTTGAAGTAGGTTCACCAAAAAGAGGCCCATTTCATTATAGACGACCAGACAAAATATTGCGCAAAACTGTAAGGGGAATGTTACCAATTAGACAACCAAAAGGAAAAACAGCCTATAAAAGACTAAAAGTTTTCTTAGGAATACCAAAAGAGTTTGAAGAAAAACAAACGATAACATTAAAAGATGCAAAAGCATCAAAACTTACTTGCCCATATTTCACTCTTGGAGAACTTGCAAAAGAAATTGGATGGAATGCAGGTAGATAATTATGCCGAGTAAAAAAGTTATAGTTGTTAGCGGAAAAAGAAAAACAGCTCTTGCAAGAGCTATCGTTAAACCAGGTGGCGGTAGAATTAGAATAAATAAAATCCCTATTGAAATTGTTGAACCTGAAATTGCTAGAGAAAAAATGATGGAACCATTAATCCAAGCTGGTGAAGAGATTTGGAAGCAAGTGGACATGGATGTGAAGACTTCAGGAGGCGGCTATATGGGACAAGCAGAAGCTGCTCGCATGGCAGTAGCTAATGGCTTACTCAAATGGACAAAGAGCAGCCATTTACGAACGGTTTTCGCTGAATATGATAGAACAATGATTGTAGGGGATTCAAGAAGAAAGGAAACAAAGAAATTTGGTGGCCCTGGCGCTAGAGCAAGAGATCAGAAGAGTTACAGATAGGAGAATAAAATAATGATAATTCCTGTAAGATGCTTTACTTGCGGAAAACTTGTCGGTGACAAATGGGAAGAATTCGCTCGACGAATAAAAACAGGCGAAAACGCTAGTGACGTATTGGACAGCTTAGGTCTTAAAAAATACTGTTGCAGGCGAATGTTGCTATCAAATGTGGAAATAATTGACGAAGTACTTCGATTCAATATAGAAACAGAAAAAAGAAAAGAAGCTCACAACTTCTACTAATTTTTCTTAAAAAAGAAGCAACTATTGAGAGTACAAGTTTCCATACGGTCTTTTGGAAATTGGCACAATTTTATGAAATTTTGCATTCATAATATTGTCAAAATCCAAGTTAAAATTTTTACAGAACTCCTGAACTAAAGTCTCAATTGCACATTTGTCCCGTTTACCAATATCCATAAGTTTTGTACCTTTTCCCACTTCAAGAATTTTTTCACGTTCATAAATAACTCCTCCATGCATACCTGTACCCACAAACCGGGCTTTGCAACAGTCTCCTTTACGCAAATTTAAACCTAAAACTAAGATAACGCCACCAGCCATATATTCACCTAAGAAATCTTGGGCAGTACCCCCTATCACTATGTTTGGTTTTTTGCCAAGATATTCTTTCATGTGGATACCGACACGATAACCTACATCATCACGGACAAGAATTTTTCCACCTCTCATTGAATGACCTAAAAGGTCTCCACCTTGACCATGAATCATTATTTCTCCTTCATTCATAGTATTCCCACAACCATCTTGGGCATTTCCATTAACAATTAACTTAGGACCATTCATAAAAGCACCTAAATCATTTCCAGGAGTCCCATATATTTTGATTTGAACATCTGAATCCAAATCAGTCCCAATATATCGTTGTCCACAAACATTGAATATATCAATTTTTTTTGCTCCATTTAGGACAATAGTTCTTAGAACACCATTAAGCTCTTTATAAGCCAATTCTTTAGCATCAACTTGCCAAGCATTGTTTTCAAATTTTATAAAAGAGCTAAAATCAGGATCAAATGTCGATATTATTTTCTCTTCTTCACTCATGAAACTTAATCTCCAGCCATTTTTACGCCTAAAATTTTCAGTTCAGTATCTGTCAAACCTACCCCTCGAAGGGCTAATCGGTTACCACGCAAACTTTCAATAGCGTTTATTCCCATACCCCCCATAATATCTTTGATCTCTAAACTCCAACTATGTAATAAGTTTACGAGACGTTCTGTAGCTATATCCGGATTAATTCTTTTGGAAATCCATGGATCACTAGTAGCAATACCCCAAGGACATTTTCCAGTATAGCATCTTTGGCAAACTGTACAGCCTATAGCAACTAATGCAGCAGTCCCAATGTAAACAGCATCAGCCCCCAAAGCAATAGCCTTTATGACATCACCACTACTTTTTATGCCGCCGGCCACTACAACAGACGCTTTATTTCGTATGCCTTCCTCACGTAAACGTTGATCTACACGTGCAATAGCTAATTCAATAGGAATCCCAACATTGTCTCTGATAACTTTTGGTGCAGCTCCAGTGGAGCCTCTGATTCCATCTAAAGCGATTATATCAGCACCTGCACGAACCATTCCAGTAGCTATTGCTGGAGAGTTATGAACAGCAGCAATCTTTACTGAAATTGGTTTCTTGTAGTTTGTAGCTTCTTTCAAAGCGTATATCAACTGTCTTAGATCTTCGATAGAGTAAATATCATGTTGAGGAGCAGGAGAGATAGCATCTGTACCTATAGGAATCATTCGCGTTTTAGCTACATGCGAGGTAACTTTTTCTCCCGGCAGATGGCCACCTATGCCGGGTTTTGCACCTTGTCCAATTTTGATTTCAACTGCTGCACCTGAGGCTAGATACTCAGAATGTACTCCAAACCTTCCTGACGCTACTTGAACAATCGCATGAGATCCATACTTGTACAATTTTTTATCTAAGCCACCTTCTCCTGTATTGAAATAGGTTCCACATTTCTCTGCAGCACGTGCGAGAGCTTCATGTACATTTAAACTGATTGCACCATAGGACATAGCAGAAAACATTATTGGTGTTTCAAGACATAACTGTGGAGATAGTTTTGTTTTTAAAACAACATTGTCGTTTTCAAACTCCATTTCCAATTTATCAGGTTTTGAGCCTAAATAAGTTCTAATTTCCATAGGCTCTCTTAGAGGATCAATGGATGGATTAGTTACTTGACTAGCATTTAGTAGTAAACGATCCCAATAGGTCAAATAAGGTTTATCACAGCCCATACCTGTTAGAATAACTACTCCTGACTCAGCTTGTTTTTTAAGGTCTCTAATAGCCTCAGAGCTCCAATTTGCATTATCAGGGCTCTTATTGGGATTCTTTTTTATTGTAATTGCATGAGTGGGGCAGAAAGTAACACAACGTTGACAGTTTATGCAATTTTCATCTTTACAACGAATAATATCATCTTCTTCGTCATAATTGTGGGTTTCATAAGTGCATTGATTTACACAAACTTTACAGCGAATGCAACGATCTTGATCTCTTTCAACGAGGTATTCAGGTAATAGAAAGGTCTTCATCTACTAGTTTCCTCCGAAACACTTGAGTCGCCGAATAATCTAGGATTTTTTAATTTACCAATAACTGGCTCTCCTCCTCTAGGAGACCAGAATTTATCCAGTTTAGGAGAAACAAGACGCACAGCAGCTTCTTCAGAAGAGAGATACAAAACATCATCTTTAGTTCCAGCCACTAAAGGCCGAAGTTTTATCCTATCAGTTAGTCCTATCATCTCACCATGATGCGCAATTATGATACTAAATGGACCATTCATCAATAAACTACTATAAGTCTGACGTAGAGTACGAATTAGATCTTGTTCTTTTGGTTCCATTAAATCTATTTCATTCCAAAGAGGAGCAGCTAATATATTAGAAACCAAATTAATGGGAAGATTTTGCTTTCTCATCAATAAATCAACAGCATATGCTAGAACTTCAGTGTCTGTTTGCATTGTACATTTGTAGCCATACATCTCTAAATATCGCTTGTTGATTCCATATGAAGAAAGTTCTCCATTATGGACAACAGTCCAATCTAAAATATTAAAAGGGTGAGCCCCACCCCACCAACCTTGAGTATTAGTAGGAAATCGACCATGACTTGTCCACAAATAACCTTTGTAATCCTCCAAACAATAAAAATCTGCAATATCTTCAGGAAATCCTACTCCCTTAAAAACTCCCATGTTCTTACCGCTGGAAAAAACAAAAGAGTTCTTTATTTCGGTATTAATTTTCATCACACTTTCAAGGATATAATCTTCAACAAGCGTGTTTTTAGGCCGTATCTTTCGTGGTTGAACGAAATATCTCCAAACCACTGGAGGATTACTCACATTTGCTGGTCTGGTTTGCATTTCCTCATCATAAATTATATTAAAATATGCAGCCAGTATTTTGTCAGTTTTTTCTTTCGCATGCTTTGATAGATACATTATATGAAATGCATAATAATCTTTGAAAGCGGGATAAATACCATATACTGCAAATCCCCCACCCTGACCATTACCCCTATCATGCATATTTTCAATAGCTTTAACTATTTTATCTGATGAGAACAGGTTTCCTTCAAGATTCATCATTCCAAATAATGAACAACCAGAGAAGTCTTTATCATCACCATAAGGATTATTGGTTTTTGTTAAATTTCGCATTTTATTGTCTCTCGTAAATTTTTTTTCTTAAAGATGGGGGCAAATTGGCTAATCCAAAGTTCTCCGAAAGAAGACTCGATTTAAATTTTTTCACATTCACTGCATTCTTTAGAAGATGGAAAAATATGCCAGTTTTTTTTATATCATTAACAAAAGTCAATCCTACAATTACATTATTCATTAGTAATATTTTCTTGTAGATTTTCTTTTCTTGATCATATTCTACTAAAATTTCATATTGTTCTTTTTCTTTTGGATTAGTAATACCAAATGAAATTATTGGCATGTCAAAATATTTTAGTGAACTCATTGCAGTACCCCCCTCATAAATCGCTTTTTTTCCAGCCATATTGTATCCTGCAATTTTGCCTTCCAAATGAGCCAAAGGCCAAAGCGGTAGAAGTCGATTCTCTTTAATAAGAAAATCATAAGCCTCAGCGACATCTCCACTGGCATAAACGCCAGAAATATTTGTGCTCATTGTTTTGTCAACTAGTATACCTCTATTTGTTTTCACACTGGTATTTGCTACAAGATCTTTACGAGGTATTACACCAATAGCAACTATGACTAAATCACAGTTTATTTGATCTCCATTAGTCAGAATTACTCCACCAACTAACTGAGAGTTTTCAGGTTTACTTATTATTTTTTTTACAGTTTGACCTGTTACAATCGTAACTCCAGCTTCTGTGATAACTTTTTGAATCATTTCAGAAGAGTGTTCATCTAAAATTAAATTTAAAATAGAGTCTTTTAATTCCACCATCGTGACCTTTAATCCTCGATCTACAAGTGCTTCAGTGACACTAACTCCAATTAGACCTGCTCCAATAACAACTGCACTTTTAGCTGTCTTGAGTTTTGAATCTAAAAGTTTAGCATCTGATAGAGTGGTAAAAGTAAGTACATCATTTCTATTTGCGCCCTCAATAATTGGAACAAATGGTTTCCCTCCAGTAGCAATAAGCAATTTATCAAAATTAACAGGTTCTCCTTTATCCAAGTTAACAAGTTTTTGGGATATGTTTACAGATATTGCTTTGTAACCAGTAAGAGCATTTACATTATGTGACTTCCAAAAAGTATCTTCACGGCATTTCATTTTATCAAAATTAGCTTTTCCACTAACTAACTCGGAGATCATTGGACGAGAATAATAAGGACATTCTTCTTCAGAAACTAAAGTGATTGCACCTACTTTATCGACTTCTCTAATAGCTTCTATAGCTCCTATTCCTGCAGCAGAACCACCTATAATTACATATTTTGACAGTGTTATTTTACCTCCTTATAGATTAGGGCATTATTAGGACAATTACTCACACATGCAGGTTCATCTAAGTCGGAACAAAGATCACATTTTGAAACAACTTTTCTTGAAGAATCCATTATAATAGCACCATAAGGACAAACCATAATACATGTCCAACAACCTATACATCGTTCAGAGTCATGAACTACCAAAGCTGAATCCTCATCTTTTGTCATAGCACCTGAAAGACAAGCTGTTACACAGGGAGCATCTTCACAATTTCTACATTGAATTGCAAAAGAAACAGGTTTATGAATTTCTAAATTTACTCGACTTGTCGGTCTGGGGCTTTCTCGATTATAAGCTTTAATTATATCCTTTGTTTTAGAATGTGCAACTGTGCAATAAACTTCACAAAGGCCACAACCCATACACAATTGTTCTTTTGCTATAATTTTCTTCATTTTTTTCCCTTCATTTCAAATTATTGATTCGATTAATCGATATTCTCAACAAACGTCTGAGTTTTGTAAACCTTATAAACTAGCTAAAGTCCGTTTTGATCAGTCTTAAATCGGAGCTACTATAAACAATATCATATATTACATATAATCTTGTTGAAAATCATTTATATGTAAAGTAATGAAACATACATAATATATGAAACATAGTGTTGATGAGGTAAATGGTAAAAAGAGATTTAGGATATAGAAGAGTCCAAAGTACTGGTCGAGGTTCTTATATAATATCCCTTCCAAAAAATTGGGTAAAAGATATAGGATTAAAAAAAGGAAGCGAAATTGCGTTTAATCTCCACACCGATTCAACAATAACTTTAATCCCTAGAAAAATTAAAGAAAAAATTGAAGATAGTAATAGCCTTAAATTAAAAGAATACTATATTAACGTGGAACCAGCAAAAGAAGATTTACATGCAACACTCAGAATGATAAAAGCTCTTTATGTTATTAGTGCAGACATAATAAGAATTCATTTTAAAGGTGCAGAAGACGCAACAAAAAGTAAGAATGAAATAAAGAAATTTTCAAGAAATACTTTACTAGGAGCAGAAATAATTGATGAAACTGCAGACGAGATTATTCTCCAAACGCTAATTAAACACTCTGAGTTCCCAATTGAGAAAGCTGTTAGAAGAATGGCAATAATAGCGCTTTCAGCAAATAGAGACACAATTTTAGCATTAAAAAATCGCAAAAAAGAATTTTTTGAGAGTGTAATTGCTGCTCGTAACGATGCAAATAGACTTGGGTTGTATATTGTTCGCCAATTAAAGTTTGGAATATCAAGAAACATGTTCAGAGAATTGGGATTTAAGACACCTAAGGAATTTTTGTTATATAGAATTATTGTTAATGATATTAAGAACATCACAGAAAATGCACTCAACATAATCAACAATCTATCCAATTTGCAAAAGCAAGTTGACGAAGAAGTTATTTTTATAAAAGAACCATTAGACGAAGAAGTCTATTTACAGATACTAAATTTTAACTCAAAAGCTCATGAATTATTTGAGGAAGTAATGAAAGCCATGTTTAAAAGGGGATATAATGATGCTGAAAAAATAATTGCAAAACGTGGAACATTTATTCCACTTGAAAATGAACTCATTAGGCTCATGGCTATAAAGAAAATGGACCCAAACAACGCAGCAATGTTTAGATTAGTAATGGATAGTTCTAGACGAATACTTGATTATAGTCAAGATATTGCAGAATTAACTTTGAATAGAACTGTAGAAGAAATATGCAATTCCTTTGAAATAAAGTGAGATATAAAAGATGAAAAACTAAATTCAGAATTCTTGAGTATATTTATAAAAATAGTCTACCGTAATAAAGGAAAAAACAGATTTTTAAAGTTTTAAATAACAAAAAAACCAGTTTTATGACAGTAATAAACAAAATTTTCATAGAAGTGTAAAATAGGTAAAAAAGGCTAGAACGTTAAGTTATTAAAAGAGTTAGAATAAATGCAACATTAAGATTTATCATTAAATTTCCACAACCTAATAACGATTATAAAAACAAAAGTTTCTAAAAAAATTAGCTATTGAAATAAAATAAAATGTATGTTTAACATAGTTAATAATCAGCAATTTACCATACATAGGCCAATAAAAACACACGTTTTGTAAAGTATCATGATATATTCACCAAATATCGCTCAGATACTACCTAATCTGACACCTTAAGCGATTGGGGACCGCGGGCTGAACTGGTCGACCGAAATCTTCCAGCGTACACCCCGATTCCATCAAACCCATCTTCTATGGGAGCCTTCGTACCCGTAAAGTACGGGAATGGTTGCCTCTTTTCAGGAGAGGCTTCGAGCTTAGATGCTTTCAGCTCTTATCCTACGCGGCGTGGCTGCCCGGCAGTGCCTTGTCAGACAACCGGTAAACTAGAGGCCACAGCGTCCCGTTCCTCTCGTACTGAGGACCCTTTCCCCTCAGACATCCAACACTCCCAGCAGATAAAATCCGACCTGTCTCACGACGGTCTAAACCCAGCTCACGTTCCCTTTTAATAGGCGAGCAGCCTCACCCTTGGCCCCTTATGCAGGGCCAGGATAGGAAGAGCCGACATCGAGGTACCAAGCCGCGGGGTCGATGTGAACTCTCGCCCGCGACAAGCCTGTTATCCCCGGGGTAATTTTTCTGTCACTATCCAACCCCCACCAATAAGGACCTGATGTTCGCTAAGCCAGGCTTTCGCCTCTGGAATCCCATTGCTGTGGAGGATCCAGTCAAGCTAGCTTTTGCCTTTACACTCTACAGCGGGTTTCTGTCCCGCCTGAGCTAGACCTTAGGGCCCCCTCGATATCCTTTTCGAGGGGGTGCCGCCCCAGCCGAACTGCCCACCAGCCGTTGTCCCAACGCTAAGGCGCTGGTAAGAGAAGTAGTCACAAAGGGTGGTGTTCCATTGTCGCCTCCTCCAGTCCCCAGAGATGACGTACTCAACGGCTCCCGCCTACGCTCTGCATCCACAACCATATCCCAACGACAGGCTGCAGTAAAACTCCACGGGGTCTTCTTGTTCCCACTGGAAGTCGCTGGACTGTTCGTCCACGTCATGTGGGTTCACCGGGGTCTAAGCGGGGACAGTGGGGATCTCGTTGATCCATTCATGCACGTCGGAACTTACCCGACAAGGCATTTGGCTACCTTAAGAGAGTCAGAGTTACTCCCGTCGTTTAGCAGGCCCTTAGCCCGGTTGAAACCAGGTTTCAGGTACCTGCCACTGGACAGGATTCACAAACCGTACACACCCTTTCGGGCTTGCGGTTACCTATGTTTTTATTAAACAGTCGGAACCCCTTTGTCACTGCGACCTGCCGTCCCAGCTCGAAGCCAAAACAGCAGGCACCCCTTATACCAAAGATACGGGGCTAATTTGCCGAGTTCCCTCGCTTAGATTGTCCCCGACACGCCTTAGGCTTCTCACCCTAGGGGCACCTGTGTTGGTTCTGGGTACGGATCATAGAGGATCCTTCCTAATAACCTTTTCATGGGCTCCAGAGTTCAGCTGAACCCTCCTAAAACGGAGGGCTATTCCTGCTTTCTTCTGGTTCTCACCATTACGGTACTCCCCAGATTTATACGGTTAAACAAAGCGACAACCTTGCTCAACCTATCCCAGAAGCGTCAGATATTAGGCTTGCGTTACCGCGTGTACTTCTATGGTACAGGAATATTAACCTGTTTCCCTTTCGACCTACTCAGTTAACGATCGGCCTTAGGATCGACTAACTCCTGGCTGACGACGCATTGCCTGAGAAACCCTTGCCCTTTCGGCGGAGGGGATTCTCACCCGTCTCTGCTGTTACTACCACCGGGATCTGCAATCCTGACCGGTCCACTGGACCTCACGCCCTTGCTTCCGCCCAGCCAGGACGCCTTCCTACCAGATTACAACACTAAGTTGCACTCTAAGGTATCGGCAGCTGGCTTAGCCCCGTCCATTTTCGGGGCCATCATCCTCGGCGGGTGAGCTGTTACGCTTTCTTTAAAGGATGGCTGCTTCTAAGCCTACCTCCCCGCTGTCTTAGGCTTACGACGCCCTTCTGATTTAACACTTAGCCAGCATTTAGGGACCTTAACCTTAGTCTGGGTTGTCCCCCTCTCGGAACAGGAGCTTACCCCCTGCAACCCGTCTCCCGAGGTCTACGGCGCATGGATTCGGAGTTTAAAAGGAAAGTGAAGATCTTTCTACCCCTTACTTCCCAATTAGTGCTCTACCCCACAAGCTACCTCGCTTGAGGCTAGGCTGCGACCCACTTCGGAAGGAACTAGCTATCACCAGACTAGATTGGTCTTTCGCCCCTATCCCCAGGTCAGAGGAACGAATTGCACATCAGTACCCCTTCGGGCCTCCACCAGGCTTTCGCCTGACTTCACCCTGCCCAGGGATAGATCGTCTGGTTTCTAGTGTCACACGCTGTGACTCCAGGCCCTTTCAGACCCCGCACCTGACCCTAAGGCTGGTTGCGCGCTTTTGGTTTCCCTGCGCTTACAGGCTTCAGCCCTTAGGCTCGCCACAACTAGTGAACTCCCCGGCCCGTGTTTCGAGACGGAACATGCAACCCTGGTCCCCCTCCTCTCGTAACTGCTACGTCACCACAGTTTCCTTCTGAGGGATCTACTCCTTCTGGGCTGCAACGTCTGTAACCGTCTGGTTTCAGGCACTTTTAACCCCCCTTCCGGGGTACTTTTCAGCTTTCCGTCACCGTACTAGTGCGCTATCGGTCTTGAGATGTATTTAGTCTTGGAAGTTGATGCCTCCCAATTCCCACACCGCAATCCAGGGTACGGTACTCTGGGACTCTAGCTCAAGTCCTTCTCAGCTTACGTCTACTGGGCTATCACCCTCTATGGCGGGCCATTTCAGACCACTTTAACTTTACTAATTAAGATGAAGCCAGGCCCACAACACTACATCTCCCATCAAGTTTCCCTGAGGGATTCGGTTTGGACTGTTCCCTTTTCGCTCGCCGCTACTAAGGGAATCCCTATTGGTTTCTTTTCCTCCCCCTACTAAGATGTTTCCGTTCGGGGGGTTCCCGTTCCTTAAGGAAGCAACGACTCCGAAGATCGTGCAGGAAGTCCTATTCGGGTATCCCCGGATCTAAGACTGCGTGCAGTCTACCCGGGGCGTATCGCAGCTTGCCACGCCCTTCATCAGCACTCAAGCCTAGTCATCCACCAGACGGCGTAGTTATGTCAGGTCGTGTGGTAGTATCTATTGGCGTTTGGTGAACACATGATACTATATACTATATGTTGGTGTGTCGTTAAATTGGCCTATGCATGGTTTCATTTGAGCTAAAATGCTCATTCCACCCTCCACTCTACATCAACAACGGTGTAGAGTTGCAGCTGATTGGTAGCATATTCTATATTGCTGAATTGTCTTAGAAGCCCTTCTCAATAATATAAGGGTTGCGTCGAGAAGTATAAGGGTTTTGAAGGACATATTTTTATTCAGTGAAAGTTTTTATTGGTTGATTTACTGGATAAGTGTACGCCTCGATAGCTCAGCCTGGTAGAGCGGCTGCCTTGTAAGCAGCAGGCCGCGGGATCAAGGCCCGCTCGAGGCTCTTTATTGTTACTCTGTTTCTATAAATGTGTATTTACGTGCTTTTGTACTAATAAACTCGTTTTGGAAAAGTTTACGAAGAGATTTAAAAGTTTTTTTGGCGGGCTCACCTATTTTATCAGCAATTTCCTGTAAAGTTAACTCTTTAGCTTCTGATTTGAGTATACTTAAAATCAGTTTATCAGTTTTATTTAGCTTTACCATTCTTTAGATATTCCCCTTATGAATTTAGTGTTATGGTTTGTAGAGGTTTTTCTATTTTGCGGTCGAAAAACAGTAAAATAAGCATCTAAAGATAAAAGTTCAAAAGAGCGAACTATTAGTTTTTTATAGAACATTAAAAATAAGGGCCCTAATTGACATAGTTTTTAAACCTCTACTGTTACAATCTATTTGTTAATAGAGGAATGAATGTTTGAAGGGAACACCACTTGTTTCGATAGTTTCAGCTGGACTATCAAAATTTGGAAAACATGAAGGTATGTATGCAAGAGAAATATTCGCTTTTGCCGCAAAAGAAGCTTTTGAACGTTGTCCTAAATTAGATCCCAAAAACGATATTAAAGCAATGTTTATCGGACATATGGGTGAATCATATGAGCATCAAGGTCATACTGGGGCAGCAGTAGCAGATTGGGCTGGATTACTAAATATTTCTGCAACTCGGACCGAAGCAGCATGTGCGTCCTCAGGGGTAGCACTCCGATCGGGTATTTTTGCAGTTCTCTCAGGTTTGGCCGATGTTGTAATGGTAGGGGGTGTGGAGAAAATGACACACCGAAATACTGGAGAGGTAACAGAATACCTTGCAATGGCATCAGATTACCCGTTTGAACAATGGAATGGAATAACTTTTCCAGGATTATATGCATTAATGGCAAAGGCACATATGCATAAATATGGTACCACTGAAAGACAAATGGCGAAAGTAGCAGTTAAGAATCATTATCACGGCAGTCTGAATCCTAAAGCACATATGCAAAAAGAAATAACAATTGAAAAGGTTTTATCATCAATTCCGATTTCTTCGCCTCTAAAACTTTATGATTGTTCGTTAATAAGTGATGGAGCGAGTTGTGTTATACTTGCTAAACCTGAAATAGCCAAAAAATTAACTGATACCCCTGTGCACATAATTGGAAGTGGACAAGCTAGTGACACTATTGGATTATATGAAAGAAATAGTCTCACATCACTCTTGTCTACAAAAATAGCATCAAAAACTGCATATGATATGGCAGGAGTTAGTTCAAAAGATTTAGATTTAGCAGAAGTTCATGATTGTTTTACTTTCGCAGAGTTAATGGCTTATGAAGACTTAAATTTCTGTGAAATTGGAAAGGGAGGAAAAATGGTTGATAACGATGAAACAAAATTGGGTGGAATATTACCAGTAAACACTAGTGGTGGGTTAAAAGCTAAAGGGCACCCTGTAGGAGCTACTGGCACAGCTCAAGCATATGAAATGTATCTGCAATTAACTGATCAAGCTGAAAAACGTCAAGTTAATGATGCTAAAATAGGATTAACCCATAATGTAGGGGGTTCAGGTTCAACTGCAACAATACATGTGTATAGGAGAGATTAAAATTAGTTCAGAACAATTTACAATAGAACAGTTTTACAAATTTTTATCGGAGGGTCAATTAATGGCCGGAAAATGTGAACAATGTGGAAAGACACATTTACCTCCAAGGCCTTTGTGTGATAAGTGTTTATCTCAAGAATTCAAATGGATTAAAATATCCCAAAAAGGAAAATTATTAACCTTTACAACTATTTTCGTTGCACCCCAACAATTTCAAGGAATGACCCCCTACTCAGTTGGCATAGTTGAACTTGAAAGAGAATTAAAAATCCCAGGAATGATTTCAAACCTTTCAGAAGATCAACTTAAAATTGGGATGACTTTAGAGATTGACTTTAGTTCATGTGAAAATACACAATCTTGGCCTCAATGGCCCAGATATTGTTTTAAAAAACCTGAACAACAATAGTTTGTTATCTTTATAGAAAAAAATAACGAAAAAGTTTTGAAAGAAAAATCTCCTAATTCGAATTATTAAAAAATTAGTAAAAGCTAAAGCGAAATTCAAACAAAGAAGAAAAAGTTTATTCCCCAGAGGATTAGTAGTAGGGTAGAAATGTCACTTTCAATACTAGTCGATTACACACCATTAATACTAATATTAGGAGGAATCGCAGCTACAGCTTGGCTTTTAGCAATTCTAATAAAAGCTACTCCGATTTTTGGAAATCCCATGAGTAAAATTCTAAAAGTTGTATCAATTTTCGGTTTTTTTGTGGGAATTCTGCTATTATTAACTGGCGCAGCTGTCTGGTCAACTGAAGTTTGGGATGTTGGAACTAAATATTTATTGATAATAACAGGTCTAGCACTATTTCTAAAGCCATTAAGACAAATTCCCTGGGCTGCACTAGTTGGTTTTATTATTGGTGGAGTTTGTTTTATGCTTATCTATTTTTATTTCCCTTTGCCAGAAACGATTTTGAATATTTCATCAGTCTGGATTTATCTGGCAATATTTTTTGTTCCAGCTTTAATCACATATCTTTTTTTTAAATTCATAGAAGATTTCATCAAACTTATTGGACTTATATTAGCATCGAAACCCGTTGCAACAATTCTTGGAATTATCTGCATTAGTCATGGAATTCTTTTATTATTTAATCAAAGCCTTTTTTCACTCATATAGATATTTTTTTGTAAAGAGGCAGATAGTTCAAGATTATTAGAATTCAAATTTTTGTGAGATTGACAAGATCAAATAGTCTTTTAAAAAAGAAAAATTCTTAAAAAATTTACAGTTTTTTATTTATTATTTCGATCAAAGGCAACAAGTCAATAATTGAAGTAATTACGTATTTTGCACCATAATGGGTTAGTTGTTTAGCTGTCGAAGTACCGGTAGTCAATCCAATTCCTGTGGCATTTAATTCTTTGGCAGTTTCCATGTCTGCGATACCATCACCAATAACTATAGTTTCTTCAGGAGTTACCCCTAATACTTTTAGTGCAGTTTCAAGATGTTCAGGATTTGGTTTTACATAATTAACTTGATTTCTGGGAACAATAACAGAGAAGAAATCAACTAATTTAAATCGTTTAAGAACATAATTCACTGATTTATCTCCACTAAGAGTAAATAAACCAATTTTTAAACTCATACGAGTTAGATTTTTTAAGGTCTCAGTTACACCAGGTAACAGATCGGTTTCTCTAGCTGCTTCTAACTCGTATTTATCAGCTATTGCTAGGACTTCTTTACGAATTTCAGTTATAGAGTTGGAGGATTTAGGTGAATTTTTAAAGTAAATCTCTGTTTTTTTTAACATTTCAAAAACTGTATCTTTTACAGTTATCAGTGAGGAAGGAAGACCGGCATATAAAAGATAATTTCGAACCTCGCCTCTAATTGATTTGTAGTCCAAATTAAAGTCTATTAATGTTCCATCGAGATCAAATATTGTAGCCTTGATTGTCATTGATTTTCCTCTTGCGTCTATAAGTAAAACTTGTAGACAATTTCCCTAAAAGAAATATACTTTGTGGTTAGATGAAGAAATAATCGTTAAATTTGTCTCTTCGGGAAGAATATAACGATCATATAAAACTGTAATATGTAAAGTGCCAATAATTTTATGAAAACTTGCACAAATTTTTAAATATGTAATTTCGTGAAATTTATTTTGGTTTAAAGAGTGAAGAAAAAGGGACCATTATTTATTCTACCTTGGCGATGTACTTTTGCTTGCGATAGTAATTGTTTACATTGTGCATCTGCATCCAAATCGGAAGCAGAAAATGAGTTAGATACTAAAGATTCTATCAAACTAATTGATCAGATACAAAACTTCGGAGCTAATTGGGTTGGTTTTAGCGGTGGTGAACCATTATTACGCACTGATCTATTCGATATAATAACACATATAAGAAAAGTTGGTCTTAAAGCGAGCATTATTACAGATGGTCATCTTCTTAATAGTAAAGCTTATGAAAAAATAATAAGAAATGAGGTTCGTGTATCCATCAGTATTGATGGTGAAAAAGCTACTAATGATAAAATTCGCGGTAAAGGCGCTTATAATAAAGCCTTATCTGCAATTAAAAAATTATCTAAGGTAGGACTATTGAATTGTCTTGTTTACACTTTTTCCAATATAGACAATTCCAAAAATAATTTAACTGTTAAAGATTTTACTCATGTTCTTGATTTAGCAAAAACATATAGAGCCAGATGGGTCATTTATCATGGATTTATTCCTTATAGCAACAAAAAAGACAGATTAAAGGCGGATCCTAGTCCTCATCAATATGAATGGGCTTGGAATAAGCTTTATGATTTAAACTCTATTTATAAAGGTAAACCAGAAATCAATGTTTATTGCCCTTTCTACGCACGAATAGCAAAACAAAGAGGAATGCCAAACTTCGATAAATGGTTTAATAACTTCTTTCTTGGAAGATGTTTCTTTGGTAGATTTATGAGCATTGCAGAAAATGGAGATGCTATCCCATGCAGTTTTAATGATAATCACAGATTTGGAAATATTAAAGAGAAAAACATAGACACCATTTGGAGTGAGTTACAAAATTCTGAATTTTTTTCCAAAGTGAGAAATAAGAAAAACATTAGAGGTAAGTGTGGTGTATGTGAATATCAAAACATATGTGGTGGGTGTCGTACTGCTGCAGAGTTTTATACAGGCGATATTTTGGGTTCAGATCCCAGGTGTGCATATATTCCTAAAGTTTTACGGGAAATTAATAGAAAATAGTATTATTATTATATTAAAAAAAAGGAATCAAGATTCCACAAAAAAAATTTTGTCAAATGAATCCGGATTAAGCATTGTTGCCTTTTACAGATTTGATTACTCTACCACGTATCGATATGCAATGTGTTGGCCTGCAGTCTGGCTTTTCCGGATAACTCTTAAAACATCACCTGGAATAGCGCCTATAGCCTTTACTACAGGATCAACTGATTTTATATGGGGAATTTGATATGGTTGAAGTTTATATTCAGATAGAATCTGCTTTTTCTCTTCATCAGTTAATATTTCATGTTTTGGAACTAATACATGATTAAAGATTTCAAAAACAGGAAAAGACGTAGGCAATAACTCTATTGGCTTAGTTTTTGCACCATTTTTTATTGCTTCTTCATTGCGTAGTCTTGCACCTTTCTTTACAGCGTGAGTGTATCGGCCTTCAGTTATTGTTATTACTTGTTCTATGCCCTTTTCTTTCATTAGTTTGTATAACCCGTTCATTAACACTATACCAACAGTAGTACCACCAAGGAAACACCAAACCAATGTTTTACTTTTGTATTTTGGGATTTTTACAAGGTAACTTATAGCATTTTCATAATCTTCTTTTTCAACTAGTTTATATTTCCTAAGTTTAATTAGGACTTTAGCTTTCCGCTCTTCAATAGTTAAACCTTCAGTATTCAAGCCATAAACCCTCAAATAAGGAATACGCGATCCCTAATAAATCTAAACCCTTAAACGTTTCCCTTTATTTTTAGTGATCTTAAGCTTTTTTGTTAATTTTTTTAATTTCACATAATCTATTCTAAAGATAAAAAAAAAGTTCTAAACTCTTTAACATCTTAACAGTCGGTTTGTTTCACAATAAATTAGTTGAGAGGAAGAAAAAAAGGTAAAAATCTATATTTCCATAATAAAAGGTTTTTTTTGGAAAACAAAGAGTATTTAAATAATTGAGATTTCCTTTCATAAAGTTTAATTTATAATAAGTCATAAGTACGTCAGATGTCAGTTGAAACGAAGAGAAGCAGTTAATTTACTTTATAAAATTTATAATGCCTGTCAAGATATTACAATAAACTCAATTCAAATTGATACAATGAAAAATGAAAGTAAATATCCTAATCAAGAATTTATTTTAAGAATAAAAGATACAATATCACCTTCTTCTTACGCGATTTTAAAAGTAATTGCCAAAAATCACAATTCAGAAGTATCTGAAAAAGGTGGAATAACAATGATATCGAGCATTACTCATCAAAATAAATAGACAAAAATGAGTGCTAATTTTAACTCAAACAAATTGAGATACGAATCAAAAATGTAGTAATACAAATTCTTTTAATAAAATAAAATAGATTTAGTTGAATTTTAATTAGATATAACTCAAAAAAAGAGTTATAATCTTAGAGATATATTTTTAACGAATTTCTCAAGAGTTTTTGCAATTTTTTTGATTTCTTCTGTCGAATATGGTTCAATTTTTTTATACTCTTTGTCAAGTGTATCTTCTGAATTATATTGTTGAAGAACTAATTTGCTTCCACCGACTATAAGCTCACCTATTCGGGGTACATCTTCAACAGTTATTAATTCTGGAACTAGAGTTGTTCTAAACTCATAGGCTATTTTTCCCTTTTTCAACATATTTATTGTATAAAGTAAGTTAATTGTATTTTTAGCTCCTAACGTAATATATTTTTCAGGTGTTGTTTTGATATCCAGAGCGACATAATCAACAAAAGGTAAGCATGCACGCAATACTTCAGGATAAAAACCATTTGTATCTAACTTGACTTGAAACCCTTTCTTCTTAAGTTTCAATATAAAATTAGGAAGATCGTCATGCATAGTTGGTTCTCCACCAGTTATGACCACAGCATCTATGTACTTTTTGCGACTTTCAAGGATGTTTATTGCTTCAGTTTCCGAAAGAAATGGTGGTTTGGGATCAAGGACTATACGCCAGTTATGACAAAAGGGACAGCGTAAATTGCATCTTGGCGTATAGAGAACAGAGGATATTTTGTTCGGGTAGTCTATTAGACTAGTTTTCAGTAACCCACTAAACTTCACTCAACTTTCCTCTATTAGGAGTAGGTGTTTGTTTAACTGAAATGTTAGGGTTATCAAAAGTTTTGCGAATTGAAAACTCAGCTTGTTTTCCATCATTCCATTGGTCAACAGGTCGCAAATATCCAACTACTCGTGAGTATACTTCGCATTGTGAGCCACAAATGGGACATTGTTTGTGTTCTCCGTTTGTATACCCGTGATTTGAGCAAACGCTAAAAGTTGGTGTTAGCGTAAAGTAGGGTAAACGCGAGTTTGCTGATATTTTTTTAATTAATTCAGCTGCAGATTTCCATGAGTGGAGTCTTTCGCCCATAAATATGTGAAATACAGTTCCACCAGTGTATAGTGTCTGTAAACTTTCTTGATGTTCTAATGCTTCAAACAAATCACCTTTATAATCTACTGGTAATTGAGAAGAGTTAGTGTAGAAAGGTTCGGCATTTTGTTCAATGATCTGTTTTTGGTTGGCCATGATAATATCTGGATATCTTTTTTTATCAAGTCGAGCAAGTCTATATGAAGTTCCCTCTGCAGGTGTTGCTTCTAAATTGTAGATGCTTCCTGTCTCTTCTTGGAAGGTCATTAATTTATCACGCATGAAATTTAACATTTTAACTGCAAATGCTTTACCTTCTGAGGATACAATGTCTACATCTAAAAGATTCAATAGAGTCTCGTTGATTCCTAATAGACCGATTGTGGAAAAGTGGTTTTTCCAGAATTGACCACATGCGTCTTTAATATTACGCAAATATCTGCGTGAATATGGATATAATCCGCTTTCTGTGAACCGTTCAAGAGTTTTACGTTTAATTTCGAGACTGTTTTTTGCTATTTCCATTACATTTTCTACGCGTTCAAAGAAATCGTTTTCGTTTTTGGACAGGTAACCAATTCTTGGCATATTTAAGGTTACAACTCCAATAGAACCAGTTAATGGATTTGCACCAAAGAAACTACCACCTCGTTTCCGCAACTTGCGATTGTCAATTCTTAATCGACAACACATACTTCGCACATCTTCAGGATTTAAATCGCTATTTACAAAGTTTGAGAAGTAGGGAACACCATATTTGGCCGTTACTTCAAAAATTGCTTCAGCAACTGGTGAGTTCCATTCAAAGTCTTTGGTTATATTATAAGTTGGAATAGGAAAAGTAAATACGCGTCCTTTAGCGTCTCCCTGCCGCATCATTTCTGCGAAAGCTAAATTTAACATTTCCATTTCTTTAGACATATCACCATAAGTATCATTGGTAACTTTTCCATTAAATAAAACAGCTTCATCTCTCATGAATTCTGGCACTGTTAAATCCAAAGTTAAATTCGTAAAAGGTGTTTGGAACCCTACTCGCGTTGGTACATTCATATTAAAAAAGAATTCTTGTAGGGCTTGTTCTACGTCTTTTTGAGTCAAATTATCATAACGGATGAAAGGAGCTAGATATGTATCAAAGTTGCTAAATGCTTGTGCTCCAGCAGCTTCACCTTGAAGGGTATAGAAGAAATTAACAATTTGACCAAGAGCGGTTCTGAAATGTTTTGCAGGTCTACTCTCGATTTTTCCAGAAACCCCTCCAAATCCAGATTGGAGTAAATCACTCAAATCCCAACCAACACAATATGGACCTAAGACACCTAAATCATGAATATGTAGATCACCTGAAAAGTGGTTTTTAGCTATACTATCAGGATAAATTCGTGTTATCCAATACTTGGCTATTACTGTCGAAGAAAGATAATTGTTTAAACCCTGTAGAGAGTAACTCATATTAGAATTTTCTTTTACTCGCCAATCTTCAACCTCTAAATATTGATCTACTAAATCTGCGGAACTTAAGAGAGCAGCTAACTCTCTCATATCTTGTTGCTGTTTTCTATAAAGAATATAGGCTTTAGCGGTTTGGGCTTTACCGTTTTCTATTAAACATTTTTCAACAATATCTTGAATTTCTTCAACTGTAGGTACGCCATCTTCACCAAATCGGGTTCGGAGTACCGCAATTACTTCAGCACTTATGGATTTAGCTTGTTCATAATTTTTTCCACCCACTGCTCTAGCAGCTTTCCAAATAGCTGTTGTAATTCGTTCCTGATCAAAAGATTCTAATTTTCCATCACGTTTTCTTACGAATTTCATGTTTTCACCTCAAGTAATAATTGCCTGAAGTCATCAGGCTCTTCAAACTGTTTGTAAACTGATGCAAAGCGTATGTACGCAATGCGATCAAGTTTTTTCAAATATTTCATGACTAAATCACCAATTTCTTGTGAAGAAATTGTTTCTTTGCCTTTCAGCATTAGTTCTTGCCTCACAAGACTGGCTGACTCATTTATCCTATCCATAGATATGGATCGCTTTTCACAAGCTTTCTGTAAACCACGAATAATCTTATTTACATCAAAGCGTTCTAAACGGCCATCCTTTTTATCGACCATAAGTTCAACAGTTTCTACGTATTCATAAGTGGTAAATCGTTTTTCGCAAATGGCACATTCTTTGCGTCGTCGCGTAGTATTACCTGTAGAATCACGCGTTTCTAAAGTTTTAAATTCACTAGAGTTGCAATATGGACAGTTCATAAGTAATCACAATAATCATTAGTGTTTATAGACCGAGTAAATACACTAAGGGTAGTGTGTTATTTAGCAATTGTTTACATTTAGACCGAAATATAGGAAATATTAACAGTTAAAATGTACAAAATAACGTTCAGCATAAACACAAAATATGATTGAATATCGAGTGTTTTTGGTCGATAAAGCCTATTTAGCATTATATAGTCAGATAAGCTTGATTTCAGAGATTGTTATTAGAAAAAACAAACAGATAGACACGTTCAATATCGAAGTTTCAGAAAAAAAATATAAACAACTGAAAAGAATTACAGACGAAAAAAATACTATTTTCTCGCGTAAGCTTCAACAAGATCTCTTGCTGAAAGAATACCAACAAGTTTACCATTCTCAACAATTGGTAATCTTCGAATATGTTTTAAAGCCATTATCATAGCCGCTTCATTGACACTTATTCCAATTGGAGCACTAATTAGAGGAGATGAACAAACATCGCCTACTTCCATTATCAAAGATTTATCCGTTGATAAGAATTTTGTAAGGAGATCTCTTTCAGTGAATATACCTATTGGTTTTTCATTTCTCGTGATAATTACACTACCAATTCTTTTCTTAGCCATTATAATAGCAACCTGATCTACAAGCGTTTTTTCATCAGCAGTTACTATTTTTTTAGTCATGAAATAATCAACTTCAAACCAAGCTTTCATAGTTTCATCGACTCTAGGTAAACTCCCAATCATATCTGATGCGGTTATTATCCCTACCACATTTCCCATATCACAAACCATTAGTCGACGTATCCTTTTTTCAATCATTAACTTAGCCGCATCTTTTAATGGAGATGAAAGACAAATTTTTGCAATTGGATAAGACATAACCGAATTGACTTTTTGGTCTCGTATGCTATCACCACCACTAATCCAATCTTTTTCCAAAGCGACTCCACTACTGACGGTATCTAACAGATCTCTTTCAGTCAGTATTCCAACTGGAGTATCATAGACCATTACAACTAAACTCCCTATGTGTTTTTCACCCATTATTCTAGCAGCGGTATACAAAGTTTTGTCGGGAGAGATTGTAACAACTTGACTTGACATTAACTCACTTATGGTTTGATTATTTTTTTTAGATGGATTAGCTCTATTTATCGCTAAATGCGAATTATTATCTTTAGAATTTGATGAATTAACCATTCTATTCACTTACTAAGATTATCGTTACATCAATAGGTAAGAAGATACGATTATTTTCAGTTTTCTATAGGTGCTATAACAATAAATAGAGATGTTTTCTTTTTAAATTTTTGTTGAAATTATGTTACATAAATTTTAGTCTAGATGCCTATTTTTTCAGAAAAACAAAAACATAAAAAAATCAAAATATAGGGATTTAAACAGAGGACTATTTTTATATAAGCAAAGGAATTCTTGAAGAAAATGGAAGCGGTATCATTTGACGATTATTGTAGATGACGCAGGAAGTGGAGATTTACTATTTGGCGTAGTAATAGGGGCGTATAGAGAGGACACAGATCAATTCACCTATGATGTCATTGATGTGAGTTTTTATCAAGAAGTATTTTGTGAAAAAAAATTCCTAAATGAAGCATCTCGAATAGTATTGAAGTTGATAAAAAAATTAAAAATTAAACCAGGAGAAAAAATCCAGATTTGCCAAGGATGTATTTTTGATACTGCAGTAACTGATCTTAAAGAGAAATATGGAGAAGAAATAATTAGCAAAATAAGGGTGATAGGTGAACCTCAAAGGCTTGTAGAAGAATCTTATTTAGATGAAATAAGAAATTTAGGTTATGAGCCTTTAAAGGATCGTGAATCTAAAAGAGCCAAAAGTTTCTTCCATATGATGAAATGGATAAAAACGAATCCAAAAAGATTAAAATTTGCTAAAACTGGCTGGCCTAGACTAAAACGATACAAATTATTTAGCCGAATTAATAAGATTGAACCAGGTTCAAAAACTATTTGCAGTAAATGTGGAAAAACATGTGAGGTTCCATTTAAGCCGGATGGTAGTAGACCAGTTTTTTGCAGTGATTGCTGGAAAAAATAACATTCCTTAAAGAAAAAGCAGGTCTTAAACTCAAGTAAAGTTTTTATAAGATTATTAGGTTAGGAGAGCGGCATGGAAATAATATTTGATTTCAATTCTAGTTGGTACATATTATTTTTCGCATTCATATTTTCTTGGGCTATATTATTTCTCTTCCGACGTAGTCGAATTGGAAAAGAAATCAAAGAACAAATATTTATTGGAATATTTGGTTTGATCTCGATGGTTCTACTGGAATTATTTGCTGTATCTGTTGGTTTGTGGGATTATACTCCCGGAAATTGGCCAATAATTCTTTGGCCAACTTATGTTGCAGCAATTTTATTTGGATATCAACTTCTTAGATCAATTGAATCATTATTAAATAAACCAGTATTATCTTCACATCTCAAATGAGTAAGCTTTAACGTTAAAATATCGGAAAAGATCTTAAGTCTTTACGGAACAAGTCAAAACAGTAGGTGTTAAGCAATGAGCAAAAATGGTGAAAATGAAAAACTAAAGAAAAACGAGTTTTATAAATGCCCTTTTTCTCACGTTTATCCTAGACAGAAACAAGCTTTTTTTAAAAGCTTTACAAAACATTTTCGAATTTTCAGTGGGCGGGATGATCATTTCGCAATAATACAACTTCATGAAGAAATATTATGGAATCTTAAACGCTCAGCAGTTGAAAAAGGAGAGAAAATTGATGAGAACAATATTAAGATTTCAAATGATGCATGGCTTGAAGCAATAGAAAAAAAGACTGGAAAGCCAATCCAAGTAGTTAACAAATAAATCTTAATAAAATCACTAGTTTCCAATGAAACATTGTAAAGATTACAATAAACATTTAAAAAAAATATAAGAGCAGTTTTAAAACTGCGATTGTGGTTAATTTAAAAAAAGGGTTAAATTTTTTTCTTTTTTGGTCTTAATGATCTAACAGTGGTTCCAGTTCGCCAGAGTTCAGAGTCACCCATTTTTTGTAATTCTTCTTGAAGTTTTTGTCTATAATTTGGATCATTGCTTTTTTCAAGAACAATTCGGGTTTCCTCTCCAGAAACGACTAGTTCGTATAATGAATCAAATAGAGGTTTTGTACAGTCTCGGAAACGGTTTCTCCATCTCAGGGCACCTATTCTAGCAGTTTCACTGCAATTGTTAAACATCCAATCCATTCCATTCTCATCGACTAACCTAATTAAACTCTGAGTTAGTTCTTCAACTGTCTCGTTAAATGCTTCACTGGGACTGTGCCCATTTTCTCTTAGAGTAGAATATTGGGCTTCCATTATTCCAGCAATTGCCCCCATTAAAACTCCTCGTTCACCTGTCAGGTCACTATAAACTTCTTTTTTGAATGTGGTTGGAAAAAGATAACCTGATCCAATTGCAATACCCATAGCTTTTACACGTTTTTCAGCTTTGCCTGTAAAATCCTGGTAAACTGCATAACTGCTATTAATTCCACTGCCTTCAATGAAGTTTCTCCTAACGGAGGTTCCGGACCCTTTTGGGGCAACTAAAATTACATCTATATCTTTTGGGGGAACAACACAAGTTATTTGACCATAAATAATTGAAAATCCATGTGAGAAATATAGTGCGTCACCAGTTTTCAATGTTTTTTTAACAGTAGGCCAAGTTGCTCTTTGCCCAGGATCTGTAAGCAAGAATTGTTTAATCGAACTTTTTTTGGCTGCATCTTCCAATGTAAAGAGATTTTTTCCAGGAATCCACCCATCTTTTACAGCTAAATCAAAATAACGTTTATGAAATCCCGTATTTTCCTGACCAATAATAACTTCGATGCCATTGTCTCTCATATTTAGTGATTGAGCTCTACCTTGAATCCCATACCCAAGAGTTGCAATCACTTCATCTTTTAATATTTCTTGGGCTTGCTTGACAGTAAATTCGTTTCTAGTAACGACATTTTCTTTAACACCGCCAAAATTTAATTCCACCATATCAAATTCCTCAGATGAAAGTTATGTGACTCGAAGACATAATTAAGAATTACCATAAACAAATCGTAATTGAAACATTTTTGGCATTATTTTAGAAGATATTTATAGAAACTAAGGATTTCAATCATATAAACTGAAAGTATGATAAACAATCATCACCATAAATTTCAGCCGAGTCAGACTACTAAGTCCATTACTCCCAATTGGAGAGTTTTTTTTTAATCCAGAACATTTAAGTTTAATTACCTTTGTATTGATTTTCACATCTTAAAGAAATGATAAATCTAAGTGGGGTCGTAGTCGAGCTTGGTCTAAGATTCACGCCCGGGGCGCGTGAGATCCTGGGTTCAAATCCCAGCGATCCCACCATAATCTTATTTTAACAAATAGGTCATATTTTAGAGTTATTTAAGCGAATAAAGAGCAAAAAAAAATTATACCATATGTATAATAATGAAATTTTAAGGAGGAAACTTGTTTAAACCTTGAAGTTATTTTTGCTAATTTCTTTAAATTGAAATTAATGCATGACTTTTAGATTGGTTTTTAAGTGTCGTGTTTATTGGATGGTTTTAGTGGAAAGAATGAAAAAAACTAAGCAACTCCTTTTGGGACTTTTGTTAATGGGTATATTGTGTTTGTTCTTTCTTAATTACGAAAAGCTAGCAACTTATGCTTTTGTTGAGGAGGTTGAAATTAGAGAGTATGAGGGAGAGGATCTTTCATCAATTGATGATTTTAGGGAGAATTCTATATCAGGGCCACAAAATGTTGATGCAGAAAATTATAGTCTTGTTATTATGGGATTAGTTGAGAATGAGTTAGAGTTTAGTTATGATGAAATTTTGGATGGTTTTGAGAGTCATAAAAAAATGGTTACTTTACATTGTGTGGAGGGTTGGAGTGTTAAATTGCTTTGGGAAGGAGTTTTGCTTGAGGACATCTTTAATTTGGCTAATGTTAGCTCCGAGGCGAGTGTTGTAATTTTTCATGCTTATGATGGGTATACTACTTCTCTGCCTTTAGATTACATTCTGGATAATCGCATTATTGTGGCTTATAAGATAAATAATGTAACGCTTCCACCTGAGAGAGGATTTCCTTTTGAGCTAGTAGCTGAAAGCAAGTATGGGTATAAATGGATTAAATGGATTACCAAGATTGAATTATCTAGCAATACAGATTATAGAGGATATTGGGAAACTAGAGGGTATTCAGATGATGCAGAAATAACAACAAGTAGTAGACCCGCTCCAACAAGTGATTTTGGAAATCTTCCCATGTTTACGCCAAAACCTGTACCTACACTAATACCTATGCCCGATCCTACAAACAATATAACAACTCCTATTCCCTCAATAGAACCTACATATACTCCAGGCCCGTCACCTTCACTTTCTCCAAGTGAAGAAATCGGTTTACCTTTAGAACCTGCAACAATAACATTAGTCTCTATGGCAGCAGTCGTAATACTAGTTTTTCTGCTGCAGAGAAAATAATCACGTGCATTCTGAATCGTATATACTGCTCTTTTTCTAATCAAAAAATCAATTGTGCTTCTTCAAAACTCTAGTTTTGGTTTGGTTAGTTTTGGATTAAATTTTAATCTTTTTCTTTAGCTCAGAAACAAAATCTTCTTCGTTATCCACAATTCTTTTTTTAACTTCTTTCCAAGTAGCCGAACAATTCTTGTACTCAACATCTACAATACCGTGGATAACTCTGTCAACATCTTTCTTGTTCCCTTTTGTGATTGTTATGCCAGCCTCTGCGAAGAACTCGTTAAGATGCCTAAAATAACATGTCAAGTCTTAATCTCCTCAAGATAAAATTCTGTTTCTTATTTAAAAACCTTAAAAAAAGGAAAAAATTGTATTAACTAGATAAGAAATAATATTTGTATTTGTTTGAAGAGTGATGGTTTCTTATCCAAAAGAATTTGAGAACAGAATAAAGCTAAGAAATGGAACTGAAATAATTTTACGCTCCATTAAACCTGAAGATGAGATGTTATGGCTTGAAATGTTTAGAAGTTTCTCAGAGGAGTCTGTATGGTACAGGTTCTTTAATGTAATTAAAGACACTCCACACGAAGTTAGGATTCGCTATTGTGATATTAATTACGATAAAGAGATTGCTATTATAGCGGAACTTCAAGAAAAAGAAAAAAAGATGTTAGGAGTAGCTAGATTCACTCTTGATTCTGATAAGAAAAGTGGGGAGTTAGCGTTTATTGTTGTTGACCAATGGCAGGGTTTGGGATTAGGAACTTTAATGGTTGAATATGTATTGAACATATGTAAAGATAAGAAAATTGAAACCATCTACTCATTTATGTTATCTAATAATTATAGAGGTATTAGATTTTTAAAGAAAATGGGGTTCAGCATAGTTTATTTTGATGATGGTGATGTAAAAGGCGTTTTAAATCTGAAACAAAAGTAGAAATATTAAGATTAGTAGAAAGGATGCAGAATTCCAGCTGCTATGTTGAATCGTTTTAAATAACTAAATGATATCCTTTTTGCAGGGGAAATTGGCGCGAATATTAGGAAAATAGGAAACATCAAGTATAACAAGGCTTATTGTCAGGATTCATTGAAAAAACAGTGTGTTTTACAGTTATTGGCGATTTGAAGAATAACCGACTATTTTGATTAATTTTGAAAAAAGAGATGGGCAAATTATTTTCCACAGGTCAGAGTATTAGTTTCAAACATGTTTTTTTATACGAGATACGGCTGAGATGATTCTTCGTCTCCTTCTGTGTTGTTTATGAATGGGTGTCTCTTCGATATTAACTATAAATCTCAAGAGTTGTCTGCAAAAGCTTTTATCCCAAAAAAAGAGTATGGAAGGGGTGTTTTGGTTGGTTAGTTTTGAAAAACTCTTAGGAATGGAAGTAATATCTTCAAAAGCACGTATACTAGGAGAAGTAAAAGGGTTAGAGATTAATACTGAAAATTGGAAAACTACAAATCTTCACGTAAAACTTGATAATGAAGTAGCAGTAAAACTAGGATTCAAAAAAAGATTTAGAAGCTCTAAAATATGTCTACCAATATCCTTTGTTAAAGCTGTTGGTGAAGTAATCACTCTTAATGCTTCTTATGATGATCTTAGTGTTGCAGCTGGCATTACTGAATGCAAAGTGTAAGAATTTGATAAATTCTTAGCTAGACGTTCTAAAAAGGTAGATAAATTAATTCAAGTTGATTAACAATAAAGAAGTACATGGACGAATTTTTGAAAAGTTACAACTTATAAGGATCTTAGACGAGTAGATTTTTAGAGGGAACAAATATTAATCGAAATACTTTGGGAAGATCCAAAAAATCTGGTCTTCCTCCTGGCACTGTTATTTATGTTGGTAAAGAGAAACCCGTGAAGACCACTGTTAATGTCATTAGCTTTAATGATAATCAAATAATAGAAAAAGAAGTTAAAGAAATTGAGGAATCATTTTCGTTTAAAGATAAAACAATGGTCACGTGGATAAACATTGATGGGCTTCAACAAGTTGACATTATCAAAAAAGTCGGAAAAGAATTTAATATTCACCCATTAGTTTTAGAAGACATAGCAAATTCAGGGCAACGACCAAAAATTGAGGATTTTTCCAATTATATTTTTGCAGTACTAAGGATGATCCATTACACACAAGAGGAAATCAGAACTGAACAAGTAAGCTTACTTTTTAGTAATAATTGGGTTTTATCTTTTCAAGAAAACAGAGGCGACACTTTTGATTCTATAAGAACTAGACTTCGAACATCTGAGAGTAGAATTAGAAAGAGAGGAACAGATTTTCTTGTTTACAGTTTAATTGATTCAATTGTTGATAATTATTTTGTAGTTCTAGAAAAAATTGGAGAAAGAATCGAAGAGATCGAGGATGAGTTGATTTCCAATCCTGTGCCTGAGACTTTGCAAAAACTACATGATTTAAAACGAGCGATGATATTATTACGAAAGTCTGTATGGCCTCTTCGCGAAGTGATTAGTCGTCTAGAAAGGTGGGAATCTAAACTTATTAAAAAATCTACAGATATTTTTCTTAGAGATGTTTATGATCATACTATTCAGGTTATTGATGCTATAGAGTCTTTTCGGGATATGCTCTCTGGAATGCTTGACATTTACTTGTCAAGTATTAGTAATCGTATGAATGAGGTTATGAAAGTACTTACAATTATTGCTACTATTTTTATTCCTTTGACTTTAGTCGCTGGCATTTATGGGATGAATTTTAGGTATATGCCAGAGTTAGGATGGGATTGGGGTTATCCTTTTGTTTTGCTTTTTATGCTTGGAATAGGAGTTGTTATGTTATTCTATTTTAGACGCAAAAAATGGCTATAACCCGATTTTAAGCAAAAAAAATTTCAAAAGGCTAATATCAAAGAAAATTGCTAGCTAAGAATACTAAAAAAGTGAGTATTTAAAAATGAAATATAGAATTATCAGGAAGTGAATAATAATAATTCTAAATCTCTTAATTTTAATTTTTTCTCTGGCACTAATTGCAATTTTTAGTGATCGAGTAATTCGATACGTTCTGGTTATTTCTAATGGATTAGGACTATCAGAGATGGCTGCAGGTTTTGTGTTGCTCTCAGTAGTAACTTCTTTGCCTGAGCTCTCAGTTTCTATTCTGGCAGCCTCAGGTGGTGAAGGAGGATTAATTGTTGGTAACGTTTTGGGATCTAATGTGGCAAATCTAACAATTATTATTGGATTAGCGGTTTTATTTACCAAAAAAAGTGTGTCATTAAAAGGGGAGTCTCAAAAAGAGCTTATACAATTTTTGTTTCTTTCGTCAATCATTCCCCTGTTTATAGTTCAAAGAGGTACATTAAGTCCTGTACTTGGACTTGTTTTACTTATTTTATTTGGCTATTTCGGGTTGATTGTTTCTCGGAAAACAGGAAAAATTGAACCTATTGAAAAGACTAAAAAAAGTGATTTTGCCTTATCTCTAATAAAATTTTTAGTGAGCGTTATTGCAATTATCTTACTCTCAAAATTGACTGTTGATAATGCTATAGTTATTGCAAACTCTTTTGGTTGGGCGCCATCAATAATTGGTGCAACAATTATTGGCTTGGGTACTTCTCTTCCTGAACTCGCAACCACAATTCAGGCTTTGAAAAAAGGTTTGTTTAGTATGGGTTTAGGTAACCTTTTTGGAAGTTGTATAACAAATGTTACGCTTATTCTTGGAGCTTCCTCTTTGTTATCTTTCTCAGAAGTTAGCGTATTAGCTGTCGAAAACATAATGTTCTATGTTTTGCTCTCATCTTTAACGATGTGGTATTTTATAAGTGTAAAAGAGGAAATTGATCGAAGAGGCGCAATACTTCTTTGTATAATATATGCTTTGTTTATATTGCAACAAATAGGAGTTCACTTCCTTTTTTAAGAAACCATTCAATTATGTTAAAGAAAATCAAAAAGATAAGGCATCTTTTCAATTCTAAGAAATGATTAGTGACCTCATAATCTAAAATAATTTAAATAAAGAAAAGATAAAAAAAAAACCTCTGTTAAAAGCTAACTTTAACCTTCATCTTCAGGAAATTCTTCTTCCTCTTCATCATAATCATATTCTTTTTCTTCCAAAAACACAGAACAACCTCCCATTAGATTTGAATAAACGCTATTACTATCCAATTTTTCACCCAAATTTCTTTGAGAAGAGTGATCTAAGACATAAAAAAAGCAACTAAGTAGAACATTTTTTCCCCAATTCTATTGTTAGTTCTAGTCATGAATTCTTTTAACCAGAAAACATAAAAAAATAACTAATAATCCTCCTTTTCTATTTCCTCTTTTTCATTCTCTTCTTTTTCATAATCCTCTTTTTCCCAAGCCTTGCCTCCCCAATTTTCTTCTTCCTCTTCTTCCTCTTCTTCCTCTTCTTCCTCTTCTTCAAGATCATACCCAAAAACCTCCATTTAGCATATCATCAAACACTAGAATATACGCTTTTTTTCCGAAAACAAATCCCAAAAACTACCTATTCAACCAAATAACGGTTCAATAGAAGCCAGTTTTCAGTATTTAAACAAAAAAAAGACAAGAATTAGAATCTTAAATATGAAGAGATAAATAGATAAAATAAACATAACAAAACTAATCTATTTTTTTATATAATATCAAATGGAGAAAAAACCTAATGATAGAACTCTGGATTGATGGAAGCTGTTTCCTTGTTAATCACCTAAGAATAGCGAGTGTTGGATTTATAATAAAAAAAGGAGAGATGACAATTGCCAAGAGTTCAAAAATAGTTGGAAAAGGCAAAAAAATGACTAATAACATCGCAGAATATAACGCATTTATTTACGCTCTTAGAGAGATAAAGCGACGACAATTAAATACTGAAGAAATACTAGTCAGATCTAACTCAAGACTTCTTGTTAATCAAATAAGAGGAAGCTGGAAAGCGAAGACAGCAGCCATTTTCCCGCTTTACAGAGAGGCAAGACAAATAGCTATAAATCTGAAGCTTAAAATTAAGTGGATTTCAAAAGAAATGAATATAGAAGCAAATGAAATAGCATATATTGCCGTTAAAAACTGGACTGAAAATAATTGTGACCTAAAAGATTCTTATAAAGATGAAAAAACGACTTTTTCTTGTATTTCAACGGATGAAAAAAATAAACAACAAAATAACCTACTAAAAGAAAACAGAAATGGCTTTAAAAAGTATAAAGAAATTGAAAGAATTGGCGAAACTGAGAATTTCTTAATTGATTATGATGTAACTTTCAGTTGTTTCTTTTATATGGGAAAGAGATTTCTAGTGATTGTCCATTCAAACTTGGTTTTAAAAAAAACGAAATGGATAGTTTATTTGAAATATTTTCAAATTTTAAGAAAACCCTCTGGTAAGCTGGTAATATTCTCATCATATGTCTTGTATAATGTTGTTAGTAAAAAAAAATATTCAAAAAAGTAGTGAAGTTCATCTTAATAATATTGAGTGGGATCACGTGGTTTTTTGATATTTGTTTGAGGATAGCCAGCTTCAACTGTTTTTATGCATATTTCATTATAGCTCCTACAAACTGGACATCGAATTACTACATTCATGATTTGACTTTCATCTTCAATTAAACCTTCAACCAAGATTTCGTTGCAATTTCCACATAGAAGATTCAAATCACCATCTAAT
>CAWKCH010000009.1:0-34244 GCA_963848105.1 Candidatus Bathyarchaeota archaeon
CAGGCTAGGGCAACCCCGCAAAGAGAGCCCAATGTGTTATCAGAATAGAATTATGATATTTTTATTCTTTATCTTTGGAAAAAACGATAACTGGATTTTTTATTTTTATTGAACAAGTTTTTTATGTTTTTAACAGGATATAATGTTATTGTGGAGGAGATTTGAATAATTAATGAAGATATTATTGAAATTGGTTGTGTTCTTCATTTCTTTTCAAAGATTAATGTTGCAGTAGTTAAACTATCAACATCACTCTCAGTTGGGGATTGTATTCTGGTAAAGGGTCCTGAAACTGACTTTGAACAAATTGTAGATTCAATGCAAATTGATTATAAAAAATTGAAAAAAGCTGAAAAAGGACAAAGCATTGGATTAAAAATGACCAAACATACTAAAGAAAGAGATGTAATATACAAAAAACTATAACATAATATTGGTTTTTTTTGTTTAGGTTTAACTTATTTGAAATTTATTTTTATTTAATCGAGTAGTTTAAATTTCAGAAAGGTTTTAGTTTTTCTAAAACTGTTAAGTGAAATAATCCAATGAAAAAATTAGTTTATGCTTATTGCAAATGGAGTAAATCTTAGTCTTGCCTTCGTCAAAAATGAATTTGCTAATCTTCATTATTGCGATTTCTATCGCATTTCTTTTTTTTGCAGATATACTAGGAATTTACATTCCTTACGCTTCACGATATATAGCTATTATTATCGCGATTGGGCTTTACGCTTTATTTAACAAAATTAGAGGGAGAATAAAACCCACAACACTATAAGAGTTTTTATCGCGGTTATTTTATAGTTCGGAATAGTAAAATATTTTTTAAGAAATGGTGAAAAATTCCATCCAATTTATTGGAGCTTAACTCTATCCTACCAAGTATCTCTCTTTGAAAGAAAATCTTTCTTCTTATTAGCTTTAATTATTCCAATTATGTCTTTATCTTTGTTTGAAATAATAACTATGCCTTGACCTTCGACTTTCGTGACTAATTGAATTTTTCTTATTCTTGATTTTTTAATTTGTTTCTCAAAATCAACCATTGTTTCTTTTGCTACATCTATTTGTTTTGTTCTGAGAGACGAAACTTCTTTCATTTCAACTTTTACAAGGTGTAAACCCGGGGTTATTCCGTTTGGATCAAGTGTTACTTTCAAAGAAAACTCATCAGTTGAACCAAAGCTGTGCATAATATCAAATAAAACAGATTGGACTCTTTTTTTATCAAACCACAAATCTGACTTGATTTTAGAAAAAAAACTTTTGTTAGGCAATAATTTGAAATCAACTTTAAGAGTTAACTCATTTTCATGATTTTCTAGATAAATTTTTGTGAGAATAATTTGTCTTTTATGCGAAGTCACATTTTCAATAGAGGAGATTTTAGTTAATTTATGATTTTTGCCTGTTTGTTCCAAAGGATGGTCACGAAAATTGTCTATTGACAATTGTTTAGATGGTTTGCGAGCTAACTTATTCTTCTCCGTTCACTTAATTTTTCAGTTTCAAGATTCTAATAACTATGTTGGGTCATGTAAATAATGAAATAAACCGAACTTACTTTACATTCAACTAAATTAATATTAGTAGAACCCCATTTGTAACCATCTATTTATTTTAAGCCTAAATCATCTAACATTTGACTTGAATATCGGGCCATGTAACACTATTTCTATAGACCTAAAAAGTTGATATCCAAATAGAGCACCCGCAAAATAAGTAGGCCACAGAATCACGGGCCAGTTACCTGTAGGATAAACCCACAAACCAGTAGATATAGCAAATAATTCCATTAGAACACACGTAGTCAGTCCACCTACTCCAACAAAAACTTGTTCAACAAGTTCCTTTTTTCCAAAATTTTTATGACGTAACAACATCATTACAACCCAAGAAGATAGGAAACCAAAAAAAACTATATACCAACTCGAATTGAAATTAAATACAAGTTCCATGTTGGTCAACTTAAAGTATTAAGTTATAAAAATATTGCTCAGATTATTCACTTTTTTTCAAAGTATCTTTTTAAATGGTTTAGAAAAAAGAATTAAAAAAATCTATTTAAACCTACTATAAAATATAAATAAGTCAATATGGACACTTATCGAAGTTCGATTGTTAGGAGCGAATAGTTATAATAAATAGCAAAAACAAATCTTCAAATTTTAAGGAGTTTTGTTATGCAAAACCAAATCATATTAACTCTATCTTTGAAATCGAAAAAAAATGTTTTCCAGGCATAATTGGATATTCAAAAAATCAGCTAACCTATCTATTATCCCAATCAAGTAATGTATGTCTAATAGAAACTAAAGGAAAAGTTGTTAGGGGATTTTTGATAATAAATTATAAAAAAAATAGTTTACTTGGAAGAGTAGTAACAATTGATGTTGATCCTACTTTTCAAAATCAAGGAATTGGACTAAAATTGTTGAAAAGTGGTGAAGCTCATATGAAACAACGTGGCATGCACTGGTCTCAACTAGAAGTATCTGAAAATAACAAAGCAGCTATAACACTTTATCAGAAAGCAGGATACGTATTCAAAGAAAAAATTGAAGATTACTACGAATCTAACCAACAGACACCCAATGATGCTATAAGAATGATTAAGACTTTTTGAAAAAATAATATATATATTATTTTTTCGTGATTCCTCGAAAAAAAATAAAACCCTTCTAAAAATCAGGACTACCTATTTTAGCAGATAGAATATTGATTATGTTGAATCATTTTTTTTTAATCTTATCAGGCAGAGTATCCCAAGTTTTTTCAAATAACTCTGGAGACATGAAATCCAAAGTTGATATTTTCTGTCTGAAGGCATCTCTTGCACAGGGATCTTTTAAATGCGCTTGATACACGGCTAGTATCAAAGACATTGCCATCGCATTTGAGATTGGTTTTCTTGCAATAGAAGTTAATTCTTTAGTTATAGAAATTAAATCTTGATAGATGAGTTCTGGAAGTTTAATTGTGTGTACCATTGTAATACCCTTCTAAATAGGGAGTATACAACACAGCTATTTGATCTTTAAGCTGAAAACTAATTTAAGAATTAAAAAACCTAATAAAATAAAACTTAAGATAACCAAAAAAAAATAAATATCAGATAGAAAACTTCTAAAGTCTTGTGTCCAGTAGTAGAGTCGATTTATTTGAGAAAAATAAATGATCACATTCTAAGTGTCAAAATTGGTTTTACCAATATTTTTTTAATCAAACTCTTAGAAGGTTATCTTTTAGTCGATACGAGTTATAATCATAAATATGATCAATTTTTAAGACAACTCGAATCAGAGAAAATTGATATAAAAGAAATTTCTTATGTAATTCTAACGCACCATCATAATGATCATGCTGGGTTTGCGAAAAGACTTCTGTTAGACTCTAATGCAAGATTGATTATTCATAATAATGCAATACCATTTCTTAAAAAAGGAATCCACGATAATAGAGGAACCCATTGGAACAAATGGCTTCAAAAGATGCTTAAGCCTTTCTCAAAAAAATTAACGCACAAGTATCCTGGAGTAGAAGTACGAAAAGAAGACATTATTCTTCAAGGTGATTGTTCGAAAAATTTTTTTGGTTTAGGTTTTGATGGAAAAATAATATACACACCTGGACATTCGTCAGATTCAATAGCAATAATTTTTCCAGATGGAAACGCGATTGTTGGTGATCTTGCAATGAATTTTTTTAATCTTGGAGAAACAAAATATAAGCCGTTTTTTATCCACAATATAAATGAAATTTTTGAAAGTTGGAAAAAACTCATCAGATTAGGAGCACAAACCATCCACCCTGCTCACGGAAAATCTTTCAATGTAGAGAAATTATCTAAGAATTTATGAGAAATATGAAAAAGAGATAAAATAGACTATTTTAAGAATCTTTTTCAGAAAAGTTTTATATCTTATCACTTTTTCTAAAAAATTTTATTCAAAAAGAAAATGGTTTGTTTAATCTTTTTTTGATTTAGTATTAAATACATCAACTAAGCCAGTACCAGTCTTAATTAATGCAGGCAACCCCACCAGATCAGTAGTAATAAAGAGAATTCTAACAAGCAATGCAAAAGCTAAAGCGTTGGGTTCAAGTGCACCTATGCTAGTTAAAAGAAAGACATATGCAGCTTCTTGAAGACCTAGTCCAGCAAAAGTCACAGGAACATACATAAAAACTGCAGTCAAAGGACCCATAAAAAGTAAATCAATGAAAGAAGGTTGACTCATATTAACTGAATTTGATAAAAGAAAAATACCAACTGTAAAAATAAAGATTGAAGATATAATTAACAATGAAGTTTTCTTTATAGATTTTTTTAACAAACTTTGATCTTTATTAAAAATTTCCAATACTGGTTCTAATTTTCTAAATAGTTTTCCTATATATGGAATATTTGAAAGCTTCTTAATTAAACTGGGCATATAATTTGTCCAAACTAATACAGTGAGTCCAACACCTCCTATTAGAAGTAAAATAATCCCAAATAGTAGTGCATTGGCTAAAGAAGGATCCATAATATCTGGAGGTATTCTATTTAGAAAATAAATTAAAGAGACTGCTGAAAAAATGGCTTTTATAAAAAAATTTACAGCGCCCATTGCCATCACACTCATCAAACCTTTTTCCATAGAGACCTGTTTTAATTCATGGAGAAGAACAGAAGTGGCAAAATAGCCTGATTTTGCAGGAGTTATATCACTTAATAATTGACCTCCGTAACTGGCAGAAACTGAAGAAGAAAGCGGAATGTTTACGCCAACCGATTTCAAAGTTGTGTGTAATGCAAGACCTACAGTTAATGAAGAAAAAACAAAAAAAAGAATAGAAGAAACAAACAAAGGCACATCAATTAAAGCAAAAACTTCAAGAGTGTCCCCAAAATTTACACCTTGAAACAATAAAAACAAGACTACGATGCTGATGGTTACTTGCAAAAGTAAAATAAGGATACGTTTAATTGACAGTTCAAATACCACCAGTAAATCGAATTAGTCCAAATACAATAATGGGAGGATATTTATCTTTTAAGAGTCGGAAAAAAGAATCTTGTGCAAATTAACTTCAAAAGCTGCAGCAGGATTCTCAAGATTCCAATTTTCCAGCACCTCGGGATTAATCTCCCCTAAAACTCCAACTTCTTTTTTTTCAACAATTACTTTACCAACTCTACCGTCAATAAAACTAGGATGAGTAGTCTGTTCAAGTGTCCAATCAACACCCAAGTTCATAAAAAAAGAAGATAGAACTGATTTGATTTCTGTAAAACCAGCGGTAGGGTGAGTTGTAACTCCCGCTAACCAATACTCATCTCGGGTTAAAGTTTCAGAGTATTTATCAAATAAAGTCACTATACCAAGTTCAAAGATTTTTTGGGGAAATTCTACTGATTGATTACTACTTAGAAATTCTATTAAACTTGGGAGTAACCAATTTCTTAAACAAGCCATAGTTACTATTTTTGGATTAACAAGCTCTACAACTTTTTGTCTCTCAAGATTCATTTTGTCAAAAAGGTTTTCTAGACTAGTTAGAGTATAATTCAAAGTTTCCTGATAACCTAAACCAACCATTAATTCACGTGAAGCATCTTTTAAGCGTTGATCAGGCAACATTGAACCGGTTGTTGGAAGATCCCTCCAGATAGGTTCAATGTTATTGTAACCATATGCCACTGCAACATCCTCAATTAAATCAATTTGATGCATAACATCAACTCGATAGCAAGGGATAATTACAGCTACTGAGTCTTTGTTAATTTCTTTGATTCCCAATCCAGCTATTAGGAGCAAATCTGCAATTTTTTCTGCTGAAAGATCAAGACCAAGTACCTTTTTTGAATACTCAACATCCAATCTAATAATTCTACTCTTAAAAACTGGAGTAATAATGTTCTTAAAATTATAGAACTTATCTTCAGGATAATTCACAGAAGCTGAATAAGCTTTGCCACCTCTATCAATTAAGGCTAAAGTGACAAGGTTAAGAGTATTAATTGTTGTTTGATACATAGTACCTGTAACTTCAATGAGTAAATTTTTTGTTTTTTCAGTTACTCTACCTAAATCATTTGAATTAATTATCGGTGGAAAAGATAACACCTTTTTTTCGAATCCAATAAAAGAGGATAAACGTCATTTTCCTTTACTATATGTCCATACTCCAACCCTTTTGGGTGTTTTTCTAAAATCTCAGATAAAGTCATATTTTCTTCAAACCCAAGTGGAACAAAACTATACTCTGTGGGATCAACTGCAACATAATTTAATGGAGCAGAAATTTGATCAAAATCATAAAGTCCAATTGATGTTTTTTGTCTACTTCGACCATAAGTTTGATCCAGCTTGTCTTGGAGGTGCATAAAACCCCGAATAATGTTATCTGTTAAAGTAACTTCTTTTATAACTGAACACCCAATATAGGGCCTTATGTTTTTAAGATCTGGAGCAACATTAATTTCAATTATGGCATTATTAACAAAATAATCTCTTGCACCTTTCTCAATTTTCAAATAGGTTCTTAAGCCTCGGGCTAATCCTTCAACACTCCATAAGTCTGGTCGATTAGTATCTTTTATTTCAATACTAACAATGTTATCTTGTTTGTTGAAATTTTTCACTTCACTTTTGACATATGATAATATTTCATCTAAACTTTCTATATCGTCATTTAATTCAATTCCAAGTAATGTTTCCAATTCAGAATAATTCACTTCAATAGTTGGCATTTAAATAACCTCTTTTTTCCTTAACCAATCAAGTTTCTGACTAAAAATATCACGAATATCAGTAATTCCTGAACGCATCATAAATAATCTGTCTATACCCAAACCCCAGGCAATAACTGGGACTTTAACATCTAGAGGACCAGTTACTTCGGGTCTAAATATACCAGAACCACCAAACTCAATCCACCCATATCCTTTTTTATATGCACTCAACTCAACACTCGGTTCGGTAAAAGGAAAATAATCAGGTTTAAACCGTATCTTGTCAGCTCCAGCTACTTCAATAGCAAATCTTGCTAAAACGCCAAGCAGATCTCTTAACGTGAGGTTTTCGTCAATAACAATCCCCTCAACTTGATTAAATTCACTAAGATGTGTCTTATCAACCACTTCTGGTCTATAGCATCTTGCAATTGAAAAAAACTTGGAGGGAACATCAAAGTGTTTTTTTTGAAGAGTTCTAGCACTTAAGCAAGTACCATGTCCACGAAGTATCAAACGTTTTGCTTCAATTCTAGAATATTTGTAATCCCAACCGATTGATCCAGTTTTCCACCCATTTTCATGAGTTGCTTCCACATTTTCAAGAGTTTGAGCATAATCGGTTAAATCACCAAATGTAGGATCCTTAACTTGATATATACCAAAAATTTCACGGGCGGGATGATCTTGAGGAGTGTAGAGAGCATCGAAGTTAAAAAAAGAAAGCTCAACAGTAGAACCAGTCATTTCTTTAAAGCCCAAAGTTACTAGCTTACTTCGCACTTCTTCAAGAAAGAGCAAATAGGGATGTTTTTTCCCAGACCAAGTCTTTCCAACTGGTGCTTTAATATTATATTTTTGAAGTTTAATTTTTCTCCATTTTCCGGTTATAATCAAATTTGGAGTAAGTTGAGTAACCTTGTCCAAAACTACTTTGGCTTCTTTAACAGCTTTAATTCCTAAATCAGTAATTTCAAATACTCGATATGTTTTCTCTTCAGTAATCAATAGTTTTCTTTTTCTCAACAGATCAACAGCAGTTTGAAGATCTTTGTTTATTGAATCAAGAAATACTTGTTTTTTTTCATGCAAATAACAAAGTAGTTTTTCATCTTTTTCCTCTGGTACAGGTTTTGTAGGTTCTAATAAATGTAGTAATCGATTCTTTGAATCAAAAAAGCACCATTTTTTTCTAATAATCCAACCTAATGCTATTTTTTCAAATTGTTTAGATAAACCTGAATTTGAATAAGCTTTATCTAATTTTGCTGTATCCCCTAAACCAATTACTGAGTTTAGAAGATTTCTTTCTGGTAAACCCTTTTCTGCGTGTAGATTGCCTTCAGAACTTAAAGTAACTACTGTACGTGGTTCTGCGAAAATATTAACATATTTTTTTTCCTTTAGTGTTAGCCCTGCACGCATAACAGCAGAATCGGACAATGCAGATTCCTGAATTAGTTTCAAAATTGAAACTTTTCCTCCTGATTTTCTTAATAAAGAGAGTAATGTGAGTTCTTGAGACCTAAAATCCACCATGATCCTATTCCTTCATATTCTCGATAGAGTTTTGCTATTTTAGTTCTAATCCCGCTAATAAAAGCATGTTGATAGTCAAATATCTTAAATGACCATGTAAACTATAGCATGAACTAAAATCTGGCAACATTACCATCTGGATCAGCATTAATTTCCTGAATATTTTATAAACTTAGAAAATATGAAATTATTAGGAAGTCTAATATTTCCCTCTTTTTTGTGTAAAGTAAACAACAAATTAGCAATTAAACTTAATTATCAAAAAATATATAATTGAAATAAATATAATAATAACAGTGAAATTATTTGCGAATGGCTACAAGAACCTTTAGGATAAATCCAGAATATGACAAAATCTTAAATGAAGAAGCAGAAAAACACGGACTAAGCGTAAGTGCACTATTAAACCAAATAATACGTCAATACGTAGTAATCACAAGATTCACTGAAAAAAATCCTTCAATAACCCTGTCCACCAACACCTTTGCTCCAGTATTAGAGTCTACATTAGATGAAGAATTAGCCAAAGCAGCAGAAAAAACAGGTTCAATAATACCAGAAGAAGCCCTTCTACTTCAAGGAAAAAGACTAGACCTTGATACTGTCCTTTGGCTATTAGATGTAGGTCTTGGCAGATATGGTAATTGGTTTGAATACAACCATAGTGTAATGAATGGTAAAGAGAGAATCCATCTATCCCATCAACTAAATCATAAATGGAGTATATTTCTAGAAAAATATCTATCAAGCATGTTCCAATCCATACTTGATATGAAACCAGAAATAGAGAGAAGAGAAAACTCTGTCACATTGTATATACCCAGAAGAACAAACCTAAATCACCTTTTAAACAAACGAAAATAAATTTACTTTAATTACCAAAGAATCAATCTATTTTTTAAAAAAAAAGTAGTTTGCAATAGGTTTACTTTCGGTTTATGACCCAGCCATCGGATTCATATTTTACAATATTAACAGTTTTTTTATGAATATTTAGTTGATTTGAGTCAATTTTTTCAAAATTATTGTTTTGGATAAAATCAAGTTCTTCAGCTAAAAGATTTGATATCGCTAGAGAGACAAAATCTTCTTTTGTTACGTTTATTAATTCACAAACAAAACCAAGGGCTAAATTAAGTCTTATATCAAAATCCACGTTACTATTTATATTTCCCAAAAACACCAAATCTCATAGAGGATATTATCCTTTTAAATACTGTTTGTTCATGATTTAAAGTTGATGTGTACAATGTAGGTCATTATCTTACATTGAAAACAGTCAGTTTATTTACTTTTTATAACGGTATTGTAATCAAGACTATTTTGGTTAGGAGATAGATTGAAAACTGTGAAACAATGTTTTGCTAAATAATTATTCAACAAATACTAAAACGTTAACTTCAATAAAAAAGCAAGAAAAAAGGTTTAGAGTTAGGTTATTTTTTGTGAGGAAAAAACTGAAGATATTGAAGACAAAGAAGTTGATGAAATCGATTTTATCTACCTATTTTTTTAGACAATATATGGAATTAAACCTAATAATTGGTTAATAAAAATGAGTTTATAATTAGAGGGAGGAGGTGAAAAATTGGATAAGTTTGAGGAGACAATGCAGATGATGTCAACTATGACAGAAGACCAAAAAATGAAGGCAATTGGCGAGCTAAAACCTCTTTGCATTTGTGGAAGGTGTCCTTCCTATAATGATTGTGCAAAAGAAAAAAGGGAACTACTTTACTGTTCTGTAGGTGCAAGTCAAACATGCATCAAGGAGGCAGAGGTCTGTATATGTGGGAGTTGTCCGGTGACGCCGAAAATGGGGCTTAAAAACCAATACTTCTGTACACATGGATCAGAGAAAGAACTAAGAGGACTGTAAGAATAGTCTTTTGATTCAATTCTAAGGGTTTAATAAAGTTTTTTTAATATCCTTAAAAATGCTCTTTTTTTATTTTTTCTTTATTAACTTTCATTTTTTCATGAAAACTAACCATAGTATCCATTAATTTTGGAGGACCAGAAGTGAAAAATATCCATTCACTTTGTCAATTGGAGACCATAATCACCTTGTAAAATATGAGCCTGCAGAATCAACAAGTGAGATGTTCGGTGGAAATAGCAATTGGTGTGGTCCTATTTGGTTTCCGGTAAACTTTTTGATAATCGAGTCGTTAAAAAAATTTTATGGGTATCTTGGAGACAGTTATACGCTTGATTTTCAAACATACTCGGGTGTAAAAAATACTCTTGAAGAAATTTCAAAAGGCATCTCTAAGTGTCTAATCAATATTTTTTCCCAAATAAACAAGAAGATAAACCGTTTATACTGATCAAAAACTGTTTAATTCATATCCCAATTGGAATCACAATCTTTTATTCTACGAACATTTTTGCGGTAACACAGGTAGAGGTTTAGGGGCTAGCCATCAAACAGGATGGACTAGTATTGTGGCAAAGCTAATACATGAATTAAATTAATAATAACTAATTGATAATGAAAATAATTTTTGATCTAGCTAAATATATTCGAAGGTTAGGTGTATAAAAACAGTTGAATGCAAGATTTAAAGTTAAAAAAACCAAGATAATTTGTACTATTGGCCCTGCAAGTCTCACGAAGAATACTATAAAGGAAATGCACAGGGAAGGAATGAACGGTGTTAGAATAAATACCGCTTATGGAAACATTGACCAATACCAACAGATTATCGATAATACCAGGGAAACGGCAGATATTCCAATCATATTAGACATAAAGGGCCCCGAAATCAGGCTAAAAGTTAAAGAGAAAATACAGATCAAGAAGGGAGACAAGATAGAAGTCGGCTTTAGTGATGAAGAGATTAGTTTTAATCACGATTTCTACGATCCCATGAGAGTCTCTGATAGCATATACATTGACAATGGCAAAATTAGAACCCAAGTTATTAAGAAGAATAATCGAAAGTTGATTTTAGCAGTAATGAATGATGGAGAAATAAGTAATGGCAAAGGAGCTAATATTCCTAATAAACATCTTTTGGTTCCCACTCTTTCCCAGAAAGACAAAGAGATGGTCGATTTTGCAAATAAAAATAAAGTTGAATTTATTGCACTTTCTTTCACCAGAAATGCAGAAGATATACAAAATCTAAAATGCCTACCTCAAACGTTCAGAAGTGGGATTATTGCAAAAATTGAGAATTTTGAAGGTTTAAGAAATGTTAAGGAAATTTTAGCTAACGCAGATGGTATTATGGTAGCGAGAGGTGACTTAGGTGTTGAAATTGAACCTGAACGAGTTCCACTAATCCAGAAGAGGATCATCAAGATGTGCAATCAAGAAGGTAAAATCGTTGTTACTGCGACTGAAATGCTAGAATCCATGATTTATCAACCAATCCCAACTAGAGCAGAAGTTAGCGACATAGCCAATGCTATATTGGATGGAACTGATGCAATAATGCTTTCAGGAGAAACGTCAGTAGGAGGACATCCAATAGAAGCTGTTTCCATGATGTCTCGAATTGCAAAAGAAACTGACCCTGCTGTAAAAAATCAAGTTGAAGACAGCAAGTTCATTAATACTTCAGACACAATCAGCAAGGCAATTCAAAAGCTTTGCCAAAGTATGCCTGTGGACAAGATTGTTACGTTAACCAGGTCTGGGTATACAGCTCGCATGATTTCTAGATTGAAAGTTTCACCTCAAATAATCGCGGTTACCTCAGAAGGGAAAATTAAAAAACAGCTCGAGTTGGTCTACAATGTTTATCCAATCCAACTAGATTATCATAAAGAGAAAGATAGAATATTGGCTATTGCAAGCAAACTTCGTTATATGAATTTGTTATCGGATAATAATATTGTAATATTTACAGCAGCTTCCAGAACTTTTGAATCCCATGCCAGTAACCTCATAGAAATACATAAAATTGAAGATCTTTTGAAAACGCAAAAAATCTAAACCATATATTCTAGAAATTAAACAATATTACCAAATAGTTTGGAGAAAAAATTGAAACTGTTTTATCATGTTTGCTAAAAATCCGGATTAAAATCTAAAAATAAGATTAGCGAAAAGAATTAGAGAGACTAACGAGAAGAATTTAACGACAGCTCCTCAATGATAATATCCAGATTAAAGTAAGAAATTCTTATTTCTTCATTGTTTATGTTCAAGGAGAGCTTGATTATTTTTCTCATTTAATGAAAAAAACTAATTTATTTATTAATTTTAGATACTTATCCAGAAGTATTCAACGTATTCTGGAGAGTTAAGTACTCGAGTGTCTGAAGGGAGATGTATATGATTTCCGGAAGAGTATCTAAATTGTGTGGAGCCTGTTTCATATACAAATCCAGCTCTACCGCTAGCAGCATCTTGGTTTATTGCTTCAACCCAATAGCTTTTCACTAAACCTGCAGTGCCTATGCTTTCATAGTATTGAAGTTCATATGATATTTCTTCTTGGTCTCCCAAAGATAAGATGACGTCCATAGCTGTAATAGTATCTTCTTTGAAAACGTCATGTCTGAGGTTATGAGGTAATACTTTGACGTTTTCAAAAGTTAATGTGAAAGTCTTACTTCGTATTTTCACTTGGGGAATAATTAATTCTTGATTATTCCGGTTTCTTTTTGTTACTTCGTCTTCCCAAACTTTGTATATACTACTAATCTTTGATGGTGTTTCTTGGTAGAAGTTTAGGGTTGTTTGATCCTTCCAAGGATAGTGGTCTGGTCGAAAAACGTTTCGCTCTGGCCAACCTCCACTGTAATATATTTGATACCACCAATTTGTTTCTCCGTTTATTTCATCTATTATGTTGGCATTTTTAGATTGGTCAAAATGGTATTGTAAGTTTATTTTGTCTTGTTTGTGCAAATGAACTAAAACATCAAATACAGAGAAGTAACCTGGATTGAAAATGTCTGGTCTTACTGTTTCTACTTGATTTGGAGTAAAGGAGTGAGTGTTACTTCCAATTGTAACTGTTCCTCGATTTGTTGATTTTGTGTTTTCATTTTGTATCTCTGGAGGGGGTGTCATTGTTGGTGAAGGTATCAGTGTTGGTTCTGGTGTTGGAGTGAATTGAGGCGTGTTAGTAGGGGTGGAAATTGTGTTGTTTAGTTTTTGTTCCTCTAATATTATTGGGATTGCATTTTGTTGTATAAAAAACCAGGCTATTACTCCAATGATTCCAAAAATGCCAACTATCTTCATAATCTGTGATAATTTATTATTTGATTTATCTCTAGAACTATTTTGCATACCAACATTAAATTTATGACACTGTCATATTAATGTTTTTGACAAATAATCTAGAATAATGTTAAGATTGAAAGAGTGTATAGATTAAAATTCAACCAAAAATCCCCAAATTAGAAATCATTTTTATTCCTCTAATAACATTTATAGAACCATGTTTCAAGGTTACCTTTTTCTATGTCAATCAAAATCACTCAATGATTGCATAAAAAACAAAAAAATTACTTGCTCAGAAAATCAAGTGAACATTGCTAAAGAAATTCAAACTGGAGTACTAATTTTTCTTTTAAATCCAGAAATAGACACATTAATAGGTCCATTTACTGCTTCAGAAGAAATGAAAACTGGACTACAACCTGGAGCTTGGAATACTGCTATTGATAACAAGAGCCTATCAGGTAATATACTAGTAACTTGGGAAAACCTTCATCAACTAAAAAACGCTACTGAAAAAATATCATTTTTAAGCAACCTCAATAATTGTAAACTAACTCATTCTCAGATTCAAGAACTTTTAGAAGAACTTAATAAATCACCTAAATACAATAAACAACTTAACTGATTAGCCCTCCAATTTTTGACTATGTTTACTTATTGAGATCTCAGATCAATTCTGCCAATAGAAAACTTAGCTAAAAGACAGGTTAGGTGGTTGATATGAAGTCTCAGAAGCACATCCTAGCCATTTCTCTGCAAGGTCTGTTGCCTGCTTTTCAAACTCTTTTGCTTTTTGAACAGATATATTTGTGTAGGTTGGGTGTTTGAGATAAGCGTGAGCAATCTCATGAGCAATCTTACAAATAGAAGCATCTTTTTGAACTAATACAAGAAAATTCTTCTTAATTTCAGGTATTGGAAGACAGCAATCCATTGCTTCCTCAAACTGAATATTTTCTATCGCAAAAGAGAAAATGTCTTTGGGTAGTTTTTGTAGGGTCTTTATTATTTTTATTTTAAGTTTGTTATCAAGTTTTAGGTTTATTTCATTACTAATCTGTTCAAAAGTTTTTGTCATTTCTTCATCATTAAGAAGTCTAAGTTAGAGTGTTATTAACATTAGGGTTTTTAGACTTTTTATGGTTTTTTGGTTTGGATTATAGCTTCTATGCCCTAAAAAACTTTTGATATTTTCTAAATCTTACTCTATTGAAATTTTTTCAACTTTATTACACCAAGGAATAAGAACTTCTCCACTAGAAATTGCCTTAGAAAGCTCTTTTATTAATTCATCATCAGCTAGGTTTCTACTTTCATCCACAAGAGTCAGGTTTAAAATGATGTTTTTTGGTGTTGTCACGGTATCAATTACCGTTTTCTTCATTTGAGAAGTATTTTGTTTTTTGTTTGTAGCTTTGTGCAATTCTAGAACCCCAAGTAAATAGTTTTTTTATTAAAACCATTAAATTTTAAACATAAAGGTTATGCTTACATTGTAAGACAAGTAATTACAAAAAAACTGCTGTTTTGATTATTTTTGTGGGCTTGTTGGTTCTACCCAAAAAACTTGTTGAATACGATATGAACTTTATTTTCTGCATTTTTTGACTCTATTTTAGATTCTTGTCAGAGCTAGTTGGTATTAAACCTTTGAATCAGGAAACGTGTTTTATTTTCTCTTGGTGGATTTAACAAAAAAACTGTCTAATATAGAACGTTGTGAACAGACCTTGTGTTTCTTCGTGTTCTCTTTTGTGTTTTTTAAAATTTCTATGGATCCTTTATTCATGGAATAGGTTCCTTGTTGAGTATTAACTAATTTGCACAATTTTATGACCTCACCATAACAATCAATGATTTAACATCTGCAAAACTCAACTCTTTAGACAAAGTCCTTCTCATTTGATCCAAAGAAGTATCCTCTAACTCTAAAGCAAAATCATAATTTCCAAAAACTGAATACACCTTCGTTACTTCTTTAATTTTTTCTAGTTTGTTATAAGCTGATTTTTTGTTGATTTTCTCATCCAAGTTAGCAAGAATAAAAGCTTTAACCACCTTTCCAATAACCCCCATTTGAGTTATACTTGAATTCTTTTTTGGTTGATAAACACAGAATTTCCTGCTTCTAATTGATTAAGTAGTTCTTCATATGCACATTTAATGCAGGCGGTTTCATATGCTTCTATGCTTTGATTTTTATTTTGAATGAAAAGTAGTTGATAAACCGGTTGTTGTTCACTTATTATCTGATTTGGCTCTTTCTCTAAAATATTTACTATTAAAGATTGATTTTCCACTTAAATCCCCAATTAAAAATAATGAAATTTTAAGAAAAGCGTTATGTCTTCATTGTAAGACATTTGCTTACTATGAAATACAGTCTTCTTTGTTTGATAGTTTTTTTCATATCCAATATTGAGTTAAATAGAGTGTAAAATGTGACTGGATTAAAATAGAGAAGGCTTGTAGAAGTGTTGCACTTTGTATAGATTCTTGAAAAATTAGTTTAGTTTAAGTCTTTCAAACTAAATAAAAAATGATACCTAAAAATCTTCAATAGATTTAAAATCGATAAAGTTTAAAAGGTAAAATTAAAAAATGTAATATATAAATTTGTAAATAAATTTAAGTTAAGTTGATATTATTAATAATAAAATACTTAGTACTTATTAAAATTCAAACTTGAGTTTAAGAAACGCTTAACTTCTAATAGGTACTAAAATACTAAGATAAGAGAAGAGAAAATTGCCTGCACTCGAAAAAATCCACAAAACGGAAAAAAAGGATTCAGAAAAAGCAGAAACACCTCTTTTGCAAGAGAAGAATAATAATCCTAAGGCTTATCTGAGAGCTATGCCCCTTCGTAGTTTATCGGATCTTGAGTCAATAAAAGACGAAGTTAAGAAAGGTAATATCTTAATTTTACGAATTACACCACTAGCCAGCAAAAATATCGAAGAAGTAAAACAAGCAGTAAATGACCTTTACGAATTTACTGAATCAAGAAAAGGAGATATTGCTAGGTTAGGCGAGGAGAGAATTGTTATTTGTCCTGAAAAAATAAGAATTTGGAGAGATAAAACTCCGATTTCAAAATAAAGTTGATATTAAAGTCTAAAAGTTTCCAAATTTTGTGGAACAATAGTGTGTATATTAGCTTTCCTATCAAGAAAACTTGCAATATTTCGGATTTTGCTTTTTTCTCCATGAACTACGAAAATTTTTTCAGGTTTAGGATTCAAATGAGTTAAATAGTTAACAAGTTGACGACGATCAGAATGACCTGAAAACCCACCAATGGATTCTACTTGGAGATTAACTGGAACAACTGTCATTTTTCCAGAATTATCCATCATTGTAACTTCATGTATTCCTTTTTGAACTCTACGCCCCATAGTACCTTCAATCTGATAGCTAACAAAAATAATAGTATTCTTTTCATCATGAGACCAATTTCTAAAATATTCTATAGCAGGACCACCTTCAAGCATACCAGATGTAGCTAAAACAACACAAGGATCTCCATCAAATATTGTCTGACGAACGCTTGGATGTTTTACAATTGTAAAGTAATCAGATTCAAAAGGATTAACCTCATCGTGAAGAATGCTGTGTCGAACTTCTCTGCTTAAATATTCGGGATAAGCAGTATGAATAGCAGTTGCTTCTGAGATCATACCTTCAATAAAAACTGGAGCTTCCTTCATTAAACCCCGCTTCATATAACCATCAAGAATAAGCATAATTTCCTGAGCTCTTCCGACTGCAGGAACAGGAATTAAGACATTTCCTCCCCGCTGTAAGGTTTCATTGATTATGTGAGTCAAACCTTCTTCGCAATCAGTTCGAGAAGGCATATAATCATCTTGACCTCCATATGTGCTTTCAGTAATTACCGTTTCAATTCTCGGAAAATCTTTTGCCGCTTTTTCTAAAAGCATAGTTGTTCCAAATTTATAGTCACTAGTATAGACGATATTATGCATACCTTCTCCGATGTGTAAGTGAACCATAGAAGCGCCTAATATATGACCGGAATTATGCAAAGTTAAACGAATATCTGGTGCAATATCAGTAACTACGCCAAATCTTAATGGTATAGTGTGTAAAACACATGCACGAACATCTCTTTGATCGTATCTTGGCGTATTACCTTGTTTACTTGCTACATCTAAATAATCTAATTGAAGCATAGTCATAAGATTTGAAGTAGGTGCAGAACAATAAACAGGTCCATCATAACCATACTTGTAAAGAAAAGGAGTTAAACCACAATGATCTAAATGGGCATGACTTATTATAACCGCATCTAGTTGATCAATTCTAAATTCTGGACAATCAAATCTAGGAAAAGCTTCAAATTGTTTTTGAGAACCAGGATTAATGCCACAGTCAATTAAAACGCTGCTTTCTCTCGTGTTTACCAAAAAAGCAGATCTGCCTACTTCTTGAGCACCGCCCAATACAGTTAGCCTAATGTCCCCCACAGGATAAGCTTGAGGACGAAAAATCCTTTCACCTACTGTACGAAGTATGCGATCACGTTCTTTACTCTCTGAATGAAGATAGTGTCGCATATGAGTTACTATTTTTGATTTAAGTGGTGGACTTCTAAGAATTCTAGGACGCCATTTTGATTGTTTAATGATTTCTTGCAAAACAGTGCCATTTCTTCCAATAACCAAACCAGGTTTTTTGGTTTCAATAATTATTTCACCCAAACTCGGGTCAAAATTTATATCTGTAATTTCAGCTTCAGCAGGAATTAGTTCCCTAGAAATTTTTTCTGCTTCTGGTTCTTTAACTCTAACTGAAGGATCAGAACGAATCACAATTCTTTTGCGAATTACGCTAACAATTTCAGATACAATATTACTTTGATCTACCAAAATCTCAGGATTTTTTGTATAAACAGCAAGCATTGGACCTTCGTATTCTATTCTAGTAACTTTTGCTTCCTTAGGAACTTTTTCGAGGATGTAACAACTTATTTCTACTTTATCTTTCTCGGAAGCTCGTGGCACAATATTTTACTTCCTCAGCTCACCAAAAGCTTGCTTTTTTCTTCATTAGATAATTCACGATAACCTGTTGTATTTATCACCGTAATATTGTAATTATCACCACTTGCAACGTCTCGTTTCATTGCAGATTGGACGGCTTTAACGATAATAGGTAACATGTCTTTTATCAACATACCTTCCTTGTATTGATCTTCCAAAACACCATAGGCTAAAGGAGATCCTGAACCTGTTGCTACTGATTTTTCTTCAATCAAACTTCCATAGGGATCTAGATTAAAAATATGAGGTCCAGTATCATCTACGCCACCTATTAGAACTTGAGTTGATAAAGGCATATATCTTGCTGAGAAGAGAAGATTTGCTACAATTCTTGCAGCAGAACTAACGGGCAGTGGTCTATTCATATTAATTTTATAAAGGTGCGCATTTGCAGTTAAAATGTCAACGACTTTTTGTGCATCTGCAACGGTACCTGCTATAGTCATCCCTAAATGATCATCTATTTTATAGACTTTCTTTCCACATTTATGAGCAACATAATAACCCATTGTTACACGAGTATCAGAAGCAAGTATGACGCCGTCCTTACAAATAACACCAAGTGTAGTTGTTCCTTTTAAGACTAAATTATTTGCAATATTATTCTGAGACATAATGATTTTCTCCTTTAAAATTTTGGAGGCTTCGCAAATTCCGTATTAGGAAGTAGCACCAGTTAAACTTTCTGAGATATTAATTAACATTACGGTCTTGCTTTTTTGTATATTATAATAGACAAAATAAGAAAAATAGCATGATTCAAAAAGGTTTTAAAGGCTATTCAATGATCTAATGACTACACAACAAAAATAGTGGTTAATTTGTCTTTAACTTATCACTACATGCAACTGCCTAGAGAGGTAATAGTTGGAAGGGATACACTAAAACGAATTCCTGAAGTGTTAAATAGGCTCAAAATTACTGGAAACGCTCTAATAATAGCAGGAAAAACAAGCTATGAAATAGCAGGTGAAAAAGTACGGGATCTACTATCACAAACCGGCATGTCAGTGGACACATTTCTTGTAAAAAAAGTAACAACAAAAGAAGTTTTAATGGTCGAAAAACAAATTGAAAACTGGAAACCTAGTGTTGTATTAGCAGTAGGTGGTGGAACTAAAATTGATGCCGCAAAACTAGGTTCATCTTGTCAAGGCATCCCTTTTATCAGTATACCCACAACCTTATCACATGATGGAATCGCCAGCCCTTTAGCGTCAGTTAAAGGATCAGGTAAACCCTATTCAATAATGGCTCAGGCTCCTCTCGCGATTATTGCAGATATTGATATTATAGCACAATCACCATGGCATTCAGTGATAAGTGGTTGTGGAGATGTATTATCAAAATATACAGCAGTAAAAGATTGGTGGTTGGCACATACAGAAAAAGAAGAATATTATGGAGAATATGCAGCTAGTTTAGCTTTAATGAGCTCAAAACTCGTTATAGAAAAAGCGACTCTAATTAAGCCGGGTAACAATGAAGGATTACGTTTGCTCCTTGAGGCGTTAATAAGTTGTGGAGTTGCTATGAGTATTGCCGGAAGTAGCCGTCCTTGCAGTGGTTCAGAGCATTTGTTCAGTCACGCACTTGATTTAATTGATTCTAATAGGGCAATGCATGGTGAACAATGTGGTGTTGGATCAATATTAATTGCACATTTGCACAAAGCAAATTGGAAAAGAATAAAAAATACATTAATAAAAATTGGAGCACCTACAACTGCAAAAGAATTAGGTATTGAAAACAAAAATATTATCAGAGCACTCGAAATGGCTGCTGAAATACGCCCTGAAAGATATACAATTCTGCATAAACTAAACCTTAACCATAAAAAATACGAAAAAGCGGCCAAAAAAACTGGAATAATAGAATAAGTAAAAGCTAGTAATAATAAATTCAATTTTATTATCTTCAGCAAAATAAGATACTAAAGAATCAGGAAAAAAATCGCGTATAATCTTATTTAGCTCTAAAAATTTTTTAAATAAATCAATAATTAAAAATATTAAAAAGGAAATAATAAAATAATAAGAGTTTTTTAAAAAAGAGAGAAAATATTTGAATAGTCAAAATATATTACTTGGAACTTGTGGCTGGAGTTATCCTGAATGGGAAGGAGAATTCTATCGTAAAGGAGAAAAAAGAAAACTTCATGCTTATTCCAATATATTTGGAACAGTAGAAATTGATTCAACTTTTTACCGTTATCCATCAAAAGGAGCAGTCATAGGGTGGTTACGATATTCACCTATTAATTTTATTTTTTCAGCTAAATTACCAAAAATTATTACTCACGATAAAAAACTTGGATTATTAGGGGAAGTAAAAAAAGATTTAGAAAACTTCCAAGATTTAATGCGACCTCTTCAAGTAAATGGAAAACTTGGTTGTTTACTAATTCAACTCCCTCCCAGTTATTCTTTTAATCTTAAAAATCTCAGAGATTTTTTTGATCTTTTAGATCCAAGGTTTAATTTTGCAGTAGAGTTTCGAAATCTAACATGGATAAAAAAAGAAACGTGGAGCCTTTTGCGGGAGTATAATATTGCATATACAATAGTAGATGAACCATTATTGCCTCCAGACGTACATTTGACAGCTGACTTTTCGTATTTCAGATGGCATGGTCGAGCAAAAAATCCATGGTTTGATTACAAGTATTCAGAAGAAGAGATTAATCCATGGATACCAAAAGTAAAAAAAGCTGCTAAAAAAGTAAAGATAGTTTATGGATATTTCAACAATCATTATCACGGATATGCACCAGAAAATTGTCTTTATTTAATCGAACAACTTGGATTATTGTCTACTACGCAAAAAGAAAGAAAAAACAAAAATAAAAAAAGACAAGCTAAATTGGAAAGTTTTCTTAATTAAAGCAAAATATTTCTTGAGCAAAAATAAATAATGTTTTTTCATTAAATATTATTAATCTTTTGAATTTAGTTTTCTTTTAAGGCACGTTGATAACTTTTTTCAATAAAATGCATAGCCGTTTTAAGATCAATGGGATCAATTAATAAACAGACCCATTTCTTCATAGTTTTTCCTCCAACAGTAAAGGGTTTTGTTTGAAAATTTTTTTTCACTTCTTTTAGCTCAGCTTCATTCAATTTGGTAATAACTACTGCTTTAGTAACTAATCCAGCAAACATTTTCCCATTTGCCAGATAACATGGGCAGCCAAACATTTTCTTGAATGCAACTTTATACCAACCAAGAATTTCTTTCTCAAGAGTCTCTCTTAATTCATGGGTCCGTTCTTCAGAATACCATTTCAAGAATATCCACCAAATTTATTTTCAATAACCTCGATAAGAACAAAAGTATAAGATGAATTAAAGAATTTTATTAAAGTTAGATACTCAAAACATGATAAATTAAGCTAATCGTTAGTCTAAAAAATTAAAATAAAAATTTTTTTTATCTCCAGTGTTATCATTTGGAGATAAACATGACTGCTCTAGTTTATCATATCTTAGATTATTTTACACTTTTCTTTTTAGGTTTTGTTGGCTTTGGAGGAGATTTAAAGGTTTCAACAAAATTAATCTCAGATATGTCTTCTAAGAGTCTTTGAGTATCCATTGCAATACCTCTTTTGGCAATTTGGATACCTTCTATATAGAAAGTGTCCTCTGGCATGTTAACAGTTAATTTTTTTTCTTTGAGAACAAGTGCAAACTTTGTTTGATCAGCTTCAGGTATCCTACGGTGAATAAGAGCAACAACTTTTTCTTTAATAATTCTAATTTTTTTAGCTATAACTGCTTCATAAATAAGGGTTTTTCCTGCTAAAGGTGGATTAAAGTCCAGCAGAACTCTTCCGGCACCAATTGAACGTACAATTGCCATTTTTCCATTGTACTCTACACGCATTCCCATTGCAGGATTTTTTCCTTTTGAAGTTAAATGTTTCAATGGAACACGTTTAACTTTTTCCGGATCTCGTTGTCCAAAAGCTTTTTCTGGTGAAATTTCAACTATTTGAGATTTTCCTAATTTCATGGATAAAAGAGATTCATCTAGAGGCTTGAGTACCCAACCTTCTCCAATAACTATAAGTTTAGGCTCATAAATTTCACCCTCTTTGTATAATTGTTCTTTTTTAGCTATCTCTTCAAAAGTTGTGTCAAATATATCACCAGTTTCCTTTATTTTGGCGGTATAATTTAGTAAAATAAAATCTCCTTTTATAAGTGGCATTATAATTCATCCTACTCTAACGAGTCAAATTTATGTTTAACACAATAATAAAAAGATTGTCTTCCTCTAGTTACATATTGTTTATTCCACTATGTTTAGTAGAATTAATAAAAAAAGAATATTTTATAAAATTTTTAGCACTATTGAAGCAATGAATAAAAATCAGGAATATTAAAAGAATAAGGAAACAGCTAATGTTTACAATCTAAAAAGGAAAAATAAAAAAAAAATAAATTAACATCAAGTCTTAAATTCGGATCTAATTTTCATTTGTCTTCTTTTTCGATTGTAACTTAAAGCAAAAAAGTGAGCTGCATCACGAATTTGTCTCAAAAGTAACATCATTTTCTTGTTAGGATTAAAACTTAGAGGTGAAATAGAGTCTGGAAAATAGATTTCTTCTTTCTCTTTAGCTAGACCAATAATAGGAATATCAAGATCCAAAGATACTAAAGCTTTTTTAGCTGCTTTTGTCTGACCTAATCCACCATCAATAACTATCAAATCAGGCAGTTTAGCACCTTCTTGTTTTAATCGAGTATACCTTCTATTAACAACTTCATTCATAGCTGCGAAATCATCTTGCCCTACAAAAGTTTTAATTTTAAATTTTCGGTAATTACTTTTATCAGGTTTACCATTTTTATAACGAACCATTCCAGAAACCACATGTTCTTGACCTAGATTTGATATATCAAAACACTCGATTACTCTAGGAATTGAGGGAAGATTTAGAGCTGTTTGTAAATCAAGTAATAAATTGTTATCTTTTAAAGAAGAATCAAGATTTTTTTCAGCCAAATGGACTAGGTTTAATTTATCCGATTTGAAGGGAACAAATAATCTAACTGGAGCTAATCTTTTTGCTGAAAGAAAAGTTTCTAAAGCTTTTTTTTCAGCTTTATCATTCCAACAAGATTGATTAAGAAGAATTTCATGAGGTATTATATTTGTGCTATAAAACGCTTTTAAAAAATCTTGTTCAATATTTAGTTGAAAATCCATTGAAAAATCTTTTTTACCTAAAAGAACTCCTTTTCGAATACTCATTTGAACTACTAAAAATTTTTCATCAATTCTCTTGAAAGCTATAATATCTTGATCAAACAATCTTTCTTTATCAACAATTTGATTTTGGGAAAGAAGATTAATTGATAAAATCTGATTTCTCAGTTCAATTGCACATTCAAAATTTTTTAGTCTAGACGCTATTTGCATTTGTGATCTAAGTTCTTTAATAGTATCGTCATAATTTCCCTTAAGGAAGGACCTTGCTCTATCAACCTGAATGATATATTGCTTTTCAGAAACATTTCCAATACAGGGAGCTGTACATAAGCCAATATGAAAATTTAGACATGCTCGTTTTGGAAATTTTCTGCAAACACGTAATTTAAAGACTTTAATAACCAATCTTTGAAGATCTTGACGGGTAAATCCGTCAGTATATGGTCCAAAAGATTCCAATTTTTGAGAAACCCGTCTAGAAGTTAATAATCTGGGAAATTTTTCTTTTGTTAATGAAATATAAGCAAAAGTTTTACCGTCTTTTAAATCGATATTATATTTTGGTTTGTTTTTTTTTACTAATCTGTTCTCCAAGAGTAATGCTTCAGTCTCGTTATTAACAATAATCCAATCGATGCTTGTTATTTTAGATAAAAGATGTTGAGTCTTAAGCGGTTTTTTAGAAGACGTAAAATAACTTTTAACTCGAGAGCGTAGATGTTTTGCTTTACCAATATAGAGTAGATTATCTTCATCATCCCTAAAAAGATACACTCCGGGATCTGTAGGAATTTTGAGGTTTTTAAAATTTGAGGAATCAGATATCCTTATCATTGTTGCACTTTCGCTATCTTGGTTTTCAGCGGATAAAGCTTCAATAGTTTTCTTAAGAATTCTCCTGTATAAGAATTATCCTCTTCTGAAATTTTTTCAGGAGTACCTATTGCCATTATCTGGCCACCTGCATCTCCTCCTTCTGGACCTAAATCGATTAAATAATCACAATTTTTAATCACATCAAGATTATGTTCGATAATATACACAGTGTTTCCTTTTTCTACAAGATTATTTAGAACTTTTATCAATCTTTTTGTATCATCAAAATGAAGCCCTGTTGTTGGTTCATCTAATAAATAAACCACATGCCCAGACTTATGTTTACTAAGTTCCCGAGTGATCTTAACTCGTTGACTCTCGCCTCCTGAAAGGGTAGTTGAACTTTGGCCTAATTTTATATACCCCAATCCAACATCCATTAAAGTCTTAAGTTTGCGATATATTAGTGGAATATTTTCAAATTGACTAGTTGCTTCCTCAACAGTCATATCAAGAACTTCAGCAATGTTCTTACCTTTATAAAAAACACTTAAAGTCTCTTTATTGTAACGTTTTCCTTTACATTCTTCACATTGAACATAAACATCTGGAAGAAAATTCATTTCGATGCGTAAAACACCATCCCCACGACAAGCTTCACATCTACCACCTTTAACATTAAATGAAAACCTACCTGGTTTGTATCCACGAGTTTTAGCTTCTATTGTTGAAGCAAATAAGCGTCTTATTTCATCAAAAACCTTAGTGTATGTTGCAGGATTACTTCTAGGAGTTCGACCAATTGGACTTTGATCAATAACAATAACATTTTGTATAATATCAGGAATTTCTATGGATTTGTGTTTGCCGATTTTATCAACACGAATATCAAATTCATTTTTTAATGAGGGAATAAGAGTCTGGTTCATGAGTGTGCTTTTTCCTGAACCAGAAACACCAGTAATACCACATAAAACGCCGATGGGGAGATGTACATCAATTTCTTTTAAATTATTCTCTTTCGCACCTCTAATAATAATAAAATTATTAGGAGATCTCCTTTTTTTAGGAACCTTAATACTTAATTTTCCTGAGAGATATTTACCAGTTATGCTTTTCCTATTGTCCATTATTTGATCGAGTTTTCCTTCTGCAACAATCTGACCGCCATGAACCCCAGCACCAGGTCCCATATCTACAATATAATCAGCATTTCGAATGGTCTCTTCATCATGTTCTACTACAATAACTGTGTTTCCTATGTCTCTTAATCTTTGAAGCGTATTAATTAATTTGAAATTATCCCGTTGATGCAATCCTATACTGGGCTCGTCAAGAATGTAAAGAACCCCCATTAAGTTGCTTCCAATTTGAGTAGCCAATCTAATTCTTTGAGCTTCTCCACCTGAAAGAGTTTTTGCTGCTCTAGAAAGAGTAAGATAACCAATTCCCACATTTTTTAAGAAGCCTAATCGATCATTGATTTCTTTTAGAATAGCTTTAGCAATGATTAATTCTTTTTTAGTTAGTTGAGAATCAAGGTTCATAAAAAAAGTTACAGCTTGTTCAATTGACAAATCTGTAATATCAATTATGCTTTTCCCAATTATTTTAACTGCAAGAGGAACGGGTTGGAGTTTCTTTCCTTTACAAACCGAACACTGAGAAGATCTCATAAATTTTTCAATACTAGCTTTTCTCCAATCACTTTCAGTTTGACGATATAGTCTCATTGTTTGCGGAATTATTCCTTCCCAACCTTTTCTCATCCACATACTTGCGCCGTTTGACCAGTTTCCTTCAATTGGATCTTTATCTCCAAATAATAGAATGTTAAGTTGATTTTTTGAAAAGTTTTCTATTGGCGTAAAAACATCAAATCCATGTTTTTTCCCAACTATAGCAAGTTGTTGTACTCTCCAGCTAAGATCCATTTTCCCATATACGACTAGAGCACCATCCATTATCGATTTTGTTTTATCAGGAATAACTAAATCTTCGGAAATATCAAAAACTTCACCTAAACCATGACAAGAGGGACAAGCACCAAAAGGTGAATTAAAAGAAAACATACGAGGTTCAAGACTCTCAAATACAATTTCTGGATGATTTGGACAAGCACCAAAAGTACTATAGATGCTTTCACCTTCAAATCTTTCTAACTCTGATTTTTTATGAAAATCTTTTTCATCTCCAAAAATAACAATCAAAGTGCCCTTGCCAATTTGCAAAGCTAATTCCACAGCTTCTGTAACTCTTGATCTTTCATCTTCTGTGATTTGGATCGTATCAATAACTGCTTCTATCCAATGTTTTTCATATCGTTTTAGTTTGACTTCTTCAGTAACAGAATCTGAATCATAGATTTTTTGATCAACTCTAATTCGTGTAAAACCTTGTTTTTTAAGATCACTCAGGACTTGTTCATGAGTTCCTTTAATACCTCTAATTATTGGAGATAAAATAGTTAGCAACTGTTTTTTTTCAGACATTAACAAATTTGAAATATTTTCAGGACTCTGAGGGCGAATTAAACTTCCACATTTCGGACAATAATGAGTGCCTATACGAGCAAAAAGTAATCGTAAATAATCATATATTTCGGTAACCGTCCCGACAGTTGAACGAGGATTTTTGCTTGTACTTTTTTGTTCAATAGATATTGCTGGAGAAAGACCATCAATTGAATCTACATCGGGTTTATCCATTAAACCTAAAAATTGACGTGCGTAGGAAGATAAACTCTCAACATATCTTCTTTGACCCTCTGCGTAGATTGTATCAAATGCAAGAGTAGATTTACCTGATCCTGACAAACCAGTAATCACAATAAATTTGTACCTTGGTAAGGTTACGTTTATATTTTTGAGATTATGCTCTCTTGCACCTTTAACAGAAATCGAATCAAACATAATGTCTACCTGAGTATTTTCCTAAGCCTTAAAATTGATCAATAAAACGATACATTTCAACTTTTTTGATTGGAATTCATTTTTTTTCCTTGGGTTAGATCATGTTTAGTTTTGCTGTAAAATGCTTTTTTGTACTCTTCAATTGTGTCTCGAAGTTGAATTGCTTCTTCAAAATTCAATTTTTCTGCAGCAGCTCTCATCCTCGTATCAAGCTCAATAATTTGATATTGAATATCAGTTTTCCCTAGATGCTTAGTACCTTTGATTTTGCCTTTTATTTGTGAAACTTTTTTTGTTATAGTTTGAGGAGTTAGACTGTGCAACTTATTATATCGAATTTGATACTGACGTCTAAATCTTGTTTTGTCCATTGCTTTTCGGATAGATTTAGTTTTTATATCAGCGTAAAGAATAACTTTGCCGTTTGCATTTCTTGCAGCACGACCTATGGTTTGAATAAGACTTGTTTCATCTCTTAGGAATCCTTCTTTATCAGCATCAAGAATAAAAATAGTTGCTACTTCAGGCAAATCCAAACCCTCACGTAATAAATTTATTCCAACAAGAATATCGAATTCACCGATTCGTAATTGTCTAACAAGCTCAATTCTATCTAAACTATCTATTTCAGAATGCATATATCGAACCCGAAAACCTTCTTTTACTAAATAATCTGTTAAATCCTCAGCCATTCTTTTAGTAAGAGTAGTAACCAAAATTCTATAACCACTTTTTATTGTTATTCTAGCTTCATTCATCAAGTGTTTCATCTGTCCCTGAATAGGGTGGATCTCTACTTTTGGATCAAGAAGACCAGTAGGTCTAGTAATTAATTCAACGGGTTTTCCGCTTTGCAAAAATTCATAGTCACTGGGTGTTGCTGAAACAAAAAGAGTAGTACCCATTTTTTTTTCAAATTCGTTAAATTTTAGTGGTCGGTTATCAAAAGCGCTTGGAAGCCTAAATCCAAAGTCAACCAAACTTTTCTTTCTAGAATAATCTCCATTATACATTGCTCTAGATTGTGGGATAGTTCGATGACTTTCATCAATTATTAGTAAGTAGTCTTTGGGAAAGTAATCTATCAAAACATATGGTGGTTCACCTGGTTTTCTACCGTCAAAATGTCTGCTGTAATTTTCAATTCCTTTGCAATATCCCATTTCTTTAATCATTTCAAGATCATAGTTTGTTCTTTGTTTAAGTCGTTGTGATTCAAGAAGAGGAAGTTCAGGCAGTCGATTTTCCAACTCTCGTCGAATTTGTTCTATAGCTTCTTTATGTTTGGTCTCTGGAATTACGTATTGTCTTGCAGGGTATAGAGTAATTTTATCGATTGTAGTTTTTAAATCTCCAGTTAATGGATCAATTTCTTTTATTTTTTTTATTCTATTTGATTCTAATTGAATACGCAAAATATTTTTTTCATATGCAGGTACAACATCTATTACGTTACCTCTAACTCGAAATTTACCTGGTTCAAGATCCATGTTATTTCGTTCATATTGCATATCAACTAAATGACGAATGAGATCTTGTCTATTCGTGGTTTTTCCAATTGACAGATCGATTGCCATAGACTTAAAATCAATGGGATTTCCTATGTTGTAAATACAACTTATACTAGCAATTACGATTGTATCGTTTCTACTTAGTAGACCAGAAACTGCATGCATTCGCATCTGTTCTATTTGTTCATTTATGCTAGAATCTTTTTCGATGTATGTATCAGTTGTTGAAATATATGATTCGGGTTGATAGTAGTCATAAAATGAAATAAAGTATTCAACACGATTATTTGGGAAAAAATTTTTTAATTCAGAATAAAGTTGTGCAGCTAAAGTTTTATTGTGTGCTAGAATTAAAGTGGGTTTTTGATACTGGTTTATTATATTAGCCATAACAAAAGTTTTTCCACTTCCAGTTATTCCAAGAAGAGTTTGTTTTTTCTTTTTTGTAAAATTATTCAAAATCAAATCTATTGCGGCTTTTTGTCCTGGTGAAGTTTTGAAAGAAGTTTTTAGTTGAAATTTCAATATATGGCCTTCTCAATTGGAGAAAAAAAATAAAATATCTTGACTTATAAAGTGTTTGCCTTATGTAAATTCTTAATATGTTGTTTTTTAAGCGAAAAATTTAAGTCTATATTTAGACTTAGTCTAGTTATGGATTAAGTATGGTAATAAGACAAATACATTATTCAAAATATGACATAGCCCTATTCATAGATGATGTGGGCAAAACAAGATGGAATCAGCTTTTAAAGAAATTCGTTGAAAATGGAACAGAAAAACACATCTCAAGGCAAAGATTATCAAATTTTTTAAAAGAACTGGTTGATGAAGGATTGGTAAATAAAACTGTTGATGTGCCTGCAATGATGTTTAGAATGTATTGGCGCGCCTATCCAATCTATGTTGTTCCAAAAAATAGAAGCAAAAAGATTCAAGAAATTAGAAATAAGAAGAAAATTTACGAATTTGTGGATGCTGCAGATCCAGAAGAAATAGCAAAATTACAACAAGAGATGGAAAAAATTAGAGAAAAGTAAACCCATAAGAGGTTGAGTCAGTCGCAATTGTAACTTATACTCATAAAATATAGTAAAAAAAGTTTTTCTGCCTTTAACTAATAGATTCTACTGTTGTTATCTCATTATTATTTGGACAGAAAAACTTCAATTTTTTTCATACAAAGTAAAACTTTCAAAGTTTCCTCTCAATATATCAAGTGGATTTTTTTTATAACATGAATTTGTTTGATTTATAAACAATAAATTTAAATATTGTTTAATTAGTAAACACTCTTCATTAATTAGTGGGGCAAATAAATGCACAAATCGGAAATAGTAATAATTGGAGGAAGTGCAGCAGGCATTGTCGCAGGAATAACTGCAAGAAGAAGTGATAAAAACGCTAAAATTACTCTTCTCAGAAAAGAAGAAAAGGTTTGTGTTCCTTGCGCAATCCCGTACATCTTTGGGACATTAGGTTCAACAGATAAAGACATTATTCCTGATGCACTTCTTTCAAAAAATGACATAAAACTCGTTAAAGATGAAGTCATATCAATAGATAGAAAAAAGAAAGCAGTGCAACTAAAAAGTAGCGAGAGTCTGAATTATGAAAAATTAATATTAGCAACAGGCGCCCTCCCTATTATTCCTGCAATACCAGGAGCCGACCTAGAAAATGTCTTTTTCATAAAAAAAGATGTTGATTACATCAACAAAATTCTAAATTCACTCAAAAAAACAAAAAACGTAGTTATTATCGGAGGTGGATTTATTGGGGTTGAATTTGCTGATGAATTTAAAAAGTTAGGTTTAAACGTTACTATTGTTGAACTGCTTCCCCATTGTCTGCAATTGGTTTTTGATTCTGATTTCTGTATTCAAGCTGAAAAAAAACTCTCTGAATTAGCGGTTAACATAGTTACAAATAGTAAAGTTGTAAAAATTTTTGGCGAACAAACCGTCCAAGGTGTAGAACTCTCAAATGGAAAACAGATTATTTGCGATATGGTATTGATGGGTATAGGAGTTGCCCCTAATGTTAAACTTGCAAGAGATGCAGGACTAAAAATTGGACAAACTGGTTCAGTTTGGGTAGATGAATATATGAGAACTAATGACGAGAACATATTTGCAGTTGGAGATTGTGCTGAAAAAACCTCGTTCTTTACGAATAAACCAACAAAGTTAAAATTAGCATCTATTGCAACTTGGGAAGCAAGGATTGCTGGTTCAAATTTGAAAAAACTAGAAACTAAACAAAAAGGTGTTATTGGCGTATTCGCAACAGTTATCAGAGACCTAGCTCTTTGTGGAGTGGGACTAAATGAAGAGGAGGCTACAGAGCTTGGATTAGATTTGATTATTGGTGCACCATGACTGTCATAGACATCCAGGATGTATGCCAGGAGCAACTAAAACTAATTTAAAGCTTATTTTTGACAAAGAAACCCAAGTTCTAATAGGTGGAGAAGTCTCAGGTGGATTGACGATGGGTGAGATAACAAATGTTCTATCTTCTTTTATCTCCACTAAAGCCACATTCCAAACTGGTGACTTTCCAAATGGGCACTCATCCAGCTCTTACAGCATCTCCAATAGCATATCCTATAGTAAAAGCCGCTGAAGACGCTTTAAGTAAACTAAAAAATTCAGTTCGAATATAATAGAAAGATGAGGGTTAAGTAAAAAAATTGATTAATTGGTTGTTAGCCATAGGTTCTGTTGTAATTATTAGTCTAATTTCATTAATTGGAATTGCAACTTTATGGTTAAAGGAACAACAATTAAAGAAAATACTCCTATACTTGGTTAGTTTTTCAGTGGGAGCACTTTTTGGAGACGCTTTTATTCATCTAATTCCTGAAGCTATTGAAGAAACTGGTTTTGGATTATCTATATCATTGTTTATTCTTTTTGGAATTTTTTTCTCGTTTATTGTAGAAAAATTCCTCCGATGGAGACATTGCCACATACCAACATCCACAGAACATCCACATTCTTTTGCATACATGAATCTTTTCGGAGATGCAATTCACAACCTTATAGACGGACTAATAATCGGAGGAAGTTATGTCGTTAATATTCCAGTAGGAATTGCCACAACACTCGCTGTGATTTTCCATGAAATTCCACAAGAACTAGGAGATTTCGGTGTATTAGTTCATGGAGGCTTTAGTAAGAAAAAGGCACTTTGTCTTAATCTATTAACTGCTCTTACAGCAATAATCGGAACGATATTAGCTCTGATGTTTGGATCAAACTTGGAAGAATTTACCCCATTATTACTTTCTTTTGCTGCGGGTAACTTTATCTATATAGCTGGTTCAGATTTGATACCTGAAATTAGGAAAGATGAAGCTAACCTCAAAAAATCAACTATGCAAACTATATCTATTATTCTTGGAGTTTGTATGATGTTAATACTAGTTTTAGCAGAGTAGTTAGGGGAATTATCTTAAGTCATAGTTTTGTAGAAAATCCTTCAAATTTTGAAATCATGACTTTAAGATTCTAGCCCAAACCTTAACTCCCGCATTAGGAAAAGACCAACACGCATGCGGATGAAACTTATTATCCAAAGTAACCGTACGCAACCCAGGCGCAAAATGCATAAGCCCAGACAAAATCAAACCCTCCATATAATACGGAAGACCAACAAACAAAGCTAAATCATAAGGGCCCCTACCATCAAGGCCTTGCCAATCAGGATCAACAAGACGATTACCAATATCCATAGCCGACATAAAACCAGCCGGTGTATAACCTCTCTTCAAAAATTCACCAACCATATGAGCAGTCGCAACAACAGGAACCTTTGAAGCTTTAGCAAAATCAATAAGATATTCAATAAGCGACTTCCCACCCAAATCACGAGTAACAGCCTCACTACCAACAACAAGAATTGGCCTAACCGCCCGCTTAATCAAAGACACAGCAACCTCAGGTTTTGTTATCGCCATAGCCTTCTTAGTAGCAGATCCTTCGGCACATTGCCAGGGTTCACATGACATTTTCCATTAACTCCTTTTTTTCCTTATCATCCTAGAAAGAAGAGTCGGATCAGGAATAATAGTTTCCTTCCAACCCTTCTCCTTAAGAATCTTTAATATATCATCCTTCATCGTCATAGGAATATCAGCCGGAGTCCTCACAAACCTATCCAAATCTTGAGGAATAATACCATAAAATCGTTTACTCAAATCAATATAATGTGAAAGTTTAATCGATCTTCCCTTCCAAGTATCATTAGGCCTAATACACAACTTTGCAATAGTAACCATCGCTTCTTCTTTTGTTTCAACAGTTTGGAACAAATGTTCAGGAGTTGGACCAACATTAACTTTATCACCAGAACGAGCATCGAAAACTTCCCAGTCTTCTTTTTTATCCTCTCGCCCCAAAAGCATACGACGATATTTGCTTCCATGTGGACCCACAAGCACTGGAACACCTAAACTCCAAAAACCAGAAGCAATTGACGCAGCTTTTTGAGAATAAGCACCCCAAGCTAAACCAACCGCCCCCACTCGATTATGTATATAATCAGCAATTTCCTCATAATTACCTCTCAAAGAACGTTTAGCAAAAATACTAGCAACCTTAATTGCCGCACCAGCAATATGAGGATTTGAAACACATGAACCAACATTAAGTACCCCACCAGCAGCAAAATCCCCTGTAAACTCTTCGTAGAGCGTTTGACCTTCTTCGTTTTTATAAGAACCAGCAGACATCGCTGAACAACCAGAAGTCATAACAATAAATCTTCTTTTAGCAAATTCTCTACAAATATCATAGACATCTTTGCCTCCTCTTGGGTAATTAGCACAACCAACAACAGCAACAATTCCCGGAATTTCCCCAAATACAATTGGACTACCTACCTCTCTAATTTCAACATCTTGGACCGCACCTCTACCAGCACGACAAAAGTTCTTCTCATCAATCATGTACTGCTCTCCTGCTTTTACAATAAAACTATGGATTTGCAGTTTCACTGGACAAGCTTGCTCACAACGACCACAACCAATACAAAATTCAAACAACTCAGCAAGCTTTACCATTGAACCTTCAGCAGCCGCTTTAAGAGCAGCAGGAATTTCCAGATCTTGAGGACAAGATCTTTGACATAAATTGCAATGACGACAAGTTTTCGCTAATTCTTTAATTTCTTCAACTTTAGGAAGACAACTAAGCTTTTTTCTAATCGGTGCAATTCTTTGTGCCACCTTAACAGCCACTTCTCCAACTTTTTCAGCATCAAGAA
>CAWKCH010000010.1:0-157287 GCA_963848105.1 Candidatus Bathyarchaeota archaeon
GCCCTGTTGTTGGCTCATCTAACATATAAACCACATGCCCAGACTTATGTTTACTTAATTCCCGAGTGATTTTAATTCGTTGACTCTCTCCTCCTGAAAGGGTAGTTGAAGTTTGGCCTAGTTTAATATAACCTAATCCAACATCCATTAAAGTCTTAAGTTTGCGATATATTAGTGGAATATTTTCAAATTGATAGTTGCTTCTTCAACAGTCATATCAAGAACTTCAGCAATGTTTTTCCTTTATAAATAACATTTAAAGTTTCTTTGTTGTATCGTTTTCCTTTACATTCTTCACATTCAACATAAACATCAGGAAGAAAATTCATTTCGATTTTTAAAACACCATCCCCACGACAAGCTTCACATCTACCACCTTTAACATTAAATGAAAACCTACCTGGTTTATATCCACGAATTTTAGCTTCTATTGTTAGCAAATAAGCTTCTTATTTCATCAAATACTTTAGTGTATGTTGCAGGATTACTTCTAGGAGTTCGTCCAATTGGACTTTGATCAATAACAATAACATTTTGTATAATGTCAGGAATTTCTATGGATTTGTGTTTGCCGATTTTATCAACACGAATATCAAATTTATTTTTTAATGAGGGTATAAGAGTCTGGTTCATGAGTGTGCTTTTTCCTGAACCAGAAACACCAGTAATACCACATAAAACGCCGATGGGGAGATGTACATCAATTTCTTTTAGATTATTCTCTTTCGCACCTCTAATAATAATAAAATTATCAGGAGATCTCCTTTTTTTAGGAACCTTAATACTTAATTTTCCTGAGAAATATTTACCAGTGATGCTTTTCCTATTGTCCATTATTTGATCGAGTTTTCCTTCCGCAACAATCTGCCCGCCATGAACACCAGCACCAGGTCCCATATCTACAATATAATCAGCATTTCGAATGGTTTCTTCATCATGTTCCACAACAATAACGGTGTTTCCTATGTCTCTTAGTCTTTGAAGCGTATTAATTAATTTGTTATTATCCCGTTGATGCAAACCAATACTGGGCTCGTCAAGAATGTAAAGAACCCCCATTAAGTTGCTTCCAATTTGAGTAGCCAATCTAATTCTTTGAGCTTCTCCACCTGAAAGAGTTTTTGCTGCTCTAGAAAGAGTAAGATAACCAATTCCTACATTTTTTAAGAAGCCTAATCGATCATTGATTTCTTTTAGAATAGCTTTAGCAATGATTAATTCTTTTTTAGTTAGTTGAGAATCAAGGTTCATAAAAAAGTTTACAGCTTGTTCAATTGACAAATCTGTAATATCAATTATGCTTTTCCCAATTATTTTAACTGCAAGAGGAACGGGTTGGAGTTTCTTTCCATTACAAACCGAACACTGAGAAGATCTCATAAATTTTTCAATACTAGCTTTTCTCCAATCACTTTCAGTTTGACGATATAGTCTCATTGTTTGCGGAATTATTCCTTCCCAACCTTTTCTCATCCACATGCTTGCGCCGTTTGACCAGTTTCCTTCAATTGGATCTTTATCTCCAAATAATAGAATGTTAAGTTGATTTTTTGAAAAGTTTTCTATTGGCGTAAAAACATCAAATCCATGTTTTTTCCCAACTATAGCAAGTTGTTGTACTCTCCAGCTAAGATCCATTTTCCCATATACGACAAGAGCACCATCCATTATCGATTTTGTTTTATCAGGAATAACTAAATCTTCGGAAATATCAAAAACTTCACCTAAACCATGACAAGAGGGACAAGCACCAAAAGGTGAATTAAAAGAAAACATACGAGGTTCAAGACTCTCAAATACAATTTCTGGATGATTTGGACAAGCACCAAAAGTACTATAGATGCTTTCACCTTCAAATCTTTCTAACTCTGATTTTTTATGAAAATCTTTTTCATCTCCAAAAATAACAATCAAGGTGCCCTTGCCAATTTGCAAAGCTAATTCCACAGCTTCTGTAACTCTTGATCTTTCATCTTCTGTGATTTGGATCGTATCAATAACTGCTTCTATCCAATGTTTTTCATATCGTTTTAGTTTGACTTCTTCAGTAACAGAATCTGAATCATAGATTTTTTGATCAACTCTAATTCGTGTAAAACCTTGTTTTTTAAGATCACTCAGGACTTGTTCATGAGTTCCTTTAATACCTCTAATTATTGGAGATAAAATAGTTAGCAACTGTTTTTTTTCAGACATTAACAAATTTGAAATATTTTCAGGACTCTGAGGGCGAATTAAACTTCCACATTTCGGACAATAATGAGTGCCTATACGAGCAAAAAGTAATCGTAAATAATCATATATTTCGGTAACCGTCCCGACAGTTGAACGCGGATTTTTGCTTGTACTTTTTTGTTCAATAGATATTGCTGGAGAAAGACCATCAATTGAATCTACATCGGGTTTATCCATTAAACCTAAAAATTGACGTGCGTAGGAAGATAAACTCTCAACATATCTTCTTTGACCCTCTGCGTAGATTGTATCAAATGCAAGAGTAGATTTACCTGATCCTGACAAACCAGTAATCACAATAAATTTGTACCTTGGTAAGGTTACGTTTATATTTTTGAGATTATGCTCTCTTGCACCTTTAACAGAAATCGAATCAAACATAATGTCTACCTGAGTATTTTCCTAAGCCTTAAAATTGATCAATAAAACGATACATTTCAACTTTTTTGATTGGAATTCATTTTTTTTCCTTGGGTTAGATCATGTTTAGTTTTGCTGTAAAATGCTTTTTTGTACTCTTCAATTGTATCTCGAAGTTGAATTGCTTCTTCAAAATTCAATTTTTCTGCAGCAGCTCTCATCCTCGTATCAAGCTCAATAATTTGATATTGAATATCAGTTTTCCCTAGATGCTTAGTACCTTTGATTTTGCCTTTTATTTGTGAAACTTTTTTTGTTATAGTTTGAGGAGTTAGACTGTGTAACTTATTATATCGAATTTGATACTGACGTCTAAATCTTGTTTTGTCCATTGCTTTTCGGATAGATTTAGTTTTTACATCAGCGTAAAGAATAACTTTGCCGTTTGCATTTCTTGCAGCACGACCTATGGTTTGAATAAGACTTGTTTCATCTCTTAGGAATCCTTCTTTATCAGCGTCAAGAATAAAAATAGTTGCTACTTCAGGCAAATCCAAACCCTCACGTAATAAATTTATTCCAACAAGAATATCGAATTCACCGATTCGTAATTGTCTAACAAGCTCAATTCTATCTAAACTATCTATTTCAGAATGCATATATCGAACCCGAAAACCTTCTTTTACTAAATAATCTGTTAAATCCTCAGCCATTCTTTTAGTAAGAGTAGTAACCAAAATTCTATAACCACTTTTTATTGTTATTCTAGCTTCATTCATCAAGTGTTTCATCTGTCCCTGAATAGGGTGGATCTCTACTTTTGGATCAAGAAGGCCAGTAGGTCTAGTAATTAATTCAACGGGTTTTCCGCTTTGCAAAAATTCATAGTCACTGGGTGTTGCTGAAACAAAAAGAGTAGTACCCATTTTTTTTTCAAATTCATTAAATTTTAGTGGTCGGTTATCAAAAGCGCTTGGAAGCCTAAATCCAAAGTCAACCAAACTTTTCTTTCTAGAATAATCTCCATTATACATTGCTCTAGATTGTGGTATAGTTCGATGACTTTCATCAATTATTAGTAAGTAGTCTTTGGGAAAGTAATCTATCAAAACATATGGTGGTTCACCTGGTTTTCTACCGTCAAAATGTCTGCTGTAATTTTCAATTCCTTTGCAATATCCCATTTCTTTAATCATTTCAAGATCATAGTTTGTTCTTTGTTTAAGTCGTTGTGATTCAAGAAGAGGAAGTTCAGGCAGTCGATTTTCCAACTCTCGTCGAATTTGTTCTATAGCTTCTTTATGTTTGGTCTCTGGAATTACGTATTGTCTTGCAGGGTATAGAGTAATTTTATCGATTGTAGTTTTTAAATCTCCAGTTAATGGATCAATTTCTTTTATTTTTTTTATTCTATTTGATTCTAATTGAATACGCAAAATATTTTTTTCATATGCAGGTACAACATCTATTACGTTACCTCTAACTCGAAATTTACCTGGTTCAAGATCCATGTTATTTCGTTCATATTGCATATCAACTAAATGACGAATGAGATCTTGTCTATTCGTGGTTTTTCCAATTGACAGATCGATTGCCATAGACTTAAAATCAATAGGATTTCCTATGTTGTAAATACAACTTATACTAGCAATTACGATTGTATCGTTTCTACTTAGTAGACCAGAAACTGCATGCATTCGCATCTGTTCTATTTGTTCATTTATGCTAGAATCTTTTTCGATGTATGTATCAGTTGTTGAAATATATGATTCGGGTTGATAGTAGTCATAAAATGAAATAAAGTATTCAACACGATTATTTGGGAAAAAATTTTTTAATTCAGAATAAAGTTGTGCAGCTAAAGTTTTATTGTGTGCTAGAATTAAAGTGGGTTTTTGATACTGGTTTATTATATTAGCCATAACAAAAGTTTTTCCACTTCCAGTTATTCCAAGAAGAGTTTGTTTTTTCTTTTTTGTAAAATTATTCAAAATCAAATCTATTGCGGCTTTTTGTCCTGGTGAAGTTTTGAAAGAAGTTTTTAGTTGAAATTTCAATATATGGCCTTCTCAATTGGAGAAAAAAAATAAAATATCTTGACTTATAAAGTGTTTGCCTTATGTAAATTCTTAATATGTTGTTTTTTAAGCGAAAAATTTAAGTCTATGTTTAGACTTAGTCTAGTTATGGATTAAGTATGGTAATAAGACAAATACATTATTCAAAATATGACATAGCCCTATTCATAGATGATGTGGGCAAAACAAGATGGAATCAGCTTTTAAAGAAATTCGTTGAAAATGGAACAGAAAAACACATCTCAAGGCAAAGATTATCAAATTTTTTAAAAGAACTGGTTGATGAAGGATTGGTAAATAAAACTGTTGATGTGCCTGCAATGATGTTTAGAATGTATTGGCGCGCCTATCCAATCTATGTTGTTCCAAAAAATAGAAGCAAAAAGATTCAAGAAATTAGAAATAAGAAGAAAATTTACGAATTTGTGGATGCTGCAGATCCAGAAGAAATAGCAAAATTACAACAAGAGATGGAAAAAATTAGAGAAAAGTAAACCCATAAGAGGTTGAGTCAGTCGCAATTGTAACTTATACTCATAAAATATAGTAAAAAAAGTTTTTCTGCCTTTAACTAATAGATTCTACTGTTGTTATCTCATTATTATTTGGACAGAAAAACTTCAATTTTTTTCATACAAAGTAAAACTTTCAAAGTTTCCTCTCAATATATCAAGTGGATTTTTTTTATAACATGAATTTGTTTGATTTATAAACAATAAATTTAAATATTGTTTAATTAGTAAACACTCTTCATTAATTAGTGGGGCAAATAAATGCACAAATCGGAAATAGTAATAATTGGAGGAAGTGCAGCAGGCATTGTCGCAGGAATAACTGCAAGAAGAAGTGATAAAAACGCTAAAATTACTCTTCTCAGAAAAGAAGAAAAGGTTTGTGTTCCTTGCGCAATCCCGTACATCTTTGGGACATTAGGTTCAACAGATAAAGACATTATTCCTGATGCACTTCTTTCAAAAAATGACATAAAACTCGTTAAAGATGAAGTCATATCAATAGATAGAAAAAAGAAAGCAGTGCAACTAAAAAGTAGCGAGAGTCTGAATTATGAAAAATTAATATTAGCAACAGGCGCCCTCCCTATTATTCCTGCAATACCAGGAGCCGACCTAGAAAATGTCTTTTTCATAAAAAAAGATGTTGATTACATCAACAAAATTCAAAATTCACTCAAAAAAACAAAAAACGTAGTTATTATCGGAGGTGGATTTATTGGGGTTGAATTTGCTGATGAATTTAAAAAGTTAGGTTTAAACGTTACTATTGTTGAACTGCTTCCCCATTGTCTGCAATTGGTTTTTGATTCTGATTTCTGTATTCAAGCTGAAAAAAAACTCTCTGAATTAGCGGTTAACATAGTTACAAATAGTAAAGTTGTAAAAATTTTTGGCGAACAAACCGTCCAAGGTGTAGAACTCTCAAATGGAAAACAGATTATTTGCGATATGGTATTGATGGGTATAGGAGTTGCCCCTAATGTTAAACTTGCAAGAGATGCAGGACTAAGAATTGGACAAACTGGTTCAGTTTGGGTAGATGAATATATGAGAACTAATGACGAGAACATATTTGCAGTTGGAGATTGTGCTGAAAAAACCTCGTTCTTTACGAATAAACCAACAAAGTTAAAATTAGCATCTATTGCAACTTGGGAAGCAAGGATTGCTGGTTCAAATTTGAAAAAACTAGAAACTAAACAAAAAGGTGTTATTGGCGTATTCGCAACAGTTATCAGAGACCTAGCTCTTTGTGGAGTGGGACTAAATGAAGAAGAGGCTACAGAGCTTGGATTAGATTTGATTATTGGTAACTCCACGACTATGGATAGACATCCAGGATGTATGCCAGGAGCAACTAAAACTAATTTAAAGCTTATTTTTGACAAAGAAACCCAAGTTCTAATAGGTGGAGAAGTCTCAGGTGGATTGACGATGGGTGAGATAACAAATGTTCTATCTTCTTTTATCTCCACTAAAGCCACCATCTCCAAACTGGTGACTTTCCAAATGGGCACTCATCCAGCTCTTACAGCATCTCCAATAGCATATCCTATAGTAAAAGCCGCTGAAGACGCTTTAAGTAAACTAAAAAAATTCAGTTCGAATATAATAGAAATATGAGGGTTAAGTAAAAAAATTGATTAATTGGTTGTTAGCCATAGGTTCTGTTGTAATTATTAGTCTAATTTCATTAATTGGAATTGCAACTTTATGGTTAAAGGAACAACAATTAAAGAAAATACTCCTATACTTGGTTAGTTTTTCAGTGGGAGCACTTTTTGGAGATGCTTTTATTCATCTTATTCCAGAAGCTATTGAAGAAACTGGTTTTGGATTATCTACATCATTGTTTATTCTTTTTGGAATTTTTTTCTCGTTTATTGTAGAAAAATTCCTCCGATGGAGACATTGCCACATACCGACATCCACTGAACATCCACATTCTTTTGCATACATGAATCTTTTCGGAGATGCAATTCACAACCTTATAGACGGACTAATAATCGGAGGAAGTTATGTCGTTAATATTCCAGTAGGAATTGCCACAACACTCGCTGTGATTTTCCATGAAATTCCACAAGAACTAGGAGATTTCGGTGTATTAGTTCATGGAGGCTTTAGTAAGAAAAAGGCACTTTGTCTTAATCTATTAACTGCTCTTACAGCAATAATCGGAACGATATTAGCTCTGATGTTTGGATCAAACTTGGAAGAATTTACCCCATTATTACTTTCTTTTGCTGCGGGTAACTTTATCTATATAGCTGGTTCAGATTTGATACCTGAAATTAGGAAAGATGAAGCTAACCTCAAAAAATCAACTATGCAAACTATATCTATTATTCTTGGAGTTTGTATGATGTTAATACTAGTTTTAGCAGAGTAGTTAGGGGAATTATCTTAAGTCATAGTTTTGTAGAAAATCCTTCAAATTTTGAAATCATGACTTTAAGATTCTCAGCCCAAACCTTAACTCCCGCATTAGGAAAAGACCAACACGCATGCGGATGAAACTTATTATCCAAAGTAACCGTACGCAACCCAGGCGCAAAATGCATAAGCCCAGACAAAATCAAACCCTCCATATAATACGGAAGACCAACAAACAAAGCTAAATCATAAGGGCCCCTACCATCAAGGCCTTGCCAATCAGGATCAACAAGACGATTACCAATATCCATAGCCGACATAAAACCAGCCGGTGTATAACCTCTCTTCAAAAATTCACCAACCATATGAGCAGTCGCAACAACAGGAACCTTTGAAGCTTTAGCAAAATCAATAAGATATTCAATAAGCAACTTCCCACCCAAATCACGAGTAACAGCCTCACTACCAACAACCAAAATAGGCCTAACCGCCCGCTTAATCAAAGACACAGCAACCTCAGGTTTTGTTATAGCCATAGCCTTCTTAGTAGCAGATCCTTCGGCACATTGCCAGGGTTCACATGACATTTTCCATTAACTCCTTTTTTTCCTTATCATCCTAGAAAGAAGAGTCGGATCAGGAATAATAGTTTCCTTCCAACCCTTCTCCTTAAGAATCTTTAATATATCATCCTTCATCGTCATAGGAATATCAGCCGGAGTCCTCACAAACCTATCCAAATCTTGAGGAATAATACCATAAAATCGTTTACTCAAATCAATATAATGTGAAAGTTTAATCGATCTCCCCTTCCAAGTATCATTAGGCCTAATACACAACTTTGCAATAGTAACCATCGCCTCTTCTTTTGTTTCAACAGTTTGAAACAAATGTTCAGGAGTTGGACCAACATTAACTTTATCACCAGAACGAGCATCGAAAACTTCCCAGTCTTCTTTTTTATCCTCTCGCCCCAAAAGCATACGACGATATTTGCTTCCATGTGGACCCACAAGCACTGGAACACCTAAACTCCAAAAACCAGAAGCAATTGACGCAGCTTTTTGAGAATAAGCACCCCAAGCTAAACCAACCGCCCCCACTCGATTATGTATATAATCAGCAATTTCCTCATAATTACCTCTCAAAGAACGTTTAGCAAAAATACTAGCAACCTTAATTGCCGCACCAGCAATATGAGGATTTGAAACACATGAACCAACATTAAGTACCCCACCAGCAGCAAAATCCCCTGTAAACTCTTCGTAGAGCGTTTGACCTTCTTCGTTTTTATAAGAACCAGCAGACATCGCTGAACAACCAGAAGTCATAACAATAAATCTTCTTTTAGCAAATTCTCTACAAATATCATAGACATCTTTGCCTCCTCTTGGGTAATTAGCACAACCAACAACAGCAACAATTCCCGGAATTTCCCCAAATACAATTGGACTACCTACCTCTCTAATTTCAACATCTTGGACCGCACCTCTACCAGCACGACAAAAGTTCTTCTCATCAATCATGTACTGCTCTCCTGCTTTTACAATAAAACTATGGATTTGCAGTTTCACTGGACAAGCTTGCTCACAACGACCACAACCAATACAAAATTCAAACAACTCAGCAAGCTTTACCATTGAACCTTCAGCAGCCGCTTTAAGAGCAGCAGGAATTTCCAGATCTTGAGGACAAGATCTTTGACATAAATTGCAATGACGACAAGTTTTCGCTAATTCTTTAATTTCTTCAACTTTAGGAAGACAACTAAGCTTTTTTCTAATCGGTGCAATTCTTTGTGCCACCTTAACAGCCACTTCTCCAACTTTTTCAGCATCAAGAATTAACACTCCCGGAACTTTGCCGCTTACTAAATCAGCTATTATTTCTTCGGGTGGATCATTTGTACGGTTTTTAAAACCAGCACAGTTTTTCTCAGAAGCCGCAATAACAGGAGCTTTAACACGTGCAGCTTCCAAAGATGCATCAGTTCGTACACATTGCTCATCTAAAACCACTACGTCAGCAAAACCACCGCGTATAAACCGAAGTTGCCACGAGATTGGCCCTACAATTTTTCCTTGTTTATAATATCTTGTGTTATCAATTGCAGTGCAACATAATCCTACAACTTCAAGCTGGTTAGCCAGATTGTTATTGTTCATATAATCGATTATTCCGATGGACGGCACAACGTTGTGACCGATGCACATAATTACTGATTTTGAAGTATCAACAGTCCCAATTCCCATTTCAATAAGTGGAGCTTCTGGGTCAGCCTTAGGAAAATCAAAAGCAGAAATCTGAGAAATATCAGCAACTTCCATCCCCACTTGATCAATTCTACCTGCATGAAAAGCCTTTGATTCAAAATCCAAATTATTTGCTTCTTGCCCAGTATGCGCAACAGATAACAAATGGGTAATCTGTGTCTCACAATATTCCAAAACTTCGTCTAAATCTTCGAGAGTTTGAGGTCTTATTCCGGTTACAAGCCTGGTAACTGGCGCTTCAACTTTGACGTTTAAACCTCCTACATTCAAAGGATGTCTTCTACCAAATGTTTCTATTAAATGATCAACCATATGGCGAGCATGACCTGTATGAGTCGCCGCACCTATACTGCAAGCCAACAACACAATACGGGATGATTGAGCAGCCATATCAAGTCCACAAGCTCCACGTTTTCCTGCTGTCAAATCACATTTGCCATAAGTACAAAGACAGCAAAGGTCACAAACAGGTAAATAAAATGGTTTATACTTGTTGAGAAGTTTCATATCCCAGTCTCTAAGAGTTGTTAAGCCTGGCATAGGAGTAGGACCCATAGGTTCCTCCCAAGAGTCATTAACAAGTTTTCCAACTGATAATTCCAGATTTTTTATAATACCAACATTGGTCTTCATTTCACCAATTTTTAGATGGACTTTTTTTCCCGTCATATCCAACTCTCCATTTACCAACATTCAAAGTTCGTTTAATAAACTATATTAATACTTTGTGTTTATATATTAAACAAATTTATGGTCTATAGGTTAAATAAAATTCTAATGGCCGCCCTTCACCGAATAAATCAAACAATTAAAAACTAATCCCAAACTTAAACGTGTGCACATTACAATTATTGCTTTTTGGAGAATAACTTTAAAAATGGACAATAAAATAGTCGAGTATCTTAATTATACTAAACAGTTGGTTCTTTTATGGTTAAAATACACAAAGTCAAAATCACTATTTTAAAACGTTTTCATCCCTCTGAAGTCTTTAAAACAAGCCCGGTGACATCAGAGACACCATTTGGAGCATGTGAACACTTTAAAAACGAACAAGAATTTATTGTCGAAAATATGAGCATTCCAAAAGGTTTCTGCAATACAGCTTGGCTGTCGATCTACAATAATGTACGATTGTTGAGTTTTGGTTTTGATCTTCCATGGTTTAAAGAAAAAGGAGTTGCAGTTAATTCCTGCATCGATGGACTTAGACCCGTAATATTTAAGCTAGAAAGAATCTAATCAAAAAAATACATTAAAAATTTATGATTCGATTAGTTTTAAATTTTTTTTTGTTTTTCTGAATATGTCTAATTCTGTTTTGGAATTGAGATACATAAATGCTCAGCCTAACATGAATTAGTGCTTATAGTGTAAAATAATATCTCCAACTTTGACACCTAAATCAGATGCAATAACGGGACATTTTGCAATAAGCATAAAAAAAATTTTATTATGTTCACTTAAACCCTCATAGTTTCCTTGACCCTTAGAAATAACAAGATCATGTTCACGGATCCAACTCTTCACATTTAGAGAATTTCTAGCAGGACCCGTTCCCTCCTCCCCGTTGCTAATAAATAAGAATTTGCTGTTTGGCACCCTATCAAGACCCATATAAACAGCGTCTTCTAGAGTTGCATCATTAATTATTGGGCCACCCTTTACAACAAAATCAATTTTTTCAATTTTTTTTATTTTAAGCAAAATTTCAACAAACAATTTATCTAAACCTATCTCTCCCGCATTATCAACAAAAAACAAAAGTGACCTAGCATTTTCAAGGGACTCTTTGAGTTGAGCATAATCATTGATTGCAAATTTCTTTTTCAATACTTTTCGAATTGTTAGTTCTAAATCGAACTCTTGTGCAACTCCAAAGTCAATAATGTTACCAGCTATTGCCAATCTAACTGCGGTTTTAAGAGGATCCTTACTTTTTGTAACTGTATCCAGAAGTTTAGGATATAACTTTAAAACTAAATCATTACTTTCATTTTTAACTTTTTTATACGGATCATTTTGGTTTGAAATTCTTCTAATAACACTATGAACTCTATGAGCTAATTCTGGTGGCGTTGATTCCCAATCTGATTTTAAAAGCTCTTTTAAAACCGCACTTAACACCTTCTGGTGTAGTTTTTCATCATTGTTTATAAAACGTACTGCCTGCAGGGTTTGTTTTTGGAAGCAAGGAATACAATCTAGATTCAGTTTAATTCGTAGTATCTCCTTTATTTCTTAAAACAATTGAAAAACTATCTTCAAATATCCAAATGACAACCAGTCTTGATTCGATGTATTAATTATAATCTTTTTCAAAGGTTCAATATCCTTTCTGTAAATACGAGACTATACTCGCCATATTCCATTACCTGTATCTTGAGAAGAAAGAGTATAACCACAAACCGTTGGTGTATTAGTTTTTATTATTTTTCCACTTCTAAATTTCGCTATGGCATCCTTTATAGTAGTATGACGTTCTATACTAACTTCTATCTCCGCATTTTTCAATGCCTGCATTGCACGAAAGCCTACATTTCCTGTGATAACATGTTTCACTTTATTATCCACTAATAATTGAACAGCAAGAACACCTGCTCGTTCAGAAGCTTCGGTTAATTCGTTTTTTATAGGCTTAAAATTCGTCTTTTCAGGATCTAGGATAATAAAGTAGTTACATCTTCCAAATCTAGAATCTAATTGAGAATTAATAGTGTTTTCAATCGCTGTTAAACAAATATTCAATTAATCCAACTCCTTAAATTAATATTATTTGATGAAAGATCCTTGTTAATTATTTATCAAATGTGATGATATAAAATTCTGAATATTTTTTTCATCATAAGCAATTTCTTTATTTTTTGAGTTATTATTGAAAGTATAATTTAAAAATGGTTTTAACTTAAAATTTTTTTCAGTTAACATTAAAGTAAGGACTGATTTTACGTTTTTTATGGTTCTACATTTATTGGCTAATAAATCCTTCAATTCATCCATTGAATTAGTTTCTACTTTTAAAATTAGATCATATATACCAAAACAAAGATACGCTTCTTTTACAGATCCAATAGCTCTAGCATCATCAATAACTTGTTGTTCTGAATTTTTAGTTACTTCCATTAGAACAAAAGCTGCAGCTTTTTCATAACTATTTTGTGAGTCTCGATATAACTTCTTCATAATTCCTCACTAATTTCCCCATTCAGTTTATTGTATAAACAATATTAAAAGTTTTTGTTTATAAATTAAACTTTTTAATAGAACGGAGTTACCTCATCTCATTACAAGCTGTATACAAAAGCATCACCAAAACACAGTTCTTAAACTAACTAGAAGGTTTGCTGGGATCCTTAAGCTTAACTTTTAGGAGAAAAAGATTGAACAAACAACGATAACAATACAGTTAACGTTAATGTTTTGCTCAAGGATCCTCTCAGCCCACATTTTTTGCTTTTCACATCTAAATTATTTAGTACCCCAAAGAAAAAAGGAGGAAGATTTCTTATTTTGATGTAGCGAATCATGGTTATTTGGATAAGCGTGATTTTAGTCATTAATGTCGCTGGTGTATCCCAGAATAGTCCTCAAGAAATAAAAGAATACTAATGACACCTGGCTTGCTTTTGGTGATATATGGTCTATTGTGGTTATTTAGAAGAGTTTGGAGTAAATTAGTCTGAAAAAAAGTGGGGGTTTACAGAGTGGTATCCTTGAACTTCAAGGTAAACCATGTTCTTTTCTATCTTTTTGATATTCAAGCAATGGAAGCATTATTGCGTTATGCTTAGGAATTGGCATGGATGAATGTATGTTTTAAGATAATTTAAAACACTGTTATTAATTCAAGTTAGAGTTTCCTGCAAATATATTGATCATTTTTTATTTGCTGTTGAATTAACATTAATAGGTTGGTTTACATTCGTATGTTTTCTAATCTGTGACATCGCCATGTCGTGCTTCATTTTTTGAAGCGTAGCTTCCATCAAGAATTGACGCTTCTCCCTATTCAAACTGCTACGATTCTGAGCGCGTAGTCCGTATCGACTTGGTCCTTCAAATCAAGGAATTCCAGTATCGTCCACAGGTTCAAACCGATGAAATGTGGAACTCCCTATACGGGATTCAAAGTGATTAGACTTCATGAATAATAGTTGTCTAGATTAACATTCTATTAGTTTTTTGGAATCTGGATGTTTACTTAACTCGTTTAATTCGCTATTAATTTTATTTAACTTTTTTTGCCACTCTACAATCTCACTTTTTTTGGTAGCGTACCACTTTTTTCAGCTGCAGATAAATCTAAAGAATGTCCCATAGAAACCAAATATGTTCGCCTCAGCTATCAAAGGACCCATAAATCCCTAAACAATTTGTTAAGTTCTCCCTTAACATCTGTTAATTTATGCATATAACAATCACCAACATCTTTTTACTGGAGTTATAACTTCAACATTATTATTTCTACTAATCGCTTACATGATATCGAAATGACAGTGCCTTTGTCAACTTGTTGTTACTGCTTGTAGAACATCTTGTCCTTTTCGAACAAAAAACACTGCATTACTACCAGACCAGAAAGCTTCTATCACCAAAACCATCAACTGACTCTAAATTTGGAGTTACCTCTTTAAAATACACCTAAAAACACCATCAGGAGTATATCCATCAACATCTCTTCGAGCAAAACAAACCTGAAAATACGTATGAATATTCGTGATTGTTGCTATTATAAACACCTGCCTTCCCATTCATCATCCTTATATGGACTTATACTTATCAATTGCGGCAAATTGGTGATTTGGGCTAACCTCTATCAATGCTCAGATATTATTCTTACATCAAGACCTTCTATTGGTGTTGTTTTTTGCTCTTCTGCTTTCTTTTTAGGAGGTTTATTTTTTGGTTCTTTTTTTGGTTCTCCATTCTTTTGTCAATTTTATCTATATTGCTTTTTTGCTTTTTCTAAAATTCTTTAAAAAAATCAACCATATACAAATAATAAAAACGGCAAATTCTTTATAACAATTTCCAATATGAACACTAATGCTGATTTTTTTTAGGAACTACTTATTTTCTCTCTTTAAGACCTTGTTTGTAACTACGTTCCAATCAAAATCAGTATGCCTCCAGATTTGAATCCCAGCCAGAGTGGAAATATCACCCACAACTACCCCCATTTTTTTGAAAAATAACACAGATTTTTTATATTTTTATAAGACTAAATATCTCTATCCAGGTTGTGTACACTACTCTGATAGCAAAAAAAACAAGCTCTTAGACGATTACTTAATCCTTTCCTGCTAAGTTTACTAACATTTAGTCTCTTTATTCCAAGTATTCTTGACCTCAACAAACAAAGAATAAAGATAGAACAAAAGATAAAAATCCTGAGAGATAAAACCTAAAACAGTTTGAAAACAAAATCCTGAGTTTACCACATGCGCCTACTTCCATACCCTACTCAATACAGGCGCTATTGGCGTGTCATTAACGTCATTTTTTTTATTAAAAGTTAATCCAAGTAACCTGAATCAGCTAGATGACTTACTTGATAAACAGAGGTAACAACCAGGCTTATCTGTGATCGTAATTCTAAAGAACCCCATTTTTTTTAAAAGTCGCCTCATTTCTGAACTTTTTGGAAGCGTATCTTGAGAAACTACCGATGACGAGTTTTGATGGTGTGCTTTTATTTCTTTACTACTAAGTGCATGAGCTATAATTAATCTACCTTCAGGTTTCAAAACACGATTGATCTGACGTAAAGCATCTACTCTACTTTCCAAATGAGGAAATACTCCAAAACAAACAACAGCATCAAACGATTCAGAAGGATAATCAATTTGTTCGATCTTTTGAACCACAAAACTAACATTAGAAAAATCATGTTTTGATCTACACTCTTTAATCATTTTCTCAGCAAAATCAATAGCCACTATATGACCACATGGACCTACCTCATGTAATAAGAAAGGAATTAAAATTCCAGTACCCGTACCTACATCTAAAATTTTCTGCCCATTTCTAAAACCAAACAGTGGTACGAGTTTTTCTAAGAAATTCAGGAGGTCTTTAGTACGAAAACGTTTTTCCCACGTTTCAGCAAGTTCATTAAAAAATAATTGACGATTTGTCATTTCATATAACCTTAAAAACATTATGTTACTTCCTTTTGTTAGTAGATATTTGACTCATTTCCTAATATTTGTCTTGAGTTTAAAGATATTATCAAAAATGTTCCGATTCCCCCGCCGATTACTCCACCGATAGTGTGCAATCCTGCCCAACCAAGTACTCCGCCCCAATTTGCTAGTGCAGGACCAGCCATGAAGAATGAGCCGATGAGGTATCCTGCTAAAGCCGCTGAAACAGTCGAGACTGTCATCATGCTTAGGATTGTGAAGGTTATTTTTTTGAAAGAGTTGTTATATCCTATAAGTCGGGTTGCAAAATCGAATAAAATACTTGCTGCAGTGAAACCTATGAAATGAATGCCACCACCTAGTGTAAGAGTTATTACTGTAGTTATGAGACCGATTATTGTTATTGCTCCGAACTTTCTTATCCACCAAGCAGCGAGGATAAGTATTGAAAAACCAATCAAGTCACATAAGAAAGGAAGACCAAACATACGAAAGAAAATGGGTGCGAAAATTTTGTTTAATACAGCCCATAAAGTTGCGCAAAGGGATATAGCTGCTATTTCTTTAGTTTTAAAATAACCCATTTTCATACCTTCGGTAACACGATTTTCAAAAAAAGTAACACTAGTAGGTTATTTAAGTATATCTTTGAGAGAATAAAAAGGAGACATCATATATTCCTCCGATATGCACAGTAATTAATAGAAGGAAAGAAGTATAACCATCTTCATTTTCTTTTTTTATTTATTTTAGCTTGTTAGTTCTGGTGCTGATGGTGTTAGTAATTAATAGAAGGAAAGAAGTATAGCCAGCGTCATTTTCTTACTTTTCTTGCATTAGTTTTTTTGTTTGTGAGAGAACTTTCGAATATAGTAGGTTTTTTGTTGGTATTTAATCTCTGCTAGTTTTTTTTCCTGTATTAATTTTTCAATAATTGACCAGTCTGCATCTGTCTTCTTTAAGAATTCCTTAACTGCTTCACTTCTCATAGGATGAACTGCAGTTATGCTCAGCAAGTCTTCTACAACGTTTCCCGTAAAAGCAAAAGCGTTACCCTCATAATCTATCAAATACTCAACTCTATTTCTGCCAAGTCTCTTTGAAAATTCTTGAAAAGCAGTGTTTATAATTTCTTCCTTTGCAGGTTTAAGCCACCTTTCCGCAGGTGGTCTTGTTGGAGTGGCAATGTAAGCTTTATCAAGCCTTTTCAAACGTTTAAGGAAATTTGCTATTTTCTCGATTTCGTCTACATAATTAACACAATCTATAAACATCGATTCAGTTACAATTTTGCCCTTAAACTTCTCCGCAAACTCAGTTATACCCTCCAAAATAGTACTAAGTTTCAATTCTTTATAAGGTCGATTTATTCTTCTCCATAACTCTTCGCTGACGGCATCAATCTTCAAAGAAACGAAATCTGCTTCAAGCAAATCTTCCTTTACATCCTCTTGCCAGATGAGCGAGGCATTAGTTATAACAGCTCTTGGAATTCCAATTTTTTTCAAGAGGGAAAGTTCTTTGCCCAAGTTCACATCTAACGTTGGTTCTCCATCAGGAACAAAGCTCAAATAATCAATATGCTCATCTTTTGAGATTGCTTCGACAACTTTTTTTTTGACTTGCTTAAAAATATTTTCGGATTCGTAGAACGATGTCCTTGTTATTGTTGCATCTATAGTTTTACCTATTTGACAATAAACACAAGAATATGAACAAGATTTTGGTGGAATATTATTTATTCCTATGCTCCGACCTAACCGTCTTGAAGGTACAGGACCAAAAACCAATGCTGTTAAAGCTCCCATATAGACTATCCTTCTGTTTTCAGCAAAGAGTTAATGAATATCTAAATAACAGAAATTTCTTTATTAAATATTTCTTGTTTATATATAGTAAAAAAGACACATAATATAATAAAATGGAGATAGACTAAAACCCCATTACTTAATCATTTTTTAAAAAATTGAAACTATTTTCGAAGCTAAACCAGCAACATAGAAGACCGTATACTATTGATGTAATTGTTAAAAGTATTGCTTTTTTAAATCCAAATTCTTTGATAAGCATTCCTAAAGCAATCATGCATGGAATCCCAATGGTAGTTGCTACACCAAAAGTGTAGATTTGGAGAGGATTGTTTAAAGCAAAAGATATTTCACTGCCAAAAACGGATAAAAGCATTGCTCCAGTTAAGTCCTTTTGCAGAAACCCAAATATTATGGGAATAATAGTTACACTAGGCAATCCCAACCAATTAGTGATTGATGAAAGAGGCTCAACAATAATATTGGTAAGACCTAACATATCCAAAAATCCATAGATTACTCCCCCAAGTCGCTAATAACGGGTATAACAATGTAAACAAAATCCTTCATTCTAAGCCAGCTTTTAGCAAAAACATTTTTTATCAAGGGCTTTCTGTAAGGGGGTAATTCCAAAAACAAGGGTTCACTCTTAATCCGAATAATTTTTTTAATTCCAAAAGCCCAGATCAAACCAGCTAGCAAACGAAGTAACGAAAACAGAAAGAGCTAACGTTACACCTCCATAAAACCCGACTATACCCATTATTATGGCAATCCTACTGGAGCAAGGTACAAAAGCGAATAATGAGGCGGTTGTGAAATTGTTCTTCTTTAGATGCCAAAACTCTGGTAGCTCTAGTTGCTGGTGCGGTGCAACCAAGACCTAATGCTAAAGGAATAAATGATTTCCCAGGAAGACCCAAGTTTATTCAAAAAGATTTCTGCATTAACAGTAAATCTGGAAAGAAGCCCTATATCTTCTAATAAACCCAAGAGCAGATAAAAAAGGAAAACATAAGGCAAAGCAATAGAAACACCAATTGCAATTCCGGTTAAACCATTAACTAATACCATAGTGAGAACGAGAGTGTTCCCGCTATGGTAACGGAAGATAATAGGTTTTCCGTTAAACCCATAAGAAAACCCTGTATCAGATTACCGAAATATAATATGTACTCCAAATATTACAAGAAGAAATAACCCTGTGGTAAGCGGGCCACCGATTTTATGTAAGAGGACTCGGTCAATATCTTCCTGAAATTTCTTTCTTCTTTATAAAAGAGGAATTATTTGAGTAACTTTTTGTGCTATAAATGATGCTGTGCCGTATCTGGTTATTGTAATATCTTTTTCAACTTTTGGATGTTCTCTCAATCTTTCTTTAGCTTCGTCGAATAACACTATCATTCTTCAAAAACTTAAAGAAATCTTCGTCTCCTTCCAAAGTTCTTAAGGATATAAATCTCTTAGGTATGGCGGTACTCTTTTATTTGGGATGATATTTTGTCTATAGCAGTTTTCTATATGATCATCGTATTCAACGATTGAAAATGCTTTTAGGTATTTTTTTGATTCTTGAGATTGTATCTACAAGTTTATCTATTCCCTTTTTTGTTAAAGGGTTTATTGGAACAATTGGAATGTGAAGAAATCCTCTTCAAGTTTTTCATAATCAATTTTTATCCCTTTCTTTTCAGCATCTTCTACAAAATTCAAGGCTAGAATAGTGGGAATTTTGGCTTCTAATATCTGCAATGCCATATATAGACTTCTTTCAAGAGAGATCGTATCAGCAATTACAATTACACCATCAGCTGCTTCTTCAAACAAAGCCCTTTCAGTAACTTTTTCTTCTTCACTTCGGTCAGAAATAGAGTATATTCCTGGAGTATCTACAAACTCGATTTCTGTTTTGTTAAAACGTCTTTTTGGCTTTAGTTATTTCAACAGTGGTCCCAGGATAATTGGATACAGTAACTCTTGGGCCAACTAGCGCATTAAGTAACGAAGACTTTCCCACATTTGGTTGACCAATCAAAAGTACTTTAAAATTTTTCATATTCCAACGCTTTAATCTCTTTCTGCAATACTTCTATCCAAAGCAAATTTTTTGTTCTTTTACTTTTATAATCGATGCCATGAAGAATCTTACTGATCACCATTATTTTTTCTCCCGGGAATAATCCCATACTTACAAGTCTCTCAAATAATTTGTAATCGGAAAACAGTGATCTCGACGATTAAACCTTCTTTGTTGATGTTCAAATTTTGTTAAGAGGAACATCCTCTTTTTTCTTAGAGTTGATAATTTTTTTCATAGTTGTTGATGACTTCTATAGAGATGTAGTGTTCAATAACGTTAGCTGCAGTGTGTGGATCTATGGTGCTTCTTGTCTTTTTGAAATGATTCTCGAGAACTAAATGTTTTTTTAGAATAGTTTTTGCGTTTTCTTGTCCTAGCTTGGTTAATAGATATGAAATTTTCTTGGATTGTTATTAATTTGTTTCTTTCCAGTTCTTTAACTGCTTTCGATATAAAGGGATTAGCGACCTTAATTTCATCTTTAATAATTTCTAATGAAGTACTCTCTCTTCTTTCACTTAATATTCTCAGGATATCCTCTTTCACTATTTTTAAAACATCTGGGTTCTCGGTTGTATCGTTTTTAAGACTTGTAGAATTTGATCTCAATTTGCTTCAGTCCATGGGTCTTGAAGCGTTATATTGTAAAACCATTTCTTTGATTCTAACATTTAGATGGTTAGCAATTATTGGACATTTTGCCATTAACATAAAAAATATGTCTTCTTGCTTGCTTAGATCTTCATAATTGCCTTGCCTTTAGAAATAACAAGATCATGACTCTTTATCCATTTTTTTACGATTGAGGAGTTTCTCTTAGGCGCTGTTATGTTTTCACCATTGCTTACTGTCCAAAATTCTATATTAGGTATTGAATCTAAACCCATATAGTTGACATCTTCAAGCGTTGCATCATTTATGATGGGGCCACTTTTTACTACGAACCTAATTTTATCCAATTTATTCTCTTTTAGCATGGTTTCGATAAGTATTTTATCAAATCCTATCTCCCCTGCATTATCAGCAAAAAATAATAAGGATTTTGAAATTTTTAGTTTGTTTTTGAATTTTTCATAATCGCTTAAATCAATTTTCTTTTTGAAGGTTTCTTTTAATGATTTTTTCAGATTGACTTTTTCCAGTGCACCATAGTCAATAATGTTTCCTACTATTGAAAATAAAATGGCTGTTTTTAAAGGATCATCGCTTTCTTCTACTTTCCTTTTAATCTCAGGATAAATCTTTAAGACCGAATCGTTACTTTTCTTTTTTATTTTTTTATAGGGATCTTTTTCTTTTGTAAGATTTCTTACTATTTTATGGACTCTATGAGCCATTTCTGGTGGAGTTTTATACCAGTCTAATTCAAGAAGTTCTTTCATGACTTCTCTTAAACTGTGTTCAGTTAATTTTTCATCATCTGTTACAAACCTTGCAGCTTGTAATGCTTGTCTTTGAACACATAGAACACAGTCAAGATTAATTTTCATACAAAACCTATTCCTTTATCATTTGCAAAATTTGTACAATAATCTCATTTTTCAATTATCTTAACAGACATCATTAACAAAAAAGTCGATCGACCGTTTTAAAATCTCTTCATTGTCTTTCTTAGTTTTAAAAGATCCAAATAACATGATTATGACACGCCTATTATTAGGATAACGGAGTTGCTGCTTCTTCCAAAACCCACAAAAGAGCTTGTTTAGTTCCATGCCAAGCATATTATTCGTTCCGTATATGGTCCTCCAGATAACCTGTTATGCTTAAGAAGTTTAAGTCGATTTCTTATTTCACTCTCGGATTTCACAAATAATATCCTCCTTTTTAATAGTACAAATTATTAATTCAACCTTTTTTTGATACCGCTTTCTTAGCGATTTCAACGGCTTCTTCTTTATTTCTACCAAAAATTACTCCTATAGCTTCACCGTCCGCTTTCTTAACAGCTGCACCGCCAATCATAACTGTAACTTTTCCTTCTAAACCAGCATTCCTTAATGCTTCACCAAGTTTTGGAATATTTCTTTTTGCTGGTTGGGTATTAACTGAAACAGCTATTATTGTAGCGTTATTTTCTTTTGCTTTGGAAATAAATACAGACGCCAGAACATTTTTACCGAGATCCACAACTTTGAATCCGTTTCTTTTCAGCGCTTTTCTAACCATATTTCTAGGGTTATCGTGCGCCGATCACCTTCAAGATTACCTATAACTACAGTTCCTATGGGCTTTTCTGGTTCAGGCGGCTCTTTTTCCAGCATAGCTTTTAACCAAGACATCTACACACCTCCAAAAAAACAAAATAGGGTCTTTGTATTCTCAATTATTTTTTTGCAAAAATGTTTCCTAAATATACGTATATTTTTTATAGCAAACATATTTGTTTTTTAATCTCCTATAGTTTATTTTATTGTTTTTTAAAACGAAAATCAGATAATAAATATATAAACTAAACTAATTATAAACTTTTTGTTTATTTTTTAAACTAAAGAGGGAGTGTGTTTTCATTTACAATAAAACCAGAATCTTTTATTTGACTAATTGTCAAGGTAGATGCATATTATGCAATAATCCTTTTAAGAATTTTCTATTTCTTCATATTCTTGGATTGTTTTTTTAAGCGTTTTAATTGATAATTTGAGGCAATCGTGTTTTGATTTAGGTAAGGCTTCAAGCTCCAGTAGTATATCTTCTTCTTTCAATTTTTTTGCTTCATCCAAAGTTTTTCCCATCAGAAGTGTAGTCATAGCAGAAGCAGAAACAATTGCACCAGGACACCCCAAACAAAAGAATTTAGCATCCATTATTGTATTTCGTTCAATCTTCAAATAAAGTCTTATTAGATCTCCACAAGGACCAAAAAATGTGGAAACAACATCAGGATGAGCCAGTTTTCCAACATTAGTCCGGTTTACATATAGTCTAATTGCTTTGTTGGAATATCCCGCTTTCCCCATAAGATCTAATTCTTCCTCTGAAAGATGCTTCCCTAAACTCTCCATATTCCTCCACCTTGATCTTGAGACGAAATAGAGTAACCACACACCGAAGGGGTATCCGTTTTTCTTGTTTTTCCACTTCTAAATTTTTCTATAGCATCCTTAACAGTAATATCACGTTTATACGGACCTCTATTTCAGCAGTTTTCAAAGCTTGCATTGCACGAGATCCCACATTCCCTGTAATAACAGTCTTCACTTCATTATCTACCATTATCTGAGCAGCAATAACACCTACACCTTCGGAAACTTCAACTGCTGTATTTTTTATAGCTTCAAACTCCATTTTTTCAGAGTCTATTAAAATAAAATAGTTACATCTTCCAAATCTAGAATCTAATTGTGACTCAAGAGTATTTGTTATAGCTGTTAAACAAATTTTCATTTGGTTTATCTCCTTGAAATTGAATTTATTTTATAAATTTTGATACTTCTTGATCGTAATAACTCACCATTTTTCACATAATAGGTTTAATATTTAAACCATATTAAAACTTTTTGATTAAAAAGTAAACAAATGATTGAATATGAGTTTACTTTATTCAATTTAAAATCAGTACTAATATTGAAACTTATTAAGGAATTTTTAGACACAAAATAAATAGAGTGTTCCTTTTCTATCCATAGTTACAGTCCGCATTATTATTTCGTATAGCTTTCAATAGTTTTTCTAAGGGCATCTACAGCTAAACGGGCGCAGTGGATTTTAGCTCCGGGAAGATCTCCTAGATCTTTTTTAACATCTTGCTCTGTTATCTTCTCGGCTTCTTTTAGGGTCTTTCCCCTAACCATCTCTGTGAGGGCTGAGCCCGATGCAAAGGCTCCAGCGCACCCTATGGCTTGAAATTTAGCATTTCTTATTACGCCCTCTTTAACCTTCAAGTATACTTTCATACTATCTCCGCAGAAACCCATATGAGAATCTACGGCTTCAGCGCCTTCGATAATACCGACATTTAACTTCCTTATGTAGTAATCAATGGCCTTTTCTGAATATCCTGCCTTTGTTAATAATTTCACTAGCCCCTTTTCACTGGACATGGATTAATTTTCCTCCTATTTCACTCAATTTTTAGATGAAGTTCTGGGATCTAAAGTTTAGATGCGGGTATATTAATAAAGCAATGAAGAGTGAAAACTTCTCCAACATATCTTTAAATCTTTCCAGCTCAACTACACTCGTTTTTTTATTTACCTTTTATTTTCACCCACATGTTTCACGCATTTAATACATGTAGCACATATTTTACAAATTTATTGTTATGAATTATTAAGTAGTTTGATTTTCTCGATTTTTTCAATAATAAGAGCCTGCTCAGGACATAAACCCACTAACTTCTTGACATATTCATAAGTAGTCTCGTCAAAAACGCCCATTGAAAGCCATTTATCATTAATTTTTTCCACATCAGGTTTTAGTATTCGAGCCAGAACTTTCGCATAACCAGGACAACGACCTACAGATATTCCACAATCTATGCAACGTTCTAAATCAATTACAACTCTATAATTAGTTAATTTGGATTTTGGATTATCATTACAATATAAAGGACTAAATAAAAAACCAAGCTTATCCCAAAAAACTGGCATAGCTAACATACGATCACTAAATCCCACCCACTAAACCCCTATTAATCGAAAAGTTGTCACTATCATTTTCTCTTTACTTCAACCACACATAGTTTAACACATAAACATTATTAAATATGTTTGTTTAATAAATAAACTAATGGTTTTTGTGTTTGTTTTAAACATCCAAGAATATTGGAGAGTTGAACTAAATCTAGAATATGTGGTCATTAAAAATGAAAAGTGAGTTGGAAATTAGAAAAGAACTAGCAAATATTGAGAAAAAATCCTATGAGGGAGAACCTTATTCTGAAATAAAGAGAGTCACTATGCGAGCAGCAAAGGAAGCTCTTGAATGGGTTATTGAAGAAAAAGAGTCGCCGCTTACTGGTTAAAAACCAAACCACAAGTCACAGATGAACCACAGTTATTGATGTTTTTCTAATAAGGAAAAAATAAAAAATGAGTTATAATTGAAATATAGAAAAAAAGCGAAATTTTGAATTTTTCTTTAGCAAGATTAATTCTCACAAAACCTCCTTTTTCTAGCTAAATAATTTTCTACTATTGTTTCTTGTTGCCAATTAAGGTTTATTCCTTTGCACATTCGATCCAATATTGCTCTGAATATTTCAACTTCCGCAAATAGAATATCACATGAAAGTTGACATTTTTTGCAAGCCAACAATAAAGATGACAAACGGTCAATTTTTTTTCTATTGTTTATAATAAGTTCCCGTTTTTTTCTGTAATTTCTAAACCATTTTGATACATCCATATTTGTCAAGCGATCAATACAACCGCTTCTTAAATTCAATCTTTTTCCATCTTCATTCTCAATTATGAAAATATCAGGATTTGATCTATTGCCACATATTTTGCACTTCATTTTTTGGGATGTGTGAAAAATAATGATTAAATGATATGTTTTGTTTTTATATTGTCTGGGCAAAACCTTTCCTAAGTAAGTAGCGTATTCTCTTGATAAGTTTAATAAAACAGTATCTGTTTTATGCAAAACCTTTTCTAAATCAGCTGCGTATTCTCGATTTAACTTACTCAAAGCATTATCTGTTTTAGCCATTTTTATCATCCTAACTTCGTTATTTTTGAATAATGTGCAATTAGATCCATTGATTTTGAGTTAATTTAATGGACTCGCTTTTTTTAATGGCAAGAGCCTGTTCAGGACATGCTCCAATTAAGTTTTCTTGATATAATTGTAACTGTCATAACCAAATACTTCTATAAACAGTGACTTACACAATTTTCTGTTGTTTTATAACAAATTAGTTTAATAGATAAATACTATTAGTATCTTTTATTTAATAATTAAACCTGTGGTTTTAACAGGAAAGTTCATGGAGATTAAACCTCGAAAAAATCCCAATTTTTCGGTATTTTTAAGGAGATTTCATAGTCTATAAGGTGGTAGAGTCTAAGATATGAGCTGGGAAATAATTTGGTTGGGGGTTATTGCTAGTTTAATTGCAGGCTTTGCTACTGGAGTAGGAGCTTTGCCAATATTTTTAGTGCGAAAAGTTTCGGACAAAGTATTAGATGTGAGTCTAGGATTTTCAGCAGGTGTTATGCTTGCGGCAACATCCTTTAGTCTAATAGTTCCAGCAATTGATTTGAGTACCCCTTGGGTGGTTGCGTTAGGATTATTGATGGGAGCTTTGGTCTTACATTTATTTGATCGTTTTGTTCCTCATTTTCATCCAGCATGGGGACCCGAAGGACTTCCATCAAAACTACCTCGAGTTTGGCTATTCATACTCGCTATTACAATTCATAATTTTCCAGAAGGATTAGCAGTAGGTGTAAGCTTTGGAAGCGGGGATGTCTCTGCAGGATTAGTAATAGCACTGGCAATCGGGTTACAAAATATGCCAGAGGGACTTGCAGTTGCACTTCCTTTACTAAGAGAAGGATACACTAAACCTAGAGCGCTATGGTATGCAACGCTAACTGGATTGATTGAACCAGTTGGTGGTTTATTGGGTGTTGCATTAGTGACTATTTTTCAACCGATTCTCCCTTGGGGATTAGCTTTCGCTGCAGGGGCTATGTTATTTATAATAAGCGATGAGATAATACCAGAAAGCCACAGAAAAGGATTTGAAAGAGAAGCAACCTTCGGATTAATAATTGGATTCGTAGTAATGATGCTGCTAGATTGTCTGTTTTCTTAAAAATTCTACCCAAAATTCCATTACTTTATTGATTCAACACGAATTCATACAAATCTATCACATAGAAATATTGACGAGAATATTTAGCATTATGTTTCCTTATTTTTACCTTAAGCGAATTTATAAATCGTAAAGGATTGATAAGGAAGAAAGGTGAATGATTTCACTAATCTGAAACCTGTTTCTCTCATTTCTTTCACAAGAGTCTTTTTTGGAACATAATGACCAAAAACGCAAGGAAAATTACAGCCAACATCTTTTTCATTTTCAATTATCGCTACTATTCCATCACATCTAAGCATCTTATTAAAGTCCATAAAATACTCCAATCGATTCTTCAAATGATGACAAACATTTCTCATCAGAATTAAATCAACCTTTTCAGGCAAAACAAAAAAATCTTCTTCTGCTAGAATAGTATGAATATTGCATAATTTTTTGTTTTTAGCTTTTGCCTCAACATACTTCAAAACATTTAACTTTGTATCAACAGCATAAACTCGCCCTTTTGCACCCACAATCTCTGCCATTCTAAGAGTAAAATAGCCACTACCCACACCAACATTGACTGCAACTTGATCTTGGCTTAGATTCAAACTTTCTAAAACCGCATCCGGCATATTATTCAAAATAGAGGTTTTTTGGTTAAACAATTCTGTTTTCAGACTTGTCAAAGTTTTGCATCCTTTGGCTGATTGCAACTACTATTTTTAATTCTTTTTATTTGGAGAGAAAATTTTCAATTTTTTCCACAATTTTAGCAAATTCTTTTGATGCAGTAGAATTAGGATGTGCTACAATGAATGAAACGCCCTTATCGGAATCCTGACAAATTTCAGGATCAATAGGTATTTTACCTAAATAAGGAACTGACAAGTCTTTAGATATTTTCTCCCCTCCACCTACACTAAAAATAGCAGTTTGCTCTCCACAGTGAGGACAAACAAACCCACTCATATTCTCCAAGATACCTATTATCGGAATTTTTAGTTGACGAGAAAAAGTAACCGCTTTTTTAACAACCATTTGGGAAACTTCAGAAGGAATCGTAACAATAATAACACCATCAAGTTCAGGTAACAACTGCATAACACTAAGCGGTTCATCACCAGTTCCAGGCGGAAGATCAATAAAGAGAAAATCCAAGTTACCCCATACAATGTCTGAAAGAAATTGTTGTATTGCCCTCATCTTAAGAGGACCTCGCCAAATAACAGGTGACTCATCAGTTGGAAGCAAGAAATCCATAGAAGCTACCTTCATTCCATATGGACCAGTTGCTGGAAATAGACCAGGTGGACCACCCAGAAGTTTTTGGTTTCTTACACCTAATATTTTAGGAATACAAGGCCCAGTAATATCTGCATCTAAAATGCCTACCTTATTTTCATAACCTTTAGCCGCAAAAGCCATTGCAAGATTCGCTGTAATTGTGCTTTTGCCTACACCACCTTTACCGCTTATTATTGCTATTTTGTGTTTGATTTTTTTCATTCGTCTACTTAATTTTTGATTTTGTTGTTCTCTTTGAGTTAAGTGACCTTGGTTTTTTTGTTGGGAAGTATTTGATTCAATAGTTGCTATTTTTGGTTTAAAATTTTTTTGATCTTTCTTTTCAATCATTTATAGTCACCAATAATCTTTTTAGGAAATTTTTGTTCTTCATATTCTTGGATTGTTTTTTTTAGCGTTCTAATTGATAATTTGAAGCAATCATGTTTAGATTGCGGTAAGGCTCCTAGTTCTTGCATTATGTCGTTTTCTGTCATTTTTTTTGCTTCATCTAAAGTTTTTCCCTTCAGAAGTGTGGTCATAGCAGAAGCAGCTGCAGCTGAGCCAGGACACCCTAAATAATAGAATTTAGCGTCCTCTATGATATTCAGTTTAATTTTTAGATATAGTCTTATTAGATCTCCACAAGGACCAAGATAAGTTGAAACGACCTCGGGATGAATAAATTTTCCAACGTTAATCTGATTTATAAATAATTTAATTGCTTTGTTGGAATATCCTGCTTCCTTCATCAAGGTTAATTCTTCATCTGAAAGTTCTAATTCAATTTTACCCATATTTTTCAACCTCTTTGATCTTGTATCATTTTTTCCGTTTTTTATTCAAGTCTTAATATAACTTGTTGCCACATTTGCTCAACAGATTTTGACACTTTACTCTCAGGTAAATATTCTATCACTGGAGTTTCAGCAACCATTGCCTTAGTCACAATTGGATCAAAAAGAATTTTTCCAATTACATCAACATTATTTTTAGAACAAAACTTTTCTATTTTCTCAGTGTTTTTTAGATTTAGATCATACTTGTTTATGCACACTAAAGATGGTACATTAAAATGTGACAGTAGTTGCATTGCTCTTTTCAGATCATGAATACCCGAGAGCGTCGGCTCTGTAATTATTAAAGCCAGATTTACGCCAGCTATTGAGGCAATTACAGGACACCCGATGCCAGGTGAACCATCAATTAGAATTAAATCACAATTATTGTTCTTTGCTAACATTTGAGCATTATTTCTAACCAAAGTAACTAGTTTACCCGAATTTGCTCCACCCGGAGACAGAAGTGCATGAGACATGAAGCCATATTTAGTTTTAGATAAAAATGCTTGACCTGAAATCCGATCGTGAAGTGATATAGCTTTTTCTGGACAAACAATCTCACAAACTCCACAGCCTTCACAATGAATTGGATCAATTTGAAAATCTTTAATGGCATCAAACTGACATGCTTTTTGGCAAAGTCCACAATTAACGCAGACATTTTCATCTATTTTAGCTAGTTTTGGACCAATAAAATCTTGTACTTTAAAGGGGGTAGGATGAAGAAGCATATGAAGATCAGGGGCATCAACATCACAATCAGCTGTTACTGCATTTTGTGCTAAAACAGCAAAAGATGCTGTAATAGTTGTTTTGCCAGTTCCCCCTTTCCCACTCAGAATTGTTATCTCTTTCATGATATAATTGCCTCTATTTTTTTTAAAAGATCTTTGAATTTTTGGTTCCACTCTGGCATCTCTAAAACAAAAGGTTTCCCAACTGAGTAAAGCTCAGCAATTTTTCTACTATAAGGAATTTCTAAAAGAATAGGTATAAAATTCTTATTACAAAAATTATGAACCCTTAAATCACCTATATCTGATTGATTAATAACCACCCCAAACGGAATCTTAAGTTTTCTAAGTACATCTATCGCAATTTTGAGATCATATAATCCAAAAGGTGTTGGTTCAGTTACTAGGATAGTAAAATCAGTTCCATGAACAGTATCAATCACAGGACAGGAGGTTCCAGGAGGCGAATCTACTATGACCACTCGTTTTTCTGATGGACGTATGTGTTTTTTTACAGCTCTTATTATTGGAATTGCCATTGGTTCTCCAATACTAAGCTCTCCATAAACTAGTTCTACCCCTTTTGCTACTCCCAGTTTTATTTTTCCAATCTTTCGTTTCTTTGCGGTAATTGCATGTTGGGGGCAAACAATTTTGCAGCCTCCACAACTAGTACATATTTGTGGAAAAAACAATATTTTCTTGTTAGTCACGAATAAGGCATTATGCTTGCAGAATTTTGCGCATGCTCCACAATAATCACATTTAGTTTCTCGAATAGATGGAATATTTACATAAACGGGTTTTATTTTTGTGATTATTGGATGTAAAAGAACATGATCATTAGGTTCTTCCACGTCACAATCCAAAAGAAGAGTATTGCCTAGGGCTATAGCTAAATTTACAGCTACAGTTGTCTTTCCAGTACCTCCCTTCCCACTAGCTACTGAAATTATCATGGATTTAGCTCCTACAATTTGAAGTTTTTAGTGTTGACACCCTTCGGTTAAATCTACAAGTTCACCTTTAGCGTATTGCTTGACTGCATCGTTTACTATGTTAGCACTCGTTCGAAGTACTCTAATTCCAGCATTTTGAAGATTAAAAATAACTCTTTGACCCATACCATGAGCTACCATAAAATCAGGCTTGAGATTCGAAATAAAACTAATACCTTCACAAAAATGTTCACCAGAACTTGAGACGGTACTTATTTTTGTCACCTGTCCATTTTCATCTAAATCAATAACTGCAAAATAAGGAGTTCTTCCAAAATGACTACAAATTTGAGCATTCAAACCAGATTCGTCATCAACAGGAAATAATAGTCTCAAATATTTTCACCTCCACTCAAAAGGATTTTCAAGAATAGAAATAAATTATTATTCCAAGAATGGTGTTTGTTCATTTGTTAAGGTCTCCTAGAATTTATTTGATCCAAAATGTTTTTTTACATTTGAACTCTCGGTTTTTTCGAGTTCTCCACGATTAAATTTGTGAATTATATTTTTAATTTCTCCAGTTGCACCAATAAATATTTCAATGTCAGCGGCTGTGAGAGTATCAAACGCGTTTGGACCAATATTACCACTTATGACAGCTTTAACTCCTTTCTCAGCCAATGTTTGAGCTGCTTTTATTCCAGCACCACTTGATGCAAAAACTCCTTGATTTGATATTGCCTCAAAAGTCAGAGTATCTGAATCTACTACTATAAAATATTTGCATCTTCCAAATCTTTGATCAACATGATCTTCTAAGGTTGTTCCAGTTGCTGAAACTGCTATTAACAATTTTCATACCTTCCTAAATTTTCGAATTTTTGTTTATTTTTTTAAGTAACAAATTCTATATGGAAGAAAAACTAACTTAAATCTAAAGAGTCTTTTTGCATTAAAATCTAAGTTAGACAGTTTCTTGACATAGTTATTTGTTAACACATTCCATTGAGAGAGTATGTTTAACATATAAACCTTTTTAACATAAATCGTTTATAAATACAACAAACATTAAAATTAAATAAGATTGATAATAAAACAATCTTAGTATAAATCGTTTATAAATACAACAAACATTAAAATTGAGTGAAATTAAATACAATAGGCGTTAGAAATGGATAAAGTTGATAATAAAATAATTACAAACCTCCAAAAAAATGGAAGAATGACAGCAGCAGAAATTGCCGAAAAAGTAGGTTTTTCAAGCATGGGTGTACATAAGAGAATAAAAAAATTAATTGCAAAAGAAGCAATGAAAATCTCAGCAGATCTAAATCCCTTCTACTTCAAACTTTCACCAGCAATCGTCATGCTAGAAATGGAAAACGCCGATGCAATGAACAACCTGCTTAACAGATTCAAAGAATGCCCAAGAGTAGTTAAAATCTTCAAAACAGTTGGCGGTTTCAATCTTGTAGCTCTCGTTATTGCGGAAAACAGGAATACTCTTGAAAGTATTTCCATTGAAAAATGCTCACTAAGAAGCAATGTTGGAGTACGAAGATCAGAATTCTATCCAATTAGCGACATATTTTTCTCTCCATTCATACCTATTAGAGAAAACTTAACACACAAAGATAAAGAGAGGACACCATGCAATGTTGACTGCATTAGCTGTAAAAGATTTACCGAAGAAAAATGTGTTGGATGCCCAGCAACATGCCATTATAGAGGACCACTTTAACAACTCCACAATAAAACCTCAAAATATTGGAGAAAAGAAGCAAAAAAAAGAAATAAAACAAAAATAATTTTTGAAAATATACAGGTACTATCGACCGTACAAAAACCAACCTACTATGACCCCTAAGATACTCAGACTACCTATCAGGTTTGTGATTATTAGAGGAAAACTCTGTATGTTAAAACCATAAAGTACCCAGATTATTCCTGCTATGAAAAGAAATGAATAGGTTATTATTGAAATGTCTTTAGCACTTTTTCTTTTGAATATTCTGTATGCTTGAGGAAGCATTGCGATAGAAGCAACGATGCCAACCAAAGTAGCCAGTGTCTCCAATAATACGTCGGGAGCCGTCTCTGCTTGCCTCCAACTGTTTCTTTATTGATTCATTAGTCATATATGCTTTCTTGATAACCATTTTTTATGTTCATTGAGATGCTAAATATTTTTTAAAAAAATTAGTTTTAGAAATTTTGTTAGGTTTTAACTGTATCATCTGATTTAGATGTGACTATAATTGACCTTCCCTCAATTAGTGCACGGGATACTTTTTCTCTTGCACTTTGGAGAAATCTCCAGATAGTTCCCCTAGATACTCCCATTTGTTCTCCTGCCTGTTCTTGTGACATCCCTTCGAGATCAACTAGTCTTAAAGCTTCAATCTCAGCTTGTTCGATTATAATCTTTTCATCACCCATTTTGGGATAAGGAGTAAAGGAATTAATCTTTGCTGGAATGGGTATGTTTACTGGTTTTGGGAATCTTCCTCGACAACCTCGTCTGCGTCTTCTTCTTCGCATCATAGTAATCACTAATTTTATTTGCTTCGTAACTCTTATATATTTGTGTGCATTATCTAATAAACGTAAATTGTGCATAAGCACAAAAATAGAGGTGAAAAAAATGCCAAGAGGAGACAAAACAGGTCCAAATAGTCAAGGACCAATGACAGGAAGAGCAGCAGGATACTGTACAGGACATTCAGTTCCAGGATTTATGAATCCAAATAGAGGCTTCGGAAGAGGATTAGCTAGAAGGCGAGGCAGAGGATGGGGCAGAGGCTTTGGTGGAAGATGGAATGTTCCAGCGTATCAACCAATAGCACAACCATTACCACCACCTACTCCAGAACAAGAGGTTGCAGCTTTAGAAAACTATCAAAAACAATTAGAAGCAGAAAAAGAAGAAATAAAACAAGAAGCTAACAACGTAAAAACTAGAATTGAAGAATTAAAAACCAATATAAAAAATAAAACTCCAATAAACCAAAGTCCGTAACTGTCAAAGATTAAAACATTGCAAGGATTATAGTAAAATAACCAATTCCCATTTTTATTATCTATAGATAGGAAGTTACTTCATGAGTATTGCTAAAACTATGTACAATAAGATTATGACTGTTGATAGTCTGGAAATTCTGAGCTTAATAGATAATTCTGTGGATTTTCTCTCGACAACGAGACGAAGAGATACACAAACCTTCAGACAATGGACAAGAAAGCAGTATGGTCAAGAGTGGGTAAATACACATCATTTGCTGCCTATTGCTGAACATGGATTTTCTTTGCTTATCCGCATATTAAAGGATGGAAAATCGAACACTATCTTATTTGACACAGGTTGTAGCTCCAATGGTGTTATTTTAAACGCTAAAAGAATGGGAATAGACCTAAGTGAAGTAGATTGTATTATTCTTTCTCACGGACACTATGACCATTTTGGTGGTTTGCTCTCTTCAATTAAAGCCATTAAAAGACTTCATCTTCCAATAATAGTTCATGAAGACGTGTTCAAAAACAGAGGTACAATAAATCCCGATGGCACAATTAGAACCTACCCAAGATTTCCCTCAACAGAACAAATGAAATATACTAAAATAATCATAACAAAAAAACCACTCCTAATTAGTAATAATAAAGCTCTTGTAACCGGTGAAGTTCCTCGTAAAACAAGTTTTGAAAAAGGATATCTCAAACATAGAGCGTTTGTTAAAGGTTCGTGGATTCCTGATCCGTGGATTTGGGATGATCAAGCATTAATAATTAAAGTTAAGGGAAAAGGTTTAGTCGTTGTTGCTGGATGCTCTCACGCAGGAATAATTAACACATTAAATTATGTCCAACAAATCACTGGTTCTAATGATATCTATGCTGTAATTGGAGGTTTTCATCTTGCAGGAAAACAAGGTGAAAAAATAATTAACCAAACTGTAGAGGAACTCAAACGAATAAATCCTGAAATAATAATTTCTGCTCATTGTACTGGTTGGAGAGCAAAATATGCAATCACAAGTGTCATGCCAAAAAAGTTAATTTGGAACAGTGTAGGAAATTTCTATAAATTCTAGAGCTTGAATAGCTTAGTTTATAAAGAAACTTGAAAAAATTAGATAATTGGCAAGCAGACAGTAAGATTAAGATATTACTCTATTGTCTCTGTCACCAATTCAATCTCTATTGGTATAGGTTCTGTGAAGATTTTTACTACAGGGCAGTTAGCTTCAGTTCTTCGCCATATTGCCTCAATTAACTGTTTTCGCGCCTTTGCTGCAACATTGACCTTCATTTTTACTCCCTTAATAATAGGGGAGTCTGCAGATTTTTCTGCCTCTGTGACTACTTCGATTCTTTCAACATCAACATTACTTTGCTTTGCAACTTTAGCAAAAATAGTAACGGCACAATCCGAAAGGGCCATAATTGCCAGTTCCAATGCGGTAGGACCTGTATCATCGCCTCCTTTTGAAACTGGTAAATCACATACAACTGTATGAGTTCTAGAATTGCTAACTACTGTGCGGACATTCTCCACAAGCTTGGCTGTTGATTTATGCATGGGCATTATATTTACCTCATTAATTCATTATAGAAATCCATCTAAAAAAAACTATCTTTAGATATTTTGTTTCTCATTTAAATTTGAACTTCCAAATTCTAATTTTGTATTCATGACTTTAAATTCCCAGCCAAAAATCTAACTCCCACATTAGGAAAAGGTGAACTCGCATGTGGTTAAAGCTTGTTTTGTCCTTATTGAGATCTAACTACAATTGTCCCCGATAAATAATTGAAGAGTCTTTGTCGCTTAAGGGGATACAATATCCAACCAAGAAGACAATCTAAAGGAAGCAAAAAAGCTTTTCCAAGACTTTCCAAAATCGCGTTTCCAAATCCTATTGAGTGTCCGCTTATGCTGATTACCCTTAAACCAACAAACATTTTTCCAAAAGATTGACCAAAAAAACCTTCCATTATTAACCAATATAGAAAATAAATTACTCCTCCAGCATTTATATTCAATAAAGGAGCCCAACCAGACCAATTAGTCCACCAAAGAAAAGATTGACCTGTTAACCAACTAAATAAACTGATAACACCTAAAAATACCCCAACAATTAACATGTCTATTAACCATGCAAAAAATCTTTCAGCCCAAAAGGCATTTCTAAACTTGTAAGTACCTGAATTAATTGGTCCAGCTGTTGCTTTTGAAGTGTTTTCAGTATTTAATCTATCTATGGGAACTCCACATGATGAACAATACTGAGCTCCTTTTGGAATTTTATTTCCACATTTGGGACAATTGGACACTATTTGTAACCTGAATAAAAAGTACTGTTTTAGATATATTTCCTTTTTTATCGAATTAATATTTTTTTTATCAAATATTCTGTTTGAGTTGATGTCAAATCTAAATCAATTTCTATTAAATAATGGAATTTACCTAATCGTTTTGTTTTTGTCTTGACTCTATGAAATAAGCCTTGTTTTTTCAGTTTATTCAATTCACGTGATAGAAAATATGATATTGCGCTTGGAGCTAAGGGTTCAAAAGTAAAAGCTATTTTTGAAATTGTTTGAAAAAATTTTTGTCTAACAATATATGACACTTTAGCATCCCTCTTTTTCCTTAGATAGTTAGCTTCTTTTAATGGTTATCTATATTGCAGTTTCTAATTTCTTTTAAGGTTGTGTAGAGTAGTTTGATAACAAGAAAATAATAAATATACTCCGAAGTATCAAGGACTTCTATCTAAAAAATTTGATTAGAATGGTTTTTTCAGAATGTTTTTTTTGAGAGCTTTTATTGTACCTGAAATGGCTAAAACATGTAGAGATATTTGATTATCATCTATTGAAGTAATTGTTATCAAGGATGCTCTTACTTGATCTAAAGACACCAGTGTAGTTCGTACTATGGCACGATTTGTTTCAGAGTTATAATCAATTAAAGATAAGTTAGTTTTACTTGCACCATATTCACCATAAAGTAAGGAAACAGCATTCCAAATAGCATCTATTAATGCCCTAGGATGTAAAGTAGAATTTGATTCAACTTGAAGCGCTAAATATCTTCGTTTGACTCTTTTCAAAGATTCCCCTCTTTTATTATTCGGATTCCTGGAGCTACAAAGCTGGAACTGAGTTTTTTTCTATTTCTTACAACAATTGAGTATGGGTTTTTAGAAACAGTATCCAAAGCTGAAGTTGCATCAAAATCAAAAAGAGCCATTAACGTAGCTACTTCTCTGGGTTTTCTTTGTAATGTTGTTTTTTCTAATCCGCTTGAAAGTATTATGGGTATTTGAAATTTTTTTGCGATAGCAGTTTCTCGACGTAAGAAAGAAAGAAGTCTTGTTCGTGAAGATCCTTTTAGAATAATCAATGGTTTGATATCAATTTCCAATGCAGCTAGACTATTACTTGCTAATTCTGCCTCGGCATGATCAAAGAATCGTTTTTTAAAATATAATGAGGGAAAATTTAACAGATCTACACGTCTATCCTGGGCGGCTTGTCTAGCCACTTCTTTAGTTTCACATTTTACGCAAATTATTTCGTATTTGCGCCTGACAGATCTTAGTTGAGATTTGAGTTCATTTCGATTCTTAGGAGTTAGATCTATTCTTGATACTAAATCGATCTGAGTTTCTTTGCAGAAGTTCTTGAGTGAAATTAAAGAATTTTTGTTTATATGCAAAGTAGTTGAAAAACCCAATAGGTGATAACCTAATGTTTTAGCTTTCTCAACTAATCGATAAGCAGAAGTTAAGTCATTTAATTGTGGACATAAATGTAAATCGGCAAATAGACGTTTCATAACAGCAACCCTAATTCTTTGCATAAATCAATTATTTCTTTAGAAGTTTTATGTTTAAAATGGATTTTAAAATGAATTGGGTCTTTTTTTGAAAACGATAGGGTATTTGTGTATGCTAGCTGTTTATCAAATCTAAGATAGAGATTTCCTTTTTCCAAATGAATTTTGATATTATTGGTAAGGTCTTCCTTGTCTAAAGAAGTTAAATTTGAGGAGAGATATTTTAATATCGGAATGAAAGTTTGCTTATCAGTTAATCTAGTTTGATAAAATATAATGGGATTTTTATAATATCCAGTTAATCGAGTTTCTTTGAACTTTACATCTTCTTTTAGTTCAAAAGGCAATGTATTATATGCGGAGAGCAAAACTTTTTCAGTATCTTCTGTAGCGTGTGCAAACACTCGCATATCAATATATCCAATAGGAGATTTTGGTGACAAGGTAGCCCTCTGCTTTTTTGATTAGCTGTATTAACTTTTAGATCTTTGCCTCACTTTTCATTAGATTTACACGGCAATTCTGTAGAATGAAAAACCTAAAGCTAATTTTATTATTGCGATAGATTGCAATTAGTGATATTTTTAGCAGACTATTTTTTTGGTCTTAGTTTTCGTTTGTGAAGATGTGCTGTTTTTTGTTTTCGTTTATTAGGATTTTTTTTCTCAGGATTTTTCACTAAGTTTCTAACTCGTCGTCCAGAAGCAGTTAAACCTCTGTTTGCTCGTCTCTTTTGACTAGCTAAGTTAACAAGATTTTCATTAGTCTTTCTAGCTTTTTGTGTTTGGAAGTTATGTTGACGTGACAAAACAATTTTGTTAACCAAAATTATTTCAAACCATTTTGAACGACCATCTTCGCCAACCCAATAACTATTCAAAACTTCTAGATTGGGAAACTTTTTACCAGTACGTTCTTCAGCAATTAATCTGAGGTTTTTTGCAGGCTTAAATTTTGCAACACCCATACGTTTAGGTCTTCTACCCGCTTTAGGACGTTGTTTTCTGAGTCCACCTCTTCGAACTTTGGTTCGAGCCATAACATAACCTTGTTTGGCTTTATACCCAAGTGTTCGAGCTCTATCAAGCCTGGTAGGACGTTCAATTCTTATTATGGTTGGTTGCTTTCGATATAAAATTAACCTTTGTTTCATAAGTGCTTCTACAAAGGAACTCTCTGGTTTTGCCCACTCTTGAGCTATATATTTGTACGCCATTTTACAGTTTCAACTCTTATGCAATATTGTTTACGGTTCAGCCCCTAAAGGCCACATCCCTACGGACACTGAAGGTCCGCCTACAATTTTTAATGAAACAACACTGCTTTAAAATAAACCTTTTCTATGAATTGTTCAAACATTTTACTAGCATTTTTGCTTCTATACTCAATTTTGCATTAATAAAAAGCTTACAGGGCTATTTGTGTGATGTAGTTTGTTATTAAGGTTCTAACCAGTTTCTTGATCTCATAACTGTTTTTCCAGCAAAATCTAATCTCAAAGCATCCTCATAGGGACACATCTCAATACATCTAGCGCACAACATGCATCTTGATTCAGTAACATCTCCACCTTTCTTTTCATACATGTCAGTAGCCTGAGTTGGACAAACACGTTTACAGATACCACATTTTGTGCATTTCTGTTCATCTTTATTGAGTCGTGTTAGAGCAACTTGCTTAAATGGAGTAAAAGTGCTAAAAATTGCAGTTAAAGCACCCAATGGACAAATCCTGCAGAAAAATCGGCGATAAGCAAAAGAGGTTATCGTTATCGCAACAAAAAGAATCACGTTTATCGATGTTAAATAATAGCCAGTTACCCAAAAAGGGCCATAGGCTATTTGAGAAACATATGAGAAATCCATGTAACCCACAGCTGAAAGTACAAAAACACAAAGAGGTCTCATTGGACAAACTAAACAAAACGGTTCATTAATATTACTTACAATTCCAGCTTCAGTTCCTAAGGGTCCACCGGGTATTGTCCCTGAAATAATTTCAGTACCAAAAATCGAGTAAGAGCCAAAAATAACACTTAAAATCAAGAAAAGGGCAATAATAATGTATCTAAGTTGTCCAATAGCATTATTTGATTTTTCAGAAAAACTCAAATGTTTCTTCCTAAAAACTTTCCTAACACGAGTTATTAGATCCATATATAATCCAAAAGGACATATCCACCCACAAAAAAATCTACCCAAAATAACTGACATAACAATAACTAAACCAAAAACTATCACAAGCATCTCAAGACCAGATGTCGAGTAATTTACAAAATAGCCAATATCGTGACTCCAAAATGGGAAAATATAAGCTTGAATTTGCCAAAGTGGACAAGTTACAGTTCTTCCAGAAGCGTAATAACATGCCAGAATAGGAACGGAAAGACCATCAGGAAATTGGTTGCCAAAAAACTCAGTTCCGACCAAACGATCACGTGGTGCTGGCCCTAAAGGAGCCCATAATGGAGTGTTAAATGGTCCTAAAATAAGGCCCATAAAAACAACAACAACAGCAGCTATTTGGATAAAGAGTCGAAAGGTGCTAACTTTCTTTGTTTTGTCCTTTACCAAACTTAAGATAATAAAGATCCCTAAGAGCACTATAATAGAAAATATTGAGCCTACCAGAATACTTGAGTTTTCCCAGATCATCTTATTTTCATTAGACCATATTTTGTTTGTTGTCTATTTATTAGTTTATCCAATCTGTACCTAAAAAAAATAACAAAAAGCTATTTGATAAATTAATAATAATTGACTAATCAGTTTTTTTGGGTATCTTCTGGCTTACATACCTAACTGTTATTGCCATAACAAGAACTATCAGTACAATAACTGTAATGGATATAGAAACTGAATGTTGATCAAAAAAAGATTTATCTGAATCATCACCTACAAAATCAGGAAATATAAAGTACAATAAAGTAACATTAGAAGTTGCACCTGTTATTGACAAAGTATTATCTGGTAACAAACGCCATCCAGAATTTTCAGCAATAAAAACATCATCAAAAGTGACACTCCATGCACCCCCTATTGCATCAACACCAAAATTAAAGGTCTGCTCACCAGCTCCCACAACAGTATAAGTTAAGAATGCACCAAGATCATCATCAAAAATTTGAATATCTAGAATTGTCACATTGGAATCTGTTGCAGATACACTAAAAGTTTCTAAATTAAAACCATCATTCAATTGGAAATTAACAAAATTCCATACACCATTATCCAAACTAGCCAGTTCATAAGAACCCCCCGAAGAAAAGCTTAGTGTATTATTATTTTCGGGAATATCAAACTTATCATTTGGATAAAAAGTTATTTCATCTTGAGCTAAAATATTAAAAAAAGGAAGCTGAAAAACCAAAATAATAAAGAGTACACCAATAACGGTTAAACGCATATTTTTTTTAGCCATTGTCATGTCAACTATAGCATAATGACTTATAATTATTGATTAAGCTATAATTTATTTTGCTAATTTCTATTTTTATCAAAGTCTTGCACACCACAATAATGTACTATTAAAAAAAGGAGAGTTCAGCAAGGCATTAATTATTTTATAAAAGAAAGGGAAAAAAATAGTTTTAAGAACAAATACGCTGTTATTGAAATAGCTTTTAGATGAAATCAGTCGATAAGTTTTGATCGTGCATCTTTCATTAGTTCTTTTGTCTCTAACTGCCATTGATCGAATTTTTCAGGAGTATTTGGGTAGGTATCATAATGAGCTTGAAGTTCACGCATCATTTTAATTGTAACTCTAAGTTTATTTAGAAAACGCATTCGTTTTATGCCTCTAAAAACACGTTTAGCTTTTTCGGATATATTCAAGTGGAACTCGTCACCTAAACCAGCTTTTAGGATATCTTCTTCTGTTAAAAGTTTACAGTTCATACCATAATTTAAATCAGAATCACTGCTTTTTATCAGAAATAGTCTAAAAATATCTAAACTAGCTTGTTTTTTTCCATATGAACCCATGTACAATTTATTATAGTTCCATAGAGCCTGTTGTGTAGGTTTGCCTTGTTCTAGAGCTTCAGATATTACATTTCCAGCATAAAAACCACTTAACATTGAAGGACCAATTCCGCCTCCATGGATTGGATTTACTAAACTAGCAGCATCCCCTGTTATAACCACACCATTTCCAACCATATTATCTAAAGGTCTTCTAGTTGGATCAAACCATGCACCACCAGTCAATAAAGTTGAATCATTAAAGAGCGATTTTTTTAAAACGTGATTATAGAGTTGTGTTTTGGGATTAGGAAAATTTTTACTCATACAAACACCTAAACCAACATTGACTTGTGCTCCAGGTTTAGGAAAAATCCAAGTATATCCTCCAGGTGTAGCTGTTTGATTCAAATAGATATCACAATATTTCGTATTTTCAGTTTCTTGTTTTAATTGACGTACTTCTCGATAACAAGCTTCTATATCATCATTTTCTATAATTGGTTCAATATTCATTTCTTCTGGAAGTTTGCGACGAACCATACCCAAAAATCCACTAGCATCAACCACAACTTCACTTTCTAATTTGACCCTTGACCCATCTGAACTTTTTATTATTACACCAGAAACAAATCCGTTCTTTATTACTGGATTAAGAAATTTAGTAGAATCTAATAACGTAACACCCTCATCGGTTGCTTTTCTTAAAAGCCATTGACCAAAAAGTTTCCGATTAAGTAAATAACCTACAAAATCTTCATGAGCAATAGTAAAAACTGTTTCTTCATTAGGAGAAAAAATTCTTATACCTTCAATTCTGGTTTCAAGTTCCCCACCTTGGGGTTTTTCTAAACCTAAAGTTTTAAGATGATGCTCACCAAGTGCATCTCCACAAATTTTGTCGCCAATTAATTCTTTATTTTTATTTTCTAGCAAACAGGTTTTTAATCCTTTTTCAGCAAGGGTTTTTGCAGCTAAACACCCTGCGGTTCCAGCACCTACTACAATAACATCATATTTCCCCATACCAAGAACTCCATAATTACGATATATTTTCTATACCTTGTTGTATTAGTAAACCTTTATAAATTATTAAGTAAGCTTCACCACACCAAGTGTAAATCAAATGAACAAACAACTTTCACTTAGTGCTGAGTTATATAATCTAATAGAATCAAAACTTGAACAAACAATACAGGGAATAGAAAACACGTTTAGTCAGATATTAAAAAAACAGGATATAACACCAATAGAACTTAAAGAAAACATCAATAAATTGGAAGAAAATTTCAACATAATATCACAAAAATGGAGTTTAGAAATTCTTTACACTTTATTACTCAAAGATCACGCAGGGTTTGGTGAAATAAAAAAAATCTTAGGTGTAAATTCACGTACCCTTTCAGATAAACTAAAAACTCTTTCTTCCTACAAGTATATTAATAGAAAAGTAGACACAGGTCCACCACTAAGAGTTCAGTATTCTTTAACATTTAAAGGAAAAAATACTGTTCTTCTCGCTTTACCATTACTATACTATAGTAGCAAAAAAAATTTTTTTAAAAAAATAATGAATAAAAAATTCTTTGTTAATTTTTAGATATTAGACTTCAATTTTTTACAGGTTTCTTAATCAACCTTTTTGGAATTATTAATTTTGTTGTCTCTTTAATAGTTTCAAAAACCATACAAGTAAGGGTCTTCTCTAAACCATTTATTAGTCTTAGTTTATCAACTACAAATTTTCCAACAAAATCTACCGCTTCAGCTCTTAGTTTTATTATTAAATCCCAATCACCCGTAATTATGTGCACCTCTTGAACTTCAGAAAATTGAGAAATCTCTTTGGCAACAATTCTTTGTGATGTAATACCGCCATCTTGTAATCTATAAGATACTGAAGCTAAAATAAACGCAGTTGTACCCGAAACTAGTTTTTCTGGAGCTAAAATTGCTCTATACTCACGAATTACATTATGCTCTTCCATCCTTTTTATTTTCGCAAAAACTGTAGTGATTGGAGACTGAATTTTGCTTGCAATTTGCCTAGCAGTAAGTTTACAATTTCCCTGAATTAAATTAAGAATTGCTAAGTCTTTCTCATCTAATTTTATTACCATATTGTAATAATTACAAATATCAAGCATAAAAACAATTACTTTTTATAAAAAAAGCAATATTTTTTATAAAAAATTTATTATCTACCAATGTTACTAATAGAAAAGAGTATACCTGATTAGAGATGAGTTGCCATGAGCAAAAAATATGATTCAACAAGTTTTCCAAAATCTTTGGATAAATTAACAGAAAGTGAAATTAAAAGAAAAAAATGCATTGCAAAAGTTATGACTTACACTTTAAGAAATCTTACCTCTCAGTTTGTAGATAATGGATTTGAATGGTTATTACCAGTTACTCTTTCTCAATCAACTGACCCGTTGTGGCCTGATCCAGGGGCATCAATTGAAAAGCGGATTGAAATAGATATTTATGGAAAAACTGTAAGAACTACAGCCAGTATGATTATCCATAAGTTGATAGCTTCATCTATTGCATATCCCAAATTATTCATAGTATCGCCAAATATACGAATTGAAAAAGCAGAACGATCAAAAACTGGAAGGCACATATATGAATTCAGTCAACTAGATTTTGAAATCAGAGACGCATCCTCAAAAGACGCTATGAGTATTGTTGAAGATGCCATATTTAATTTGGTTACAAGTTTACATCAAGATATGAAAGAAGAATTAATCACCCTTTGTACAATCGATGCAATTAAAACCCCAAAAAAACCTTTTAAAATCTTTGATAGATGTGATCTTGAAACTGAATATGGAGAAAAATGGGAAGAAGAAATTTCAAAAGAAATTACTGATCCAATCTGGGTAACTAACATTCCACGTGAGTTCTATGATTTTGAAGATTTCAAAACAGGGAAATGGGATAATTATGACTTATTCTTACCTAAATTTGGCGAAACATTATCTGGCGCCAAGAGAGAATGGGAATATTCAAAAATAGTTAAGAAAATAGAGAGAGACAATGTAAATAAAGAAAACTACAAATTAGTGTTACAACTTTCTAAAGAAGGAAAACTAAAGCCTACCTCTGGAGGAGGAATTGGTTTGGAACGACTTGTTGGTTGGATTAGTGGTGCTAAACATATTGCTGAAACACAACCTTTTCCGCGAATTCCTGGAATAGTTCACGAATTATAAGAAGGAAAAATAAATGAATAATTATCTTGAAGCATTAAAAAGTAAATTAACTGAAGCTGATTTCAAAAAGCTCTGTGAGATAGAAAATCCTAAGGTTCACGAATTTATTGCAAAATCTAGTGACCTTTGTCACGCTGAACATATTTTCGTCTGTACTGATGACCCTAAAGATAAGGAACACATTAGGAAACAAGCCATCGTAAGTGGTGAAGAAAAAAGCATATTGAAAATAAAAGGACACACAATACATTTTGATGGTCCTAACGATCAAGGCAGAGATCGAAAAGCAACAAAATATCTCGTTCCTCGAGGAACATCGTTTAGCAAAGCTCTCAATCAAATAGACAGACAAGAAGGACTAAGTGAAGTTAAAAATTTACTCATAGATTCAATGAAAAACCGCACCATGATTGTGCGGTTTATTTCATTAGGACCTCCAAATTCCGTATTTACAATTCTAGGATTACAATGCACTGACTCTTGGTATGTCGCTCACGCAGAAGATTTGTTATATAGATCTGGGTACAAAGTTTTTTGTCAAGCTGAACCAAATAGACAATTCTTGAGGGTTCTTCATTCTGCAGGAAAACTAGATGAAAATAAAACTAGTGCAGAAGATGATAAAAAAGCAATTTATGTAGATTTCATGGATAGCACAATTTACAGTGTAAATACTCAATATGCTGGAAATTCGGTAGGTTTTAAAAAACTAGCATTTCGTCTAGCAATTAGAAAAGCGAATTATGAAGGCTGGTTAGCTGAACATATGATGCTAATGGGAGTTTATGGACCAGGAGGACGCAAAACATACTTTTCAGGCGCATTTCCAAGCGCATGTGGAAAAACATCCACAGCCATGCTTCCAGGAGAAACTATACTAGGAGATGATATTGCATATATCAGAGATATCGGATCAATTGCAAGAGCTGTTAATGTTGAATCTGGAATATTTGGAATAATAAAAGATGTGAATCCTGTAGATGATGCTTCAATTCATAAGGTTTTAAATAGTCCAGGTGAAATAATTTTTTCAAATATTTTAGTAAAAGATGGCAAACCCTACTGGTTAGGCATGGGAGAAGAAACTCCTAAAGATGGATTAAACTTTTCTGGAGAATGGTATATCGGAAAAAAAGATTCAAATGGAAAACAGATTCCGCTTGCTCATAAAAACGCACGTTATGCAATAACCCTAAAAGCGCTAGATAATTGTGATCCCGAAATTGATAATCCAATGGGCGTTAGAGTTAGCGGTATTATGTATGGTGGTCGAGATGCTAAAGCTTACGTACCAGTTCAACAGAGTTTTAGTTGGTCTCATGGAATAATCTGTTATGGAGCATCGTTAGAAACAGAAACAACATTTGCTACTATAGGAAAGGAAGGAGTTCCAGAAATAAACATTATGAGTATTCAAGATTTTATTTCAATTCCTTTAGGTCAAAACGTTTGCAACAACATTGAATTTGGAAAGAGGTTAAAGAAAGCACCAATAGTCTTTGGAGTAAATTATTTTCTTAGAAATAAAGAGGGTGATTTCTTAAATGCGCCTCAAGACAAGCATGTTTGGATAAAATGGATGGAACTACGCGTCCATGGAGAAGCTGGAGCTATTAGAGCACCTACAGGATTTTTACCAAAATATGCAGATTTACAAAAACTCTTTAAACGAGTACTAAAAAAAGATTATACAAAAGAAGAATACATTAAACAATTCACAATTCGCGTTCCAGAAAACTTAGCTAAGATTGAAAGAGTACAAAGATTTTATCAAGAAAACGTTGCTGATACACCTATTGAATTATTCGAAATACTAGATCAACAAAGAAAACGTCTCAGTGAAGCAAAAGAAAAATTTGGGGATTATATTTCACCTGAAAAATTTGAATGGTAAAAAAAGTAATCAATAAATAAACAGAAAACACCCAAAAACCATATATTTTTCTTATTTCCAAATATTTTTTTGATTAGTAGAAAATTACTGATTAGTGATTCATAATCGTTAATAATTAACTTTGATTCATGAAAGTTTAAAGAAACAAAGGCGTGAAAAAAAATAATGATGAAAAATAAAGTTCAACACAAAATAGATTTAACACAAATCGACGGTGATGGAGCTTTTCCTTGCCCAAAATGTGCAACAATGATTTCTCCAGAGGACGAAAGTGAATCCGTTTACAAAATCGTTGATACTAAAGTAAGCAACAATGAACTTGTAGAGCTAACCATTAAGTGTAACAATTGCAAAACGAATATGAAATTGACTGGTTTTCAGCAAACAATAGAAAGTTAACTAACAATTATCATAATGAATTCTATTGTTCAAGCTTCTTACTTATTGTATAGAAGACTATCCCTAGAATGCTGCCATACACCAATCCATTAAATAAAGCACTTAGAAGAACAAGAATGCTGGTTAATCCTTGCCCAATCATTAATGATAACCAACTACCTGGGAACATTGGAACAGGAATAAGAAGAGAGGCAACTGTAAACAGTGAAAAAAAAATGATAGTAATTAATCCTTTCAAATTTTATTCCTCAATTTTGTTATGAGTCTGCCAGAGGAAAAAAACAATAATAAACTTTGTTATTTTTTTGTTTAACAGAAATACAGATTAAGAATTAACCTCTTCGATCATTAAAATTGAATAACTTAATTTAAGTAAATATTTAGCTGTATAATTTAAAGAAAAGTTTGATTTATGATAATATAAACAAATGAAAAAAGATGTTTATCATTTTAGTAAAAGGAAAGTGGCTGATGAGTTTGATAAAAATAAAAGTATTTGTTGTTGGATTTCTTTCGACAAATTGTTATATTGTTAGCGATTTAGAAAAACAAGCTATAATTATTGATCCGGGAATAGAAAATAATAGTGACTTAATAAAAATAATAAGTTATATTAAAGAAAAATGTTTGGAAATCAAATTTATTTTAAACACTCATGGTCATTCTGATCATGTCTCAGGAAATATCAAGATTCAGAACGAGTATAAATGTCCTATTTGTATCCATGAAAAGGATGCTCCATTGATAGAGAAGTTAAATGAAATTTCTAGAATAAAGAAATTAAAAGATGGGGATTTATTAAATTTTGGAAAAACTAGTTTTAAAATTATTTCAACTCCAGGACATACACTAGGAGGTATTTCTTTGGTAGGAGAAAATGTTGTATTTACTGGTGATACCTTATTTTCTAAGAGTATTGGTAGAATGGATTTTCCCGGTGGGTCAAAAAAGGATATGAAAAAATCATTAGAGAAAATAATGGCACTACCTGAGAATTATATTGTTTATCCCGGACATGGTAGCATCACTTCAATTGGAGAAGAAAAAATTGGAAATCCTTTTTTCAATTGGTTGTAATGTTTTTGAGATTTAATCTGGTTTATTCAAGTTGAATTTGTATGTTTTTTGTAGTTATGTTCTACAGGTTTACAATATTATGTATTGAGACGTAATATTTAATAGAGTCTTGCCGCCATCATAAAATGCGGAGAACTAAGATGGCAAAGCTAAAGCTAAAAAAGTCCTTCTCTGGATTAAACAAGCTTAAAAAGATTAAAATTAGCTTCAGAAAGAAGAAGAAAGAAATGCACATCCCAATGGCTCCTCCAAAAGCAATACCAAGGGGCCTAAAAGTAATCGAAAAATATCCACTCTATGAACCTTTCTCACATGTTGTAATAGTTCAAAATCCCAAAACAGGCGAATTCAACTACATTCTAGATGAACTACAACTAGATCCCCTTGAAAAAGGAGTATATGATCGTATTCTAGAGATATTACTCGCAGAAATTGAGTCCCCAAAAGAAGAAATTGCAGATCCGAGAAAGTTTTTCGCAGAAGAAGCAAAAAAAATAGTTGATAAATATCGAATAAGTTTAGGATGGCTTCCAGATGTTTCATGGTACAAAATTCTATATCACGCAGAAAGAGATCTAGTAGGATTTGGAAAAATAGATCCCCTAATGCGAGACCCAAACATAGAAGATATTTCATGTGACGGAGTAGAAAAACCCGTCTATATATGGCACAGAAAATATGAAAGCATAGAATCAAATCTTCGATTTCACAATGATGAAATACTTGACAATACAGTTGTCAAACTCGTACACATGGCAGGAAAACACGTTAGCACTGCTTTTCCAATAGTTGACGCTTCACTTCCAGGAAAGCACAGACTAGCTGTCTGTTACAGACGAGAAATTACTCCTTTTGGAACAGCTTTCACAATTAGAAAATTCAGAGAAGATCCATATTCCATAATCGACTTAATTAATATTGGAACATTCTCCGAAGAAATGGCTGCTTATTTCTGGGTAGCCCTTGAAAACAGATCATCAATTATGGTTCTTGGAGGAACCGCTTCAGGAAAAACAACAGCCCTAAACTCGTTAGCTTGTTTGCTTAAACCTGGAAGCAAAGTTATTACAATTGAAGAAACTGCAGAACTCAATTTACCCCATGATAACTGGGTTTCGCTAATTGCACGTCAAAGTTATGGTTTAGGCGGAAGCAGTGTAGGCGAAGTAGCCCTTTTCGATCTTGTTAAGACATCAATGCGTCATCGCCCAGATATCATGATTGTAGGAGAAATCAGAGGGCAAGAAGCATATGTTCTTTTCCAAGCATTGGCAACTGGTCACGGTGGTATGGCTACAATGCACGCTGAAAATTTAGATTCAGCAGTGAAAAGACTAACATCAAAACCTATGGAAATTGCACCGGCATATATTCCACTTATGAACATTGTGCTTTCAATCCAAAGAATTCACTTAATTAAAGATGGCGTCAAAAAGGCTTACAGAAGAGTAATCAACGTAAATGAAATAGCTGATTACGAGAAATATCGAACACCAATTAGCTGGGATCCAGCTCAAGATATACATGTAGCGCACTTAGACAAAAGTGTTTTACTAACATCTATTTGTCAAAAAAGAGGATTGATGAAACAAGATCTCCTTGAAGAAATTGGAAAACGCAAAGATGTTCTTCATTGGATGAGAGAGAAAGACATAAGAAGTTACCATCAAGTTGCTGCAATAATTGGAGAATATTACGCTAGACCGAAACAAATTTATGACAAAGTCAAAACAGAATTGGAGGAAATAACAAACGCCATTTCTAAAAGATCTTGAAGTATGGTCATTTCGCCTTTTTGGAGGAATAGCACCTTACTTCTTGAAAAATATTTACGCATTTAAAAGTACGCTTGAAAAAGCTAGAATTAAGATATACCCTGAAACTTACGTTTCCATGATGCTTTTTGTAGCAATGTTAACTATCCCAATATCTGCTCTAGCAATAGTATTTCTCGTTACTCTTGGTTTTATGCCAATTATATTTTTGATTCCTATGCCAGTATACATTATTATCGGATTTATGGTAATTCCGATGTCCAAGGCTAGTGATCGTGCAGCTGGTCTTGAGAGAGAGATGCCATTTGCTGCCGCATATATTAGCGTCATGGCATCTGGAGGTATTGCACCTTATGCTAGTTTTAAGAGATTAACAAAAGTCGATTTATTACCCTCCATGCGAGGAGAAGCAATTGAGATAATAAAAGACGTGGAACTCTTTGGTATAGATCCATTATCAGCGCTAACAATTGCTGCTAAAAAGAATCCTTTAGAAATCTTTAGAGATTTCCTTGCAGGTTATGCTTCAACAGTAATAATCGGAGGAGATATTGGTCACTTTTTAGAAAGAAAAGCTGAAGAAATTTTCAAAGCTCGATCAATCAGAGTCAAAGCTGCAGCTGAACGTCTTGGTATGCTATTGGAAACTTTCATTATCGTAATGGTAATGATGTCTCTTTGTTTCTACATTATGTTCAGTGTTGATTCAATTTACAGTGTAGGGGTTTCTTTGTACTCAGGAATAATTCTGTACACATACTTGTTTACACCCTTGCTATCAATGATGTTCATTTATCTAGCACACAGTATGCAACCACGTACACCACTTGTAGATATGAGACCCTACAAAGTTTTTGGCCTATGTGGCGCATTTGGTGGAGCTTTGTTTTTAATATTAACAAACTTCATGGGCCTAACTGCTATTCCATTTATCACTTCAATACAAACAGTAGTCGATCTTCCCGTTGCAATTGCAATAGGATTATTTGTTTCAACAGCACCAGCCGCCTTTATTCATATGAAACTTGCTCGAAGAAAAGCAGGAATGGAAGCTGGAATAACCAGTTTTCTCAGAGATTTGACAGAAGTTCGAAAAACTGGATTATCTCCTGAAAAATGTATTGAAAGCTTAGCAAAACGTGACTATGGAGTATTCACTAAAGAACTTCAAAAAATTAGCAGTGAAATTTCATGGGGAGTACCCATAAAAAAAGTGATAATGCAGTTCTTAACTCGGACTAAAAGCTGGATGACTCAACTAGTAATGTTCCTCTTAGTTGAAACAATAGATGTTGGAGGAGGAACTATAGCAATGGTTGAATCACTTGCTAGATTTAACAGTTTAACTCAGGAAGTGGAAAAAGAAAAGAAAGCAGCAGTTCGCCCCTACATAATGATGCCATACTTAGCTTCAATATTACTTGTGGCAACAACAATTATGATGCTTGGCTTTACTACTGGAACCTTAGGTGTAGCTCCGGCTGAAAATAGTTCTCAAGATTTAGAGGGTATGAAAACGATTTTCTTATCTTCAGTAATATTTCACAGTTACCTGATTGGGGTTGTCGCGGGAAAAATCAGTGAAGAATCTGTTGCAGCTGGCTTCAAACATGCGTCTATACTTGTAATTATCGCAGTAGTGGCAGCTAAAGTAATGCCAATGTTTATTTGATCAAAAAGGAGGAGAAATTAACACGAGAAAAATTAAGATTAATGGTATTCGAAGAAATAAGAGAGGCGTTAGTGCAGCTATTTCTTCTGTGATACTTACAGCGGGTACAATAGTTTTGGTTCTCGTGGCAATGGGTTTTGCAAATACGTTTTTAGATGCTAGATTAGCTGAAAACGAATTCTCTACAAATAAACAATTCCTACTAACAACAGCACTACAAATAGATGATATAGCATGGACAGTTGGACGTACACAAACAGTTCGTTTTACAAGCAAGTTTGGAAATATGAAATTCCAATCTGCAGCTCTAAATTATGCTCTTGAAATAGATACGGGTTCTGGCTGGGAAACTTTAGTTAACAATGTAACAGGAATGATTATGTTTAATGTTCCAGTCGGTGTGTACTCAATAGGTAATAATTATTTTGAGCGTATATCACCTTCTTCAAACGGGTCATTTTTACAGACTGGACCATCAGCCCCAGTAGATCACGTATTTTGCGTCGAGAAACTTCCCATGGCTGAAGGAAACTACACTAGAATAGTTGTAGTTCCTACGATTCGAATGCTCAATTCATCAATTACAGGACCTCAACAGGTCAGTACAGCTTATTACAAGTTTTATCTTCCAACTCTAGAACCTGGCGCACATCGTTACTTGTCTCAGTCAATCACATTACAAGGAGACTCAATAACCAAATTAGTCAAAAGTGGGGTAGATAAAGTTAGATTCAATGTTACCTTCCCTAATGGTGATGCTTCGGTTGGATTTGATTCGAGTTTTTTCAATTTTGATCACCTAAGTGAGACGGTAATTCTTCAAGACAATTCAGTTATTGAACTATATCTAGGAAAAATCATTGTGACCTTGGGAAAAGTCTAAAAAATGGAGAAGGAAAAATGCCGCAAATAACAATTGAATACATGATAATGATTCCACTTATGATTACGCAGATTTTCTTGTTTCCATTGACTGCAAGTTGGATAATGAACACGTGGGTAGATACGCGACAAACTCTTGCTTTGAAAGAGATAACAAGTCACATATCTAGTTCGATGCAACAAGTTTATTCAGCTTTGACTCATTCATCACTTGCTGATAGTACAGTTACTATTCAATCTGAAGTTCCAGAATTTATAGAGGGGCACCTTTATTTTGGAAATGCCACTTTTTATTCTGGTTTAAGTTCTAACTCAAGCAGCAGCATAGAAATTAGATTTATGCTTGTTGACACTAAAATCGAGTCAAGAGCAAGATTTCCAGTAGGAGATGATTTTTCATGGCAAGATTCTACTTTCACTAGTAACTCTGAAAACACAATCAGTGCAAATAAGCTGACCAATGGTACGATAGTATTATCTTTTGGAGGTCTCTAAAAATGAACTCCACACTAGATCATATGGTTGCTGTTACTGTTTTTCTTGCGGCTACTTTGTTATTTATTGGACTCTTTAATCAAACAATCCAAACAGCCACAATTTATCAGCAAAATAGAGCAACTGCAAATAAAGCAAGTGATTTACTCGATAACATTCTTCTAAATCCAGGTATTCCAACAAATTGGGGACAAACCGATGAGAACATAACCGGGTTTGGGATACAGGATCCTGAATTTACTCAATATAAAATTAGTCCATTTTCACTTATGCGTCTAGCTTCAACAACTCAAACACCAGTTTTTTATCCAAAAACAGGAATCGAATACAATAATATAACTATAGGATCTAAAAACTTCTTGCTTGTTTCAAACAATAGTGCTCTCGATTATTCTTCAGCTTCAAATCTTCTAGGAATTAATAACACATACGGTTTTCAACTTTCTTTCAACCCTATCGTTTCGGTTTCAATAACTGAGAGCCAATCTGCATCTCCTTTAAGATTTACAGTTGATGTACTAGGAACTGGGTTTCCATTAGTAGACGCACGAGTTAATTATTGTTTTACTGCGGTTCAGCCAAATGGAGGGTCTGAAGGATCGCCAGCATATATAGCTGAATATGGAGTTGCTACTACAGATGAAAAGGGATCAGCAGTTTTAAATTTTAATGAGGTAATCGATGATGAATTAAGTTACGTATTAATTGTACATGCTAATCTTAATGGGTTAACTGGGGTAGGATACCATGAACGAGTTTCTAATGAGAATCAATATGTGATTCCTTTTGTGGATAATTTATCTGAAGGGAGAGTATTACTTGCACATAGTTATGATATCCAATATTTTGGACCTCCAGTAGCTGAGGTGAAATATAATGCGTCATTTGTTATTTTAGCTGAAGATTATACTTTCCGGCAAATTCCAATTGAAAATTCTGCGGGTAAGGTAACATATGGTGAAGGTTGGCCTTATCAAGTGATTAATATTCCTACAACAAATCCAGGAATTTTGATTATCACTTACCAAAAAAGCGCAACAGAAGTTGGTGTGGTCATGATGCCTTGGGGTGTTAGTGCTTTAGCTTTTCCTTTAACTTTTGGAGGTAACTCTGAAAATAGTGAATGGGTTGCTACTGATTTGCGGCAAATTCTTGTTGGAGGAATTGCATACCAAGTAAAAATTGCGGTATGGAGTTTAGAGGGATACCAGGTGATTAGCTAAAATGATGCGTACAATCGAAGTGTTAATAGTAATACTAATAGTGACTGGAGCTTTCATATCTGCTTCGACCTTTGCTGTCCTACCTTGGCCTAGACAAGTTTCACCAATGAACTTAAGAAGACTCTCGTATACAACATTGGAACTTCTGGATTCTGATTATGATCTAAGTAGTGCTGCCTTTGACACTGAAAATTATTCTACTTGGAGTGGCCTTCAAGTTGCATTATCAGCTTCTTTGCCAGCAAACGTAGTTTACAATCTCACAGTTTTTGATGTTGGCATCTCCGATGGAGGAGCTGAATTGTATAATCAAAGAATTAGCATTTCAAACTCCGAAACAATGGGGTCAACATCAGATGCTTTTTCTTATTTGGCATCATCATCAAATGTTACCTTTAATGCTGTACCAGAAAAAATTGGTGAATTAACTGGTGGGGGAACATTATATATACTAAATTGTAGTGATGCTAGCGGCTGGTGGATTACAGGATACACAGATCAGAGTTTAGCAGAAGATTTGTACAGTTTACTCTCTCCGTATTATGTGAACACAATAATGGTACAAAACACGGCAGAATTGGGACAAATTCTCGATGGATCTCCGTTACAAAATGAAATTTTAGAAAATGCAGTAATTATTAACACTCTTGGAGAAGCAATACCTATTCCATCTGGCACATATGCTACAGAAGGATCTGACAATTCATATGCCAAGTATTGTTATCTTTTGGGTCAAAAAGTAAGTCAATATAATTGGACTTGGGCAAGTATTGTCGGATATCCATTATATTATGTTAGTAACACAGATTTGTTTTCTGATCAACAGAATAATTGGGGAATATATGGCATGCAAAGCGTAGGAGCTGGAGGATTAAATGCTTTTCTAGAAGGATTGAATAATGAAGAGTATAGTTATGATGGTACTTGGATAACTGGATCCCCCTCGAGCAATCCAGGATTAGCAACGGTTCAATTAACATCTGAAGCAGTTTTTTATAGCAATTACTATGGCATATATCCTTACAATACTCAAACAGCCACTAGGGCATTACCTAATTCAATATTAAACCGATATAACCTCGAAATTACCACTGATATTTTTGAGGAAGTAGGAAGTTGGCATCCAGGTTCTGTTTATAGACACCAATCAGGATCAGGTTCATTATTGGCTTTGGGTTTAACAAGGACTCCAGATATTCGATTAACTGGATTAAGTCTACTAAGCGAATCAAAACCAAGATTATATCGTGCTGATTACTCAGCTTATGAAACCTCAAGACTTGTAGTTTTACAGATAGGATTAGTGGGTGGTGTTTAATGAACAAAAATTTAAATAATAACAAAAAAGGGCAATTCACCATAATTGCTGCATTACTAGTAGCAGTAGTGTTAGTGTCCGCGTTAATGACGACTTACTCTGCCATACGTTATGATGTAACAGAAGACCAACCTCAATTATTAAGCGCAATAGATGAAATTAATCTGGCTTTAAAACAGGTTTTAGGATTCACGGTTGGTTATTATGGTTCAGTTTTACAAATTACAGGAAACACTTCATATGCTAAAACTCTTGCAGCTTCTTATCTTCAAAGTGGATTGAATAACATAGCAGATATAAAACCAGAATGGGGAGCTTCCTTTAATGTTACAGTTTTGGATATGCAAACAAATTGGTATTCAAAAACAAGTTACAGTTCTGGAAACCTTTCAGTTACATACGATTTACAAGGTATTGGCCTATATGGAATAACTTATGCCACATCAAGTAGACTTGACGTAGATATTACAGATTCTTCAACTGAAGAGGCAATTATTAGTGTATTTACAAACGAAAATGAACCGATTAATAATTTAGCCAAAAACGATTTTCAGTTCTATAGGTATTTCACTTCAAACGTAACTTGGGAACTTGTTACTCCAACCACTGAACCTGTCTCCTTTGGAAATGGAACTTACTTGGTTGATTTTCCACTTAGTATAGATTCAAACTCTTATTTAGTTAAAATTGAAGATTCAAGAGGAATAAATGTGGTAGCATCCTCTTTTAATAGATACACCGCTACCCTAGTGAGAAATAGCACATATTCAAATCCAGATTTTGTAGACAACGATACGTCAGATGTAGATTCTTCTCCTGATATTGGATCGAATACTAACTTTGCCACTCAGACGATAGCTCCTGATATGACATATGATATTTTGACAGAAATAAACAACGGCGGTGGTATCAGCAATATTACACTTATTGATGGCGAATCATTTGAAGGATCTTGGCCTCCAACAGGATGGAGTGAAAATCCGACGGATAGTAAATGGAACAAGGAACCCGATCAGCATTATGGCAGTGGAACATTTTCAGCAGATTTTGATGGGAAAGGATCTGGATATTTAGATGGCCCAGATTTGGATTGTTCAGATGCTAGTGTAATATACATTGACTTTTGGTATTTTGATGGAGGTTGTGATAACAACGAGTTTATGCTTTATTATTATGATGGCAATAGTTGGGATTTTATCATACAATTGGGAACAGGATCTGAAAATCAGTGGATTCACTATCAACAAAGAATCACAGAAAGTCAATACTTGAAATCCAATTTCAAAGTAAGATTTTACGCAAGACCTAACAAAAATTATGAACACGCATATGTTGATGTTGTAACTATTAAAAAAGAAGCAGACAATACAAAATACCAATTGGATATTGAAGAGCAGTGGACAAACGTAAATTTTACAAATCCTCAAAAGGATTTGTGTATTAAAGCAGGAGATTTAGGTTCTGAACCCTTGCTAATAGACGTTTGGCATAGTAATTCATGGGTAAATGTGGCTACACTAACTGGTTTAATTAACGGATGGAAAAACGTGTCAATAACTCCTTATTTAACTTCTTCAACTTTTACTATTAGATTTAGAGGAAGTAGTGAAATCTCTGATTCAATTCAGGATTCTTGGGAGATTGATTCAGTTCTTTTGGGACCTCAAGCTGATTTAAGTTTTCTTTTATCTCAGGAAGAATCAACGATAGTGGTTGAATGGTTACAAAACGGAACATTGCGATGGCTTGGAGAAAATTTCGAATTGAATACGAATGCAAAAGCTATTCCTCCTATTCCCGTTAGATCAATTCGTCTTAATCAGACAATTGATGGTGTAAACCAAGAAGTTCCTTTCCAAATAGAAGATTGGGCCTCAGAATACACAGTTCCTTTGGGATTAGCAAGTAATGCTTCAGTGTTTGGCAATAGACAGATGATAGTATTTCTTTTAGATAATCGTGTAACTGATTTTACCCTTTGGTGGGATGGAAGTGATGATGCATCTCAAACATCAATGGCTTATAATAACATCTTTTTCAATGATGATCCAATAAATAGTGAGATAAGTAATGGGAAAATAACACTTGACTTTAGCAGTAACTCGCTTGTTGCATCAGTGGATGGAACAGGCACGTCTAGTACTGCAACTTTTATGCGAATAAACTCTGAAAACAGAGCTGATGCTTCAGGTACAACAGCGTATGTTATTTACAATGGGATAGTTCGAGATGTAATTAGGCAAGAGTCAGAGTGGGGGGGAGGTGCACAAGATTGTCCCAACATGTATGCAAATGTTGTGATAACTTTGCCTGCAAAAGTTTCCTACTATACCTATAAACTTAGATTCATGTTTATAGATTCAGTACAACAAAGAACAATTACAGATTTCAGTCCTTTAAGTCTGACAACCTCAATTAATCCTGTTCAAACACAAACTGAAAATGGAACATTAAATGAAACACCAATTGTTACAGAAGGTTCAGGAACATTCTCTAAATATTCAGAGGATATATGGGAACACCACTGGAGTCAACTTATTTCTGGAAATCGGGGAACGGGAATAATGTTCACTGATGTGGCTAATCTGAACTTGTATATCTTTGATTCAACTTCGCCAGGTACACCTACAGGAGCAATAGATGTAGATCAAAGTAGCCGAAGAATAGAAGTATTACCTGTAGAATTAAGACAAGTACAATTTACAAACGCTTTAGATGTCACTTTTGAGGGAGCAGTAGTTACTTTTGATGACACTACTCCAATATACTTAGAAGAAGGCAGTTTAGCAAACGGCTTGTGGATACTTGTAGAACATACTCCATCAATAACTGTGATTGCTGGAAATTAAATAAAAGTTCAATACTCAGAAAATTTGGAATCTGTATCTAAAATTCACATGAGTTAAATACAAAATCCATATTTCAACTATCAATAACAGGTATGAAAAAAATGTCTGTAAAAAAGATCTTCAAATCAAAAAAAGCAATTTCACCAATATTAGCAACTTTACTACTAATTGTTATTGCAGTTGCAGCAATTGTTGTAACTTATGCGTGGCTAACAACTTATATGAGTTCAACTACTCAACAAGCAGGAGTTCTACCCTACAAAGCAAACGTTAACTTCATTGAAGACGGTGGAGTAAAAAAGATAGCTATTGACATAGGAAATTCTGGAACATCCAATACAAGAATAGTAGGAGCTTACGTTGGAACTTCATCGTCAACCACACAAGGTCTAACAACCACACCAACTACACCAATATCACTAATTGCAGGATCAATTGTTAGTTTCAATGTAACATATACCTGGACAGCAGGAGAAACATACTACTTTAGAGTAGTCCCCGAAGTAGGCCAACTAACCTTGACATTCCAAGAGCAAGCGCCACAATAATCTTTTTTTTCTTTTTCTATTTTAAAATTATAAAGACAAAATAATAATACTCAAAACTAGGAACATTCTAGTTACTCTAAAAGTATTGAGGTGATTCCTAATGCAAACAATAATAATTGGAGCAAAAGTCGCAATATCACTAAGTTTTCTTCTCTACGCATCATGGAGCGATTATAAATCAAGAGAAGTTACTAATAAAGTGTGGATTTTTTATGCTCCAATAGCTCTAGCGTTATCACTAACTGAATTTCTTCTTTATGATTCTTCAAAATTAATGAATTTTGGATTAAGTGTTGGATTAACTTTTCTAATAGCATTCTTATTATTTTACTCCGGAGGATTCGGGGGAGCAGATTCAAAAGCATTCATGTGTATAGCTCTTGCATTACCATTTTCAACTGAAATGCTAATTAATCCTATTTTACCTCAAGGACTATCACCTTTAGCACAGGTTCTTTTCCCAATTGTAATTTTTAGCAATTCTGTCCTTATTGCTGCTGCAAGCGTAGGATACATCTTACTACGAAACATTATTCAACGCCTAAAGAAAAACAAAGAATTCTTTGAAGGTAGTCTAAAAAAAGAGTCAATAGGAAAAAAAATAGTTGTTCTAATTACAGGATATCGATTACCAATATCGAAAGTAAAAGAAAAATGGCATATTTATCCTATGGAAGACATAGAAATAATAGATCAAACTAATTTGAAAAGAAAACTTATCATTGTTCCACGAGATGAGGGAAGAAACGAAATACTCTCTAGATTAACCAATGCAATCGAAAAAAAACAAATCAATGACTATATTTGGTCTACTCCAGGATTACCAATGCTAATATTTGTTACGGTGGGCGTAATAATATCTATTCTATTTGGTGATATAATATGGATGGTAATTAGTTCTCTTCTAAACTAGATTTGATAACTTTTGTTTTTTAAATTCTTGATATGCCTAGAAAAAGATACGGAAGCAGTCAGCATTAAAACAGAACCAAGTCCAACTAGAGTTAACGCATAAACTCTATATGGATAACTATTCAAACCTACACCTAAAGAAATAGTCGATTCCACTAGGGTATATGAATAGAAAAAAGCACTTAAACCAAAAAGAGTAATTGCTATCAGGAGTAAACATATTTCCATTTTATATTTCATTTTTTTAAACTCCTGAAAGATACCCTACATATTGTATCATAGTAACCACTGTTACGCAGGAAAGGTTATTTTAGCTTTTTGGAAGATAATACTAAAAGAGGTTCTTGATTGGATATAGAAGAATATAAAATTGAATTGATGAATTTTTTAAAAAATGACTATAAAAAACCCAAAGTAGTTGTTATGCCAGACTTCTTCTTTGACCGGATCATAAACTTGAGAGATAATTTTGAAAATTTTTCATCCAAAGTAACGAAAATAATCCGTCAAAATGGAGGAAGCCTTGATGGTGTTTCACAATTGGACTTTAAAGGAGGAAACGCTATCAACACAGCCTCTGCTCTTATTACTCTTGGGGCTAAGGTAACACCTATAATTTGTACCAATGAAAATGGAATTAATAAAATCAAATCTTACTTAAAAAACTCTACAGTTGATTTATCACATATTAAAAGTGGTAAAAAAGCTTCAATAACAACTGCTTTAGAATTTGATATTGAAAATAAAAAAATAAATATAATGTTGCGAGATCTTGGAGATTTGGAGAATTTTCAAGCCTCAAACCTCACAGATATGGATTACTTAATCATTGATGATGCTGATTATGTATGTCTATTTAACTGGGCAGGAACAAAAAAATATGGAACAGAACTAGCTAAAGAAGTTTTTTCCAGAGTAAAGAAAAAAGGAAAAGGAAAAACTTACTATGACACTGCAGATCCTAACTCAAACTCAAAAGAAATTCCAAAATTGCTAAAGATTGTTCTAAAATCTAATTTTGTTGATATTTTAAGTCTAAATGAAAATGAAGCAATAAGTTACGCATGTTTTTTCGATAAAAACATAGCAGATATCAATAGAAATAAAACAAATAATAAAGTAGCTTTGCAAGCTGCTAAAATTTTAGCTGAAAACTTACCAGCTAGAATTGATCTCCATACGTCTTCTTTTGCGGCTTCATTGACTAAGAAAAAAGAAACATGTATTTCAACGTTTAAAATTAAACCTTTAAGAGTTACAGGTGCAGGAGATGCGTGGAACGCAGGAAATATTCTTGCGGATACAAATTTGTTATCAGATGAATCCAGGTTAATGCTAGCTAATGCAATCTCAGCATGTTACCTTACAGATCCACAAGGTAAGTATCCCACACAAAATAGACTGCTGGAATTTCTTGAAAAAAATTAAAAAAAATAGGTATATTCTGATTTGGGATACATCATTTTTTTAAGCTGCACAGATAATTAGTGATGAATAAGCAGCTATTTGGAGATACTAAAAAGAAATGAGCAAGCTATTTGGCAGTTCAGGAGTTCGCGGTATAGTAAACAAATTTTTAACACCAGAAAAAGCTTGTAGCGTCGGTTTAGCAACAGCATCTTACGCTCAAGCAAAGAAAGCTATTATTGGCAGAGATACAAGAGTTTCAGGTTTAATGTTGACCGAAGCATTAGTTTCAGGCTTAATAGCTTGTGGAGTTGATGTTGAGGTTTTGGGTATTGTTCCAACACCAGTTGTAGCATATCTTACAAAGAAATTAGGTGCAAATATAGGATTTATGATAACTGCATCGCACAATCCACCTCATTATAATGGAATAAAAATTTTTGATGAAAATGGCATTTCTTATTCCGATGAACAACAACAAAATATTGAAAAAAGAGTTACAAATAAAGCTTATAGTTTAGCTAATTGGCAAAGAGTAGGAAAACTCACTAAAATAGATGCAAGTTATTTGTATTTCAAAAAGGTAAAAAAAATAGTAAATCTGAAAAAAAAATGGAAACTTATTTTGGACCCTGGTTGTGGAGCCACCTTCAAGGTTGGCCCTAGATTACTAAAAGAAAGTGGATGCAAAATAGTTGTTCTAAATGCTCAACCAGATGGTAATTTTCCAGCAAGAACATCTGAACCTACCGAAAAATCGCTTGGAGATTTAGCGCAAGTTGTTAAAGCACTTCATTCAGATATTGGAATAGCTTTTGATGGAGATGGAGACAGAGTTGCTTTTATTGACGAAAACGGAAAATTTGTAGATTTTGACACATTATTAGCTGCCTTTGCAGGCTACACATTACAAAAAAACAACGGAGGAACTGTAGTCACTAACGTTGAAGCGTCTATGTGCTTTGATAAAATAGTTAAAAAATATAATGGAAAAATAATAAGAACAAAAGTGGGCGATGTCTATCTTTCTGAAGAAATAAAGAAAAACAACGCCATTTTTGGTGGAGAACCATGTGGCGCTTGGATCCACCCCCAATTCCATTATTGTCCAGATGGCCCTCTTTCAGCAATATTATTATTGAAAGCTCTTGAAGAAAAAAAAACTACTCTAACCGAATTCATTTCTGAAGTTCCCAAGTTTATAACATTAAGAGAAAACATCATTTGTAAAAATGAGATTAAATACAAAACAATAAAGATTGTAGAAGAAAAAATAAAAACTGTTTTTCCAAACCAAATAGAAAGTTCAACAGTTGATGGAATAAGAGTATCACTAGAAAATGGATGGATATTAATTCGAGCATCTGGAACTGAACCGCTCATAAGACTAACAGTTGAAGGTGAATCATTAAAAATAGCCAGTACCATACTTGAAATAGGAGTTAAGCTAATAAAAGAAAACATTGAGATTTAAAACGATGAAAGCCGTAATCTTAGCTGCAGGAGAAGGAACAAGACTTAGGCCCATTACATCTTCAAAACCTAAACCCTTGATAAAAATTAGCGGGAAACCAATTCTTGAACATATCATTAACTCACTAAGTTATTCTGAAATTACAGAGATAATAATTGTAACTAATTATAAAGGAGAAGCCATTCAACAATATTTTAATAATAGGAAAAAAGATAAATTAAAAATTAGTTTTAAAAAACAAGAAAAAATGATCGGCACTGGAAACGCACTTGGTATAACTGAATCAATGATAAATGAAGATTTCATTCTAGTTTATGGAGATCTGCTGTTTAGTCCAAACGCATTAAAAAAAATTGTTCACATCTTCAAAACAAAAAAATTAGACGGAGTAATAGCAGTAATTCCAGTAAAAAATCCAGAAAAATATGGAATTATAGAAATTGAAAAAAACCAAAAAATAAAAAGAATAATTGAAAAACCTGATTCTAATAGTGCACCTTCAAATTTGGCAAATGCAGGATTATACATTTTCTCCAAAGAAATTTTTAAGAAAATAAAACAATTAAAACCTTCAATAAGAGGAGAATATGAACTCACAGACGCAATATCTCTATTTATTAAAGATGGAAAGCAAATTGAAGCAGTAGAAATATCTAATGAGGATTGGATAGATATTGGTAGACCATGGGATTTGCTCGAAGCCAACAAGTGGATTTTAAAGAGATTAAACCATAAAATTTTGGGTACTGTCGAAGAAGGAGTTCAACTAATAGGACCAGTAACAGTTGCTGAAAATGCAAAAATACGCTCCGGAGTGTATATTCAAGGTCCAGCTTTCATTGACGAAGGTAGCGATATAGGACCTAATTGTTATATTAGACCATATACAAGCATAGGAAAAAATGTTCGAATTGGAAATGCTTGTGAAATAAAAAACACGATTATTATGGATAAAACTCATGTTGGTCACTTATCTTATGTTGGAGATAGTATTCTCTGTGAAAATTGCAACTTAGGAGCTGGAACAATTATTGCTAATTATCGTTTCGATGCTAAATCAGTAAAAATGAAAGTACAAAATAAAATAATTGACAGTGGAAGAAGAAAACTAGGCGCTATCTTAGGGGACAATGTAAAAACGGGTATTCATTCAATTCTGTTACCTGGAGTAAAAGTAGGAAATAATAGTTGGATAGGCGTAAATTATGTTGTCGAAAGAGATATCCCAGCTAACACCTATGTTTTCCAACAGCAAAGTGTTAAAAAACATGATAAGTCAAACGCAACATCTTAATTTTTTCATTTTGCTTAAATCAAAGATATATAGTGGTAATACAATTTTGTTAGGATAACGGAGATTTGAAGTTGTCTGTAGCACAAAGAAAATTTTTTAGTGAAGTCGCAGCTTTGATAGAACAAACCGTGATCGTAGAAGCGACTACTGGAAAGAAATTTACTGGAACACTTATTGGGATAAACCCTGACAGTCTAAATCTTTGTATTGCTGAAGCAAAAGATGAAACAGGTCAAGTAGCGCATAGAGTTTTCTTAAGTGGAAATGTTGTTGCACAAATATCAAGCACAGAAACACCCTTTGATTTAAAAGCATTAGCTAATCGTCTTGAAAAAGTATTTCCAACAATGGTTAAACTTTATGAAGATAAAGGATTCATTTGGATAATGAATAAAGTAAAGCTTACCGAAAAAGGTGTAGTTGAAGGTTCAGGACCTGCTGCTGAAAGAGTACAAAGAGTGTATACTCAGTTTACAAGCGAAAGTTAAATTTAGATAAACCAACGCATTTGTTGTTCCTCATTTTTCTTTTCTTCCGATATTTTTCTTATAATTCCAAAATCTTCAAGAAGCTTTTTTGTTTCGTCTGCAGTTTTTTCTATTTTTGCGAAGCCAATTTTCAGATTCAAATACTTGTTCATTATGATTAAAGCATGTCTTGCAGCGTTTGAGTCAGGATACATTCCTTGGGTTTCAACTAGAAGAGAGAAACCTCCCATAGTCCTCAACCTTCCCATTCCAATAATAAGTCCTGCAAGACCAAATATGTGACCAACCATGATTTTTGTTCCTAAATTCAAAACAGTTTTCATTGTTTCTTTATCAGTCGCTGCACAATATACTATTGGAACTTGTTTTACTTCATTTTTCTTAAAACCGCCAATAGAAATAACAAAGTTACACCCTAAATCTTTAACAATATCTAATATTTTTCCACAAAGCTCATATTGACCAAAAGTGGTTAACGCTTGAGTATTACCATACCATATTATAAGATCATGATCAAAATTTTCTCTTTTGACGTAATAAAGTTCGTTTATAGGTGAACGAGCTGTACCAGCTTCTCCTGTTATTGAAATATCTTGAAAAGATGCGGAAACAATTTTAGCAAAACATTTTGCATTTAATTCTTTGATTAAGTGAAGAGCAGAAATATTTGCCACAAATCCTATTCCTGGTAATCCTTCAATCAATATTGGATCTTTGAGTTGTGGTTTTTCTAATATCTCAATTGCACAGACCATAATCTGGCACCTCAATAATTATTGGAGTAAAGATAAAACAAACGATATAAGGATGTCTAATCAGACAGTATTCTCTACTTCAAAATTAGTTTCTATTGGTTAAATCGTTTTTGACTATTACTTATTAAAATACTAAACAATTTCGCCAGAAAAAAAATTTAGTCATAAAAAGAGCAATAATTATTAATAAAAAATAGCCCAACATTTTTTTATGAGTTTACTAGCTGTTTGATAAGACTGATAAATGAGCTTTGAAATTAAACACAAAGATTTACTGGGTAGAATTGGAAAACTGAAAACAAAAAGTGGTACTCTTGAGACACCTCTATTATTTCCAGTAATAAATCCTAGCATTCAGCTTATTAGTCCTACTAGACTCAAAGAGGAGTTTGGTTTTGAGGCTGTAATTACAAATGCCTATATTCTAAAAAAACGTTTCAAAAATGAACCTATAAAGAAAGGATTACACAAATTTTTGGATTTTGACGGGTCGATTATGACGGATTCTGGAGCTTATCAGATACTAGTATATGGCGGTGTTGAGGTAGATCAGGAAGAAATAGTCGAATACCAAAAAAACATTGGCAGTGATATAGCTACAATTTTAGATATTCCTACTAGTTGGAAAGTTTCAAAAGATAGTGCAATGGAAACTGTATCCGAGACATTGCAGAGAGCAAAAGATTTTTTTAAATTGAAAACTAGCGATAACATACTCTGGGTGGGGCCTGTTCAAGGAGGTAGACATTTGGATTTAGTAGCAGAATCAGCAAAAATTATTGGAAAAATGCCTTTCCAAATTCATGCTTTAGGAAGCCCAACAGAGGTTATGCAAAATTATCGTTTTGATGTACTTGCGGACATGATTATCACAGCGAAAAAACATTTACCGCTTAATAGACCGCTTCATTTATTTGGTGCAGGACATCCATTCATGTTTTCGTTAGCTGTTGCATTGGGTTGTGATCTCTTCGACTCTGCTGCTTATGCTTTATACGCTAGACAAAATAGATACATGACAGAAAATGGAACTTGGCAATTATCTAATCTAGATTATTTTCCATGTTCATGCCCCAATTGTATGAAAGAAACACCAAAAGATGTTCTAAGTAAATCAAAAAAAGAAATTGAAACATTTCTTGCTGAACATAACCTATTTGTGTGTATTTCAGAAATTAAACGCATTAAACAGGCTATAAGGGAAGGTCGATTATGGGAACTTGTTGAGATGAGGACCCATGCACACCCAGCATTATTTAGTGCTGTTAAAAAAATTAAAGAATATGCTGAATTTATAGAAAAATTCAGTCCGGTAGTAAAGAAAAGAGGCTTTTTCTTTTTCAGTTCAGTTGGATTAGCAAGACCAGAAGTGTTACATTATAAAAATCAACTGTTAAAAAATTACCAACCACCTAAAAATTCAAAAATCTTACTATTGCTACCTCAAACTCATAAAAAACCCTATCATAACACGCGAATATACAAAAAAACTAAAACCGTGATTAAGAAGACCCTAAGAGATCAGTCAGAACTTGTTCACGTTTGTTTTTATACAGCTCCTTTCGGGATAATTCCAATAGAAATTGATGAAGTATATCCACTTTCTCAAAACGAGGTTACAACTCCTTTTGACTCTGAAACTAAAGAGCATATTGCCACCTTATTGACTGAGTACATAAAAAAATTTCAGTATAAGACTGTAATATTGCTAAATGATTTTTCTCAATGGGATAATAAAATTGCAGATTCATGTAAAAACATATGTGCAATTAAAAAAATCCAATTTAAAGAATTAGAATTAAAAACCGGAATTAATAAAGACATTTTAGCGGGTTTAGAGAATATTTTGAAGAAACAAATGAGCGATTAACAATGATTTACGCAGATTTTCATATTCATACAGTATTTTCTAATGATTCCACTATCACACCCAAAAATCTAGTAAATCAATTGGTTAGACATAACTTCGTTAAAGTTATTGCTGTTACAGATCATGATACAATAAAAGGATTAGAAGAAACAATCAAATTAGCGGCACCCTATCCTGATATCTTAATAATACCAGGAGTAGAAATTAGTACTAATCAAGGTGATATACTAGTTTTAGGCACTACAGAACTTCCTAAAAAACCATGGACAATTGAAGCGATAATTGATTTTGCACATTCAATTGATAGAATTGCAATTGTTGCCCATCCATATAGAGAATATGGAATGGGAGACTTAGCAAAAGATTACAAATTTGATGCAGTTGAAGTATTAAACGGTGAATCTAGGTTTGAAGCAAATAAACAAGCTCAAAAACTAGCTAAAACCATGAAAATACCTGGAATAGCAGGCAGCGACGCTCATAGTCCATCGAAAATATGCAGCGTCTATACCAAAGTTGAGTCATCATTAGATATTGAAGAAATTCTAAAGTCAATTAAAAAAGGATCTGTCTCAATATCTCCAAAACTAAATTCAAAGAACAATGATAGCTAGATAAAAAATGTTTAAAACAAAAACCAACTACTAAAAAAGGAAGTAGTTTAATAACAAAAACTGTTTCAACTCAGAATAAGTTGCCTAAAATAGTTTCTTAAATAACTTTCGGATTTCTTGGGGCCCTTCTAACACATGCATATCTTCCATTTGGCGCAATATCTTAACCTGATCTACTTCTTCTTTTCTGACACGTAATTTCATCTCTTTTCCATTTGGTAATTTTGTAGAAACAATTCCTTCTTCAAAATCAGTTGGCACCACATGGACTGGAACAAATGCTTTTAGACTCATAATGGCAGAGTTAGTGAGCATTGTATCACCTATCCCATTTACAATTTTAGCAACGGTATTTGAAGTAGCAGGAGCAATGAGCAATAATTCATATTTTCGAACTTGCACCCAAGCTGCAAGAAAAGGAGCATTAGAGTTTATTTCTGTTCTAACTTTCTTAAAACTTTCTTTCAAATCTTTTTCAAGTTTATAATACTTAAGCACTTGCTCGGCAGCTTTAGATAAAAAAACATGAATATCAATAACATCCAAATATTCATTTTGAAGGTCTTTCATAACTGCTATAAATTCAGCTATCTTATCACCAGCACCAGTTATACCCCAAGCAATTTTTCTTTTCTTCTTCTCGATTTGGTTAACAATCATCTTAATCACTATTTATGAACTAAACTTGTAAATTTTTTAATTGATTAGTGAATTTTTTCAATGTTTTTTTTAAACTTCTAAACCCTTCTAAATCTTGTTTTACACCTTCTAATGTATCCTTTGTCCAGAAGGTGGCACCCAAATTAGAACCAAAATAACCACCGCTAACAGGCTGAATAGCATTTAATATATAAAAAGTAATAATTTGAGTTAATGCTGCTTCTTGACCTCCAATGCGATCTCCACCAAGAGCTAAACCAATACCTATTTTATTTTTAAAAAAGTTTTTTTCACCAGCTGCAGCTGCTCGACAACGATCCATAATAGCCTTAGTTTGGGCACTCACGCCTCCATTGTACACAGGAGTAGCAAAAATTATTCCATTAGCTTTTTTTAATAAAGAATAAACTTCTTGCATATCATCTTTCAAAATACAAACTTTATTTTCAAGGCAATAATCACAATGGATACAATAATTAATTTTCTTCCCTTTTACAGTGAAAAAAACAGTTTCAAATCCTTGTTTTTTCAGTTCTTCCAGTGCTATCTTTAGAACGTAATCTGTAGCTTGTTCTCTTGGACTTCCACAAAATCCAACTATCAACATATCAATTCAACAAAGTCTAATTAGCAATAAAGTTTTCCTAAAAATTGAAAAAATGAAGAGGAGTAGATTTTAGCTACTCGGATTCAAAGAAGTCATTAGCTTTTGGTGGTTGAGGAGATAATCCTCTTCGTTCACGAATTTGTTTAACTATTTCAGATTGCATCTGTTCGGGAACAATAGCCCATCTGCTGAATTGGGTCGCCCAGAAGGCTCTACCTTGAGTTGAAGATCTGAGTATATCAGCAATACCAAAGCTCTCAGAAACTGGTAATTCAGCTTTAACAGTAATCATGTCTTCGTCAGTTGGCATATCTAATATTTTTCCCCGTCTTTTTTGAACTAAAGCTAGTACAGAACTAACAAAGTGGGAAGGCACTTTACATTCAAAACTTAAAAGAGGTTCTAATAGTTTTGGTTTGCTTAATAAAATAATACACCAAATGGGACGCCAGGTCATTGGCAGTATTTGTGCAGGACCACGGTGGACAGGGTCTTCGTGAACAGTAATATCTTCAAGATTTATTTTTAATCCATAAGCTGGTTCTTTTGTTAATGGTGAAGTGTGCAGGGCTTCTCTGAATCCTGTTTTTACGTGATCTAGGACTTCATCTACATATTGTCTTCCTTTAATTCTGTTTACAAGCATATTATTTTCTTCGATTTCCAAAACATTTTTAGCATCATGTGTTGACCAACCAAAAGATTTAAGAATTTTTTGTCGATCAGCTCGGGTTTGCATTTCTGTAATTTTCTTTTCTTTAAGAGCTACAATTACTTCTTCAGAAAGTTTTTCTACTGTAATCCAAAGTTTGCTGTGTTTATTAGGACTTTTACCCATGATAGAACGGCCCTCATAGGGTTTACTTATTGTTTCGCGATAGATGACAATGGGTTTACTAAGTTTTACTTTTAGTCCCTCTTCTTCCATTCGATAAGCAGTAATTTCCAGATGTAGTTCACCCATACCGCTAAGCAAAAATTCGCCGCTTTCTTTATCCATTTTAAAGTGGAGGTTTGGATCTTCGGTGGTTAGTTTGTGCATTACTTTATCAAAAAGTGGTAAGTCTTTAACGTCTTCAGGTTCTACTGCAACAGTTACAACTGGATCAGTAACATATTTTAATCCTTCAAACGGACTAACTTCAATACCCTCATCTGCTATTGTTTCTCCAACTCGGATTGAAGGTAACCCAGAAATTGCAGCAATATTACCAGCAGGGATACTATCTACAATAACACGATCAGTGACCATACTCATAAAAACTTGTTGAATAGTACCGTTCTGGTGGGTACCCACAAGCTGAACTTTTTTGCCTCTCTTTACAGATCCACTATATATTCGACCTATTGCCACTGTTCCACTATGTGAATCAACCTCTATTGTCGAAATACACATCAATAATGGAGCATTGGGATCAACAGTTGCCATTCCTTTGCCGACTTCACTATCAGCATCACCGGGCCAAATTTTGCTTTGCCTATATTTCTGAGCCTGCAAAGGATTGGGCAAATGTTCAATAAACATGTCCAAAATTGGTTCAGGTAAAGGAGCTTTCTTGCTTAAGTTATCAACTTTTACTCCAACATCATCGGGTTCACCAGTATACGCATCGATTATATCTTTAAAAGTCAGACCTTTCTTTTTCAGATGTGGAAGATTTAAACCCCATTTATGGAGAGCAGAACCAAACGCTACTTTTCCTGATGCAATATTGACAAGCCAATCTTTTTTATGTTCAGCTGGCGCATATTTTTGTATTAATCTATTAACTCGCATAATGATCTTTGCAAATTTTGCTTGTATTTCTGCAGGAGTTAATTTAATTTCTTTTATTAGTCTATCTACTTTGTTAATAAATAATATCGGTTTAACTCGTTCACGAAGGGCTTGCATCAATACAGTTTCTGTTTGGGTCATAGGACCTTCAATGGCATCAACAACAACCAATGCACCATCAACAGCTCGCAGACTTCTTGTTACCGCACCACTAAAATCAATATGTCCGGGAGTATCAATAAGATTGATCAAATGATCTGTTCCATTATATGTGTGAGCCAAACTAACATTTGATGCAAAAACTGTCATTTGTCGTTTTTGTTCAAGATCCCAAGAATCTAAAAATAGTTTTTGACCTGCTGTTTTCTTGCTAATTATTCCTGCAGCTGCCAAAAGGCTGTCTGCGAGAGTTGTTTTTCCATGATCAACATGAGCAATAATACTGGTGTTTCTAATAATTTTAGGACTGTTCATCAATTCTACAATTTCGTCAGCTTGTTTATAACGAACCATAATTACACATTCTCCAATCGTGATTAATTTTTAATAGTAATCTCTTATTTCAAAATGGATTTAACCATTCTAAGTCTCTTCTACGGAGACGAGCTAACTGAAAATTAAGAGGGTTACCTATTAACTTTATGGCATAATTTTAGAATCTTTAACAAAAAACAATAAATCCACAAAACTAAAAAAATTACTAAATCAGTTTTTGAGAAAATAAAAGACAATAGATCACGGGATTTTTAACTTTAACTCACAAAAGATTTTTTTTGTTAACAATCTAATTATACAGTTAATGTCAAAAAAAGATTTTTTTATTAGCAGATATAACCAGTTGGGTTGGAATTTTGTTAATATTCGACCTAATCAAGCGGTTAGAATAAACAATAATTATACTGAACCAGAAAAACTTTTAACAAGATTAAAAAATTCAGGAATCATATTAGAAAAAATCCCGTTTTTAAAAAATGGTTACTGGGTAACTAAATCTAAAGTTTCTGTTGGAGCAACAGCCGAGTATTTATTAGGATTTTATTCAATACAAGGAGCTGCCTCACAAATTCCCGCATCTTTATTTACAAAAATAAAAGGAAAAAAAGTGTTAGATGCCTGCAGTGCTCCTGGTGGAAAAACTGTTCAACTTGCAAATTTAATTGGCAATAACGGTTTAATTGTCGCTTTAGATGTAAATAAAAGACGTTTAAGGGCTTTATCAAATCACTTAGAAAGATGTCATATTTCTAACGCTATTGTTTATTTACTTGATGCAAGACAAAGTTTATTCTTGAATCTAAAATTTGACCGAATTCTTATTGATGCGCCATGTTCGGGAAATTTCACTATGGATAAAAATTGGTTTAATCGAAGAACACTTAAAGATATAAAACAAAATGCAAGGCTACAAAGAGAAATATTAGTTAAGTGTGTCGATTGCCTAGGGGATCATGGAGAAATTGTGTATTCAACTTGTTCTTTGGAACCCGAAGAAAATGAATTAAATATGGACTGGGCAATAACAAATCTAAATTTAAAGATAGAAAAAATTGATTGCTACGGAGAAAAAGGTAAAATTAACGTTTTTGGAAAAAAACTTAATAATACCATAACTCGATGTCGGAGAATATGGCCAGGTAAAACTCAAGGATTTTTTGTATGTAAATTAAGAAAAAAGTGGTAAAACAATGAATTTAATAGAGAATTTTATTCAAAAACTTGGAAGTAAAATTTCATTTAGTTCTGAAAATGTATTAAATAAAAAAGGTAAATTATTTTTAATTAATAAAAAGTTACGTAAAGACCTACAAAATAATTTTTTTTATGCTGGATTATATCTTGGAGAAAAAAAACAGGGAAAATTCTTTCCAAGTTTTAATTTGCTTTCAGTTCTCTCAGAACAAAAAGCAAATAAAGTAACTATTGATAAAAAAGCAGCTTGGTTATTTATTTACGGCAAGAACATTTTCAGAGAAAGAATACTTAAAGTTGAAGGAAATGAAAAAAAAAGAGCTCTAACACTAGTTATAAACAATACTAATGATTGTTTAGGTTTTGGAGAAATAATTTTTGATTTAAATAAGAAACAAAAAAAAGGCGATTCGGTTATTAAGAACTTATTAGATCTTGGCGATTTTTTAAGAAGAGAATCTTAAGTGAAGACAAAAATTGGATTTATTTTTTACTAGACAGTTAGTTAAAAGAGGAAAAAAAAAGCAGCCAATTCCAACTAAACATTGAACATTTATACAAATTAATCACAGATACTCTTATATATGTTCACGATATTTAATTTTTTCATAACATATGATAAATTACTGAAATAATTAATGTGAGGTTGTATGAAAAATGAAGAATTTTAAAGATTCAATTTGGGAAGAGAATGTTGAAAAAACATGCAAACAAATAAAGAAATACGAAATAAAATTTGTCAGATTACAATTCAGCGACATAAATGGCATAATAAAAAATCTAGCTGTATCTTCAAAAAACATAACTAATATCTTTGAAAATGGCCAGTCATTTGATGGTTCTTCAATAACAGGATATCGACCAATCGAAGAATCGGATATGGTGCTTTTCCCTGATCCGACAACATTTGCAGTACTACCTTGGAGAAACAAAGAGAGGTCATCTTGCAGACTAATCTGTGATGTGTATACTCCAGAAAATGAAAGATTTGAAGGCGATCCCAGATTCATTCTTGAAAGAGCTTTAGCAGAAGGAAAGAAAGCAGGATTTACCTATTTCTGTGCTCCAGAGCAAGAATTTTTCTTAGTTAAAGAAAATGATGAAGCAGCACCTACACCCATCGACATGGCAGGGTACTTTGATTTCAATCCTGGCGATTTAACTGATGGAATAAGACGAGATATCGCAGATACAGCTTCACAATTTGGCATAGAAATTGAAATTTCACATCATGAAGTAGCTTTGGGACAAAACGAAATCGATTTCAAATATGATGAAGCCCTAACAACTGCAGATAGAGCATTAACCATGAGGATGATTACAAAAGTTGTTGCAGCACAAAATGGTTACTTAGCAACATATATGCCCAAACCATTTGCAGGAATTAACGGATCAGGAATGCATATACACCAAAGTCTTTGGACCTCAGACTTAACTGAGAACAAATTCTATGCTGAAACTTCTGAAACTGGTTACATTTCAAAAACAGGGCTTAACTTTATAGGAGGACAACTAGCACATGGACGTGAAATGTGTGCAATATTAGCTTCATGGCCCAATTCATACAAACGCTTAGTACCAGGATTTGAAGCTCCAGTTTACCTTGCGTGGGCTCACAAAAACAGATCTCCATTAATCAGAGTTCCCAATTTTGGAGGAAGAAAAGGAGCAGCCAGATGTGAAATCCGTTGTCCAGATCCTTCAGGAAACCCATATCTTCAATTCGCAGTACTACTAGGGACAGGGTTAGATGGTATCAAAAACAAAACGGATCCAGGTGAACCCGTAGAATTAAACGTCTACAAAATGAGCCACGAAGAACGTAATAAAGCTGGAATTGTTTCACTCCCAGAATCTCTCGGAGAAGCATTAGATGAAATGGAAAAAAGCAAAATACTACGTGACATTCTTGGAAAAGTTACATTTGAAAACTTCTTAGCTGAAAAACGAAAAGAATGGGATCTTTACCGAACACAGGTATCCGAGTGGGAAGTAAACAGATATATTCAAAGACTTTAGAAAAAAGAAACCCCAATACGGGTTTTCACTAATTCTTTTTTTTATTCTCGAATTTTTTTAACCAAATTTTCAATTTTAACAGTTACTTGTTCATGTTTTAACAGATTCCTTAATGCTACAGAATCTTCTTTTAATTCCGATTTTCCAACAATCACGACATAATCCATTTTGCGCTTATTGGCATATTCTAGAGCTTTACCCATTTTCCTACCCATAACTTCAAACTCAACAAACAACCCTGAATTTCTCAATTCTTCAGTGATAGTTAAAGCTTTGATTTTTAGATCTTCATCAACAGGTATTACAAATATTTTTTTTGTTTTTTGATCCTTAACTTTGACATCTTGTATTTGCAAAGCAAGGTTTATACGATCAAGACCATGAGCAACCCCAACAGCAGGAGTTGAAATACCTCCAAAAAGCTCAAGTAGACGATTATATCTTCCACCACCACCTAAAGAAATTTCTAATTCAGGAACTTGAACTTCAAAAATCATTCCAGTATAATATTCCAAACCACGAGAGAAAGTTGGTTGTATTGAATCAATTGGGCAGCCGCTTTTAGTTACTAGTCTTAAAATTTCAATTAAATTATCAGCAGCAATTTTGGCTTTATCATAATCTTTCACAAGAAGTCTCATTTCTTCAGTGATAACAAATATATCATCACCTTTTATTTCAACCATACTTTGAAGAATGGATTTAAGAGCATCATTTTTTATTCGACTAAAAGCTTCATCGTATTCTTTTTTATCCATGTGATGTAAGACTTCTTTTTGAGTTTTTTCATCCACTCGTTCTTGATTAAGAATACCCTTCACTATTCCAATATGACCTACTTTAAAGAAATAGTTTTGCAAACCTAAGGTCTTAAGAAAATAATTAGTAAGCAAAATCATTTCAGCATCTGCTTCAGGTTTGTTTGAACCCATTAATTCATAATTTGATTGCCAAAATTCTCTATAGCGACCTCTTTGGGGTTCGTCATACCGATAAACACTACCTACACTGAAAAGACGAATAGGTCTTGGAGCTTTTTTAAGTACAGTAGTTACTAACCGAGCAATTGAAGCGGTGAATTCTGGTCGCAACGCAACATTGCGATTACCTAGATCTTGAAAACTAAACATTCTATTCCGAATTTCATCACTTGATTTAGCACTTACTAGTTCATAAGATTCAACGATCGGGGTAGTAACTTCTCCAAAGTTATAGCTTTTCGCAGTTTCTCTAGCGTGCTTAATAATCAAGTTCAATTGTTTTGTTTCATCAAATAGTAAATCTCTCATTCCACGGACAGGATTAAAGTCAGGCATTATACATCACTCTGTTTAGCAAATGTTAATTTAGAAACAGAATAATAGACTATTTCACCTCGTCTATTCATCACAGCTAAAGCTAACGATTTTTTTTGGCTTTGGCATCTCTTAATGATATTAGTTAAGTAATCTACGGCTATGGGTTTGCCTTCTTGAGTACTTAAAATAAGAGTAGAAGCAACATTTTTTCCATAGGAACCACGTTCATAAATCCTAAAATCAGTTCCATGCCCAAAACCTCCCCTCACAACATACCCTCTACTTCTCAAATCTCGATAAATCAAATAATTTATCCAAGCATTTTCATTAATTTTTTCATAGCAACGTAAAATATTCTGAAAATCCAGAGCATCACCTTTTTTTGAACTAACCTCTAGAAGTCGTTTATCCAAAAGATATAACGCTTCATAAAACGCCAGAATTAGAGAGTTATCTTCAATTATGCCATATCCTCGCGAAGAAAGCGAATCAATATTACTTTGTTGAGTTATTTTAATACCTTTTTCTAGAGCTACACCTTTACTGATAAGCTCTGATTTAGCTGTTCTATTTGTCTCTTCGGTCATTAGGATCAACTAATATTAACACATTTTGAAGTAGTTAACTTTTTAGAAGTATATTTTTCTTTTTCGATAAAATCACTTCAATATATAAAAAGACTATGATTTGAACAAAAAAATATCAATTTCTTAATAATGATTGAACAATAAAAAAGAAGAAAACAGAAAAAACAACAAAAAAAAGGTTATATTCTTAAGAAAAAAGAAGTATCAAAGAATAAAAAAGATAAAAATATAAAAAGGAAAAATTTAGAAATGAATGAATTTTTTAGATTAATTTTTTATTATTGGCTAGTATGATCTTTTTTAAAAAGTGCTAAAGTCTTTTTTAAAGAAAACTCCATCTTCATGAATTATGGCTGTCACATATTTATAGGGTGTAATGTCAAAGGCTGGATTAAAGACTTTTACACCAGAAGCTGCAACATGTTGAGATCCAAAATGTGTTACTTCTTCTTGTTTCCTTTCTTCAATAATAATTTCTTTGGATTTTTTACTTAAATCAAACGTTGATTTTGGAGCAGCGACATAAAAAGGCACTTTATATTCATGTGCTATTACTGCAAGATTAAAGGTACCAATTTTATTAATAATAGCGTCTTGAACAATCCGATCTGCACCAACAACAATTTTGTTCACCATATTTTTTTGAATAATAAAACCAACCATACTATCAGTTATTAACTTTACAGGAATACCATCCCGTTTTAACTCATAAACTGTAAGTCTAGCTCCTTGAAGTAGAGGACGTGTTTCAGTAGCTATTACTGTAATTTTTTTTCCCTGGTCCCAAGCTGCTCTCACTACACCTAAAGCGGTTCCATATTCCACTGTAGCCAAAGCACCTGCATTACAATGAGTTAGAATAACATCTCCATCGTCTATTAATTCCGCACCATATTTCCCAATGGCCTTATTTACTTTCGCATCTTCATCAGAAATAGCTTGTGCTTCTTGAATTACTAGTTCTTTTGTCTCCTCAAGAGATTTATTTGAAGCTTTGACTTTTGTTAAAATTCTATCTATTGCCCAAAAAAGGTTTACAGCTGTTGGTCTAGTAGCTTTCAGAGTCTTTGCGGATAATTCTAGTTCTGTGAAAAATTTTTTTTTGCTGGTAGCTGTTGAGTTAAACGCAGTTAAGGCCATTCCATAAGCAGCTGAAGCACCAAGTAAGGGAGCACCGCGCACTCGCATATTCTTAATAGCTTCAGCCATTTCAGATAGGGTTTTTATTTTTAAAATTATTTCTTCATGAGGCAATTTTGTTTGATCAAAAGTAGTTACAATTCCCTTATTCCATTCTATTGTTCGCATAGGGTTCCCTCATTAATATGAAGATAAAAGTTATTCAAAAGGAGATTTTAAATAAGTTACGACTTCAACTGGAGCATTATTACTAAACTTTAATCGTTTCTTCCATGTGTCTCCAACAGCTATTAATGAAAAAACTCCTGAGATTTCAGCTTTCGCTTTTTTGACCAGATGCACAAGCGCTTCTTGTGTTTCACCGCTTTTTATCATGTCATCTACAACTAGTACACTATCGCGTTTTTTAATAGAATTTTTAGGTATATATAAAGTAACAGTAACACCGGAATACTTGCCTAGAATGTAGGTTTCGTCAAGAAAGGCCTTAACTCCTACTTCTTTGTTTCTTTTGGCTAAAATTAAATTAACACCTAATGCGTTGGCTACCATAGTGGCTAATGGTATTCCATCAACTGCAGCTGTAAGTATTTTTGTAACTCGCTTTCCTGCAAAATTGGCTAAAGCATAATTTGCAGCTTGTTGAAGGATATTATAATCACCCACAATATCGGTATTATCGAAATACCCTGTTTCGTCAAATCTAATTCTGCTTCGTAATTCTGTTTCTAGACCTACAAGTTTAGTTAAAACTTTCCATAATTCTTTAGCTCTTGTAGTATTTGGAAGAACATGTCCTTTCGCATATCTACTTAAAACAGTAACAGGCAATCCAGTTTTTGCAGATAATTCACGATAAGTAATATTTCGTTTATATTTAGCTGTTCTGAGAAGCTCAATAGTCATTAACCGCAGTTTCAAATCTTCTGCATGAGTGCTCATCCAATTCCCCGTTTAAACACTTATCAGTCAAATATTAGAACTTTTAGGTGAGGCTGTAGATTATCAATTTATAGATTCTGTTAAAAAACAAAAATGTTTATTTTAGTAGTGAAATTAGGATAAATTAAAGAAGTTGAAGAGTACATTTAAATTAAAATTGAAAAGAGATTCTTACTGAAAAAGGTGTTATCTGTTGCATAAAGCTGAACGAATAATAATTACTTCACTTTTTGGTTCAGTGATTTTCATTACTAGAGTTTTTGTTCCTCCTCCAATTGACAAATTATTGATAGTTGTGGATGCAATATTCCTTGTATTGGGAGCATTTTTTTTAAAAAAATGGGGTGCAACAAGCGTTGGAGCTGTCGGAGGGGTTTTAACAGGTCTTTGGCGTCCAGCAGTACCTTTTTCCTTTATTTTCATTTTCATCTATGGGATTTTAGTGGATATTTCACTATTCGGTTTTCAAGTGAGGGCTACAAACGAGGGTGTTAATCAAAATAGGCTCATTATGTCTTTGTCTCTAAGTACAGTATTAATAGCATTGATTAGTTATTACGCCACATCAATAGGGATTAATATCATCATAAATAGTCAAATTCTGGAAATAATGGTTCTATTAATGGGGCCCATAAGTGGTGCTGTAGCTGGATACGCATCTTCTTATCTGTGGAATAAATACCTCAGAAACATTAACATTGACAATTAACCAGAGTTAAGTTAACTCATAGTTTGTTCTAGAGATAAAAGAAGAAGTAAACTGAAATTGAGTTATTTATTGGGTGTTATTAAAAATTTTTTTTTCAAATGGACATCGGCAATTTTAGCAATCATCAAATTAGATACAAGCAGATATTTTGCTCCGGTTAATTCAGCGAGTTCTGCAGGTTTTTGATCTCTAGTTATTAAAATCAAGTCATGCTTTAGGGCATAATCGACAACATCTTTATCTTTTAAACCTCTCAAACCAGCTTCTTGAGCAGTTAAGACAGAATAACCCAAAGTCTCAAAATACTCCTTTAAACCAGCATACATTTCATCGAGTAATATATTAAATTTAACCACCCTCTTGCTTAAAAAACTATTAAATTGTTACATAACCCTTTCTATAAAAAAAATGAACTGTTATAATAAAATTAGATGATTAATAATAGGGCAAAAGATTCAGGATTTGTTTTAAATGGAAAGGTGAAAACCATCCCAGCGTTTTTTGCAGTTGCTTCTACATTTACACCAACCGCTTCCTCTGAAATTCTTGATCGTGTTGGATGAGGACAAGTCACCCGATCTAGAGTGCATTTTTTACATAATTGACAATAACCTGCAACTAATCCTGTTGCCATTGAATACCCTTTACGCATAGCGAATTTCTCAAGTTCTAGCACAATTGATAGATGCTTTAATTTATCTTCATTCCATAAATCCCAAAATTTTTTTACGTTATTTCTCATTTCTTCTGAAATGGATAAATCTGAAATAGGTTTTGACAGATTTTTTGCTAACTCAGGACCAGCTTGAGCTTTTGACTCAAATTTCATAAAAAGAGCGTAACTATATTCGTTTACAATTTTTTTGAATTCTTCGGCTGTAGGGGTATGGGGAGGACAAGATAAAGTTTTTCCATAATTAGTACATCCAACTCTACATTTAAACACAATTCTATTTTCAATAACTATTTTATCAGTTCTAATAATAGTAGCATCAACCGCGCCACGATCTAATGCCATTTTTCTTAAAAAATCTAGATTTTTTTTCATTATTTCTGACATCAGTTAATTCTGTCCTTAATATTGCCTGATAAAATCCTTTGCTATAAAGTGTTTTGTTAAAATAAATAACAAAAACCATACATAATAAGTTCATTTGGAATATAGTAGGAATTTTTCATTATTGTAGATCCTAAAACTAGTAGGGATAAATATTATCTAAAAAAATTAATTAATGATTAAGTATTTGCCTTAAGAAAACCATTTGGTTGTTGGATAAGAATAATAGTGAAGATGAGTTAAAATAAAAAGTGATAGAATAGTATATTATATAGGATCCAGAAAATTGTTGAATTGAGGGTATCACTATTAAAAAGAAAATCAGCACGATAGGTTATGTTAATAAAATTAGAGATAATATTCTTAGTGTCAGACGAAAAAGTCTAGCACCACTATACAACGCTTTAAAGGCAGCTGATTGTGTGGTTTGTGGAGGATCAGGCAGATCTCTTCATTCTTTAAATGCAGCTATGAGTCAAATCGCACTTAGTCAATTAGGATGGAGAAATAAAGTTGTAATAACTCCTGATGATCCAGGTTTTCCAGGAAAAAATATGTATGATGCAGCAGCTGATTTACAGCGACGCTATAAAAAAATATTACTATTAATGAACTCAGGAAGCGGTTATTCAGATGATCCACTAGTAATGGCTCAGGATCTTGCACGGTATATTGAAGATAAAAAGACTTCAAAATTCACTATGGGTTTAATGACGTCTGGGTTAGAGTCTCCATTAGCTCAAATAACTCGTCAATATGGTCATGTTGTTCACATTAAAGGCAGAGGAAAATCTAAACCGTCATTTGAATACAGCGAAACAGGTATGATGGGAGACGTTTTTGAGTTAGGAACACTTCAGCTTCTTTGCATGATGATTGAAGCTATTTTCAGAAACCTTGAAGTAAATGACGTATTCAAACTCTGCAAAGAAGAATTCGACAAAATAGGAACTATGATCGACAATAACGTAAAATCAGAAACATATTCTCGACTTGTTGACCTTCTTGAAAAAAGAACAGATGTTTTCATAGGAGGAAAAGGTACAGCTGGAGAAATTGCAAAAATGACAGGAATCAGATTATTTCACATAAAGAGTTTCTTGGGTGATAGTGTATATGTTACTCGAGGAGTAAATACGCCCAGACCTAGAGCTGGAGATCTTGAAATTCTTATGTCATTTACTGGTGAGACAAAACCAGTTAACATATGGTGCGATGTAATGAAAAAATTCAATGGACAGGTACTTTCAATAACTACCAATGGAGAATCAAGCTTAGCAAAAAAATCAGATTTTAACATTATTTTAGATGAAGAAATAATTAAAGGAACTCCTAGAAGGTTTTACACACGAGCTGCTTATGTACTAAGTCCATTACCTGTAAAATTAGCAGAGAGATTAGCTCAAAGAGGATTGAATCTGCCAGAATATATTATCAGTTGGTATCATTCAGTTACTCAATAATTAAAGAAGAATAGAAAATAAATGATCCCTATAGAAACTATAATACTTGGTTTTATCCAAGGAGTTACCGAATGGATACCAGTATCAAGTACAGGTCATTTAAGAATAACAGAGTATTTTTTAGGTTTAGAATTATCATTATTTTTTGATTTAACATTACATATGGGTACTCTTGTTGTAACTCTTTTTTTCTTCAGAGCAGACATCAAAAGATTAATTCACTCGATTTATAAATGGGATTTTAAAACAGAAAATGGAAAGATGGTTCCTCTAATCTTTATTGGAACTATACCTATCGCAATTAGTGGTTTACTATTTAACAATATTATTGATTTATATTTTAATGATATTTTACCTATCGCGATTGCGTATATTTTCTGTGGAATAATTTTATTTTCTTCAAAAAACCGAAATAGTGGAAAAAATAATTTAGGTTATTATGAAGCTTTGCAAATTGGAATTGCTCAAGGAATCGCGATAATCCCCGGAATGTCTCGAAGTGGCCTCACAATCGCGGTAGCATTATTATTAGGAATAAAACAAGAAATTTCTTTCAAGTTTTCATTCTTGCTTTCAATTCCTGCAATAATTGGTGGTTTTAGTTATACTTTTCTTAGTCAAGGAGATTCCTTGAATCTTGCTGGTTTAGATTTAATTGGAGTTTTTGCAGGAATAGTTGTTACGATTATAGTAGGTTATTTTTCTTTATTAATTCTTAAAAAAAGTTTATTGGCTAAAAAATTTTATGTATTTGCATTTTATTGTTGGTTATTAAGTATTAGTTTAATTTTATTGAGAATAATAGGATTTTAGCCAAGAAGGTTTTCCTATAAGAAAGCCTGTGATAAAAGAGGCAAAACTGGGAGTAACTTGATATAAAGTGGAAATTTCATTTCCAATAAAAATTTTAAAGTTTTCTTTGATTGCTTTTGAAATCAACTTTGGAATCCCAATTTTTCTATGATCAGCTAATAATTTTTCGCCTAAGAGATTAAGTGCATTTTGATAATTCCGAGTAGTAAGAATAGTCCATCTATTGTTTTGTATGTATGGTCCACTGACTACAGATGGTTTTTTCGAGTATTTTAGCAAGAAAGCATTACTTTGTTTATTGAATTCTATGGGGGGTCCAAAATGTTGTTTTATTTTAGGTAATAAATGTGTTTCTAGTTCAAGGATAAAAATAGTGAGAGATTTTTCATCTGTCCAAACTGCTTTGTGTAAAATCTTAAAGTCGTTTTGCTGTAATAGATTTATTAAAGATTTTTGGGTTTTATAGAGTTGACCCCATAATACGTCGGGAACTGCTTTGATATTATTTATTTGAAGAAATATAATAGAAGATCCTCGATTTTCAAACTTAGATTTTAGAGTATTTATTGAATAGATTAGAGGTTTTTTTGGAAAAAAGAAGTTTTTAGTAGGATTTTTAAGAAATTCCCTTGCAGCACCAATTAGCTCATAGAGTTTTTCTGAAGTTAGAGCAGAGGCTACATTTCTATTTTTGTCTACAGGATCAATGACTATTAGAGGTTCAGAAAAAAACAATGAGGATTTTATTTTTTTATTTTGGTAATAATTTTTCAGATCTATTATGATAGGTTTTTTGTAGTTTGAAAAAGCTTCAAGAGTTTTAATGAAGGAGTTATAGTGTATTATCAATAGTTCGCATAGATACCCACTAAAACCACCAGTCTTTATTTCTGCTCCATAAACGTTTATTCCTTTTAGAAATTTCTTCAATAATCTAACTTCATTTTTTAACCCTTGGTTTAAGTTTTTTCTTACATATTTTGTATGAAAGGGGGTTCTATCGGTAGCACTTTTCCAATTGCCCTTATCTACTTGATAGCAGGGAACTATATTCACTCTAATATCGTTTATAAAAGCTTCAAGATAAGGATGTTCTGCATACCTTTGAATCTGCTTAGAACCTTTAGTGGCTTTTTTTGCGATTCGTAAAATAGCTTCATCAAGATTTTCTTTAGGTATTGATAAGGGTAAGCGAACAAAAATATCAATATCAGGATCATCTATAAGCCAAGTATCTTTAGCAACTGAACCTTCAAGCCCTATCTTAGCTGCAACACCAGCTTTTTCACATTCCATATTTATTTTTTTTTCAAGTTCTTTAGATAAAGTAGTTATTTTTTTTCTATCGGATTTCAAAGGCACAATAGCCTCTAAAACTTGATTTAACAGTTGAGTCATTTTTTTCATAGTGTTTATACCTCGACTTTTGAAGGGAATTCATTAATAGTTGAATAAATAGGCCCCGTTGGAAATAATTCACTTTTTTTCAAATGTATACTATTTAGTTTTACAGTACCAATAAGGTAATCAACGTGAGTTTTAACAAAGTTTATCAGATGATCAGAATTTCTATTTGATTTAACTCTGGCAAGCGTGAGATGAGGTGAAAACCCTCTATAATCAGGATCTAAACCCAATTGTCTTAACTGAATTTCAATTTGATCAAAGATACTATTCATTGTTTTAGTTCCAGCCGTTATTCCTACCCAAATAACACGTGGAGAATTAAGATTCGGAAAAACCCCCATTCCTTTTAATTCTATTGAAAACGGATTAAAGTTTATTTTTTCCATCTTCGTTGAAATTTTATCAATTAAATCAATAGTAATATTACCTAAAAATCTAAGGGTAAAATGTAGGTTCTGAGGTTTTACAATTTTGAGATTCGCACCTGTTTTAATCATAAGTTTTTGAATACTCACTAATTTTCTAAATACTTCATTATTTTCTAAATCAAAAGCTAAAAAACAGCGAATTGTCTTAGTCATTATTTTTCCCTTCTAGATTAATTTTATTTTTCCAATCATAAACGCTTTTTAATTCTAATGAAAGGTAATAGCAAGTAAAAGTGGATAACATGAGTGTTGATAAACTTATTGTGGGTTTAACTGGCATGCCTGGTTCAGGAAAATCATTATTTGTTGAAGAAGCTCAAAAAAAAGGATTTGGCATTATTATTATGGGGGATATTATTAGAGAAGAAACAAAAAAAAGAGGATTAAAATTAAACCCAAAAAACATTGGAGAAGTAATGCTTGATTTAAGACACAAATATGGAGATAATATTATTGCAGAAAAATGTATCCCAAAAATGAAAAAACTACTATATAAAAAGATAATAATCGATGGAATAAGAAGTTTAAATGAATTAAATCATTTTAAACAAAACTGTTCTAAGTTTACACTTATTGCAATGCATTCTTCACCTGAAATCCGATACAAACGCTTAAATCAAAGAGGTCGTAGTGATGATCCAAAAGATCGAAAAATATTCCAAGAAAGAGATATGCGTGAATTAAATATAGGTCTTGGACATGTCATCGCATTAGCTGAGTACATTGTGATAAACGATCAAGAGAAAGAAAAGACAAAAAACAAATGCAATGAAATATTGCAGAGAATTGAAGACCAATGGATACTTTAACTGTTTTTATTCAAACAGAAATCAAACCTACTGAAAACTACGAAAAAGTAGAAGCAGCTATATCAAATATTTTTGGGAATATTAAATTCAAAATCGATACGGGTAATAATTCAGAAATATTAAAAGTGGAGATGAAAGGTAAAGAATCTTTATTCAGATTTCGAGATTTACTTCGATTAGACCAAATTCGTAATGCTGCAAGAAAAGTTCTATTTAGAGGAATCTCAGAAAAAAATATTGTTTTCTTTTTAAATAAACAGGTAGCATTTGCTAATCATATTTCTTTTTCAGAAGAAGAATCGGAATCACCTTTAGGACCAATCCGTGTACAAATAATCTGCGAGGACCCTCAATCACTTATAATCTGGCTTACCCCAAAAGCAGTATAATTTGGAGAGTAAAATTTTGACCTTAAGAACTAGTATATCAGATCGTGGAGCAATTTTATTAGGAAATTCAGTTGCTTGTGACGCTTTTGATGAAACTAGTCCTTTAAGAGTTGTTACACATGCACATGCTGACCACCTAGTAGGATTAAGAAGAAGTCTAAAAAGTTGTGAAAAAGTACTAATGACAAAGGCAACAAAAGATTTGATCGAAGTCTTAAAGGGACCTCGTACGTTTAATTTAGGTACTACTGAACAACTTGAATATGGAAAATCTATTGAATATAATAATGAACAAATCACGCTCATTAAAGCAAATCACATTTTAGGGGCAGCACAAGTATTAGTTGAAAATAAAAAAGGTAATCGAGTAGCTTATACTGGTGATTTTAAAAATAGAACTAAACCAATAGAAGATTGTGATACTCTTGTTGTTGAAGCAACTTATGGAAGTCCTTCATTTAAGCGATCATTTAATTTGGATATAAGCGAACTTTTAGTTTCGATGATTGAAAAACGTCTCCGAACAGGAAATGTCTATGTTTTTGGATATTATGGCAAATTACAGGAAGTTATGCAAATACTGCGAAGTGCTCATGTTCATGTTCCATTTGTTATGCCTGAACGAATTTTAGAAGTTTCAGAAGTCTGTAAACGTCACGGTATGAATCTGGGTGATTTAACGCTTTCATCGGATAATAATGGAAAAGAATTATTAGAGAAAAATTTACCTTGTGTTGCTTTTTATCATATGAACAAAAGAAAAAGTATAGGAATAAAAAGTTCTAGAATATGTGTAAGTGGTTGGGAATTTCGTTTACCTTGTAAACAAATTGGCAGAAATGAACATTTAGTGGCATTAAGTGATCATTCGGATTTTGAGGAATTAATTGAGTACATAAGACGCTCTAAACCCAAGAAAGTAATTACAGACAATTATCGAGTCAAACACGGTGATGTATTAGCTAAAGAGATACACAAAAGATTAGGAATACCTGCAAGGGCAATGCCAAATAGAAACTGTAAACAATTAACAAGTTTTTTTAATAATAAAAAAGTAAAATAGAAATCTGTAATAAGCAGAGTTTATTCAAATCTTTACATCAACTTTTCTATTCTTTTGATGAAAAAAGCAAAAAATGGATAATGTTAAAAAGGAATGGAACAGAACTGGTCTTAGTTCAGATTAAAGGAGTTTAAAGATTATTTATGAAAATGTCTTCTAATATTTCTGGTTTTTACAAACTTTCACCTGAAAAAAGATTAACTATTGTTAAGCAGTTTGCTAATTTATCAGAAGAAGAATGTCAACTTTTATTGAACACAGGATCTTTACCATTAGATTTAGCTGATCGCATGATCGAAAATACCATAGGTGCAATAGCGATCCCAATAGGTATAGGTGTTAATTTTTTAATAAATGAAAAAGATTATTTAATTCCAATGGCCACTGAAGAACCCTCAGTGGTAGCAGCAGCCAGCTATTCAGCAAAAATGGTCCGTAAAGGAGGAGGTTTTCATACAAGTAGTACTTCCTCCATTATGATAGGACAAATTCAGACTGTTAGAATAAAGAATCCAGAAATAACAAAAATTAGAATTTTAAAAGCCGAAAAGGAGATCCTAGATAAAGCAAACTCACAAGATCCAGTTCTTTGTTCTTTGGGAGGAGGAGCCAAAAAGTTAACAGTTAAAATAATCAACACCTCTCTCGGGTCCATGTTAATTGCTGAATTACATGTTGACTGTCTTGATGCGATGGGAGCAAACGCAGTAAATACAATGTGTGAAGCTATAGCACCTATAATTGAAAAAATATCTGGTGGTCATGTTTATTTAAGAATAATATCCAATTTGGCTACAGAAAGATTGGTAAGAGCTAGATGTGTGGTACCAAAAGAGGCAGTTGGTGGTATCGAAGTTGTTGATGGCATAATTAACGCATCAGCTTTTGCATCTGCAGATCCATATCGTGCGGCTACCCACAATAAAGGAATACTAAATGGTACTATTGCAGTAATTTTAGCTACAGGAAATGATCATAGAGCAATTGAAGCAGGAGCTCATGCTTATGCAGCAATAAAGGGCCAATATACTGCCTTATCAAATTGGACTAAAAATGAAAATAATGATCTTGTAGGAACAATTGAAATGCCAATGGCAGTTGGTCTTGTAGGAGGAGCAGTAAAGACACACCCCATTGCAAAAATCTCTTTAAAGATTTTAGGAGTAAAAACTGCTCGTGAATTCGGGGAAGTTTTAGCAGCGGTAGGATTAGCCCAAAATCTGGGTGCACTACGAGCTTTATCACATGAAGGTATTCAAAAAGGGCATATGGCACTCCATGCAAGAAATGTGGCAATATCAGCAGGGGCAAAAAAAGAAAACATCAATGTAATAGTTGAAAAAATGATTAAAGAGCAAAAAATTAGAGTTGATCGTGCTAAAGAGATAATTAAAGAAATTAATAGTTAATTAAATAAAATTGTTAATAACTTAATTGTTTAAGCTCAGACGATTTTTTTTGATTTTTTCAGTTCTGTGCAAAGAGCACAAAAAGAGTCTTTGAATTCATCAGAAGTCATTTCTGTTGTTGCAAGAAGTTTCGCTATATTTTCTGCAGCTTTTTTGACAATTGTGATAAACTCTTCTGAGTTAGAAGCTTCGTTACGTCCTCTTTTCGAGTTTAAGTATTGACTTATTGCTGCCTGTGTGGTTCCCAGTTTTTCAGCAGCTTTTACTTGAGTAAAATTATATTTTGATAATAATTCTTTTGCAACAAAAGATCGATAAAGTGGCAAAACTTGACGAGTTACTGTTTCACATTTGTACAATATTTTGTCTCCAGGGGACTGTATATAACATGCTTATATTTAAAGTATTTCAACATAATGGCCTCAGATAATCAAATATTTAATTAAAGAAGCTTAAGAAAATCTGCTTTTGTTATTATACCTACAACATTACCCTTAGTTGAGATTAATACCGCTGGATAAACTTGTAATAAACTTGAAATCAATGATAATGGAGCATTTTCATTAACTTGAGGAAGAGAATCCTCCATCACCTCCTTGATAGGCAATTTAGAAATCTGATCTAAAAAATTTCCAGCAAGAATTTGGTTTAATATTGTTTTTTCAGAAATACTTCCAACAACTTGTCGGTTATTGAGAACAGGGAGTTGTGAATATCCATGCTTTTTCATTAAATATACAGCTTCAGAAACAAGTTGTTTTTCTTGAACACTAACAACTTTATTGTAATTAATTCTGTCAGCTTTAATTTTGTTCTTTAATTCTAATTTATTAATTACATTAAAAATTGTTTTAACTTTAGTATAGGATGGATCAATTTTTCCAGATTCTAACTTAGCTATTAATGATTGACTTACTCCAGAGAGTTTGGCTAGTTCGTTTTGAGTTAATCCCAATATTTTTCGTTTTTTACTAATTTCATCAATTTTGGGAAACATACTTTCCAATTTAAGATATACAGTAATATTCCTTTTGGAATAATATTCGCAAAAATATATATAACGATGTTATTAGTTTGTTCTGTCTAATCAGAAAAGTATAGGGAGTATTGGAAAATGACTAGGAAAAAAATTGACACTTTAGCTTTGCATGCTGGACAAGAAAAGGCAGATTCAGCAACAAATTCAAGAGCGGTTCCCATTTATCAAACAACATCTTTCGTTTTTGAAAATACTGAACATGCGGCAAATCTTTTTGCCTTAAAAACAATTGGCAACATCTACACCAGAATAATGAATCCAACTACCGATATTTTTGAAAAACGAATGACTGCAATTGAAGGTGGCACAGGTGCCTTGGGGGTAGCTTCAGGGATGGCTGCAGAAACATTAGCATTACTCACAATTACACAAGTAGGTGATGAAATAGTAGCTGCGAACAACCTCTATGGAGGAACCTATCAACTTCTTCATTATACGTTCCCTAAACTTGGTCGAAAAGTTAGATTCGTTGATTCTACAAAACCAGAAGCTTTTAGAAAAGCAATAAATGAAAAAACTAGAGCTATTTATGCAGAGACAATCGGCAACCCAAAATTAGATGTACCAAATTTTGACGCGATATCACAAATAGCCCATGACGAAAATATTCCGTTAGTAGTAGATAACACCGTTGGTGTAGGTCTAGTCAAGCCGATTGAGTTCGGAGCAGACATAATAACTCTTTCAGCCACTAAATATATTGGGGGTCATGGAACTAGCATCGGTGGTGTGATTGTCGATTCTGGAAAATTCGACTGGAATAATGGTAAGTTCCCAGAGTTCACTGAGCCTGACAAAAGTTATCATGGTATCAAATACTGGGATACTTTCAGAAGTTTTCAAAAATTAGGGAATGTAGCTTTTATTTTCAAGGCAAGAGTACAATGGTTGCGAGATTTAGGACCAGCTTTAAGTCCATTTAATGCATTCATGTTTCTTCAAGGATTAGAAACACTGCCATTAAGACAACGGAAACACTCAGCGAATGCATTAAAAGTAGCTAATTTCTTACAGGATCACCCGCTTGTTAGTTGGGTTAATTATCCAGGATTAGAAAATCATCAAAGTCACAAATTAGCAACAAAATACCTCAAAGGCAATTATGGAGGTCTATTAGGATTTGGGATAAAAGGTGGACTAAAATCAGGAAAGAAATTCATTAATTCGGTTAAACTTCTTTCACATCTAGCAAACATCGGGGATGCAAAAACCCTTGTAATACATCCAGCATCAACTACACACCAACAACTCACCCATGAAGAGCAGCTAGCAACAGGAGTTACTGAAGATTACATAAGACTCTCAATAGGAATAGAAGATCCCAAAGATATTATCGAAGATATAGATCAAGCGCTCCTGACTTCAAATCGAAACTAAATAGAAAAACAACTAAAAAACCAGTTAGGAGGCAAACATAATAATCACAGCTATTCACCAATTGAAAAACATCAAAACAAAAAAATTTACTTTTGCTTTTCCGCCAAACGAGTTTATTTTGGAGTCTGGAAAAAAATTAGGGCCAATAACAATAGTTTATGAAACATATGGTAAATTAAACAAAGGAAAAACAAATGCCATTCTAGTTGCTCATGCACTCTCTGGAGATGCTCACGCCGGAAGCCATCCTAATGATAATATTGTTGGTTGGTGGGATAAACTAATTGGACCTGGAAAATTCATTGATACAAACAAGTTTTTTGTAATTTGTTCCAACGTAATCGGTAGCTGCAGAGGATCAACAGGACCTTCTTCAATAAACCCAAAAACAAATAGAGAATATGCAACAGACTTTCCAATAATTTCGATAAGAGATATTGTTAATGTTCAAAAAAAGTTAATTGATCACCTAAATATTGACAAATTATTATCAGTAATTGGAGGATCCATGGGAGGTATGCAAGTTCTCCAATGGATGGTTGCTTACCCTGAAAAAATAAAATCAGCTATTCCAGTTGCCACAACAATGAAACACACACCACAACAAATAGCATTCAATGAAGTTGGAAGACAAGCAATAATTTCTGATCCAAATTGGAAAAAAGGTCAATATTATGACTCCAAAGTTCCAGCAAAAGGATTAGCTTTAGCGAGAATGATTGGACACATAACATACATGAGTGATGATTCAATGAAAACAAAATTTGGAAGACGTTACAAACTAAATAAGGAAAATAATAAATTTGGAGCAGAATTTGAAGTAGAAGGATACCTGCATTATAGAGGGGATAGTTTTGTTAAAAGATTTGATCCTAACTCATACTTGTACATAACAAAAGCGATGGACTATTTCAATATCCAAAATGGAAAAAGATTAGGGAGCATCTTTAAAGGATTAAAAGCGAAAGTATTGGTCATTTCATTTAAATCAGATTGGTTATACCCAGCACAACAATCACAAAAAATCGTAAAAGCATGCAAACTAGCTAATGTAAAAACTACTTACTGTGACATTAATTCTAATTACGGTCATGATGCTTTTCTTTTAGAAGTCATCGAAGAAGGACAAATTATCAAACATTTTCTGAATAGTGTATTAAGTAATGACTGAAGGGAAAATCCATTAAAAATCCAAAAAAATCAATAGAGAATCAAACAATAGTAGGGTGGATTAATGAAGAATCATCTGTTTTAGATCTAGGTTGTGGTGAAGGTGATCTTTTATCATTACTAATTGAAAAAAAGCGAGTTCATGCTCAGGGAATAGAAATAGATCAACAGGCTATTCAACAATGCATAATTAAAGGTCTAAACGTACTTCAAGAAGATATTGATTCAGGATTATCTGATTATTCTGAAAAATCTTTAGATTATGTAATTCTAAATCAAACATTTCAACAAGTAAAAAAACCCGCGTTTGTTTTGAAAGAAGCATTAAGAATAAGTAGAAAAACAATCGTGGGATTTCCTAATTTTTTACATTTTTCTTCAAGATTAAAAATGTGTTTTGGAGGAAAAGTTCCAGTAACCAAGTCATTACCCTATAAGTGGTATGATACACCCAATCTTCATTTCTTCAGTATTGCAGATTTTATAGAATATTGCAAAACAAAAGAGATAAAAATTGAAGAAAAAGTTATTATTTCAAAAAACAAAAAAGTTAAATTATTTCCAAACGTATTTGGAGAAATTGGGTTATTCTTATTGTCAAAATAAGTTCTTCAGCATATTTATCCTAGGAGTAGATAACCTATTTTGTTGTACATTGTGATAATTACATAATCCGATTTTCATTATAAATAAATAAGTTAGTAATATTTTATGAATAAGCTAGAATTTCAGTTAAATACAGTTAGAAGTGGGTTGTTAAATGAAAATAATTATGGGACCAGCATCAAAAGAATTAGCTATTAAAATAGCAGATTTGACAGGTTATGAAAAAATTGATGTAATTAGTAAAAAATTTCCAGACGGAGAGGTCTATGTACGTTTAGGAAATAATGTAAAAGATGAAAATATTGCAATAGTCCAGACGACAAGTCCACCACAAAACGACAATTTATTACAGCTTGCATTTATTGCTAGTGCAGCAAAACTTGCTGGAGCAAAAAAAATCATTGCAATAACACCTTACTTGGCCTATGCTCGTCAAGATAAAATTTTCCTTCAAGGAGAGAATAGAAGTATAGAGACTATAGGAAACATCTTAAAAACTTCTGGAATAGATGAAATAATAACTGTTAACATACACCAAGAAGAAGTATTAAAGAGGTTTACTATTCCGGCAAAAACTTTGTCAGCAATTCCATTAATAGCCAATTATTTCAAAAAAAGGGGATACAATGAAGCATTTTCACTGGCTCCAGATAAAGGAGCTAGATACATTGCCGTACAAGCAAAAAAAATCTTAGGCGGAGAAGTTGGTCATTTGGAAAAACATAGAGATCGGTATACAGGAAAATTAAGTGTTTCAAAGAAAAGTTTCAACGTAAAAGGAAAAACGGCAATAATATTTGACGATATTATTAGTACGGGTGGAACAATTGTAAAGGCTGCAAAAATACTTCTAGATCTGGGAGCTGCGAGAGTTTTTGCAGCTTGTGTTCACCCACTTTTAATAGGAGATGCAGAGAATCGAATACTTGATGCAGGAGTAGAGGAAGTGATAGGTACCGATAGTGTACCAAGTAGGTTTAGCAGAGTTACACTTTCACCTTTAATTAGTCAAGAAATAAAGGCGCAAAAAAGTGGTTAAGCTTTTCTTTTTGATTTCGGGTGAAAATAAGACTTTACCTTTAGCAGAATTAACAGCGATTCTGGAAGCTGAAAAACACAAGTTCAGTATTGTTGAAAAACTTGATCAAGTTATTAGATTAAAATCAGAAATAAATTGCATAAAATCAGTATATTTACGATCTGCCTACACAAGAGTTTGTGCTCTTGAGTTATTTACATGTGAACTAAATGATAAAAAAATAATTAAATGTATGAATAAAATCGATTTTTCAAGTGTTATTAATGAGAATGAGTCTTTTGCAGTTCGGATTAAACGAGTCAGAAATTATGCTGAAAAATCTGCCGTAATGGATCTAGAAAGAAAAATTGGTAGAATTATTCTTCAAAACACTAAAAACACAAAAGTAAATCTTACCTTACCTGATAAAATTTTCGTTGGAATTTTAACTTCGGGAAAAATGGTTTTTGGTCTTAAAATCGCTGCAATTTGTCCTAAACCTTTCGGAGAAAGACGACCAAGAAAAAAACCTTTTTTCCATCCATCAGCGATGCCTTCAAAATTAGCTCGATGTATGATAAATCTTGCACACGCAAAACAAAACGATCTGGTTTTGGATCCTTTTTGTGGAACCGGAAGCACTCTTATAGAAGCGACATTAATCGGATGTCGTACTTTGGGATTAGATGCCCAACTCAAAATGCTAAAAGGATGTAAAAAAAACCTGGAATTTTTCAATATAAAACCAGAAGGATTAATTCTTGCAGATGCGAGAAAACACCCAATAACCAAAACAAATTGTGTTGTAACTGATCCACCATACGGTCGTTGTTGTTCTACAATGAATTCAACGACAAAAAAAATTGTTGAAAAAGTACTTTTTTCAGTCCTGTCCATACTAAATAAAGATGATAGAATTTGTATAGCTTCACCAAAAAGCATACGTTTATCACTTGTAGGAAAAACAGTAGGATACGAACATTTAGAATCACATTTTGTTTATGTGCATAGAAGTTTAACAAGAGAAATAGCAGTATTTAAAAAAAATTAAAGTGAAAAAAATGAGCATGAATATTATTTTTTTAGGAACGGCTGGAAGTATTCCAACTATTGATAGAAGTTTATCTGCAATTATCCTAAAAAGACAAAATGAACAAATAATGTTTGATTGTGGAGAAGGAACACAAAGACAAATACTAAAAGCTAAAACAGGTTTTCATAAAAAGATGAAAATTCTTATATCACATCTACATGGAGACCATGTTCTAGGATTACCTGGATTATTGCAGACAATGGCGTTAATGGATAGACAAAAAAAGGTTGAAATTTATGGCCCAGTTGGAATTAAAAAATTCATGGATTGTTCTAAAGAAATTTTGAAATTTGGTCTTACTTTTTCAGTTGATCTAGTTGAAGTAGTTAATTCAGGAATTGTCTGTGAGGAGAAAGAGTATTTTATTGAAGCAATAAAATCAAGTCATTCAGAAACAAGTTTTTCTTTTGGTTTTATTGAAAAAACTCGTCCTGGAAAATTTTTTCCAAAAAAAGCTGCAGCATTGAAAATTCCTAAAAGCAAATTCTGGTCAAGCCTTCAACATGGAAAAGACATTGAATTACCAGATGGTAGAATTATTAAAGCTTCAGAGGTTACAGGACCCTTGAGAAAGGGTAGAAAAATAATATATTCAGGAGATACTAGACCGTTTCTAACTTTTGAAAAATTTGCTTATAAAGCTGATTTAATTATTTATGAATCAACTTTTGACGATTCTCTTATTGAAAAAGCAAAAGTTGATGGACATTCTACACCTAGTCAAGCTGCTAAAGAAGCAAAAAAAGCAAAAGCTAAAAAATTATTGCTCACGCATATTAGTGCAAGATATCCTGATTCAAATATTTTAGTTAAACAGGCACAAAAAATTTTTAAAAATACAATAGTAGCTAAAGATTTTATGGAAATAGAATTGCCATTAAGTGAGAACTAAGATAGCATTAATTTAATTTTATCTAAACTTTCCTGCAGATGTTCTACGGTTTCAATCATTATAGTTTTTTTATAGTTTATTTCACGTAGTGTTCTAACAAATTGATCCCAATCTATTTTTCCATAACCCATACCCAGGTGTTGATCATCGTGACCCATATTATCACTAATATGAATATGAACAATTTTATCGGGTAATTTTCTCAAAAAAGTTTCAGTCTGATTTTCAAGGTTCGAATGACCCGTGTCTAAAACTATTCCAATATTTTCCAATGATGATTCTTTATAGAATCGTATAAAATCCTCGGGAGTTTTCATAATAAAACCGTATTTTCCCGGAAGGTTCTCTATAGCAATTTTTAATCCAAAATCATATGCAAGATTATTCAAAAGATTTATACTTTTCAAATTTTGTTTCCAATCTTCACCTGGATAAAACATACTAATACCTGTCTTGTTTCCAGGATGAAGTACCCATAACTTGGCGTTTAAATCATTTGCATAAAACATAGACCGTTTTAGCCGGTTAATCATAAGTGTACGAATTGATTTAGATGGAGAAGCTATATTGATATCAGCAAATGGAGAGTGAATTGTAAATTTTAAATCATATGAATTTGCAATATCTTTAAGAGTTGAAACCTTTTTTTTATTGAGCGTATGAAAACCATCATCAACTAATTCAATGAGTTTAATATCAATGGATTCTAAGTAAGTTAGCATTTTTTTAAAAGGTTCACCCAAACAATGAAGCATGGAAATACCAAACTCAATTTTAGACATTATAATCAGTTCCTTTCTTAGTGGCAGATAGATTGAAATCGAGCTTAATAACTTAATCTTGAAAGGTATCGTAATATGATACCTTTAGTAGTTACGTTTATATTAACCAATGTACTTTCTAGTCTTTGTGGAGTCAAATCAAATGAATAATGATCTAGTTCAAGTCTGGTTAAAGTCGGTTGCATATTCTCACAGCCAATCAGAAGCAACTGAAATTAATTATAAAAGAGTTTGGGGTCAGTATTCTGCTTACATTGGAATGTCTGCAAAAGAAATTGTTGCAGATTACGAAGGCGCTAATGATAGAACTGCAATGAGAAAACATGCCCGATTTATTCGTTCTTGGATTGGAAATCTATCTAATTCAGGTTTGACAAATTCAAGCATTAGAGTAATGGTTGGCACCATCAAAAGTTTTTACAAATATACTGATTTACCATTGGGTCATATTCCTCATGCAATGGGTGATTGTGTTTATCATAACAGGGATATTTCAAAAGAAGAAATTGTTCAAATAATGACTGGTGTTAAAATCAGAGAAAAAGCTTTTTTCGCAGTTATGGCTCAAAGTGGACTAAGACCATTCACCATAAAACAGTTAAAATTGAAACATTTAGAAGAATTCGACAAGATCCCTTGCAAAATTGAAGTTCCAAAAGAAATTGCCAAAGGCAAATACGGAAGATACGTAACTTTCATCGGTTCTGATGCAATAAAATACATAAAACAATATCTAGCAACGAGAAAAGATCTTACAGCTGAAAGTCTTCTGTTTTGTAGCCATTTTGATTCTAACCAACCCATTAATACGAAAGATGTTAGTCGAGTTTTTAAAGAATCTGCACAGAAACTTAAAAAAAGTGGAGCATTAGAATATGAAATTCGCAAAGGAAAACCCAGTGAGTTAAGACTATATAATCTCAGAAAGTTTTTCAGAAAATACGCGAATCAAATGGGTTTTGAAAACGTAAATTACTTAATGGGACACACAGTAAGAGGCTCAGATGCTAACTATAAACCTCAAGATCCAGAATTTTACCGAGAGCTATACGCAGAAAAAGCAATGCCCTTTTTGAGACTTGAAACCTCTGACCCTCTTGAAACAGAAAACGCAATAACATCAATGAAACAAGAAAATAGAGAACTAAAAGACCAAATCAAAAAATTAGAAGGCACAATGCAAAAAATATATCGAAGAGTTTTTCATGAAAAAACTGTTCAAGAAGAGCATGATTTATGGTTAAAAGAACATCCAGAATTTTTTAAAGAAGTGAAAGAGCAGTCAAAAGAAATCAACGAAATTATTAGAGAGGAAGAAGAATATTACAAAAAACATCCCGAAGAACGAAAGAAAATTCGTGAAGAAGAGATGAAATGTTTTGAAGATCAGACAGCAGAAGATCAAGAGAAATGGTTAGAAGAAGAGGAAATACGTTTAGATGAACGAACCAAATTATTAAAAGAATTTCAAGCTATGTTTAAAGAATCCAAAAAGACAAAAAAATAATTTATTAAAGATTTAAAATTATTTGAATAACACCATAGAAAAAAAGTAAACGCGAGATTTCATTGATTGTTTATTGGTTAATCTCTAATTTTCCCTTAAGAGCATTTATTCTTGGGAGTATCTGGGATAATTGATCATATTGTTCTTTGTTTATTTTGATAAGCTTCCCGATTTTTTTACCTTTAAAATTTAGATTACTTCCAAATAATGACTTATTTAGGTAAATCCACTCTAAATCATCATAATTTATTGCATAACTACTCTTATCTTCCTCGAGCAATTCATCTAGGGTCAAGCCTTTCAGCGGATCTTGTTTTAGTCTTTTTTTTGCCTCCCCTCTTCTTTTTAGTATTTTTACATTAATCCCCGACCATGCCTTCCAATTATGCAATTTCGGGTTGATTACTACTAATCTTTTATTCGTAATGCATAAATCAAAAATTTCAAATAGCATATATCTGCCCAGGGAGTCATCAACTGCCTTTAGAACTGCGAGTAGCTCTTCTGAATTTTCCATTAATGTTTATTTGTTGCACTTTAGATTTAAGATTTTTCAACCACTAACATTAGCAGATAAAAACGGCGAAATTTTATAGAATATATTAAAAAAAAAGAATTATGTGTTTTCTCTAAAAGTATGGTCGCATTTTGTACATCGCATAAATTGGGTTGAAGATTCATCTACTCCACGAGTTTGTACTTGCCAAACATAAGCTTTTTTATTTTCACATTTAGGACATTCAACTTTTATGGTTGGGAGGGTCTTCAATTTTAGATCTTTTTTGGTTATGACCGTAACTTTTTTTTTCGAATTTTCTTTAGTTTTTAAGACTGGAGTTAGTAAGGTTTTTACTGTTCCTTTTTTTACGTAATCACCTTTTCGGCATACAAAGCTGACTGTGATTTCCTTTTCAGTCTTAGTTTTTTTTGGTACAAGTTGTGATCCGCATTTAGGGCAAAATTCCATTCTTAGCACCTTTTATTTTTTTTTAGGATAGATGTACAGGTAGGGCTCTTACATTACATATACTAATATAAGCTTTTTGAATGTGTCACGTTAACATCTACACCTATTCTTAGACCATTCTAGATAAAAACGGCAAAATTTATAGTATATATATTTAATTAACCAAAAGACCAAAAAAACTATTCTCTTATTATGTAGTAGGGATCAGTTTGTAGACCATCAGGATGATTTCGGGTTGTAAAAATTTTATTCTCCCTTATTATGTAATAGGGAAGAGTCTTTTTACCATCAGGATGACTTGGGGTTGTAAAAATTTTATTCTCCCTTATTATGAAATAAGGATAAGGTTTTTTACCATCAGGATGACTACCGGTTGTAAAAATTCTATTATTCCATATCATGTAACAGGGATAATTCTTTTGACCATCAGGATGATTCTTGGTATGATAAATTTTGCTCATTATTCTTATTTTCCTGCTCTAAATAATTACTTATTTTTGGTTAATAAACTTCATTATTCCAAACTTTGATTTTAATAGCAACTTTAATCTGTGTTTTGGTAATGCTTCTTTATTCCTACTAATATTATCAGTGAAAGGTAGGGTTCTGTTGTAGCCAACCCTGTATAGTGTGGGTTGGCTCCGTACACTGGCAAGTTAATTTTTTTTATCCAGTTTTGGTATTAGTAAACGGTTGAATTCGATTAAAAAATCTGAAAAGTTTTTTTAAGCTTAGAATTTCTAAAAATGTTGATAGTAAAAATTAAGAAAATTTTTCAAATGAAAATTAGGACTTTTTGTAGAGATATAAAGTGTGTGATGGATAACCTATTTTTGGATTTTCACAAAAATTTTCGATCTTAATTGGTTTCCAACCAACAATCTCATAATCATGTGAGACTATTCTAACACCCTTTTTTAGTTCATTTTCTAATTTTGGCCTGATTTTTTCATTAGCACTTGTAGTAAGATATAAAAAAACTACATCTGCTGATTTTAAATTTACTTTAAACATATCACCATTTACAATAGTAATTCTACTGGCGAGACTAGTTTTGTTTATTGAGATACTTGCTTTTTTTGCTAAATCTTCTCTTAATTCAACTCCAACGGCTCTAGCGCCAAAAATCCGGGCAGCCATAGTAACAGTTCTACCATCCCCCGCTCCTAAATCAAATAAGACTTCTCCAGGTTGTAGATCAGCTAATTTTAGCATATGTTCAATAACAGGAAGAGGACTAGGGACAAAAGGTGCTAGAAACATTAGGTTATCGCCAAGATTTATTGATAGATTATCTTTAAGTCAGATATCCTGATAATTAAACTATACCATTATGAGACATAATCATTTTTCTTTGGAGTCGGTCTTTTTGCTTCCCCACATTTTATACAACTTTGTGCACAGAGATCCAAATATTTTTCTTCATCTTTGGAATTTATAGCATTTGCCGCTCTCATGCAAAGATCCCCTGGTTCATTGCATCCTTCTTCTTTACATTTATTAGAAATATAAAGACAAATCTCACGTACATCTTGAGGTTCCAATACGGCTCTGTTTGAACGTACTAGAAGGCATAATTCTCTTGCCATAACACATGTTTTCACATATTTAATACGTTTAAGAACTTCTGCTCGTAATTTTTTTCTGCTTATTTCCACTTTATTAACCTCTGAAAAGACTATGAACTATATCAGGAATATTGATTTCTTTAATTGCATATTTAAATCGAATAATTGGTCTAGATTCTTTTTAAGTCCATTACATGTCTTTTAGAATTATTAGGATATTCTTCATATAAAAAGTATGGGTAAATGTGTATTATATCTACAAGGCATCAATTATATTGAAACATATTTTGTTAATATAAGACTTAAAAAAAGGATATTCAGAAGGCAATAAATGATTTAAGAGAAAAAACAATTGTAATTTTAACATAAATCAGTATAATTATCATGATAAAAATTAAAGATTAGATTCGAAAAGCATGGAAAATTATATATCTATCTTCATAAGAAGACATGGATTGTAATATTGCGGAGGAAATGAATATGGGTAATTGTCCAAAATGTGGAGCTGCAGCTCCAGCACCAAAGAAAACATGGAAAATGGCCGGTCGTCCTGATAAACAAGGAAAAAGAATGCAGTTAGAGATAGGTCTTTACAAATGTGCCAGTTGTGGTGCTAGCTTCCGAGAAGTATTAAGCAAACAAAAAATCTAAAATTAGCTACCAAATCGTTAACTAGAAATACAAGTAGCTTACTACGAATTAAATACTTCACCTTTCCCTTTTTTAAGTAACAACAAGTTTTAAAGTAGATTCTTCTTTATTGATCAACAACATATCAGGATTCAAATGGGGCTATTCTGTGATCAATAAACTAAAAAAAGTATGGAAAAATGAGTATGTTCAAACTGCCACTGTAATAGGTATTATCGCATTGATAGTTTTTGGTTTTTGGTTTGGGTCCCAAGCATTTTTGAACACTTCATATCCTGCGTTAGCTGTGGTGAGCGGCAGTATGTGTGTGCCTTACGATGGACGGTGCGATGGCTGGTCACACCCTTTTTCACAAACATTACACATTGGTGATTTAATAATAGTCCAAGGAACAGAACCTATCAATTTAAAATCCGATTACCCCGACAGTGACATAATTATTTTTAAAAAACCTACAGATCCAGATGAATTAATTGTTCACAGGATTGTTGAAAAAGAAGAAAGAGATGGAAAAATATTTTTTTTCACAAAAGGTGATGGCAATTCTAACACAAAATGGCCAGACATCCCAACTTCTTCAGAATATGATCCCTGGAATCAGGGTAATGGGATTTCCGAAGATTTAGTTGTAGGAAAAGTAGTAATGCGCATTCCATGGGTGGGTCATTTTGTCTTATTCATGCGAAATGGTATAGGACTGCCATTAGTAGTAGGTTTAATCACTATATTATTAATAGTTGAATTTATCATTCCAATAGTGCGTTCAAAAAAAGAGGATCCCCAACAAGAAGTGCCAATTTAGTGAATATAGATGTATTTATTAAGAAAACCTTTTTTATAAAAGGATGTTTAATCACAGGTTAACAAGAAGGGGAATTAATGCCAAAAGTTAAAGCTACAATACGCGTCGAAAACGTGGTTGCCTCTGCAACATTAAATCAAAAAGTTGATTTAAACGCAGTAGTTAAAGGATATCCAGGTGTGGAATATCGACCAGAGCAGTTTCCAGGATTAGTATTTAGATTAAAAAGGCCAAAAACAGCTACCCTAATTTTCAACTCTGGAAAAATGGTTTGTACCGGAGCAAAATCAGCAAAAGAATCACGCCGAGCGGTCATGAAAGTTGTAAAAGAGCTAAAAAAAGGCGGAATAATAATTATAAGCAAACCAGAGATGAAAATCCAAAACATTGTTGCTTCTGCAAGCTTGGGAGGAATGATTGATCTAGAAAAAGCAGCATATACTCTTGAAAAAACAATGTATGAACCCGAACAATTCCCAGGTCTTATCTATAGAATGGCAGTGCCAAAAGTAGTTATTTTGTTATTTGCAAGTGGAAAACTCGTGTGCACTGGTGCTAAACAAGAACAAGACGTTTATGATTCAGTCGAAAAACTGCACAACCTCTTAGAAGAAAAAGAGTTAATATTTTACGAGGAAGAAGAATAAGAAAAAAAGGTTAAAAAAAAGTAAATATTAACTTTGAAATCTTTTTTCAGCAGGGTCAAATCACATATTAATTAAAGATAACCTTTTTGTAGTCTAGCCTAAAAAAAATTTTACAAACACAAAAAAGAAAGAGAGAGAAAAATTATGCTTTCTTTGAAACTTGATAAATCTTATTAAGTTCTGGAATTAAGCAAGTTGTTCTTGGAAGTTCTTTCTTAAGAATAGCAGCAAATTTTTTCTGATAAGCCTTAGAATTAGCGTGATAAGGAACGGCCACTTGAGGTTTTGTTAATAGAGCTATTTCTGCACCTGTTTCAGGAGAAGTTCCAGGCGCTATTCCTACTGTACAAAAAACAACATCTATTTTTTCTTTAAGGCCTATGGATTCTAATTCTTCAAAAGGTAAACTGTCAGCAGTATGAAAAACTTTAACCCCATTTTCACTGGTTACTAAATAAGTGACGGGATCAGCTGCAGGATGATTACATTTTTCGGCTTTAATAGACACTTCTCCTACATGAAGTTCTAATCCCGCACTAATTTCCTCCAATTTATCTGGAGGAATAAGGTGTTGTAACCTTTTGGCTGAAGCAGGATCAGTAATTATTTTGCAGTCAGTATTTTTTTGAATTTCTTTAACAAGTCTTTGATCAAGGTGATCATAATGTTCATGGGTTATTAGAACAGCATCCACATTTGGAAAACTATTTGATCTAATATCCACTGGGTCAATGACAATGGTTTTAGATGGAGTTTTAATTAAGACTCCTGCATAATGATTAAACCACACAAATAAAATCGCGTTTTCTTCAGGTATATTTCTTATTGGCATAAATGTCTTCCAACCAAATTAATATGCAGCATATAGTCTAAAGAATTTTGTTGTTTATTCGAAGTTTTTTAATAAATTTTTCATCTAATTAAGATCTTACTTCAAATCTAATTTGATTTAAAAAAAACAAAAAAAATATTGACTCCTTAAGGGACTAAAAATAATTTAATAACGCTTAATAGAAGCAACATATTTTCTTTTCTATGGTAACTACGTGATAGTTTATGGTTGATGTTTGGCTTCCATATGGAGAAAGTGATGTTTGTATTAGGGTTCCAGCTAGAAATTTTCTTGGATCAATTGAAGCTAAAAAAGTTGTTGGTGTTTCAGACCCTGAATCTGAAATAAAAAGAGCACTAAAGGAACCAATTGGATCTAAACGATTAACAGAAATTGCACAGGCTAATCAGAAAGTCGCAATTGTCGTTGATGATGCAACCAGAGATGCTCCAAGCGAATTAATGCTTCTTCCAGTTTTAGCAGAACTAAACTCTGTTGGAGTGAAAGATAAAGATATTACTATTATCTTTGGGTGTGGAACACACAGGATTGTTACGACTATAGAAGCAAAAAAATTACTCGGGAAAGAAGTAATAAGTCGGATAAAAACTATTAGCCATAATTGTAAATCAGAAGATCTAGTTTATATTGGGAAAACTAAATCCCATGGAACAAAAGTTAGAGTCAATCGTGTCTTCGCTGAAGCAGATCTAAAAATCTTGTTGGGTGATGTTGGATTTCATTATTATGCAGGTTACGGTGGAGGTCGAAAAAGTGTTATGCCTGCCATTTCTTGTTCACAAACAATTCAAAATAATCATGCTATGTTACTTAATTCTAAAGCACGTACTGGAATCTTGGAAGGAAATCCTGTTCATGAGGATATGGCAGAAGCTGCAAAGCTTGCAAAAGTAGATTTTATAGTAAATGTGGTTACCAATAGTAAAGGAGAACTTGTGAGGGCTTTTGCTGGCGACTTAGAAAAAGCGTTCTATGAAGCAATAAAACTGGTTGATGAACTGTATCGCGTAGCTGTAGATCGAAGAGCCGATATTGTAGTTGTTAGTGCAGGAGGGCATCCTGGAGACATCAATCTTTACCAAGCTTACAAAGGATTAGATAATGCCTTGGAGGTTGTTAAAAGAAATGGAACAATAATTCTAGTAGCTGAATGTCCAGAAGGACATGGAAATCAAGTATTCTATGAGTGGATGATGCGTTTTGGAGAGTTAAAAAAAGTTGAACGCGAAGTTAAACGTCATTTTGTTATGGGTGGACATAAAGCATATTATTTGTTGAAAGCTCAAAAAAATCACGCTATCATTTTAGTTTCATCTCTTCCAGACTATTATGCTTCTGACATTTTCAAATTAAAGACAGCCCGAGCAGTTAATGACGCATTTAAAGAGGCTTTAAAAATATCCGGGTCAGCTTCTAAAGTTTGGGTAATGCCAGAGGGTAATCATACATTGCCTTCTGTAAGAAGCTAAAAATAATAATTATTTTTAACATTTATTTTGTATGAATTACTTCAGAATATTTCAAAGTTAAGCACAAACTTTAAGTTTAATTTAGAAATTCCGATTAAAGAGATAAAGAAATGCAACAATCTTTCAGGATAAGAAAATTTAATCCAAATGATCTGCAAACGGTAATGCATATTAATCGATTGTGCCTTCCTGAAAATTATAGTGACATGTTCTTTATGGATTTATACCAACGTTTTCCTGAAACTTATATTGTAGCAGAAGAAGAGGGAAAAATTAGTGGATATATAATGTGTCGTATTGAAGTTGGATTATCCCATTTTGGGTTTGGTGGTCTAATAAAAAAGGGACATGTTGTGTCAATTGCAGTTTTACCGCATGGGAGACGTAAAGGTGTAGCACAGGCTTTAATGGATAGAGCTATTGAAGGAATGCTTCATTATAATGCAAAACAATGTTATTTGGAAGTCAGAGCGACTAATCAGCCTGGAATCGCGCTCTATAAAAAATTAGGGTTCGATGTTACCAGAATTAGTAATGGATACTATTCAGATGGCGAAAACGCTTACATAATGAGCAAAAAACTCGTAAAATAAGTTAAAGAAAATGTAAATGATTAAAATATATTATTTTTTGTTTTGGCTAAGCTCGTATTCTAGCTCTTTTATTTTTTTCTTAAGTTTTACCGTTGTCCGATTGTAAATTTTTAAGCTGAGAAATAACATCCAAATTTTCTTTATTTTTTCTCTGTCAATAATTTCCTCATCCACCCAAAGTGGAGTTTTATTACTACCCATACCCATTTTTAATCCTAATAAAAAAATTCGTTTTCATAAATTTATAGATTGATGAAATTTGGGAATTAAGAATTTTTTTGCTTTTTTAAACAACATGCTTTATAAAAATATAGTAATCAATAGTTATTATTGCAAAATAAGGAACGATAATTCATGAAAGGAAAAGAAATCACCATCGGTCAGAAAAAAAATATCGCTTTAGTTGCACATGATAATAAAAAAGGAAATTTGCTGGAATGGGTTAAATTTAATAAAATTACTTTGCAAAAACATAATTTATTTGCAACAGGTACAACAGGTAAATTGCTCGAAGAGGAACTTGATTCTAAAATTACTATTTTTGAAAGTGGACCTTTAGGTGGAGATCAACAAGTCGGATCTAGAATTAGTGAAGGAAAAATTGATTTTTTAATATTTTTTTGGGATCCTTTAGAATCACAATCCCATGATCCTGATGTGAAAGCTCTTTTACGAATGGCTGTAGTTTGGAATATTCCTACTGCTTGCAATCGTGCTTCAGCCGATTTTCTTATTTCGTCGCCTTTAATGAATCAGAGGTATTCTCGCCGACTACCTAATTATAATGATTATAGACAAAGACGAATAAAATCTTAGCAAATCCTATTTTTTCATGGAGCTACCTAAAAAGATAATATCAAATCCTGTAAAAAACCTATATCTAAAAACATCAAGAATAAAATAATCGACAAAGATTAAAAAAATTATTATCTAAGATAAGTACTCTATCTTAATCCTTGCCGATTCTACCTTTTGTAAAAGGAATAAAGGCTCTAATTTGTTCGATTGAAGTTTTTGGAATTGTTTCCCGCATTTTTTTAGGAAGTTTCAATATCAAAGAACGCATTGTTTTTGTTAGCAGGTCTTTCCCTTTTAAGTCACCAGGAATTAGTATCACATAATAGCTTGTTAGAGCTTTTACTGAATTTAAAGGACCACCTATAAAGGAAAAATCTGTAGCTTCTTTAACAAGTCCAATTGCTAGTTTAAGGGGTACATTTCGGATCCAATTGCGTTTTCCTGTTACCACAAAACTTCCTTTAGAAACGTATTCGCCTGAAGGACCACCTTTGGTTAATTGAGAAGGTTTTACCCAATAAACATCTGCCGATCCAGCGCCTTCTCGCCAGGCTCTGGAAAAAGAAGCGGCAAATTCACCTGCTTCAGATATACTTTTTTCACTTATTGGGTTTCCAGCAGATTTTATTACGACAAAAGGAGCACCGGATATATCAGCATGGAAAACTGGATCATCTGGTTCAGCATATTTTTTTATTAGTACTTCATTACTCACAGAGTCTTTCCCTGCAACAACTAAATATCCATTCGAATCTTTATACCAACGAAATTTTTCATACCATTTTTTGTTTTGTATTTTACTTTTTTCTAATTCTGTTAAGATCTGATCCGGTTTTCCTTCAGTCACATCTTTTGTTTTTTCCAATATGTTCTTCAGTTCTTCCTGTTGGGTCAAGGAATTCTTTAATGCTGAAAAAGCACCTTCAGATTTTTGTTTTGATTTCTTACTCAGATTATAATATTTTGCTGCGTTTTCGAAAAGGCTTTTTCGTAAGTTTAAATTAAACCGCAGCCCATCAACGTAGAGATTAGCAAGTAGGTTTCGTGAATCAAATGACTCTACTAGCGTAGCGGGGTTTTTTCCTGCTTTTTTAGCATCTAAAACTTTCTTAAACATAGTTGTCCATTCTTTTCCCACCCTATTTCTTGCTGAAAAATAATCTAATATTAGCTGTATTTCTCTAGAATGAGAATATATTGTGTCACCTAATATCTTGTTATTAAGAATGTTTTTCTTTTCATCAACTAATACTTGTTTTTGTTTAGAAACTATTCTTTCTAATCTTTCAACTTCTTGCTCTAATTTAGTGATATGCCCTCCAGCAATTGCTTTTTTATGGGCAGTATCCTTTAGATAAAATTTGTCTATTACTTCATTAAAAGTTTTAAAAGGTTTAAAATTAAATTTTTTATAAAGATTCAGTGTGAGAGGTATTGCATCTAAAAACTGATCATCTTCATTTAAAATTATGCTGGGTTGAATTTTTAGAGTTGTTATTGCAGACAAAATATTTTGCACAGAGTTAAAAATGGCTTCAAATTCAGAATCCTGAAGAGAACAAGAAAGTTTATTTTTTTCAATGTTTGCTTTTGATAGAATTTCTTCAGAGTAAAGGCCACCAAATCCTAAAAGTCTAGCAATTGCCCTTACAATTTCGGTTTCTCCGAATTCAACTATTCCATGCTTTAATTCTTCTTTTGTTATTTCAAAGGGATTTTTGCTCCTTGAGGGAGGAAACTTGAAAGATTCGTTTCGAAGAATATTACGGTCTCTCATTCTCTTAAAAATTAAAGCTTGTAGAATTATATTTTTTTCGTCGGTGAGAATAATATTGCCTTCTCCGAAGAGTTCTAAAATTAGTTTCCAATTTCCAGTTCTTTTTCTTAAATGAAGAAGCACTATTCGTTCGAATTTGTATTGTTCTATGTTATTTATCCAAGCTCCACTCAAGTGTTTTCTTAGGGCCATACAAAATCCTGGAGGAATTTTAGGAGGTTTCAAAACATAAGAAGTTAAATGAATCCGTCTCCCAGCTTCCATAACTAGTCTTATTTGAGGACTATCTGTTTTATGCAGTTTTAGAGTTATAGTTTTTTTATCGTGTTGATATATTTTATTTATTCTAGAGTTCAATATTTTCTCCTTTAATTCCTGAACCAATACGGAGATATCGACGCTTGAAAACTCTTTCTTGTGCAAAAAGATAGCCTCTTAATTCAGTTTCTAATGTTAGATGTACTATAAAATCAGTTCTTTCTTGATAATCTTTTCAATTTCTTTTAAAAAAACTAAGAAGACTTATTTTTAACTTTTGAGATATAAAAAATGGAATAATTTCTTTTACCTAATAATTGTAAGAGCAACTATCCTAAATCCAAAGAAGTACACATGAAATAGGGAGTTTCGAATTCAGGTATTTGATTAGATGAAGGATAGATCTATGGAAAGAAAAGAGACAATACAGATTCATAAACCTGATTTGAATGAAAAAGTCTTCTTTTTTGGTTGTGGAGTGACTATTAGTGTTCCACTTACACTTTTTATATATCAATATACTGATTTATTATTAGTTGGTCTAGATCCTTTTCTTATTGCTTTATTTGCAAGGGTAATTTTTGCACCATTTATTGAAGAATTTGCAAAAGCATATCCTTTATTTTATCGTCATGGTGAAACTGAAAGAACTATTTTCAATTTGTCATTAATAGTTGGTTTGGGATTTGGAATTGTAGAATTATTCACATATGTTTTTGTGTTGGAAGTACCATTAATTTACAGAATACCGGGTATCTTCTTTCATCCGGCAAGTACTGCAATAATTGGTTATGGAATAGCTAAAAAAAAGCCAATTTTATATTATTTAATTGCAGTTATGTTTCACTTTGCAAATAATTTTATCTCTTTGACAAACTCCAATTCACTTATAGGATCAACATTAGTTGTGTCAGGATGTGTTTTTTTGGCTTGGCGACTTGGAAAGGATACTAAAGAGATTATAGTAATATAATTAAAAAAAATGATTTACTATTAATTTCTAAAAAGATGGAAAAAAATGAGATATGCGGGAATAGTTCCATAATACTTAAGTAATAACCTTTTAATTTAGAATTGAAATGTTGCTTTCAAGGATTGAATATCTATGAAACCGTTAGTTGCAATATACTTGTTAAGAGTAGGTTTAGGTTCAATTTCAGGAATAATAAGTGCTTTTGTGGCTTCAATATCTAGCCCAACTGAATTAACAACTTTTCTCAACGGTTTGACGATAGCATTGGCAGTTTATTTATTATCGTATTATGGTATTAAAGCAAAATTTTATAATAAGGTGGAAAAACAATCAAAAATTATGACTATGGGAATTGGAATATTTTTCATTTCATGGATAGTTTTTCTAGTACTTTTTTACACAATTTTAATTGGTCCCGTAGCAACTATATAATAATTATTTTTCTTTATTAGGATAAAAATTGGCAATTGTTGCTTGATTCTTATCGTCTTTTACAGTTTCTATTGAAGTTTTTTCTTCTTTTTGTTTTTTTGATTTTGGAATAGGGATTTCCATTCTAATTATTACTCGCATGCATCCAGCCCAAGCTGAAAAATAACCTCTATCATAATCTCCATGAAGTCCATTTCGTGTATGTTCTAAAAATTCACGACGATATTTATGAAGTGCTGCTTTATCAGTAAAGTCAAATTTTGAAAAAAAAGAATATTCATCATTTATATTTTTCTGTGAAAGATACATGCCATATAGAGCTTGATAATAGCCTTGATTCCATTCAGTTTTTTGCATTTTGTCATTAATTCTTTCTAATTCTCTGAGACCTTCTGTGAACTTCCTTTTAACTAAAAGTTGAAAATATCTCGTAACCAGAGTCTTGGGCATTGGCATTTTTAGTTTTACCTACGTTTTTTACTTAATTTCTCTTCTTCAGATACGTCTTCTATACCGTTTTCAGTTACTTTAAATATTTCCTCCGCTTCAGGAAGAAAAGGACTTGAAACTACTCGTGCAATTCGAACAGGGCCTCTAGAGGCACGCCTAAGAAATATACGTGTATTACTTGTGTGTCCAACAATATGACCTCCAATTGGATGAAGTGCATTACCAAAGAATACATCTGGTTTAGCCATAACCTGATTTGTTACAACGGCAACAGTATTGAAAGCCCTAGCTAAAGCTATGAGTTTATGCATATGTTTGTTAAGTTTTTGCTGTCTACGAGCTAACATTTCTCGTCCTACATATTCACTTCTAAAATGGGAAGTTAATGAGTCGACTATGATAATTTTTATGTTGTTATCTTTAATAATTTGATCAGCATTTTCCAACAAAAACATTTGATGGTCTGAGGTATAAGCTTCAGCGTATATAATTTTTTTAACTGCTTCTTCAGGTTCAATACCTAGGTGTTTAGATATTTGAACAATTCTTTCAAGTCTAAAGGTATTTTCAGTATCAACATAGAGTGCAGCGCCATCAAGACCGCCACGTTCAACTGGCAATTGGACATTTACACATAGCTGGTGACATATCTGACTTTTTCCACTCCCATATTCTCCGTAAAATTCTGTTATGGTCTGCGATTCTAGACCACCAGCGATAATATTATCAATTGCTTTGCTACCAGTTGTTAGCTTTAGAACATCTTTACTGAGTTTTAGAAGTTCATCAGCACGGATAAAATTTACGCCAATAACCGAACGGGCAGCAGCAATAATTGAAAATGCTTTCTTTTCACCTACCCCGACGGGTTCGAGTTCACGTGCAGTAGCCATTGCAACTGACTCAACTGTGTTATATCCAAGATTTCGTAATTTCTTGGAAGTTGCAGGACCAACACCAGGGAGGTCCTCAATAAATTTGTATTTAACTTCTTTTGGTTCATTCGGTTCCTTTGAAGTATCTTGATCTTCTGAAGTATCTTGATCTTCTGAAGTATCTTGATCTTCTGAAGTATCTTGATCTTCTGATATCTCTGGGTCTTCTGACATCTCTTCTCCACTTGTGATCAGTTACAAAAAGCCCTATTTAAAACAAGCGAATAATCAGAACAAATAGTATGTAGAGAGTTAACTGAAAGTAAACCCGATTTGGATTTTGAATAATTAATTTAGATACTATTTGTAGCTTCAAAAGACTTAATATCAAATCGAGATAATCGATAAAAAAGTGAGTATATCAATGTTCAACAGTTTAAAAGGAAAAATCGCGTTTTCTGGCTTTACAGTCCTAGCCATAGGAGTAGGATTATTAATTTTCACATTTTTTAGTGCCTATGGATTTTTAACAGCAGGAATCTCTCCAATCTCAACTCAAGATCTAATTCAGACTTTTGGTGAAGCTTTAGGTCCTCTAATAGCTGCAGCAATACAAGTAATGTATCTGGGAGTTATGGGATGGATCGGGTCTTTGATAACAATTAGAGGAGTTACAGTTATGACTAATATAACAAAAGAACCGCCAGTAATTCTGCAAAAATCTGAACCACAAAAAACAGCATCACATCAACCTCAAAAAGCGATCCTGAAACAGAAGAAGAAAAAACCAAAAGTCAGCGAACCAGAAATGATAGTTGTTCCTTTGGAAAGAATAGAACAAAAACCTCAAACTAGAAAAAGAATTAAAAAAACAAATTAAGGACTTCTTCAGCTCGTTAGGAAAGAACTATGATGAAAGTACCAATTAGAATGTTAGGTATAGCTACATCGATAATTTGGGTACTTCTCATAACCTTTATTGTTTTAGCAGCATACTCTGTAACAGATTTAAGATTTAATGTAGAGGAACCTCAATTCACGATAGATTCAAACGAACAATTAATACTCAATTTACCATTGATTATTGACAATGGAGGATATTATAGCCTCAAAGAATTTCAGATTACAACTCTATTTTCTAATATTGAAGGAGTAGAAATATCTAGAGCAAATACTTTTATTCCAATTATTCCTAGCGGAGAAATCGTAACTATTAATCATAACGTTCCAATAAATATGGAAGAAATATTCAACAATGATGAGAAATATCTTTTTGAAGATAATGAAATTCAAGTTTCTTTATCTGTTGGATTAAATTTCGCTGAAGTACTTCCATCTCAGATTTCAACGAATTTTACATTTCCTTGGGGAGCACCTTTAAGTGATTTTGAATTTAGACAAGCTGATTTTAACAGATTCAATCTTACACATAGCATTGTCACAATTCCAATGAGTTTTGCAAATCACGCATTTTTTGATGTCATAGGAAGCATAAATGTAGAATTATGCAATGAAGAAAATTCAGTTTTGAGTGAAACTCAAGAATTAATTAGTGTAAATCAACAAGCTTCTTATGAAAATAGTTTAGAATTTATTGTACCAATATCAGAAAGTACTTTAAATAATGTAGAAAATGGACATTTTAATGTACATTTTTCAACTTTACTGTTTGAACATGGACCTTTGGTGATTCCGTATGAGTGAACAAAAAACATTTGACACCAAGATGATCAGAGAAATTGTTTTAAGAGTTCTGAAAGCCAGTATAAAAGCTGCATTGGTTTATGTCATTTACATATTTGTTACACCATTGCTAGCACCTGTTTCCGAATTAGTACCGGATCTAATGATTTCCATCGAGTCTTTCGTGATTGTTTTTGTTGTATTGATGGTACTTAGTGATCTAACTCAAAACACGATTTTCCAGCATTTTTTTAACACCGCACGAGAACTCTATGTAATTGGGTATTTACTGTTATCCATGGGGGACGGATTGATGAGTTTAAGCTATGAAAGTATTAGTTTAACAGTGAATCTAACAATATTTTATAGTATTGCAGTTCTGCTTAGTTTGTTAGGTCTTGCTAGATCAATTTTGAAGGCTATTGATTATATGGGTAAAAAAGCAGAAAAGGAAGCAAGTTTGCAAGCTGTTTTAAAACCTTAAGAGTTTCATATTTAGTAAATTAAATTCTTTCTTTTTTTTGAGAATAATATAGTACATACATTTTTTATGTATTTTTGTCTATTATAATAGTAACAAATGAGTTGACAGTTATGAAGATTTCATTGATTAGTGCGAATCCAAATTTTGAAATCGATGATAGGGAGGGAAAAAAATCTATTGCTGCCTTCCCACCTTTGAGTTTGTTATATCTCGCTTCAGTTCTAAAGAGAGAAAATTTTGAAGTATCAATCTTAGATCAACCAGCACAGGGATTAAGTTTTAGTGACACTCTAAATTGGGTCAAAAGAGAAAATCCTGATGTTGTAGGTTTTTCTACTTTAACTAGTTCTGGTCGTAATTCAGCTTTGATTAGTATGAAGCTAAAAGAGGCTAATCCGAATTTGATCGTAATTTTTGGAAATCATCACGCAACATTCAATGCAAATCGAATTCTTCAGAAATATCCTTCAGTGGACATAATTGCAAGAGGTGAAGGGGAAAAAAGTATAGTCAGGTTAGCAAATTGTCTTGAGAAGAATGGAAATTTAAAAGATATTAGAGGAATTAGTTTTAGAGAAAATGGAAAAGTGATTTCAACTCCCGATCAAAAATTAATTGAAGATTTGGATTCTCTACCTTTTCCTGAAAGAGATTTACTGGAAGTCGACTACCACTGTATAATTGCGGGTGCTAATGTAGCACCTAAAAAATTCACGAGTATAGTATCCTCGCGAGGTTGTGTATATGGTTGTCGATTTTGCAGTTGTTCTAAACTTGCAATGAATAAATGGCGATTCAGATCAGCTGATAACACATTAGATGAGTTGCAAAGCTTGTCAAATGATGGATATAAACAACTTATTTTTGTAGATGATAGTTTCACTATGAATACTAAAAGGGTAAAACAGATTTGTCAAGGGATAAGAAAGGAGAAAATGGATATTGAATGGATTTGTGAAGGAAGAGTAGATAATTGTTCGTATGATATGCTAAGAGATATGGCTATGGCAGGTTGTAAAGTGTTATATTTTGGTATTGAAAACGCTAATCAAAGAATTTTAAAGTATTATAATAAACAGATTACTCCTTCACAATCAGAGAAGGCAGTAAAAAAGGCTAGAAAAGCAGGAATTGATGTTATTATTGGTTCATTTGTTTTGGGAGCTCCAGATGAAACCTTTGAAGAAATGCAGAATACAATAAAATTTGCTAATAGAATTCCTATAGATATTCCTCAGTATAATATTTTGGGAGCACATCCTGGAAATGATATTTGGTCTGAATTTGTCTCTAAAGGTTTCATAGATCCAGATAAGTATTGGGAGTCAGGAATAGCAGTTTGTGATGTATATCCCAAAGCTAAAGTCTCTCGTAAAGAAATTATGCACCTCATGCATGATGGTTTTTTTAAAAGAATAGCTAATCCAGCCTTTTTAATAGAGCAAGGAGCAAAGACGATAAAAAGTGCATTCCGTTTCAACATTATAGTTAATAATTTGGCTCGGCTTAATCAAATTAGAAAGTCAGTCGAGAAAGTGGCGTAATAAAGAAAGGATCCATTAAATTAATCGAAAATAAATAGTAATTTGAGTTATAAACACGGTAGTTTTTTTATGAAATTCGAAACTTTTGTAAAGGAAATAATCCCTCGAACTAAAAATGTTAATAGTTATAGATTTTTTAAACCTTCTAACCTAGACTATTTACCTGGACAGTTTTTCTTCCTTACGTTAAAAAGTAATGGAAAAGAGGTTAAGAAACATTTCAGTTTTTCAAGCAGTCCTACAGAACAAAATTATATCGAGTTTACAAAAAAATTAACAGAAAGTGAATTTTCAAGTATACTTAAGAAGTTGGTTAATGATAATTGGGCAAAAATAGAAGCCCCTTTTGGGAAGTTCACTTTTATCGGTGAACACAAAAAAATCGCGTTATTAGCCGGGGGTATTGGAATAACGCCTTTTAGAAGTATTTGCAGATATTGTGCAGATAAACAGTTGAAAAATAGAATTACATTAATTTATGGAAATCGAACTGAAGAAGATATTGTATTCAGAGAAGAATTTGAAGATATGCAAAAGCGAAATAAGAATCTGAAATGTGTTTTTACAATTAATGAGGGTAATGACAATTGGAAAGGTTTGACTGGATTTATCAATGGTAAAATGATAAAAAAAGAAATATATGATTATAAAAATACGATATTTTTTTTATGCGGTCCACCTAGAATGGTAGAAGGATTGAAAGGAATTCTTGCCCAACTTAGTATTGCAACTGACCATATTAGAGCAGAATATTTTATCGGATATATTTAGACAAGTTAAGGATAAAATCTTCTGGTTGTCCTTGGAAATGGAATTGAATCAATAACATTGTCTAAATCGAGCATCCAAACTAGTAATCGTTCTAGTCCTAATCCAAAACCAACATGAGGTACAGTTCCGTATCTTCGAAGATCTAAATACCATGAATAATCCTCAACATTCAAACCTAAAGAATTCATTCTATCGATTAATATTTGTTTGTCATCTTCTCTCGCACCGCCAGTGGATATTTCCCCAATTCTAGGAACTAGCATATCGACTGACATTGCTAGCTCAGGTTTATCTTTGTGAGTTTTGCAGTAAAATGCCTTAATTGCAGTTGGATAATCATAAATAAAAAATGGACGACCAAATTCTTCTGCTATTATTTTTTCTTCTTCGTAGCCTAAATCAGCACCCCATTCAAGCGTAGACCCTTTCTTTTTTAGAATTTCAATAGATTCTGTATAGGTAATTCTAGGAAATGGAGTTTTTACCAACTTGAGTTTGGTAATATCAACTTCTAATTCTTCAAGTTCAGTTTTGCAGTTTAAAATTGTTTGTTCACAAATGTAGGATAATAAAGCTTCTTGAAAATCCATTAAATTACTCATTTTAGCATAAGGCCATTCACCTTCAATATGCCAATACTCAGTTAGGTGTCTTATCGTCCTACTTTTCTCTGCACGAAATGATGGCGCAATACAATATACTTTCTCTAAAGAGTAAATTAGAATTTCAAGATAAAGCTGAGAACTCTGAGTTAAATATAGCGTTTGATCAAAATATTTTAAGTCAAAAAGAGTTGAACCACCTTCAACTGCAGCAGAGATGAACATTGGTGGAGACACTTCGATAAAAGTATTATTTTTAAAAAATGTTCTTGTATACTCTAATACTTTACTGCGAATTTTCATAATTAAGTTCATCTTGCGACTTCTTAACCATAAATGACGGACATTACGCAGAAAATCTGTGCTTTGATCTTTTGTTATAGGAAATGTTTCTGCTAGTCCGATTATTGAGATGGTATTAACAGATATTTCAAAGCCACCTGGAGCTCGCTTATCAGGTTTAGCTAAACCTGTAAGAGTTAAAGAAGACTCAATAGTTAGTTTTTCAGCTTCAATCCAAGCGTCACTATTTTTTTTCACCGTACATTGGATAAATCCTGATGAATCTCTAACTAACAAAAAAATCAGGTTTTTTCCTTGTCGTTTACGATATATCCAACCTCTTATTGAAATCTCTTGATTTTCCAAACTTCCTTTAAGTATTTCATAAATTTTAACAAGGCTCATTAGCTTCAACCTTTTTTCCAAATATGTCCCTTAGATCTAAATGACTATCAATTAATAGATTTAAACCTCTCTAATCGCAGGTTCCTTAACCTTAAATAAAACAAAGAAAGACAAAGGGACAGATCCTATCCCTAAAATAAGAAATGGTAATTGGGGTAAAACAAAAGCATAAAGAAAACCTGAAAAAATCAGAAATAATCCTTGAGTAAGATACATAAAAAATTGAATACAGCCAGTAGCAGTTCCTCGAATATTTTTCGGGATAAAATCTCCCATCATAACTTGATAACCTGCTAATTGAAGCATATTACCCAAACCATAGAGAAAATAGGCTAACAATAGAATATAAAAATTAGCAATAGTAAATAGAAGCATACTTGGGAAGAAGAGCAGATATCCTAAAATTATAAAATTCTTTCTACCTATAGCGTCCATTTTTACTCCTGCTAAGATTATAGGGATTACAATGCTCAGATACATAGCAGTGACAATAATAGCCCATTGAATTTCTGTCATTTTCAAAATTGAAGTAGCATATACAACAAAATATGTTTGACAGCTAACAACTAGACCGTTAATTATTACAGTTGCTATAAATAGGTGAAAAGCAGATTTTGAAACCTTGCTCCAAACCTTTAGACTTTCTTTTACAGATTTTGGGTATTCTCTTATTGCATCTAAAAGATCAGGTTTATTATTACTTTCATTATTTGTTAGGGTTTCTTTTAGACCTAATCTCAAAGTAGCAGCAATAAAATATGCTATCATAACAATTGTGTATCCTATTCGCATACCTAAGTCAAAATTAAAAGTTAAGATTAGATATTGAGCAATAATGGGTCCTGGTAAAAACACTAAGTTGGTTATAACAGATTGAAAACTATAGCCAGTAGCTCTTTTTTTGGGAGGTAGGGAGTCAATAAGTAAAGCCATAAGAGCTGGAGCATAAATCGCACATAAATTCTGTATCACTAAACCTATTACGATAAAATGCCAAGACGGAGCAAAAATAAAGAAAAAAGCACCTATTGCTAAGCCATATGTCATCGCTGATATTAACCATCTTCTTCCGTGTTTATCTGCTAAGTAACCGCCTGGAAATTGAACAATAGCTATTGCAATTGATCCTGAAAAACCTATTACAGATAAAATGAATTCGTCTGCGCCTAAACTGAGATAATATAGACTGGCATATGTCGCTGGAATAGAGTAAGCAAAGTACATTACAATCCAGCTCAATGTAAGAATCAAAAAGTTACCTTGAAAAAATGACGATTTGTTGAAAAGTGATAAAGACTTCATTATTAATCAAATCAGCTTAAAACTATCTAATTTAGGTTTTCTTATAAAAAAAAATAGAAGAATGTAGAAGAAAAAATATTTAAAAAAAAAGAAAAGAAAGGAATTTAAAGTTAAGTTAATGGTTTAAAATCGTTTAACTTAACTCTACTTCATCTACTAAAACTAGAGTATCCAAATTGCTGATTTTTATCTTCAAGTTTGATATTGTGTAGAGATACTCGTTTATGAAAAGTGTTCGATTTATTCTGTCATTTGGTTCTACCCAATAATATGCAGTTGTATCTGTAGTGTTTTCTATATGAGTTATAGAGCCTTTTAGAGTAAATTCTTCGGTAGATGAATTAAAAATGTATGCACCCTGCCAAAAACCTACTTGTTGTGTAATTTTTTCATCTTCTGTGATTTCGATTGGACCAGTGTTAGTCACTGAAACTGGAATTACTAATAGTTGTTTTTCTTTGTTAAACAAAAACGCTTTGGGGTCGTTTAATGCTTGCGATTCTGTCCAATCACCTTCTACAACATATTTGGTTATTTCCTTTGGATCATTCACGTTTGAGACATCAAAAAGCGATAATTTTACATTGTTGTCTTCTTTCCCCAGACCGATTATATGGTTTTCATCATATGGATGCAGATAACTTGAGAAGCCTGGAATCTTGAGTTCTCCAGCGACCTTTGGATTAGTTGGATTGCTCATATCTAGCACAAAGAAAGGATCTACTTGTCTAAAGGTAACCATATAGCTTTTATCACCCATGAATCTCACAGAATATATTCTTTCATTTTCAGCTAAGTTTTCTAGTTTTCCGACTGTTGACATGTTCATGTTTAGAACGTAAACATTGTTAACTTGCGTGATATTTTGCCAAGTTGTTGCTATTCTAAAATACCCATTATATTCATCCATTGAATATTGGTTTAGAATATATCCTGGAACACTCCCCTTTGCTTCAAAAGTTAATTTGCTTTCATTTATGCCAACTCTGTAAATTGATGTATATTGACCATTGTTCCATGTTGAATAAGTCACGTATAAATTGTCTATTGAAACGTACATTGTACTGGTTCCTCCCATCAATATGGTCATATTGCTGATTTGTTCCATATCATTGAGAATATTCAAGCCAACAAAAGTTGTAAAAGTGAAATATGTGTCCACAGTATCAGCATAAAATATTCTTTCTGGTGAAATCTCTGAGGATTTTGTATTTTGGCTGACTTGAGGGATTAAAACTTCGTCTTCGTAGATATTATATGCAGGTTGACTAACTACTGCGTATAAATAGTCACCAATCATTCTGGAGTTAAAATAACTTCCAGTTAAAGTTAGATTTCTGGAAATTTCTGGATGTGCTTTATCTGAAATATCATAGACGGTGATTATTGTATTAACTGAATTAAAGTATGGATAGATTACGATGTCTAAACGTGGTTCAATAGAATCGTAAAAAGTATATTGACTTCCTAAAACCACAAGTTTGTTACTATCTTGACTTAGGAAAAGACCAGCTACATAAGTATCATTACTTAGAGTTATTTCAGTGATAACCCGTGGGTCTTGTGGGTTAGCTTTTACTATGTATATACTATTTTGGCTTGTTGAATAGTAGTTATTGTTTGTTGCAATGTAAATATATGCACCATCAGTTTTTACAAGATCAGATTCGTCAACCCCAGAAACTTGAATGTTTGTTGTTGAATAGGTAGTATCAGATGCGTCTAATGATGTGTCACCCACTTGAGCGGGCATTGGTGTTGGAGGTGATAAAGTTTCTTGTGTGGATTCAAAAACACGAGTATCTAAAAGACTTCCACCAAAATAAGTCGTGGAATCATCTTTTGTGTTAGTAACTAAAAAATTTTTAATTTCTTCATATGATGAAAAATTTTCCATGGATAAAACAGACGGTACTTCACTAGGTGGAAAAAGGCCAGGTACTGCTCCAAAAGTATAAATCATTGAGACTAAAATCGTGGCTGAAAGAATTGCTACCAATCCGTAAACTTTGGTTTTTCTATTAACTTCTTTTTGAACCATTGTATTTACCTACCTCAGTATAGGAAAGTATTGTATATTATCCTAAGTAATAGAACAACATGTTCTATTTTTTAGAACGGCCTCATTGACCAAACTCGATAGGCTTCATACCAAAAGATACCACAAATTATTGCACCAAAAAATAAGATGAAAAGATTTTCACGCATAAAAAAATTTTGAACCAGAAAAAGAATAAACGCAACATAAAAGACCGTACTAAAAACTGCATAAAAGAAGAATCTAGGAAATAGTAATTTTCCTAATTTAACGTAGTGTCTTAGAACGCCAATTTTTACTTCACCTGCTAGTGAATATTGACCTCCAACTTCTTGTTTTTTCACTAATTCTAGATCACTTAATTGTTCAAGGTGATGATTAGCTACACTTGGACTACTAAAACGTAAAATTCTCTGAACCTCACGTACGCTCATTGGTCTACCAGTTTTTAGCAGCAACCAGTAGACTTTCCAAGCTTTTCCTTTAAGCGAATATTCAAGTTTATCTTCATTAACCATATCAAACAACAAAGGCTATTATATTTAATATTTCAAGATGAGGGACTTATAAGTCCAATTATTGGTACACATTGTTCGTATAGTTTAATCAATCCTTTGGAAAGTATTCTTTTAAAAAAAATAAAGAGAATTACTCTTCTCCCTATCTATTAAAACAAAAAAATTTTGAGCAAATGATTTTTGCTCATTTATGCTAGTTTTTTACTGTCTTGTCCTGGTGATGCTTCAAAAACCTCACCAACTTTTATGATACCTACGCTCTTTATCTGTAGCTTCATTAGTTTCATGACATTTTCTGAAAAACTGTCAAAAATTGGTCCAGAAGTCTGAAATTCAACAAATGTTCCTTTCAGTTGATATCCACTCATAGGTCCTTTGAATATAAGAATGGCAACTTTTTTTGCGTATTCAAGGTTTGCCTTTGTTTTCTTGATAAATAACTCTGCAAACGCAATTGTCTCTGAGTCAATAGCGGTTATGCTTCCAACTGTAGCTATGTTTGGAAAACCTGTCTCATCGACTGTTGCTATCATTTTAGTTGAATCTGGTGCTGCGATAATGTCCATAATATCTTCAGGTATATTAACCATTTTTCATTTCTCCAATTAAATATATTTTAGTCATAATTGTTGTCTAATTAGAGTATTTTATTTACATATCAATATATAGATTTAGGTAAGAAAAATATACTAATATTAAGAAAATAAATACGATTGTTTCATCTGTTATTTTGATATTTGCTTTGGCAAAAGTCTATGCATTGCATCAATACCTCGCTGCATAATGATATAATCTCCTTTATTCCCTTCCTGAGCAATAATTTTTGTAACAAGAAGTTTATTTAAATGAAAAATAAGATGACCAGCTTTCAAATTTGTTAATTGAGACAATTGCGAAAAACTCTTTTTTCCTTCATATAAACTAAACAAAATTGCCAGTCTTTTTTGGCTAGCTAATGGTTCTAAAAACGATTTTACAAGAAAAGTAATGTCGAGATTTACAGGTTCATTGTCTATCCAATTTTTTTCAACTAATGTGACTGTTTGAAAAGCCCTTTTTTCTCTTTTTAGTTTCTTGTGAACGGCTCTAAAACATACTTCACATTCTTTTCTTTTTGCTTCTTTGCCCATCTGTTTAGTTTGCAAAATTTTACTATCAAGATCCTCAAAAGCCTCTTTAATCTTTGATTGTTTTATAAGATCAAGATTTTCAGAAAGCATCACGCTACACCTTTTTGCACATTCGTCTTGTTTTTCACACCCCTCTTTCATTAGTCTTAGAAAATCTTCCTCAAGTTCTTCGCCTAATTGGTCTGCGTACATTAATAAACGATTTTGAGATAGAGCATTTTCTACTGATTTCAATCGGTCTTTTAGAATTGTTCCTTCCATTTTATGAAATTCGTTTTTTAGAGATTGTATCTCAAATTTTAGATTTTCTATTAATTTTATTACCAAATCCGAGTCTTGGCTTTTTTTTTGATGAGTCAAAGTGTTCACATAAGTCTACGTGTATTATTATTACCTATTAGTATAGATTTATATTCATTTCTGAAAATGATCAGAGTTAGACTCCATCTCCACTTTTTTCTATGCAGTTAGTTTGTATGCTTCTATATTAATACTCAAAATTTTTCCTTTCAAATCTTCAGAAACATCAATTGTATAAGGCGTCTCTTTAACAATTTTTATATCTGAAAATCCAGTATTTTGAATAATCTTTAGATAGTCATTTTTTTGAAGTGCTCCAGCAATGCAATCTGCCCATGCATCGAAGCTTTTTCTCACTTCTTGTGGTAATTCACCATTAGTAACTATATCTGAAATCATGAGCCTACCATTTTTTTTAAGAACCCTAAAAATTTCATTAAATGCTTTTTTCTTATTAGGACATAAATTAATAACGCAATTACTAATTACTACATCAATTGAGTTATCTTCAACTGGTAAAGACTCTATCTCACCTAACCTAAACTCTACATTCGTATAGCCTATGTCTTTTGCTAAAGCATCTGCTCTTTTGATCATATCTTTTGTCATATCAACTCCGATTATCTTTCCAGAATCTCCAACTTTTTTTGACGCAAGGAATACATCAATTCCAGCCCCAGACCCTAAATCCAAAACAACTTCACCAGATTTTAAACTTGCTAAGGCAACAGGATTTCCACAACCTAAACCTAAAACAGCCTCTTTTGGAATTTTATCCAGCTCTTTTTTAGAATAACCAATTACCTGTGAAATATCTTGACTTGAAGAGCCACAACAAGACGAAGAACAACAACTTTGATTAGTTTTTGCAATTTTTCCATATCGTTCTTTAACAAAATCTTTTATTTTATCATTTTTCATTTTATTTATTTTCCTATTTTTTCCAAAATCCTTTCTTGTTCAACTTTTTCCAAAAATATACTAATGTGAGCATAATTAGACCTTCCCAAAACAATACCACTATTTCTTAATCTTTATAAAATAGATAAGAAGCGCAGATAAAATCATTACAACAATAATAATAGCCAATATTGTTGAAAGCTCAATTGGAGTTGGTGATGGAGATTGTGTTGGAGTTGGTGATGGAGCAGGTGTTTCTTGAAGTTCTATATAGATAGTTTTTGGTTTAGGGGAGTTTGATGTGTGGCTTGTTGTTCCTCCGCTGCTTCCCCCTCCGTCAGAATCCCACATGATAATCACATCATAAAAATTGTTCTCTGACCACTGAATGTCTTTTCCATCTGCATCTTGGGTGTTTAGTGGTTTTTTTACTTCAACTGTTACAGTATTGGATACTGAGATATTCATTGCGCCTTTTCCGTCTTGTGATATGTCAGATCTAATAATGCCAAATCCTCCAAAATAGATGTCTTGATAGCCATCAGAAGATAGCAGATCATGGCCAAATATTGCACCATCGGTGTTTGAGGTCATACAGTTAGGGTTTCCAAGCTGTAGAGCAATCCAGGGATTATTTGAATCTGCTTCAAAAATAACCGCTACATATAGATGGGTTTGATCATGTTTTATCCAAATTTGGGCGTTTCCATGAGGACTAATTTCTATGTTATTGTAACTTAGTACATCATCCCATTCATCTCCAATTACCCCGTCAATATTAGAGTCATTTATTGAGCTTCCAAGAAACATGGTAAAATCAGATTGGGCATTAACAAATGGTATTGTTATTGATATTAGAGGGAAAATTAATAGAAGTATCAATGTTATAGGAAATGTTAATTTTTTGAAAAGGATATTTTTTATCATTTAGACTCAAATTAGTATCCTTTTTTTGATTATAATATTTTTCTTAAAACCATAGTTTCTTCCTATTTTTTCATGTTTTGCAAGAGGTTGGGTTTGGAATTAAAATTTAATTTCCTCTTATAGATATTGTCACACTTTTAGTAACTGAAGTTGCCATCTCTTGAAAGTTCAAAGTCACAGTATTGGTAAGGGTTCTTGCTCTATCAGGGGCTGTAAGCTCAACACTGACAACTGTTACTCCAGAAGGAACCTCTCCAATGTTTATTACACTACCAGTTGTGTCATGCGTAGAAGATTGTAAAGTAAAATCTGAGAATAAACCACTTGTCTCCAGATATACTGCATTAGCAGTAAATGTTGTTGGATTAGTTATAGTAAAAGTGATGCTTAGTTCAGAATTCATACCTACTTGACTTGGAGCTGAAACACTTAGCGTAAGCGCTGGAGTATTTACCGGCGTGGGCGTTGGGTTAGCAGAAGGTGTTGGAGTTGCAGTAGGGGAAGGTTCAGTGATATTTGTAAAAGTGTTAGCAAAGAAATAGAAAAGACCACCTGCAAGAAAAAGAATACCGATAAGAAAAGCGACCTTAGCAACAGTAGCACCTCGGCGGGTTTCTTTACGAAAAGTTTCCTTTATCCTGAAAGATAAATACAAAACTACAGCTGAAAAGAAAATTATAAGAAGAATTAATGCAAAAACGACACCAATAACTGTTAAATCTAAATTCATAATTTTACCTCTTTGGTTTTTCCCAATCCATCAATATATTCATCATTTCTTCAGTTAAACTCATTATCCGAATTCCATCAAGAAACATGTTGTAAAACAATAATAACGGTAATGCTAAATAATTACGTTTTTCAGGTTTTGGCTCAAGAATTAAACCAAGAATGCCTAATATCAGAGAAACCCCAAGATATGTCGCAATCCCAAATAATGAAACAGAGAACTCGCCAGTAATCATCCAAGTCAACAATGTAACAAACAACAACCCTATGTTAAGAAAGGGAGCAATCGTATCAAACCATAAATTGGGAATCCCAAAAAAACCAACAATCCCATATTTGCGATTAAAATACATGCCTTTATGCTTATCAAGCACCTGGAGCATTCCTCTATACCAACGTCTTCTTTGCTTAATTAAGTCCTCAGTACTTTTTGGTGTATCAGTATAAGCTAAACTTGCTTCTTCATATTCAATCTCATAACCCTTCTTTAGAATTTTTACTGTTATATCAAAGTCTTCTGCAAAAGTATCATCTGAAAAAAACCCAACTTGTTCAATTGCTTCTTTCTTAAGAGCAGCAACAGGTCCTGGCACAACCATCACCGTTCCAAGAACTGATTGTCCCTTCCTTACAAGATTGATTCCAGTTGCATATTCGGCAGACTGAATAATGTTTAAAATTGCTGGTTCTCGTTTCACTTTTACGTTACCAGCGACAGCACCTAATTTGTCATTGCAAACAAATCTATTTGCAATTGGTTTTAGAGCACCTCTATCCAACTCAGTATCAGCATCGACAGTTAGTATTATTTCTCCTGAGGAGTGAGAGATTCCATTATTCAAAGCGATTGGTTTTCCCTGATTTTTCTGTCGAAATACTGTTGGACCTTCACATTGATTTGCTATTTCATAAGTACCATCATTTGAGCCATCATCAACAACAATAATCTCAAAATTTGGGTAATCTAAATTCTTTAATGATCTAATACAGTCCGTGATTGTCTTAGCTTCATTGAAGGCTGGAACTATGATTGAAATTTTAGGAAAAATGTTAGTTTCTTTTTTAATGCGAGTTAAATTGTAAACTATTGACAAAAATAATCTAACAAGAACTCTACCAGTTGAAATAATTATAACAGCATAAAAAAGATAAAGAATTATACTCATCTTACTTCAAACACACAATATCTTATTTTTTTGTATTCATAATTTTTTCAAAGAATCTAATTAAGAAAACCTATATGGAATTAACATCAAGGAAAGTATTGTCATAAAAGCAGATGTATAAGGATTATGAATTTATACTAAAAAAAATAGTATTACTTCGTTATTCAATACCAACATACGCATTGGTTAATCTAAAATTCTGAAAAAACTAACTAAGCTTCCTTAGTGCAATTACGGTTCCAATCAAAATAGTTAGAAATGTAATATAAAAAATAAGTCCATAAGTTAGACTGTCTATAGGATTAAAAAGAAAAGCAGATAATGCTAGATTGGATATGGCACCTATTGATAGAAAGGCTGTTTCATAATTACTTAGTTCTCGATATTCATTATAGGCAAAGATTACAAGTATTGTAGTCCAAGTTACAAATATCATATGTATCCCCCCATCGAATAGAGGTTGTGACCATAATCTGTTCCCAATTGAAATAGCTATAAAGTAAAGTGGAGCCCACTTCTTACCTTTAATAATCCAATAAAAGGCCAGTAGATTAAGAGGTATCATTATAGCGGCGTTAATAGTTCCAAATTGAACATCCAATATAGAAATACGGGACTCAGGCAGAACATTCCACATTATTATTGAAAATACTTCACCAAGTATAGTCATGGATATCAAGATAAGCAAGATTTTATGTTTAACACCTTCACTTGGTGGCATATTGAAGCAAATATAGGGATGTTATATAAGGAATTTGTTGTTTACAAATTATTTGCTAGAACATATTCACACTACTAAGTGGATATTTTAATTTTCAACAGTTTAATTAAATTTTATTTAGACTCTTTTTTTTAATAATTAACGCAATTTTTTATACAACTACAACATATACCTTAACTGAAGAGTAATTTACATGAAATATGAAATAAAATATAGTCCATCCTATTCGTTACTTGTAGTCAATTTAGATCAAAATGAATCTATAACTGCAGAGTCAGGAGCACTAACCTATATGGATCCCAATATAGAAGCACATACCAAAAAAAGAGAAAAAAGTCTCTTGGGAAGTATAGGATTGAAGCTTATTGGAGGACAATCTTTTTGGGTAAACGAGTATACCGCAAAAAATGGCCCTGGAGAGCTAGGATTAGTGGCCGCACCAGTTGGTGATATAGAAAAACTGGATATTAAACAGGGTCAGGGATTTGTTATCCAAAAATCTGCTTACATTGCTTCTTCACAAGATGTGGAATTAGATGTTAAATGGGAAGGTTTTACTAAAGGGTTATTTGGCCAGGGATTGTTTATGCTTAAAGCGAAAGGTAATGGGCCACTTTTCATTAATACCTTTGGCGCAATAGATACGCATACTCTAGCTTCAGGTCAAAAATTAATAGTTGATAATTTTCATCTTGTTGGATTTAGTGAGTCTTGTAAATATAAAGTTAAGAAGTTTGGAGGATTAAAAGAGACTCTTTTGGGTGGTGAAGGTTTGGTGACTGAAATAGTAGGACCAGGAGAGGTCCATATTCAAACTAAGAATTTGAGAGAATTTGCAGATTGGCTTTGGACTTTATTAGGACCTAAAGTGCGCAGCAGAAGCCGCTAAATCCTCTTTTTTTATTAGAAATGTGAAAGAAAATATAATAAAAAAGGAGAGTAAATTTCTTCTTTATTAACAATCTTTAATATTGTTTTAAAATTCATAAACTATAATCTTTAGAATTATTCTAAACTATTCTCTTGGCGAACTTAAATGGATAATTGGAGAGCATTTAGTTACATTTTTTTTGGATGTGGCTCACTTTTGTTCATTTATGCACTTGGTACTTTTATTAGCAAATTATCTGTGATAACTCAAACATCTTACTTTGATCAAACATTAATTTCAACTTCTTTAGTTGCAATTGTTCCGTATTTGATACTGGCAACAATTTGGTATATTATTGGTGGTTTTGGATATTATGTTGGCCATAAAAAAATGAAGCTCAGTTCCGCAAATAAATCCGGTAAGACGGTTACCCTTACGAATGATGAGATTAATGCTTGAAAAAAATTTTGATATTGATTTTAAGTTAATAATTAAATTTTGAAAGGAGAGAAAAAATTTCTGACTATGGAAATTACTATTAAATCATTAAGGATTGTATTTAATTGTTTAAAAAAGGAACTAAAATTTATTAAAAAAATCAGAAAACCATTTCTTAGGCTCAAATGGTTTTGCTTCATTTGCTGACTGGATTGTTTTTAGTTAACCAATCAGATAGTTTAACTTCATTAGTATTTCCTACTTTCTCCAGAGTGACCATATCTCTTTTAGCAAAACGCGCTATAATCCTATGAGTTTTTAATCTGCTAAGTCCAACTTCTTTTCGGATGTATTTTTGCAGATATATTCCTTTATGATTCTGTAAAACCTCAAGAATTTTAAGTTCATCAACTGTGAGAGTTTTTCGAATAGAGTCTAATGCCGTGGATTTTTCAAGAAGTTGAGGAATTTTCTTTTGTTTTTGGGAGGAGGTTGATTTTAGCTCTGGAAATAATAGAAAATAAATCAATCCCCCTATACCAACAACCAAAACTCCAATTAGAGCCACAAAAAGCAGTCCAAAATAACCCATATACGGAGTAGATGTCTGCATATTTCCACCCATCATGCCTCCCATGTGGCTCCACATATCTGTCATCCAGTCTGGTTGAGTTGAAGAAGAGGGAAAACTGAACACCATAATGAGAAAAAGAGTAATCAAAGAAACAATGGTTGTTACCGCAAGAATCCCAAAAAAACTGGTTTTTTGCATCACTATCAATAAACCCAAGATACAAGAAGAATTTAAGCATAATGCAAAAAAAGTTTTTGTGTAGAACTTCACTCCTTTTGATGCCATAGATCCTTAAATTGAGAGTATTGTTATGTTATTATTCAGGTAAAATGAATTCATCTTTGTCATCATAGGGTGTTTCTTTTTCTCCAAATTTTGATACAATAAAACCAACTACAATTCCCATTAACACTGCAAAAACAACAGAAATCAACACACCAGCAAATTGCCACATAGGAGCAGCAACAACCAGTAATGCAATTAATCCTCCAAAGACACCTGGCATTCCGTGGAGATTATGGACTCCACAGGTATCAATACCACTTATTGCCTTTTGCAATCTAGGTTGGATTTTAGTATAACCTACAACACTTATTGTACCGGCAACTAAACCAATTAGCATACTCCAACCAGGTTCTATATTAGCCACAACTGCTCCTATCGCTACCCCTCCTGCTAAAGAGGCGTTGGCTATATCGGCTACTTCAATTTTTCCTCTTATTAGAATGGAGAACACATAGGTTGCAAGGGTTGCACCACAAAGAGCCATAACTGTATTTATTGCAACTAAAGGAACTTTATCCACTGATACCAATGCAGAGCAAAAAGAGGGCCAAAATACCCAAAGTGCAGCACTTCCTAGTAGAGCAAATTCATTACTTCGTTTGGAGGTTTCAATAGGGATTGTGCTTTCTTGTGTTGTGGTTAGAATGGATATCATTCCAACAGAGAAGTAAGCTCCAAAGGCGTGAATCATGACTGATCCTGCAGTATCCAAGAAGGCTCCAGATGGAATAAAAACGCCACTAAGAAGAAACCATTCGTTTAACGCATAAATGGGGGTAAATAATAACCCAATTAGAAGATATTGAGAGGTATTTACTCTACCAAGTGTGCCTCCTATAGCAATTAAAAGACTAGCTGCAGCAAACTCAGCGAATAAAAGCATAGAAATATTTGCTACGGTTAAATCTGAAGCTCCGCCCCAAAGATAAGGCCTAATAGCCATATACAGCGGCAAAGATAAAGCCACAGTTAGGTAAGTAGCAGTTATAGATGTGTAACCATATTTTTTAACAAACACCATTAAAAAACCAAAGCCAATCAACAACATTACTAGAATATGAATGGATTTTTCGTACATGAATTCATTTTCTGCGGCGGTCATCACGCCTTCTTTTCCAAACTCGTTTAGCTGAGGAACTAAGGATATGCCCACAATAATAAAGACAATAAAAAAGAGTATAGCCCAGATTTTCATTTTTTCCATTCAAGTTATTCTCCAATAAAGTAAAGAATATACCAAGTTCTCTAGGTTATACGAATAAAATATATAAAAATATACCCAAACCAGATATAAAATTCGAAAACCTATTTTGTAAAGATCTAATTGTTTTTATAAGTAAGAATAAATTATTTTTTTGAATATTTATGGTTTAATAGGAACTTAATATTATTTTGATCTCAAAACAAACTGAGAACTAAAATTATTTTGTAAGCAATCTAAAAAAAAATAAAAAAGGGGGTTGTGTGAACTCTTTACATTATAGCCATTTTTTAGCCGACATTTTCATTTTCATTTTGGCCATTTTGAGTTCGAGTTCATATACTCTTTTTTTGAGTTTTTCAACGTCTGCAATTACTTTTTCCGATATCTCTGACATTTTTTCCACCTTTTTATTATGGGAAGTCCTGGCCCATCATCTCTTCAGGATAGGCGTATGTCTTATGATCTGCTATATCTAACCCGAATAGTTCAGCATCTTTACTAGCTCTTAGCAATCCAGCTTTGTTTATCGCCCAGAACAATGCAAACCCAGTCGCACCAGTCCATGCAATAATTGATAGTCCTCCTACAGCTTGAATTCCTATTTGACTTATCCAAGCTTCAACAGTTGAAGTAGCCAATAACGGGTGTCCACCTAGAAACGTTGTACCAAATAGTCCTGCAGCGATTAAACCCCACAACCCACAAGCGGCGTGCACCGGAACGCACACTGCTGGATCATCAATGTGTAATTTATATTCCAATAACCCTTGAGTGAAAGTCATTATTAATCCAGCAATCAACCCTGTTATGAAAGCAAATATTGGGTGCATCATAGCAGCTCCAGCACAGATAGCCACAGCTCCAGCGAGCAAACCAGCCATAGAAGTCATCGCATGGCCCCTTGAGGTTAAAGCAGCTCCAAACAGTCCACCAGCCATTGCCATAGCAGTTGTTACAGCAACCCAAGCAAGCTCAATGTTAATTGTCTGTGCATCACCCGCAACACTCGAACCAACGTTAAACCCAAACCAGCCAAACACAAGCAACCATGCACCAATAGTAGACAACGGCAAACTATGACCAAAAAAAGCCCTTGGTTGTCTTTTCTTACCACCAAACTTCCCAGTTCTTGGTCCAATTATATATGCCGCCATTAAAGCAAACATACCACCAGTCAAATGCACCACACCAGAACCTGCATAATCAACGAAGCCTATACCACTAAGCCATCCTCCACCCCATACCCAATGCTCAACAATAGGATACAAAAGCCCAACAACAGCTGCAGAAGCAATTACCCAGCCCCAAAGTTTATCACGTTCAGCAGTTGCACCAGGAATTATAGCAATAGTCACTATTGCAAACATTGCCATCTTAAACCAGATAGCAAGATCTCCAAATCCAAATGGACTCGCTGCCAACCCATAAGCGCCAGTTGCCGATAAAGCTGAAGGCAATGGGTTTGCTATTGTAGGTAGAGTTTCAGGTAAACCAAACACAGGTGCACTATGATAGTAAGCCAATGGAAAACCAACTAAGTAATACACTAGAAAAGCCAAAGTCCAACCTATGTTAAGCATTACTATAGTGTGTGCAACGTTCTTTTTCCTTACAAGACCTGCATAAAGTAAAGCAAAACCTGCAGTAGCCATAATCAAAATGGCTACAGGTGCCCAGCCAACAGCAAATGTTTGCTGAATAGCAGCAAAAGTATCATCAATAGCCATCAATAATCCCTTCTATAATTTGCTGGCGAACCAAACTGGTTTTAAGGATATAGGAATTTCTTCGACAGATAGTCCACCACTTTCAATAACAAGCTTTAGTATTTGCGGTTTTAATGGACAACTTCTTGATTTCCTAAGAATAAAGACTCTTGTCCAAATAACATCGTGTTTGTGATAATCAAGATAAATTAAATGATCAACAAGATACTCGGTAATGTTGGGATGTAGCGGTATACCTTCTGCTGAGAAAATAGTAGTTGCTCCTCTTTTTTTCACTTCAAGTAAGAGTTTCATAAATACTTCCCTAAAGTCAGTTGGATCTACAAGCCTTCGTTCTAATGATGAGAGTGAATCCATAACTATTCTTTGAGCGCCTGGTTGTGCGTCCAATCCTGCTACAAGCATTTCTACTGCTTCTTCTTTAGTGATGAGTGCATATTCGCTTTCATAAGATGCGCTAATTGAAAGGTCCACTATGGCTACTTGTTTATTATCAACATATTTTGTGAAATCACTCCAAAGTTCTTGGCCTGTTCTCATTATTGTTTGGGGGGTTTCTTCAGTGCTTATATAAACACATTTTTCTCCTTTTTCTGCGCCGGTGTGAATAAACTGGAGACAAAGAATAGTTTTTCCTGTTCCTGGTTCGCCTCGTACGAGAATTGCATCTCCTTTTGGTAAGCCTGGAATGAAATCTGTCAGTCCGTCAATGCCCATATCTATCCATTCGATTTTCCTTTGTCGCTCTAATTCAGCAACCGATAGCGCTTTTGCTTTTTTCATCAACATTCACTTCTAGATTTTAATATCCCATCTACTTGTACAATATAATTTAAAGGTTGTGGATACTTGTCCACTTATTTTATAATAACCTAAAAATACATACATATTTTTGCATAAAAACTAAACACTTTTTATTTTAACAAATCCAAACTAACCATAAACAAAAAACTCGGACCTCAGCAATATACATAATAAAAACAAATCTAGAAAAGAAAACAAGATCACAAAAATACAACAAAACTTTTAAAATTTTACCTTAAATTCTTCTTTCATCACTTTTAGCGCCACGTTTGTAGCCGTTCTTCTAACAGTTGGTTTTGACAAAAGTTTCTTAATAAAAGAGTTTAAAAAATCCCTATTTTTAAATTTGCCAATTATCGCAATATCATAGTCACCAGTAATATCATACAACCCCAATACATTTGGGGAATTGGATAATTCTTTTTCAATCTCTTCATTTGACCCACCCTCTGTTTGAAGCAGAATTATCGTTGTTAAATCATAACCTAATCTTGTCGGATCTAAAACTGCCGAATATTTTTTTATAAATCCTTTTTTCTCCAATTGTTTAACGTGTCTAAAAGCAGCCCCTACAGAAATGCCGAGTTTAGCAGCTATCTTTGCATAACTTAATCTACAATCATCCTGAAGAAGAGAGAGGAGTTCACCATCAATATAGCGCTTCTCTTTAAGCACCATCACTTGCTGTTCCGTTTCCATTTCAAAGCCAACCCAACAAGACTAACATCCCACACATTTCAAGTATTTTATAAATAATATAAACATTTCTTTATAAAAAAAAATAAACATTACATAAAAACACAAAAAAAAGAGAAAAAATCAGACGTTTGTTAAAAACTGGTTTTGTATAACCAAACGCAGGTAATAAAGCCATTAACAGGAAAGGATTTGAGGCATCTAATTTAGCTAGTTTTTACATTTTCAAAAAAGTCTAAACGCTTAAAAAGATCAAACATATCAAATATTTAATCAATTATTTTGTTTAGAAAAAATTTTACTACATTTATCTGAAAAAAAGAAAAGGTTGATTGTTAGTTTGTGCTTTCTTTTCGAAAACCCATAGGCAGATCATTTGGCAGGTTTGGAAGATTTGCATTTATTTTTTGTTCCGCAACAGTTGCAGCTTCAGACAGAATTTTTGACGCATCTTCATTTACAGAGTTGAAATTTATGTTCAAGCCAGAACTTTGACCCACATCAAACATTAATCCACTTAACATGTTACCAATATCACCTAATTCATTTTCAGCTTCAGGCAAAACACCAACAATTCCCGAACCAACAGAACGCAATACACTAATCGCTGGTCCCAAAGTGGACACTATATCTCCAAATTCAGAAACTGTTTCCAAACGTAATAGTACTTGATCTAAAGCTAATTTGGAGTTCATAACCATTTTTTCCATTTTACGAACTTCAGCCAACTCGCTAGCGTAAATATTAGCTCGTGCAGAGTCATGTTGACTATAGGCTTCTACAATTTTTTTGAACAGATCTTTATCTTTTTTATTGAATCTATCAGCAGCTTTATCTAAACTGTTAATTTGAAGATTCAAACGTTTTATGGCATAGTCCATACGTGGTTTTAATGGCTTAGGGGGTTTGACACTATCTCGCAAGTTATTCATAAATGAAGTGTCTTTTTGTTTAGTTTCCCATTTTTTAGCAAAACGCTCAGACATCTTAGCATCCTCAATCCAAAACTCCGAAAAAAGTACTTATTTATTCCTAACATACACAAAACATGCTCGTATATACAAGAGAACAAATTCCAAATCAAAGAGACAATTAATAATAAAAGTAATAGATACCCCAAAGATTAAAATAAACATATAAATGAGGATTTCAATAAACCCTGACACCCATGTTTTGATGACAAATGTTTCAATATTGCATAAAAAATGAGTAAAAACAATTTTTTAAAGAGTAATCAAAAATATTACATAAAAATTCAGTTCGCAAAGAATCCCATTATGTAATAACACCAACTAAGAAGCTTAGTAAGCCTAAAATAAAACAGATTAAAATAAGATTTTTTATTTTCTTAGCATTTTTTCGCGAATGATCTTTAAGAAGAAGATAAGAAAAAGCAAGAAAAGCAACATCAGTAACTGCAATTAATGGAATAAACCAAACAGAAACTAAATCCAAAATAACAGGAATTGGAGTTAAACAAACAGCCAACATATAGAATAATACAGCTGCATACGCTGCACTTTTTGAGCCAAACAGAGTAGCAATTGTTTTCACGTTTTCAGCTTTATCACCTTTAATATCAACAATTCCTTTAGTTATTTCTCTCCCAGTATTTGAAAGAAAAGCCATTGACGCAAAGAGCAAAACACTTGGCACAATCGTATCGATCACAATAATACTACCATAGATAAATGGAATTGCAACACAAGTACTTACAAGAAAGTTTCCAGGTAATCCACTTTTTTTACCAACCGTAACGTAAGTCACAACTATTATCCAAGAAATGAATGCAACTATCAAGCATAAAACACTAGTAAAATATGCAAAAACAAAGCCTATTATTGAAACTGTAAAGAATAACATCAAAGCTTCTCGAGTAGAAATCAATCCGCTAGGAATTGGTCTAGTTGGTTCGTTAATCGCATCAATTGTCCTATCATAATAATCATTAATTGTCATTGCTGCTGCTGTTAACATAAATCCTGTCCCAAAACCAAACAGAATATTTATCCAATCAATAGTTTCAAAAACTGGATGGGATAAAATAGCTCCAACAAATACTGCAAACCCCATCATTATACAATTGATTGGGCGAATCAAATGTATTAAACTACTAATTTTATGCATAACAGTCAAACCTTTTGCAGTCAAGAAATATTTTTAACTGAGTATTAAAATTCTCCTAATAGATTTATAGCAAACCATAGTTAATGATACTAAGATTAAAACTAATTTTCTTTTAAGAAAAAGAGGAACCCTAATGTCAAAAGGAAAAATAAACAATTTGGAACACCCAAAAAAAGGAAGGAAGATCATTAGAGGTTTATGGTTTATTGCGGGGTCTATTTGTTTAGCATTAGGAGCAGTCGGCATAATATTACCTATTCTTCCAACTACACCTTTCCTATTAGCTTCTGCAGCATGTTACTTCAAAAGTTCGCCCAAGATGCACAAATGGTTGTTAAATAACAAATGGTTTGGAGAATATATTAAAAATTATCAAGAAGGAAAAGGAATTCCTAGAAAAACAAAGTTTATTGCATTAACAGTCTTATGGGTAACGATTGGCACATCAACAATTTTCTTTTTAAATAGAATTTTACCTGAAGTTTTAGTTCTACCTATGCAATTAATAATGATAGTAGTGGCTATTGTCGTTACAGTACACGTGTTGAGATTACCAACTTATAAAAAACGGTAAATATGAAAATCTCACCATTTTTATATCACAGAAAAAATATACAAATAAATGCGAAAAAAAACATTTGAAAAGATTAATACGATTCTCACATTGTAATATAGTTAATTATTGGTGAAGTTTTTGGTTAGCAAATATGGTCCGTTGGTGGGTGATAATTACTTTCCAGAAAGGTTGCGTGTAATCATTCCAGTAGGAGGAAAAGCAACTAGACTTTTGCCATTAACAGCAGAGACTAGTAAAGCAGCTTTAAGACTACTAAACAGGCCAATAGTAGAATACTCTCTGTTATCTCTTGCTCGTCAAGGCGTACGTAATTTTATTTTTGGGATAAAGGGATACACAAACTATAGAGATTTGTACGATTATTTTGGTTCAGGTCATGGTTTTTCTACCAGATATAAAATCAAACCTCGAATTCATATAAAATACCAACCTAACGTAAAAGATCTTGGAAGTGCTGATTCAGCGAGAATAAATATGGAGTACTATGATATTGGAACTCCAGTATTCGCAGTTCAGGGAGATAACATTTTTGAAATAGATATTAAAGATCTAACTAGATTCCATCGTGAAAATGGAGCATTAATGACCATAGTTTTAAGAGAAGTAGAAGATGTAACCGGATTAGGTATTGCTAATATTGATAAGAATAATAGAATTAATTCTTTTATTGAAAAACCCCCTCCAAAAGAGGCTCCAAGCAATCTAGCTAATACAGGCTTGTATTTGATTTCACCTAAAATTAGGAAGATTTTCAAAGAAAAAGGAGTTAAGAAAATAATCAAAGGGAAAAATAGACTAGATTTTGGTTATGACTTCATACCTTATTTAACAGAAAAAAAATATCCAGTCTACGGTTATACCATAAAAGGAAAATGGTTTGACGTTGGAACTCCAAGTAACTATTTAGAAGCAATGAATAATCTGCTCCACGGGGGTTTTAGCAGGCTCAAAGATTTCGGAGGAAAACTTGATGAAAAAAATCATATTTGGGTTCAAGGAGATAGTCAGGATTCAGCGAAAAGAAGACAAGAAATAATTCGCAAAATCAAACAGGGAAAAATTGAAATTGAAGGTGCTGTAGTTATTGGAAGACATTGCCTAATTGAAGATGGAGCAAAAATAATCAATTCTTGCATAGACAACTTTTCTAGGATTGGAAAAGATACTAAAATAGAAAATTCAGCAATACTCGACAGGACTATAATTGAAGATAACGCAACAATATCAAATAGTATAGTTGGAAGGCACGTAACAATTCATTCAAATATTAAAAATCCAACAAAAATAAACTCAATTTCAGTTATAGCAGATAATGTTGTAATAAAAGAAGGCTGTAATATATCAGCTACAAAAATTTATCCCCATCAAAAAGTTAGAGGAAATTTTAAAAATCAGATCTTAATGAGCAATTAAGCTTTAAACCATTTAAATATCAAATACTCTGCGGTATTTGATTTCAAATCAGGCACCCCAATAATGAAACGCTTTCTCACAGTTGTAGCTAATCTACCAGCTTTCACTATCTCAGTAGCAGTAACACCAGATCCTGAAGGTTTGACAGAAACCATATAAGGAGCATGCTCAACTCCAGGTCCATACTTGTAAACCGCAAAATCGCAACCAAACTTTATACCTGGCGTAACAATAAGACCACTATCCCTCAAATCTTTATAAATAGCGTATTTTTCATCAAAAGAATCGTAAAGTGTTTTTGCCTTATTTTTTAGTGCCACTAATCCAATTTTTCTCTTTTTTGAACCCTGAGTTATGATCAATTTCCCAGTCTCAAAAAGAAACAAACCTTCCATCAAATCTAATATTAAAGGTACTTTAAATTCAGGTATTTTTGGTTTTGGAATCCCAAGTGGTTTACCAAAATAACCTAACTTATACAATTCCGACCCATCTTTTGGATCCCATACAACAAGAAAATTGTCGATTAACTCAACTTTGGTTTTCGCCATGAGTTTTTTTCGCTCTTTCCTACATTGTAAAAGACAGCATACGTGCTGCATCTGCTGCATCTTCAGCTTTATCAGCCGAATTTTCTAACATTTGAAGGATATCTCTTAAGAGCAACAAAACGGGAGTATCTATTTTGCTGGTAAGTATTTTTATTGTTAGAGCCCTAAAAAGACCATCAACAGTTCTTTCAGCAATTTCTACGTCTGTAGCTTTTTCTAAAGTTTTAGCAAACCCATATGTTAGAACCATCATAACTTCTCTTAGTTTAAGCACAGATTCAAGTACAGCGTCAGCAAGTTTTAGTAAATCCTTTTTTATATCTTCTGGAACTTTCCATTTATGTTCCATTATTTCCAATAAATAATAAGCGATTCCCTCTGAAAAATCTCCAATTTCACTTGAAAGATTAGTAAACCTTAGAAAATCTTCTCGACTCAGTAATATGGCTCCAATTTCTGAAAGTTCTTGAGAAACAAGACGCCTAGCTTTAACGACTTCTTCTTCACCTTTTTGTATTTCAATAAAAAGGTTTCTAGCGGCTTCTTTATCATCTTTTAAAAAAAGTTCAGCCATTTGGGGAATTTTTCTATTTACATCTAAAACCTTTCTTAGACTGTCTCGACAAGCACTCATAGCTCTTCGTTTTACTCGCTGTTCAGTTTCTGCTGGAAGTACCAAAATTTTCTCGCCCGCAAATAATCAATTTATTAACTTAATTTTATTAGACAAGTGTACTAAAAAAGATAACTACTTGGATTTAGTGAAATCACCAAAATCATTGAACTTTATTTTTTCTTTAAAATAATCACTCAACAACATCGGTAAGTTAGATAGAGGAACTCTAATTTGACTCCATAAATCGCGATCGCGTATTGTAATAGTATCATCCTTTAGAGTGGTATAATCAATTGTTATACATAATGGAATACCGGCTTCATCTGCTCTTGCATACCTTCGCCCAATAGATCCGGCATCATCAAATTCTACTAATAGACCTTCAGATCGCAAGAAAGCGGCTATTTTTTTTGATTTTTTGTTTATGCCATCTTTATTCACTAAAGGAAAAACTCCAACTTGAATTGGCGCAATAATTCTGGGAAAACTTAGAATATTGCGATCATCTTTAATGTTTAAAGCATATTCTAAAGCTACGTAAAAAAGCCGATCAACCCCAAAACTTGGCTCAACCACATGAGGAATAAAACGTTTACCTCGAATAGTGTTTTTTTGCTGTATAATTTCCACGTGATTTGAGGATATTTTCTTATCACCAACTAAATAGTATCCTTTTTTATCAAAAGATTCAATAAGTTCTGGTCCTGGGATTTTTAACAGATTTTCTACAATTTCAGCTGCTTTATCTTTAAACTCTGGACCTAGGATAGACATTTTTGGTTTAACTACGCACTGTTTTTCTTCTATAGGATTTTCAAATTCTTTAAAAACTCTAAAATCAGTACCACTAGATTCCATATGACAATTTAAATCAAAATCAGTACGATAAGCATGTCCAGAGACTTCTATCCATCCCCACCGAGTAACATGAACTTCTTGATCAAAACACTGAGTTGCGTAATGCGCTTTTTCCCAAGGAAGTTTTTCAATAAAACGCTGTTTTTCAATAGGTATACCAATTGAAAGCAGTAGCTTTTTGGCCATAACCATAAAAAAAAGTTGCCACTCAGAACAAACAATTTTTTTATCCAAAATTTCACGTACAGTTAGCATTATGATGTCCTCTAACCCGCGTTCTCGTTTTTCAGCTAATAATAAAGGCAAAAGTTCGGTTTCTACTTCGTGTATTAAAAGGCATTCTGGTGTTTCAGGGTCGAAAAAGAATTCCAAATCTGCTATAGTAAACTCTCTAAGACGAATGAGGCCTTGTCTAGGAGAGATCTCATTTCTAAGGGCATGTCCTATTTGAATGACGCCAAAAGGAAGTTTTTCTCGAGCCATCTTATATAATCGGTTGAACTCTACAAAAATACTCTGAGCGGCTTCTGGCCTACCATATCCAGCTGCTCCAGAGTAGGGACCAATAGTGGTTTTGAACATTGTTAAAAATTGGGTTGGTTCTTTAAGACCATGTTTACATTCTGGACACTCAAGTTCATTTTTTTTAATAACTTCTGCTATTTCAGATAAACTCATTTTTTCAATATCTATTAATGAAATTCCCATTTTTTCATTTATTAGATGGTCAGCTCGAAATCGTTTGTTGCAATTTTGACATTCAACCATCGGTTCTTTAAAGTGATTTACATGGCCGGAGGACTCAAAAACTTTACCGGGGGTAATAATTGAAGATTCTATCTCAAAAATTCCGAGTTTATTAACAAAAATATCTCTGAGTTTAGATTCAATATTTAATTTTAGTTTTTTTCCTAGTGGACCATAAGTAACAAATCCTCCAGCACCACCATAAATCTCAAATGATGACCAAAAAAAACCTCTTCGACGAGCTAGTTCGTTAATAACTAAGAATTTATCGGGTTCTTCACTATTGATCATTATAATAACCCTTTTTTAGCTTAAGGAAAAAATAGAAATTAAAGGTTGCCATAAAAAAAGAATAAACAGTTTGCAAACGGGGATTGATATTGATTTCCACTCTGTTCTTTATTGTCTTTATAGCTTATATGCAAAAACAAAAATAATCCTAATTTAAGAAAGTCTACATTGATTTTATTAAAAAATCCAGTTTTCAAATAAAAAATAAATTTAACTTTAATATTATTTTAAAAAAAATATTTAAGAAGTATTAGAAATACGACTTGATAGCGATGGTTTTTATAAGGACTTCACTATAAGAAAAGTCCATAAAAAGGTGTCCAAATTGTCACAAGTTAAAGTTGCACTGATTGGAATTGGTAATTGCAGTTCTGCATTTGTTCAAGGTTTAATCTATTATTCTAAAGTAGATCTAAATGAGAGTAATAGTGGATTACAAAACCCCATTTTAGGGGGCATGAGTCCTTCAGATATTAGAATTGTTGCGGCTTTTGATATTGATGAGAATAAAGTAGGAAAGGATTTATCAGAAGCTATTTTTTCAGGATTAAATAATACTCCAAAAGTTGCTGACGTAAACCTCACAGGTATTATTGTCAATAAAGGCCCCCAGCTAGATGGAGTAAGTAAGGGAACAAAAAATAGTATTAATGTTAGCGATATACCAGACTCTAATGTATCAAAAATACTTAAAGAAACTGGAGCTGAAGTTGTTATTAATCTACTTCCAAGTGGAGCTATAGAAGCATCCAAATGGTATGCTGAACAAGCTTTAGAGGCAGGATGTGGATTCATTAATGCTACTCCGAGTTTTATAGCAAGTGATGAGAAATGGGTAAAACGATTTGAAGAGTTAGGATTGCCTTTGGTTGGGGATGATTTAATTGATCAAGTTGGCTCAACAGCTCTACATAAAACATTATTGAAATTATTATCAAATAACGGTGTAAAAATAATTGAAACTTACCAACTGGATGTTGGTGGGGGAGCCGAATCAATGGATACACATGATAGAACTCGAACCGTCAAACGTGATATAAAAACTCAATCTGTATCTTCCGCATTACCATACAAAGCTGAAGTTGTAGCTGGATCAACTGATTATGTAGATTTTTTGAAAAATAAACGTGATAGTTACTTTTGGATAAGTGGAAATTATTTCTGCAACACTCCAATGAAAATAGACATAAAATTTTCAACAATCGATGCACCTAATGCAGGATCTGTTCTTTTCGATGTTACAAGAGCAATGAAGATTGCCTTAAATCAAAAATTTAAAGGAGCAATAACTCCTATTTGTGTATACGCTTTTAAAAAAACGATTTCAGTAAATCCTATTGAAGATGCAAAAGAAACTTTTCAAACATTCATAACTGAAAACAGTTAAATAATCACTTTAGATCTGAAATTTTATTCAGATCAATCAAAATCTTTTCTTTTGTACCAAAGGTTTTAATTTTTTCCTTGAGCAAATTTATGGTATTCACTGGAGTAGGATCTATTTTGTTAAGAATCGCGTGATAAACGCTTATAAAATCACCAATACATAGAATCGATAGCATTTTCGTTAAATCACTATTGCCTTTACTCCAAATATCGAATGTTTTCACAGGTAAAGTGGAAATTGATTTAGTGATTTCGATTCTACTCTTTATTTGAATTGGTTCTATTTTATCTCTTAGAAATATCAATGAATAATTATTAGAAAATTTCCCAATTTGTTCCCACCCAACTATTTCATTATGATTAAGTTCAGAGAAAATATCCCACGCAGAGGGAATTTTACTGTTTTCATTGAATTGTTGTTTAAAGCGATGTGCTATACTGCTGTAAATTCCAAAGGCATAAATTACGGGTACAGTATTTGCAATCCCTATCGCTATTTGTTTTGATTTATTTTTATTCGCAGGGATTTCAGGTAAGTTATCTTTGCTAATTTGTTTTAAGATGCTAATTGCTTCAACTAAGTCTTCAGAAACGGTATTAACCAATCCAAATTTTTCAATTAGTAAAAGTAGTGGAGTTAACATGTAGGGTAAGGCGGCACGGGGAGGCATTCCAGATGGAACCATTAAATGAGGTATTCCTAATCGCTTAGCATGCTTAATCAAATTCCCTCCAGAACTGATACAATATATCATGCAACCTTTTCTTAGCGCATCCAAAAAAGTGCTCAAAGATTCTTCAGTTTCACCTGAATAGCTTAAAACTAATACAAGACTTTTAGAATTAGCATAAGTTGGAAGAGAATAGTCTCTAATAACTTCAAGTGGAACATTAATTTTATCTTTAGCCCAATTTTGAAGTATTTCTCCACCAATTGCTGAACCACCCATACCGGCAATAATTATATTTGAAGGGTTAGGATAATTCACAGAGATAGAATCAGAATTTTTTCTTGCCATCTTATAATGTTCAGCTATGTTTTCTAGGTAAGATAGCATATTGTTTTTATCAATTTTTTTAATTTCAGCAATATCATCAAGTACTAGAGGATCCATATTATTCACCTGCTTACCTTCACTTTTATATTCCTATTTTACTTTTAAGCTAAACGCAAGTGCATAAAATTTTCTATTCGGAAGTTTTCACTCAATGATTGGAAAGAATCTAACAATCGCCATACCAGCGTCAATTATTACAAACACTCCACATTTAAGAGAAAAAACTGCAAAAATAGGATTAATAGGAAGAACTGCCGCGATTTTTCGAGTTGACAAAATAATAATTTTTCCTGATAAACCTAAAACTAGCCAAAGTACAGAAATTGATTTTATTGTAACTTTATTAAAATATATGGATGCTCCCCAATATCTAAGAAAGAAGCTTTTCGGATTAGATGCAAAATTGAAATTTGCTGGGATTCTTCCTCCACTAAGAACTCCAAATCATCCATTAATTAGCAAATCTAGAAAGATAAAAAGCGGTGAATATCGCGAAGGAATTATAGTAAAAAAAGTAAAAGAGGGAATGTTAATAGAGATTGGAGTTGAAAAACTTGCACTTTTGCGAGAAAGACAGCGACTAGTTGGAGATCGTGTAATTTCACAAATAATTAAAATAGATAACAGAATAGAAGTTCAAACAGTTAATAAAGAGGAAATTCCTTTTTATTGGGGTTTTTCTGTTTTTGCAGAAAAGAAGTCCTTGAGTAACGTAATTGCGAATAATAATTTTGATTTGATAATTGGTACCGCTAGAAAAGGTGCAGATTTCAACAGCAATTTATCGGAAATTGTGAAAAAATACAAAAAAGCAAATAACATTATAATAGAATTTGGTGCACCAAATAGAGGATTATTTGAGATAGCAAAAGATGAGGGTATAGATATAAGAAAACACACAGATTTTTTGGTAAACACTATTCCTAAACAAGGCACTGAAACAATTAGAACTGAAGAAGCTGTAATAGCAACTTTAGCTATTTTTAACTCATTTAGAAATTAAAATGAACCCAAACAAAAAAAGTTTAACTAAATAAAAGATATAAAAAGTAAACAAATAAATCTGAGTTTAAATATTTGCTTTCCATGGCAAATTTAGACCTAGCAATGCCAACTGCATTACTAGTAGTAATATTAGTTGCCTTTTTTCTAAATAAAAAATCAGAAGGAAAACTAAAAGATGTCCTTGAGGAAAAAGAGTTTCAAACCAAAGACGTAATTTTCTTAGTAGTTATGATTACTATAACCATTTCCGCAATTGCATTTATTTCATTATTAAATCCAGGTCAAATTTTTCAAAATATAATTTTATCAGTTTTTATGTTTTCGTATTCAATGTTACTTTTCGTATTCTCGTACTTATTTTCAAATTTAGAAAGAAAAAAAGCTCAAATCTTTTCATTGGTTTTTTGCCTAATTGGATTTTCCGTTGGAACAATTAGTCTGCTAGAACCTTTTGTAGATAATATAAGTTTCATCAGAGCTTTATCTTTTTTTATATTTGGTTTTTTTGCTCTTTCTGTTATCATATTTGAGTTCAAAAATAAAAAACATAATGAAAAATGGTTTATTGCCCTTCAACCAACTGTTTTGTTTGTATTATTTTTTGTTTTTTATAATTTAGCATACGATGGTATCTCGGTGTGGTCTCCAATTCTTTTAAACGTTTATGGATTCTTATTTGCAGTTTTAATAATTCTTTATCTTGGTTCTATGTTTACTTGGAAAACATCATTCATTTTCGCTATTTTACTTACTGTTGTAGATATTATCTTGGTTTTAGGTACTGGAAGTATGGTCGTTGCAGCTCAACAATTTACTGAATTAGGGTTACCAGTACTAGTAAGATTACCAAATATTCCGCTAAAATATGTTGATGGAATGCTTCTGTCCAGAGGACTTGGGCTAGGTGATTTCTTTTTTGCTGGAATTCTAGGTCTCCAAACTTATAAAAAATATGGGAAAAAAATTGGTGTATTGTCTGCAATAGCCATGACTGTATCTTTTGGAATTTTTGAGGCATTTTTGCCTGAAATTATAGAATTTTTGGAACCAATTCTACAGCGTGAAATTGGAGGTTTTCCAGGCACATTAATGATAATCTGCGGATGGTTACCAATAGTTGTTTGGAAAATATTAATTACTAAAAAAAATAAAAATTAAGATAGAAAGAAAATAGAATAAAAGGATTTTTTTTACTATTTTCTTAACCGAATAAAGCACCTAAACCTTCAAGTGCTGCATCTTCTTTACCCTGTTCTTCTTCTGCGTTCTTTTCTTCTTTTTTCGGTTTTTCTTCAGCTTCTGCGGTTGCTGGTGCACTTGCGGGGGCAGCCATCATGGTAGGCGCAGATTTTATTGCTTCTTCTATATCTACCTCACTTAAAGAAGCAACTATAGCTTTTACTCTAACAGTGTCAGCAGCAATCCCTGCCGCTTTTAAAATATTCGATACACTTTCTTCATTTATTTCTTTTCCTGCTTTATGAAGGAGCATTGCAGCATAAACGTATTCCATACATTTTCACCTCTTCATTCAACTATTTTAACTTTTTTAGTTGATTCGACTAATTCCCTCTTAAAGAGAAGGTCTTATACTTAAACATAGGCATAGTCGATGTTATTTTTCTTGCCGATTAGAAGAATACCCAATTACTTAATAACTTTTCGTCATGCATTTTGACCAATTCTAAAAGATAAACAATAGACAAATAGAAGTTATTTGGTAAAAAGTTTTCCAATTGTATAATCATATTTTTTTTAAATAACTATATCATCAAAACATATTATCTTGAATGCTGGGAAGCCTTTTATGTACAATTTCTATATTGCTCTTGCCGGATGAAGAAAAGGCATTAGCTTGACATTAGGATGAAAGCTCAGAGTTAATCGGACGGCAATTTTGATTTTAATCTATCCAATGAGGAACAGCAATTGTTAATAGTATATTGAAACAATCTCTTTCTCTATCATCTTATAAAATCAGGAGAGAATAAAAACGGAAAATACAGGAGTCAAAATTGTTTTAACAGCATCATCCACAGAGATGAGTGACTTCTTTAAGAATCCGTTTATGGCTTTTTCTGCAGGTTTTGGTTTAGGACCAATTCCTCTTGGGTTTGCAAGAAAAACACTCTATCCTCCAGTGGAACGTTACCCAAACGAAAGGGTCAGGTTTGCTCCTTATGGATTAAGAAAAGTTGAAACAATTCTTCTAAAAAATGGATTTAATGACTCTGAGGTTGCTGTTGTTCACCCAGAAAATTTAGAAGCTTTTATTGGTTCCAATACCAAAGTTGTTGGGATATCCTCAATGGATCCAACAGGCATGGGTTATGTTAGCAAAACATATTCTTCAATAATTGGGGGTGGAGAACCAATGAACGCAGTTGAATTCCAAAAACTAGTATCTAATCCTGCGATAAAAAAATTTCAACCTAAAATAATTGTAGGAGGATTTGGTGCTTGGCAGCTAGAACGAAAACATATGACTGACAAATATGGGATCGATTCTGTGCTGATAGGCGGACGACCAGAAAAAATTAATGAAGTTTTCAGAAACGCAGTTAATGGCCAACAAATTCCAAGAATAATAAGAGATGACGATACTATGCCAGATTGGGATTATACAAAGATGCCACCCTGTAAACACGCAGCAATCCATGGAGCAGTAGAAATTTCAAAAGGATGCGGTAGAAATTGTCAATTTTGCACTCCAACAGTGCAACATAAAGTAGACGTACCTCTTGATAATATAATCCAAGAAGTTGACATGACAATTCGAGAAGGCAGCAAACAAATTACTTTAGTCACAGAAGACTTATTTTTATATGGTACAAAAAGCGAAAGATTTGTACCTAATACAAAAGCAGTTACAAAACTAGTTCAGAGTGTTGCAAATCGACCTGGTGTAAAAGGTATTCAAACTTCACATATTTCACTAGCGCCTGTAGTACATAATCCTCAAATGATAAAAGATTTAGCAGAAATTCTAATCGAACACAGTTGGTATTCATTTGGTGGAAAAGATATAATTACTGCTGAAACTGGCATTGAAACAGGCAGTTCACGTTTAATGAAAAAATACATGGCAGGTAAAATGTTACCATTTAAACCTGAACAATGGCAAGAAATAGTGACAAATGCTTTTGGAATATTGAATGATAATAACTGGTGTCCATTAGCTACATTAATTGTTGGACTTCCCGATGAAAAAGAAGAGGATGTTCTAGAAACACTTGAATTGATGGATAAACTAAAAGGTTACAAAGCATTTTACGTTCCATTATTTTTTGTACCATTAGAAAATTGTGTGTTAATGAATAATAAAGGAGCAGAACTAGATTCATTATCCAAAATACGTTGGGAGTTCTTTATACGCTGTTGGGAATACAATATTCGTCTTTGGAAACCAACTTTCCTTGAAAATAGAATAAAAAACCCATTTTTATACAAAGCCGTAAATAACGTGTTAATTCCTTATTTTTCGGCAATAATGGGTTTTTATTATGGATTTACTCGGGGAAAGCAATTAAAAGAAGCTTTTTGGTCCTTAGGAGTAACAAACAACTAATAAGAACTGAGTTTAACCAAATTAATAATTTAAATTGGATCAATTGTGGGTTCTTCTTTGGAAATTATGGTTTTTCGAGCGCGAGTAATATAACCTGTATGTCCTGTCATCATAGTATGTGGTCTAGTTTTTCCTCGAGAGATTTGCATTGATCTCATTAAACATTCAATTGTTTCAATAAACGTAAAATTATAGTCTTCAAGAGCTTCTGTAGTTTTTACAACTTGATCAATTGTTGGACTAAAAGAGATTAGTGTTCCTGACGGTTTTAAAGCTTCATATGCATGAGAAATAACTAACCAGGGAGTAGCTAGATCTAAGATTATTGCATCTAAATCGCGTTCCTCAATGCCACCAGTAACATCTCCACTTTTTAGTTCTACAAAATCTAGCAGGTGTGCACGTTTCAAATTCTTTTCTGCATTTAGTTTGAATTCTTCACGGATATCGTAGGTATAAATTTTCCCTTCAGGTTTTACGTAATGAGCAAGAGCAGTTGTTAGCGCACCTGTGCCTGTTCCAGATTCTACTACACGACTTCCTGGACCAATTCCGCTAAACATGACTATTAACGCGGCATCTTTTGGATAGGTTATTTGAGTTTTTCGTGATGATTTCATTATATAGTCTTCAAGAATTGGTTTTAAAGCAGTGAAAGATATTTTTGAGTTACTCTCTAATTTTGAACCATAGGGTTTTCCGATTAGTTCATCTAATTTTAAATAGCCTTTATGAGTGTGAAATGTTTTTCCAACCTCGATTTTGAGTAGATATGTTCTTCTGGAATCTAAACAGAGAAGTACATAATCCCCATCTTCAATTGTTTGGCCTTGCAAATGTTTTTCTCCTTATGAAGTGAAAGTACATAGTGTGCAATTTAAGCTTTGAATACCAAATTCATAAAAAATAATCTTTGATAGATGTCATTGTTTGTATCAAATAAAGTGTTAAATATGTAAATAAATTAAATTGCAAAAGCTATTTTAAAATCGTAAATTTTATCCCAAAAAGAAGAACTTCTTTTGAAAAATATTAGCGAATATCATTAATTGATAATAATAATTTTAATTTATTAAATAATTTACAATACAAAAATCTGGGAACTATTTGTTTTTATTTTGGATTTTGATTGTTTTTTTCTAGATTTGCTATTAATTGTTTTAATTTCTTCTCCATTTTTAATTCATAAGCGTGTTCTTGAATTGGAGGAAGAAAAGTCATCTTCTCATAAAGAGTGTCTGAAGCAACGATTCGCTGGTCACCTTTCATAACTTTGATTTTTTTCCCATTAAAAATATCTTCAAAAACTTCCTGGGCTTCGATTGTATAGTAACCAATGCTTTCGGTAACAATTTTTACTCGGTATAGACCCTTATAATATCGAATTTTGGCCATTGTCTATTCATTATTAAAACTCAGATAAGGGATATAAAATATTTGATCAAAATTTAACATCACTCGAGAGTAATACAATATTATATGTGAAAGATTATCTTTTAAAAAAAGGTAGTTAATCTTCAATTAGCTGAATTATAGATTAGCAAAGATTTATAGTAAAAGCAAAGATAAACAGTATTGATTAGTTTTTTAGGAAAGATAGTAATTCAACTAAATATTTTTTGAAAATTAATTCACCATTTGGTGGGTTATAGGTAAAGTCACATATTTTTTTATTAATTAGTTCGATTATTTTGATTTCAATTAAGCCAACTCCCGATCCGAACAAGTTTTCTAATATGTCTACGAATTTTTCAATATTATTTGGAATATTTTGTTTAGTGAGGCCATATTTTTCTTCTAAACAAAGAAATATATCAAATTTTGTTGAATTGATAAATGTAGCAAAACTTTCATTAATTGCTTCTAGAAGTATTGAATAAGAATTTGGTGGAATAACTTTTTTTTGTCTTAATAGTGATAGATTATTTTTTGTTGTTAGTTTTTCTACTTGCATAAATTTTCAACTTTTTGTGTATTTGTGTTGTACTGTTGTTGTGTTTTACTCAGATACATATTGCATCGCAAGATTCAATATATAGTTTGTTTTAAAGACGATATATTTCAAAAATCGACATATGTCCAAAAAAAAACATATTCGCGAATAAAAAAATCCAAACTACTCAAAACAGTTCTTAAATGAACAAACAGTGTCATATTCAATATTTTCTAATTTCTTTAGTACTTTTCTTTAACGGGAGTATTTTCCAGATAATTCTCAGTAAGCAATTCTAAATTTTGTTTTTGTTTAACCATGTTTCTTGAGTGGATATCTAATGCAATCATCAAAACATAGGGTATCACCAGATATAACGAAGCTACAACAAGGTTATTGAAGAAATAAGAAAAGCCAAGCAACTGACTCATAGAAACTTGAGCGTATGTTTCTAAAATATCTACCATCACCACAGCCAAAAAAGTCAATGTTAAACAAAGAAAAAATTGGGCAAGAACACCCCGTTCTTTTCCAAGAATTACACCAGGGATAGCAGACGATAGAACAAAAACCCATGCAAAACCGTAAACAAAGACCACCAGATCTATCCTAGAAGTTAACCATAAACCTACCGAAGGAACAAAAGTATTTACGTTTGCTACCAATGTCGAAACTGCAGTTTGAGTAAATATTTGATATGTAATCATTAGCGTCCAAGCTATAGATAGATAAAGTGGAGCTACCCAAGCGGCTTTAGCCATTGAAATCCCCAAAACACCAAACACAATATGATATATTAAGCTTTACGATATCTTACTCAATAAAATAAATATAATTTCAATAAAAAAAGCAAAAAAACTAAGTAAAGTGCAGAAATCAAAAAAAGCACTAGTCAATCCAAAGTCGAAGATTAATAAAATCTGTTAAATTGGAATCTTCCAATAGCTAATTATCGAACCTTTAATCCATTCGCCACCAATATTCTTAACGACTTCATTGATCTCATTCCATTCATTTTTCAAATATTGAGCAGGTTTAACTATAAGATAATCTCCTTTTACTGAAAAATTTAACAATTCAATTTGCTCAGGATTAAATTCTTTTTGATATGCACTAATAATTTTATTCGAATTAACGCTAGTTGTTTCTACAACTTTTGGTTTTGAAGTCACTAAAGGTTTTGAAGTCACTAAAGGTTTTGAAGTCACTAAAGGTTTTGAAGTCACTAAAGGTTTTGAAGAACAATGGGAGTATGAACAGAACTATCCTGAAAATTGGGAATTGGATATGAACCAGTATCTTCAAAATCATCACTTCGCACAATAATCTGAATTTGACCAGAAAACAAATTATATTTGATATCGATTAACTCTACATCAGCGGGCAGATTTGTGATGTTGGATTTCTCTGTTCCGCGTAACACTTCAATAAAAGATTTTTGATTTAAGTTTAATATTTTAAATTTCATAGACATAATCAATCAAAACCTTATTTTTAAGTCTAAATAAATAACTTAAAAGTATTGGTTATCTCTTCTCTTTTTAAATCCAAAGATTACACAACAAGTACCAGAAAAGCAATATAAGAAATCAACAAAATTGCACCTTCAACTCTCGAAATGCCACCTCTCATAACAAAACGCCAGAACAAAATGGAGGTTATCAACAAGAAGGGTAGTATTTCTAAAAATACAGTCATATCAACTTGAAAAGGCGATCCTATCAGAACTAGACCTAAAACTAGTGTCAAGTTAGTGAGGTTAGAACCAATTATACCTCCAATAGCAAGCTGAACTCTCCCTCGCCTTACTGCTGCGATGTCAAGTGTTAATTCAGGAAGCGAAGTTCCAATAGCTACAAGTTTTGCACCCACTAGGATAGCAGGGATACCAAATGCAATTGCGATTTTTGAAGCAGAAGAAACTGTAAATTGTGCAGATATCACCACTATTGCGAAACTAACTAAGAGAGAGGTAATCACTTTAATTTTTTTAAAATTTGAGATTTTATTATCATCATTAATTTCTTCTGAAACCGGTTTAACTTCTTTAATTTCACATTTATCTTTTTCACAAACCAACTTGATTGTTGGGGTTTTTTTCTTGGAAATCAAAATAGTGTTGACAACAAAAGCTAGCAGAAGAATAAGACCTATGATTTGACTTGGAATCACATAAGATGTAAATTGGTTGATCAACAATAGCAAGGGAATAAGAGCAATAACCGATAACATATCAGCTAGTTCTAAAATAAGATCATTGCAACATAATTTAAGATATCCGAATATGCCTAACAACCCAAGAACGAAAGCAATATTGAAAATATTTGATCCTAAAACATCACCAACACTAACAGCAGAATTTCCTTCAGCGATTGCAAAAAAGGCTACAAGTATTTCAGGAGCTGATGTAAGCACTGAAAGAAGTATAAAACCAGCAGAAACATCACTTAATCTTGTTAATTCAATAATATCTTCTACAGATTTAATAGCAAAATGACTAGAGGAAGCTAAACCAATAAGTGAGGCAAATAGAATTATAACTTGAAATCCCGTATCGTCTAGCATTGCAATAAATCTTTTTGTTGTCTATAAAATATAAATTGAATGGTAGCTTTCTCATTTCAAAAGAGGAAGAAAGAATAAATTAAAAAAAATCCGGTTTTATTAGAAAAAAAGTTGAATTTGAAGGTTAGTTCCTTACTCTTGAATAATAATACCTTTCCAAAAGGCAACAAAGTCTTTGATTTGCTTAGCTGCTGGTTTTGGATCAGGATAATACCATGCTGCGTCTTTGTTAATGTCTTGTTTTACAATCACATCATAATAGCTAGCAATACCCTTCCAAGGACATGTAGAATGTGTATTACTTTCTTTCAAGAACTCTTTAGTTATGGAATTTGGAGGAAAATAATAATTGCCTTCAACTATCTCAAATTTATCGCTTTGCGCGATAACCTCTCCTTTCCAGATTGCTTTCACCAAAAAATCAACTCAAAGTACACATATTTGTTTACATTATTATGACTATCTCAAACTAGGAAGTAAAGGGTAAAACGGATGTATGAATTTTATTAAACTTAACATGTTACATTTTTACTTCAATATCGTTTGTACTCTACCCACTTTTCCATCTGTCAGACGAACTTTGATACCATGTGGATGAATTGAACTATTTGTCAGAATTTGTTTAACAATGCCTTCAGTTAGTTTACCAGTTCTTTGATGTTGTTTCAAGACTACTGCCACACGGAGTCCCAGTTTGATTTCACTTCTCAACTGATTAGGTCGCATAAATAGTTAACATGTTTTTTGCAACTTATAGGATTTCCCACGTAAAAAAAGTAACTTCTTAACAAAGATCATTAATGTGCCGAGGGCCGGGTTTGAACCGGCGACAACAACAGTCTCCTTTTTCAATTAATAAGGATTTTTTAATGGATTTAGAGGGTTTTAAGCTGTTTTCTAAGGCTAAATTAAATTTAGGACAAAGGAACAGTCTACCATTATACTAGCAAGATTCGCACATTCATGCAAAACAGAAAAACCGTTACAGATATAGAATATTCAAAAATACATTGAGAAAAAGAAGCAAGAATGTTGCTTGGATTATGTTTCTAATATAATTTCTGCGTTCAAGGCTTACTTCAGAGACTACAAAGGATTAACTTTTATGAACGGGTATAAACATCCTTCATAGTCCTTTAAAGTTTAAAGAGGAAATAGAGCCTTCAAAGATTAAACGGTTTATCGAAGCCATAGATGACTTGACTGTAAAGTGTATAGCTATTTTCTTAGCTAGTTCAGGATTGAGAAAAAGTGAGGTTTTATATCTTAAAAAAAGCGAAATTAATACAGAACTTAGGTGTATTATTCCAAATTGTCATTCTGGAGAAACTAAACAAACTGGAATTAGCTTCTATAATGAGGAAGCTGAAAAGATTTTACAAGAATACTTGAAAAAAATAGAAATTTCAAAAAATAAACTGGATAGATTATTCGTTATTGGCCATGAAGATTCTTGGGAATTTGGAAAAGAGCCAGAGAAAAATCTGAAATTTACTTGAAGCCTAAAGATTTGAGGGATTTTTTCAGTCAGGAGATGGGCAAAGCGTTAATTCCAGATAGGTATATTGACATTTTTCAAGGTAGAGCCCCCTAGAAACATTTTGGCTAAGCATGATACTCCTCAGGGAACACGACTATTAAGAGAAATTTATAATAAAGCAAACTTGAAAATATTAGATAATAACTCTTAGCTCAGTTTCAAAAATGTTGTGAAGAAAACAATTTTTTAAAAAAATATAAAAAAAGAAGAGTGGCTTAAAATTTTTTTGATTCTAATTTGGTAATAATACCTTATCGATCACATGGATAACGCCATTATCCGTTGCTATATCAACCTTCAATACGTTTGCACCATTGATTTTTGGGTTCTTATGAAGATGCCACTTAGATGCGTCAATCTTTACTTCTTGTCCTTGAACAGTTTTTGCGGTCTTTAGTTTTACTACATCTGCTGCCATAACTTTTCCTAAAATCACGTGGTATGTTAAGATTGATTTCAACTTTGGTATGTCTTTGAGGAGCCCCTCAACTGTACCTTCTGGCAATTTTGCGAACGCTTCATCATTAGGAGCTAAAACTGTGAATGGGCCTTTACTTTTCAGTGTTTCTACTAATCCCGCTGCTTTTACTGCTGTGACAAGAGTTTTGAAAGTTCCTGCGGCTATTGCTGTGTCAACTATATCAGCCATAATATTTCACCTCTATTAATTTTTTTATTCATTTTTTTTTACCTTTGTTAATTTATTGATGGACTTCTAAAAAATATGGAAGTCAAATTTTGTTAGGGGGTAATTGTAGATCGACTATGTTTTATTCTGTTCTGTTACCGTTTTATTTCGGTGAAAAAACAATTTTTTAAAATATCTATTCTTTGTTTGCGATCCACAATCTCACTGCTTGTTCGACTGCTCGGGTTAAATCTCCTTTTTTTCCGCCAAACAGTCTCTATTGTTTTTAGTCTGAGTTGCTTCTCCAGAGAATCTGGAAAGATATACGTTGATTCTTCCCAGTTTTAATCACCTAACATTAGTTAGAATTTTGTTGTACGGTACCCCGTGTTAGCCGTTTTTCCAATAAAGCGAACTGCAAAACGTCTACTTTTGTATCTATTTTAACTATCACTATTTATTCACCTTAATTCGCTTATCCTTATAATACATTATACACATAATAGCTTATAAACATATGTATTTATTAACTTAATTGTTTAAGTGATAATACTTCGTCTCGTTAAAGCACTACACAGGAAAAAGATTACAGAGGTTGAAAAAGATTTACAATAAAGCAGATTTGAAAATATTTAGTAAATAATTATAATATTCAGTTATCTAAAAACTATCAAAGCTAAAAAGATCCTTAAAAGATTTCTTATTTTCTAAGTTTTGGTTGCTCTGCAGAATAACCTAAGGGTTAATGAGCGCAACCACTTTCCATTTATCAGGGATTTTAAGCATTTCTCTTTTACTTTTTTTTCATTGAAAGCTCCTATCCAAACATGAGCCAACTCCCAAAGTCCAAAGCAGCAATAACCATGTTCTGCATTGCTATCGTAGCATCAACAACTGCCCATTTTCCAGTCAAACGAGCTTTAACATCTGCACATCCAACAATTATCAACAGGTGCATCTTTTAGAAAACGGCTAAAAAGATTAGTAGAATAATTTCTTTTTTATATACTTGATCTTTTAGGATTATGAAATGAATAGGTTGCATAATTAGCTGCTGAAGGAGAATATTTGTCCCGCTATCTAGAATTTGATTTAAGATTTTCTTCAAGTATCTCCTTTATTTTCATAGCTTCTAATGCTTCTGCAACTAAGAATGGGATCAACTATCGGTAAAAACCTCAAGATTACATAAAAAAATAGAAGTAATTATCTTTTATGTTAATAACATAATTTTTTAGAAAATATATTAAAAATCAGAAATATACAATATTGCATGGAACTGTTTTTCAAGGATGAGCTCCAAGAAACGTATTAGCTAAGCAGTATACGCCTCAAGGAACACAGTTTTTGCATAGAAAAACAAGATAACCAGGGAATTTTAGTATACACTCTTACTCTAGAAGGAAAAGTCGTTAATTATATAAAATAAATGATTAACCAAAAAAACATAATCATACCTTTTAAATTCATAAGAAAAAAGTATACGTTTTTTATTCTAGAACTTTCACTATTTAACTGGTGATTTCTTGTCCAACGATAAAAATGAAACAAAGACAAAAGAAAAAAAATTAATTCCCCTTAAAGCGGAAGATGTGATGATCACTAAAGTCGCTATTCTAGATGAGGATGTATCGGTTAAGAAAGCCGCAGAAATCATGGCGCAAATCGACATGGGTGCTATCATTGTTACAGCTGAAGGAAAAACAAAAGGAATACTTACTGAAAGGGACATCATAAAACGGATAGTTGCAGAAGGTAAGGATGCCAATAAGACAAAAGTGAAGAATATAATGTCTAGTCCTTTGATTACCATTAGCCCTAAAACGGCCTTGAAGGAGGCTGCACATATTATGTTTGAGAAAAAAATAAAAAATCTTCCAGTTAGGCACGAAAACCGCATAATTGGAATAGTTAATTTACATGATATTTGCAAGAGCCAACCTGAAATCCTGAAATTATTAAAACAGGTTATTGAACCACCAAAGAACCTGAAAAAAGTTTTACGAAATTATATTATCTAAAAGTTCCATTAAAATTGAAAAATAAAATAGTGAAACCCTAGAAATTGAGGTTACAATAATTGACAAGTGAGATAATCCTAAATAAAATCAAAGAATGGTGTTTTTCCCAAAAAGAAACCACCTATAAAGATCATAATCTTTTCCAAAAGTGGCTAGTAGATTTTCTAAGGGAAAACGGATGGGACTCATACATAGAGTATGAACTTGAAAATTTTTCTTGTTCTTAGTGAACAAACTGGAAAAATCAAAGATCAGATAGGTTTTATCGACATAGTAGGATTTGGTTACAATAAAAAAATAGTGATAGAATATGACACCTCAAACACTATGAAGTTTGTAAGCATATGCAAATTGTTTTGTTCAAACGCTAATTTTCTTATTGGAATAGTTCGAGGAAAACGTGGTAAACCTTTTCTAGTATATGAAAACAAAGTTAAAATTAAAAAAATAGCTAGAGAAATGGGGTTTGCTGATAGATCTATCATAATTGTACTAGAGAACAAAATTGCAGAATCGATTAACATATAAAATTTACTACACAATAATAAAATTAATAAAAAAATATGTTTTCTCCGATTGAATTGTCCCATTGAGTAGTAATTTCTTTTAGATTTGTTGCGGGAAAGTATCATCTTTTTTGCAAGTCATCTTTTGGTGTAGATGCAATTCAAGAATTTTTTTCCCCTTTTCTTTCTTTAACTAAAACTGTGAGTCTTTATCTGAACCGGAAATTGGTTGAAAGAGTCATAAATCGTAGTTTAAACCTGATTAGAGTCACAGAACAGGCGTTTTCATCGATTCTAGACTATTTAGAACCCCAAAACAATCAAATTAATCAAAATAATAGCTCAGATTTTCTTACCTTAGGTTCTTTTCAAAAGAAACTAATGTGCCGAGGGCCGGGTTTTAACTGGCGACAACTCGGTCTTCAGCCGAGCGCTCTCCCAGGCTCAGCTACCTCGGCAACTTTTAGATAGCCTCAGAGAGTCCCTTTAACCTGTTCATTTACGTTTTCTCATAAATATTAGTTTATCCATTTCAGAGAAGATAAACAAAGCTTATCCGTGGATATTATTCTTAATTTTTTCAGATGTTTGAACTAATTTACATAAATATTTATAGTAATTGCTCAATTTTTTATTTTTCAGTTAATGATTCCATTTTCTTTTTTCGTTTATTGGTTATTTGACTAATTTTATATGGGTTTATTTCTTCTCTATTGAGAATACCCTTAACTGAATCTACTTTCAATCTCAAAGAATTAATAACATCCTCAAAGTGGAGACAGGATTCATCCATCAACTCAGGATCTATAAGTGCACATCGCCCATTTTTCTTCCAATTTGCACAATCAGAGCGTTTACACTCAGGATTTTCCACGAATTAAAACACTTCCAGATAATAGAAAGTTATTTTTTTGTTTAATAATCCTTTTTATCTGAATAAATATTAAAAGCAAAATATGTATGAATAAAAAAAATTGATAAATAGATTGGAATATGAGTTTTTCCTCATGACATTAAAGGTTGAAACTAGTTTTTATTAGATTATTAACTAACCAAAGATTGTTTTATCAATGTACTTTTAGAAGTTTGGATTCCAGATCATTGCTTTGAGTTTCAAGGTTGAAAATCGTATTTTCTAATTCTTTTCTTGAGGTTTCCAATTCTTTAATCTCAACTTTTTCTTCAAGAACTTCAATATCGCCTTCTAGGTTTTTTTGTTTGGTTTCTAAAAGTTGGTTTTGTTTCTCAAGTTTTGCTCTTTGAGCACGTAATTCTTTAAGTTCTACGCGAGACATTCTTCATCAAAAACACAAGTTTGTTACTAAAAGAATAAGCTTATGTGGTCAAATCTAAATATTAAAATCCGATTTTTTACAGGTCGTAAAAAAATAGTGTTTAATGTTAGCAAATAAAAGTTGTATTAAAAAATTAAGTTGAAAAAAAGCTGGAAAAAGGGTCAAATCAATTTCAATAAAAAAAGATAATAAAAAAAGTTGACAAACTAAAACAAGGTTACTATATTAGTCAACAAATA
>CAWKCH010000011.1:0-153839 GCA_963848105.1 Candidatus Bathyarchaeota archaeon
CCAAACAAGTTTGTTTGGAACAGTGTAGGAAATTTCTACAGTGTATAAAAGCCAGTAATGAAATATCATAAACAGAATGTGGTTTTGTTTAAGGTTAAATTAACAAAACTAGCAGCAACAATGGCAACACAACACAGTTGCACACATTTTTTCCACACAAAGTAAAAATTGTAGAGTATCCTCTCAATATATTAAACGCATTTTTTCAATACATGAATTTGTTTGATTCATAAACAATAAATTTAAATATTGTTTAGTTACTAAACACATAATTATTAATTAGTGGGGCAAATAAATGCACAAATCGGAAATAGTAATAATTGGAGGAAGTGCAGCAGGCATTGTTGCAGGAATAACTGCAAGAAGAAGTGATAAAAACGCTAAAATTACTCTTCTCAGAAAAGAAGAAAAGGTTTGTGTTCCTTGCGCAATCCCGTACATCTTTGGAACCTTAGGTTCAACAGATAAAGACATTATTCCTGATGCACTTCTTTCAAAAAATGACATAAAACTCGTTAAAGATGAAGTCATATCAATAGATAGAAAAAAGAAGGCATTGCAACTAAAAAGTAGCGAGAGTCTAAATTATGAAAAATTAATATTAGCAACAGGCGCCCTCCCTATTATTCCTGCAATACCAGGAGCCGACCTAGAAAATGTCTTTTTCATAAAAAAAGATGTTGACTATATCAACAAAATTCTAAATTCACTTAAAAAAACAAAAAATGTAGTTATTATCGGAGGTGGATTTATTGGGGTTGAATTTGCTGATGAATTTAAAAAATTAGGTTTAAACGTTACTATTGTTGAAATGCTTCCCCACTGTCTGCAATTGGTTTTTGATTCTGATTTTTGTATTCAAGCTGAAAAAAAACTCTCTGAATTAGCGGTTAACATAGTTACAAATAGCAAAGTTGTAAAAATCTTTGGCGAACAAACCGTCCAAGGTGTAGAACTCTCAAATGGAAAACAGATTATTTGTGATATGGTATTGATGGGTATCGGAGTTGCCCCTAATGTTAAACTTGCAAGAGATGCAGGACTAAGAATTGGACAAACTGGTTCAGTTTGGGTAGATGAATATATGAGAACTAATGACGAGAACATATTTGCAGTTGGAGATTGTGCTGAAAAAACCTCGTTCTTTACGAATAAACCAATAAAGTTAAGATTAGCATCTATTGCAACTTGGGAAGCAAGGATTGCTGGTTCAAATTTGAAAAAACTAGAAACTAAACAAAAAGGTGTTATTGGTGTATTCGCAACAGTTATCAGAGACCTGGCTCTTTGTGGAGTGGGACTAAATGAAGAAGAGGCTACAGAGCTTGGATTAGATTTGATTATTGGTAACTCCACGACTATGGATAGACATCCAGGATGTATGCCAGGAGCAACTAAAACGAATTTAAAGCTTATTTTTGATAAAGAAACCCAAGTTCTAATAGGTGGAGAAGTCTCAGGTGGATTGACGATGGGTGAGATAACAAATGTTCTATCTTCTTTTATCTCCACTAAAGCAACCATCTCTAAACTGGTGACTTTCCAAATGGGCACTCATCCAGCTCTTACAGCATCTCCAATAGCATATCCTATAGTAAAAGCCGCTGAAGACGCTTTAAGTAAACTAAAAAATTCAGTTCAAATATAATATGAATATGAGGTTTAAGTAAAAAAATTGATTAATTGGTTGTTAGCTATAGGTTCTGTTGTAATTATTAGTCTAATTTCATTAATTGGAATTGCAGCTTTATGGTTAAAGGAACAACAATTAAAGAAAATACTCCTATACTTGGTTAGTTTTTCAGTGGGAGCACTTTTTGGAGACGCTTTTATCCATCTAATACCTGAAGCTATTGAAGAAACTGGTTTTGGATTATCTATATCATTGTTTATTCTTTTTGGAATTTTTTTCTCGTTTATTGTAGAAAAATTTTTGCGTTGGAGACATTGCCATATACCAACATCCACTGAACATCCACATTCATTTGCTTACATGAACCTTCTTGGAGATGCAATTCACAACCTCATAGACGGACTAATAATCGGAGGAAGTTATGTTGTTAATATTCCAGTAGGAATTGCCACAACACTCGCTGTGATTTTCCATGAAATTCCACAAGAACTAGGAGATTTCGGTGTACTAGTTCATGGAGGCTTTAGTAAGAAAAAGGCACTTTGTCTTAATCTATTAACAGCTCTTACAGCAATAATAGGAACGATATTAGCTCTGATGTTTGGATCAAACTTGGAAGAATTTACCCCATTATTACTTTCTTTTGCTGCTGGAAACTTTATCTATATAGCTGGTTCAGATTTGATACCTGAAATTAGGAAAGATGAAACTAACCTAAAAAAATCAACTATGCAAACTATATCTATTATTCTTGGAGTTTGTATGATGTTAATACTAGTTTTAGCAGAGTAGTTAGGGGAATTATCTTAAGTCATAGTTTTGTAGAAAATCCTTCAAATTTTGAAATCATGACTTTGAGATTCTCAGCCCAAATCTTAACTCCCGCATTAGGAAAAGACCAACACGCATGCGGATGAAACTTATTATCCAAAGTAACCGTACGCAATTTAGGTGCAAAATGCATAAGCCCAGACAAAATCAAACCCTCCATATAATACGGAAGACCAACAAACAAAGCCAAATCATATGGGCCTTTACCATCAATTCCTTGCCAATCAGGATCAACAAGACGATTACCAACATCCATAGCCGACATAAAACCAGCAGGCCTATAACCTCTTTTCAAAAATTCACCGACCATATGAGCAGTTGCAACAATCGGAACTTTTGAAGCTCTAGCAAAAGCAATAAGATATTCAATAAGCAGTTTACCATCCAAATTTCGCGTAACAGCCTCACTACCAACAACAAGAATTGGCCTAGCCGCTCGTTTAATCAAAGAGACAGCGACGTCAGGTTTTGTTATCGCCATAGCCTTCTTAGTAGCAGATCCTTCGGCACATTGCCAGGGTTCACATGACATTTTCCATTAACTCCTTTTTTTCCTTATCATTCTAGAAAGAAGGGTAGGATCAGGAATAATAGTTTCTTTCCAACCCTTCTCCTTAAGAATCTTCAGTATATCGTCCTTCATTGTCATAGGAATATCAGCCGATGTCCTCACAAACCTATCTAAATCCTGAGGAACAACACCATAAAATCGTTTGCTCAAATCAATATAATGTGAAAGTTTAATCGATCTCCCCTTCCAAGTATCATTAGGCCTAATACACAATTTAGCAATAGTAACCATCGCTTCTTCTTTTGTTTCAACAGTTTGGAACAAATGCTCAGGAGCAGGACCAACATTAACTTTATCACCAGAACGAGCATCAAAAACTTCCCAGTCTTCTTTTTTATCCTCTCGCCCCAAAAGCATACGACGATATTTGCTTCCATGCGGACCCACAAGAACTGGAACACCTAAACTCCAAAAACCAGAAGCAATTGACGCAGCTTTTTGAGAATAAGCACCCCAAGCCAAACCAACCGCCCCCACTCGATTATGTATATAATCAGCAATTTCCTCATAATTACCTCTCAAAGAACGTTTAGCAAAAATACTAGCAACCTTAATTGCCGCACCAGCAATATGAGGATTTGAAACACAAGAACCAACATTAAGTACCCCACCTGCAGCAAAATCCCCTGCAAACTCTTCATAAAGTGTTTGGCCTTCTTCGTTTTTGTAAGAACCAGCAGACATTGCTGAACAACCAGAAGTCATAACAATAAATCTCCTTTTAGCAAATTCTCTACAAATATCGTAAACGTCTTTCCCGCCTCTTGGATAGTTAGCACAACCAACCACAGCAACTATTCCTGGAATTTCTCCAAAGACAATTGGACTACCTACCTCTCTAATTTCCACATCTTGGACTGCACCTCTACCAGCACGACAAAAGTTCTTCTCATCAAGCATGTACTTCTCTCCAGATTTTACAATAAAACTATGGATTTGCAGTTTTAATGGACAAGCTTGTTCACAACGACCACAACCAATACAAAATTCAAACAACTCAGCAAGTTTAGCCATTGAACCTTCAGCCGCCGCTTTAAGAGCAGCTGGAATTTCCAGATCTTGAGGACAAGATCTTTGACATAAATTACAATGACGACAGGTTTTAGCTAACTCTTTAATTTCTTCAACTTTAGGAAGACAACTAAGCTTTTTCCTTATCGGCGCAATTCTTTGCGCTACCTTAACAGCCACTTCTCCAACTTTTTCAGCATCAAGAATCAATACTCCCGGAACCTTACCACTTACTAAATCCGCTATTATTTCTTCAGGCGGATCATTTGTACGGTTCTTGAAACCAGCACAGTTTTTCTCAGAAGCAGCAATAACAGGAGCATTAACACGAGCAGCTTCCAAAGAAGCATCAGTTCGCACACATTGTTCATCCAAAACTACTACATCAGCAAAACCACCTCGAATAAATCGAAGTTGCCATGAAATGGGACCCACAATTTTTCCTTGTTTATAATATCTAGTGTTATCAATTGCAGTGCAACATAAACCTACAACTTCAAGCTTGTCAGCAAGATTGTTATTATTCATATAATCGATTATTCCAATGGACGGCACAACGTTGTGACCGATACACATGATTACTGATTTTGAAGTATCAACAGTACCGATTCCCATTTCAATAAGTGGAGCTTCTGGGTCAGCCTTAGGAAAATCAAAAGCAGAAACCTGAGAAATATCAGCAACTTCCATTCCTACTTGATCAATTCTACCTGCATGAAAAGCCTTTGATTCGAAATCTAGATTATTTGCTTCTTGCCCCGTGTGCGCAACAGATAACAAATGGGTAATCTGTTTTTCACAATATTCCAAAACTTCATCCAAATCTCCAAGAGTTTGAGGCCTTATTCCGGTTACAAGCCTGGTAACTGGTGCTTCAACCTTTATGTTCAAACCACCCACATCCAATGGATATCTTGCTCCAAATTTATCTATTAAATGGTCTACCATATGGCGAGCATGACCTGTGTGGGTCGCTGCACCGATACTGCAAGCTAACAGCACAATACGTGATGATTGGGCGGCCATATCGAGTCCACAAGCTCCACGTTTTCCTGCTGTCAAATCACATTTTCCATAAGTGCAAAGACAACAAAGGTCACAAACAGGCAAATAAAATGGTTTATACTTATTGAGAAGTTTCATATCCCAGTCTCTAAGAGTAGTTAAACTAGGCATAGGAGTAGGCCCCATAGGTTCTTCCCAAGAGTCATTAACAAGTTTTCCAACCGATAATTCCAGATTCTTTATAATACCAATATTGGACTTCAATTCACCAATTTTAAGATGGACTTTTTTTCCTGCCATATTCAACTCTCCATTTACCAACATCCAAAGTTCGTTTAATAAACCATATTAATACTTTGTGTTTATATATTAAACAAATTTATGGTCTAGAGGTTGAATAAAATTTATTTCCAGCCTTCGTTGAACAAATCAAACAATTAAAATCTAATACCAAACCCAAACGTGTGCACATTACAATTATTGCTTTTTGGAGAATAACTTTAAAAATGGACAACAAAATAGTTGAGCATCTTAATTGTACTAAACGGCTGGTTCTTTTATGGTTAAAATACACAGAGTAAAAATCACTGTTTTAAGATGTTTTCATCCCTCTGAAGTCTTTAAAACAAGCCCTGTGACATCAGAGACACCATTTGGAGCATGTGAACACTTTAAGAGAGGACAGGAATTTATTGTCGAAAATATGAGTATTCCAAAAGGTTTCTGCAACACAGCTTGGTTGTCGATCTACAATAATGTACGATTGTTAAGTTTTGGTTTTGATCTCCCATGGTTTAAAGAAAAAGGAGTTGCAGTTAATTCCTGCATCGATGGACTTAGACCCGTAATATTTAAGCTAGAACGTATCTAGTCAAAAATATGCTTAGAAAGTTGACGATGAATAAGTGCTTATAGTGTAAAATAATGTCTCCAACTTTGACACCTAAATCCGATACAATAACGGGACATTTTGCAATAAGCATAAAAAAATTTTATTATGTTCACTTAAACCCTCATAGTTTCCTTGACCCTTAGAAATAACAAGATCATGTTCACGAATCCGCCTCTTCACAGTTATAGAGAATTTCTAGCAGGCTAAGCACACAATCTCTTTTTTCCATCCAAATAATTCTCTGCTAGTGATTCTTGTTGCCAACTTAGGTTCAATCCTTTACACATTAGTTCCAGTAGTTCTTTTAGTTTTTCAACTTCTCCAAATGGAATATTGCAGGATAATTTACAGTTTTTGCATTCACTAATTAAGGCTGATAATCCTTCGATTTTTTTGATGTTTTTTATTATGTTTTCTCGTTTTTGCCTATAGCTCTTAAACCATTTTGATATTTCCAAATTAAATAAACTGTTTACACAATTGTTTCCTAACTTAATTTTTTTACCATATGCAGATTCAATTATGAAAACATCACTTATTGGACAATTCCCACACAGACCACACTTCATACAATGAGACGTATGAAACATATTGATTAATTGATACTTTACGTGATTATACTCAACGGGCATAATTTGTTTTAGATAATCACCGTATTCTCTACTTAATTCAAACAAAACCTCATCAGTTTTATGTACTACCTTTTCTAAATAAATGGAGTATTCTCTTCCTAGTTTTAATAAAAAATCTTTTTCGGACGTTTCTATCTCCTCGAATTTATACTCGCCATATTCCATTACCTGTATCTTGAGAAGAAAGAGTATAACCACAAACCGTAGGTGTAATAGTTTTTATTATTTTTCCACTTCTAAATTTCGCTATGGCATCCTTTATAGTAGTATGACGTTCTATGCTAACTTCTATCCCTGCATTTTTCAATGCCTGCATTGCACGAAAGCCTACATTTCCTGTGATAACATGTTTCACTTTATTATCCACTAATACTTGAACAGCAAGAACACCTGCTCTTTCAGAAGCTTCGGTTAATTCGTTTTTTATAGGCTTAAAATTCGTCTTTTCAGGATCTAGGATAATAAAGTAGTTACATCTTCCAAATCTAGAATCTAATTGAGAACTAAGAGTGTTTTCAATTGCTGTTAAACAAATATTCAATTAATCACCTCCTTAAATTAATATTATTTGATGAAAGATCCTTGTTAATTATTTATCAAATTTGATGATATAAAATTCTGAATATTTTTTTCATCATAAACAATTTCTTTATTTTTTGAGTTATTATTGAAAGTATAATTTAAAAATGGTTTTAACTTAAAATTTTTTTCAGTTAAAATTAAAGTAAGAACTGATTTTACGTTTTTTATGGTTCTACATTTATTGGCTAATAAATCCTTCAATTCATCCATTGAATTAGTTTCTACTTTTAAAATTAGATCATATATACCAAAACAAAGATACGCTTCTTTTACAGATCCAATAGCTCTAGCATCATCAATAACTTGTTGTTCTGAATTTTCAGTTACTTCCATTAGAACAAAAGCTGCAGCTCGTTCATAACTATTTTGTGAGTCTCGATATAAATTCTTCATAATTCCTCACTATTTTCCCCATTCAGTTTATTGTATAAACAATATTAAAAGTTTTTGTTTATAAATTAAACTTTTTAATAGAACGTAGTTACCTCATCTCGGCCACTTTCAAGATCCTTCCATTGTTTTCTGGCCACTTTTACCATACTCTCTACATTCATGACAAACACCTTATTTCCATTTTGGAATATTAACAAAAAAGAACTAAGAACTAAATAGTATCGTAAGAAACAATATATCGGGTTAAAAGGAATGTCTACTCGCAGAAAAACAACACGAAAAAAGACAATAACTGCAAATCCTATTGAATCATTATTGAGAAAGATTCAAAGTAAATTGAAAAATTATTGCAAATTTTGGCGCAGTTGTCCTTATTTTGATGTTGAAAGCTATCGATGTTCCAATGCAGGAGGATCACATTGTGGAAAATATCGAAGCCTAAAAATAGAAAATTATTAAGAAAATAAAAAACTCGATATACAATAATTTTTAACATTCTAGAATTAAACAGATTATTGCATTCTTTTATTTAAATAAAAAACTTTTTTTAGGTATAAAACATTGACCAAATTTATAATGTATCAATTTTTGATGTATTTCTTTAAGGAAAGCTCGTTTATAACTCATTTCTGAATAATCAAGACAACAGATAGACCCGAAGGAAATGATATTATGTTACTAAAAACTCAAGTAATTGAACAACTTTATTCAACTCAATTAATAGTTGCTGCTCTAAATGAAGAAAAAGGAATAGGCCCCACATTAACTGACTTTATTGATCATTTAGGGATTATGAAAGTTCTTGTAGTTGATGGAAAAAGCAAAGACAGGACTGTAGAAATCGCTAAAAATTTAGGAGCAGAAATCGATTTCCAGGATGGTATTGGAAAAGGAAATGCTATCATAAAAGCAGTAGCCAAATTAGATCCTGAAATAAAATATATCATTCTAACAGATGCAGATTATACGTATCCAGCAAAATACGTTCCTAAAATGATAGAAATACTTGAAAAAAATCCAGAAGTAGGAATGGTTTGCGGTAACAGATTCAGCGGAAATGTAGAATCTAAGGCCGTAAAAAAATCTTTTTACGTAGGAAACAAACTTTTATCATTTTCTCACAATCTTTTCAATGGAGTATCATTAGTTGATCCATTGACAGGTTTACGAGTGATACGAACTAAAGCAATGAAAGAATGGATTATAAAATCCCAAGGATTCGATATAGAAGTTGAAATTAACCATCAAATAAAAAAGAGAGGTTATAAAATAGTCGAAGTACCCATAGGATATCGAAAGAGAGTGGGTGAAAAAAAACTAAAAATAAGAGATGGTCTCGTAATTATGCGAAGAATACTATCAGAAATTCTCAGGTAAATAACTGAATTTAAAAAAACCTACTCTTATTTAATCTTCTACTACCAAAAAATTTTTTTATAAAAAAATCAGTTTAACTAAAAAATATCATCTGCAAGAATAATTCCAAAAAATAACGAAATAGAAAATACTCATTTTAGAGTATTCAATCATTTTCTCTAAATAAAAACCCTCAAATTAAAATTATTAGTTATAGTATTTTTAAGTATCATTCACTTTAGTCGCTTTTAGCAGATTTTGAATAGTTTTATGACAATGTGTACATTCAAACATTTTAGAGCCACAGGAAGGACAAAAAACTTCTTTATTTTTTAGTTTTTTCAAAAAAACCAATAATTCAGTATCATTATGATATAATGAGGAATTTTCGTCAGATTGATTATTTATTTGAAGAGTTTGTTTAATTTTTAGTTCAGGTTGAACAATCTCGCGATAAACCCTTGAAATACTGGTTTTGCCCTCTCTAAGTTTTTGTTTTTCCTCTTCTGTAGCTTTTTCAAGAATTTTTTTGCCACGTTCAAAAGTTCGTGTAGATAAACCTATCTTTTCAGCAACTATTGCTGTTGCTTTCCCCGAATTAATAATAGGGGTAGCGCCAGATGACGCTAAGCCCAATTGCAGATTTCTTCCTTTTTTTCCTCCTTCTTTTTGTCTTTTTTTGGACATAGCTTTTTCTATTTCTAATAATGGAACACCTAATTCAACTAGTTGAAAGGAAGTTAAATGGCGACGTCGTAAATTTGATTCTATCACAAATTTCTTTTCGACTAACTTGTTTTCAAATTTTCGAATTTCAAAATCTGGTTCCAAATCTAATTCATTACAAGCTCTAAAACGATGATGACCATCTAGAACCTCTAAATCTTCATTAGCAATAATTGGATAATGTTGACCCTCAGTTTGAATAGATCTTTTAAGTTCCTCAAATTCTTCATTAGACATTTGAGGCAATAACTTTTCATATGTTGGGTTAACACATAAACTCATTGAATCAACTCAATTAGTTCCTATTTACTGATAATATAGCAGTTATATAAGCTAAGAGTCAGATCTATTGTTACTAAAAATATTAAATATCTAAATTTTTTTTTGACTACAAGAATTATTTTATTTATATTGATTAATTGAAAAAAGTGGGCCGAACCGGATTTGAACCGGCGACCTTTCGATTATCAGTCGAACGCTCCAGCCGTGCTGAGCTATCAGCCCAAACTAAATTAATATCAGACTAAATACCTTGTTGGTTAATAAGAATTTTCATAAATCTTTTAATCTCTTAATTGTTCTTCAATATTAACCATAATATTGGGCTTGTAGCCTAGCACGGATTAAGGTGTCGGCCTTCGGAGCCGGAGATCGTGGGTTCAAATCCCACCGAGCCCATTCATATTTAAAAAAAATGTTTTTTACTAATCAATATCAATTATTCATAACATATAGTTAACTACAAGAAAATTATTAATAAAATCAGATTTCAAAAAAACTAGATAATTCAAGAAAAAGAGTTATCACCCGCTGAACTTTCCCATTTTTAATTTTTTATTTGAAGGTTAAATACAACATTATTAAAAGAGAGATGGTTGCAAATAGATCTGGCAAAACTGCAAAAGGTCCAAGACCAAACGCTCTAAAACCAAAAACATAAATCACTATTGAATTTGAAACCAAAGCATAAAATAACAAAACCAGCGCAAATAGTATTAGTCCAAAAACAAAATCTGATCTATTTTCTTTATACAAAGTAACATATATTGCAAGTAGTCCGCTTACAAGAACTATATTAATAGAAGAAATCACCGTCTTTGCCGTATAGTAAAATTCAAAATCATCCTTAAAATCAGGAAAATCACCTGGAATATTATGGGGTGTTCGAGGTTCAAACAAAGATACTCTGGATTCAAAATTTAATGCCCATAATCCAGCAACAATCCCAACAATTATACAGAAAATTACAATCAAAGCTAAAAAAAGCCAGATTTCTTCTTATCACTCATATTTGAATTCAAATCTTTTTCTTCCCTTTTTCTTTGCGATAAATCTTGAAGTGCTGGTTAAAGTTAACTCAAAAATTTGTTATGGTTTCTATTCTGCTTGAAAGGAATAAGGTGAATAATCTTGGGATTAATAGAAAAATATAGACAACTTTGGATTCAAATTATTTTCTGGTCTGGTTTTGCTATAGCGTTACATGGAAGTGTAGAGCAAGCAATATTTTTTAAATACTAATGAAGGTAGTGTTTATTATGGTCTAGTTGGTTTGGTCCCCTATTTCTTCATAATTATTTAATAGGTTTTATTTTAGTTGCATTAGGATGGATAATTTTTTCGTTCGCAAAAAATAATGATTCAATGCCTAATAAATAGAATTTATGTTAACTATATTAAAACAATTGGGTCCTCTTTTTCTTTTTAGCTCTTTTTACTTTATTCTTTATTTCAAATAATCTGAATTAACGTGATTCAGAAAAGTGATAGGTTCAATATTAATAATTTTTTTTTAATTTTTATTGAATGTTTCGGTTTTAATTCTGATTCGCATAAAATATATATATATATCTTGAGAAAAAATATACTATATAAAAAATAAGGAGAAAAAAGAAATTTTAATAACTAAAAAAAATAAAGCTACAGCAATGATTACGATTTTAGCGCTATTATTAGTATCAATGATCGCAGGAATACCAATTTCTAATGCTCAACAAGGTGCAACTATTACTGCTCGCTCTTCAATTAGCCGTAAATCCAAATCCAACCGGAGTTGACCAAACAGTTGATGTTATCATTTGGGGACAACCAATTCCACCTGGAAGCGGAGAAGTGTTCTCCGATTTCACAGTGACTATAACAAAACCCGGCAGGAACAACTCAAACTCTAGGACCCGTGGATTCTTGGCCAGTTGGTGCACAAGTATTTAGGTATACGCCAACAGAAGTTGGAGAATACACTTTCAGGCTAAACTATCCAGGTGACTATTTCGCAAGCGAAGACCAAACGTATCTAGGAGGACAAAGCCCAGAAACAACACTTACAGTGCAAGAAGATCCTATTCCAGGGATGCCAACTACACCATTACCTGAATATATCGATGGTATTGTTAACACTGAAAACCGAGAGTGGTCTGGTATTCTTGGAAGTTGGATGATGACCTACTACGACTCAACATATACTGGATATGGTGATTCTGGAGGAGGATACAATCCATATACTACTGCTCCACGTTCACCTCATATAAGGTGGGTAAGACAAGCAGGAGTAGGAGGGTTACCAGGCGGCGATTCGATCTCTGATGGTCCTTATTCAGGACTTTCATATAGTTCGTATGGAAATCCACCAATAATTATGCACAACAAGTTATTTGTCAACACTAATCCAACTCTAGGACACTTTCGAACTGCTGCTGGAGAAGGTATTGCATGTTATGATCTACAAACAGGTGAAGAACTATGGAGCAGAAACGATGGAGGCATAACCACCGGTCAACACTACAGAAGTTATTCACCAGGCAGAACAGGAATATTCTCATTCCTATGGGATACTGATGCTAGTCAACAATAGATGGGAAGTTTACGATCCGTTTAGCGGAAGATTAGAAATGATCTTCGAAAATGTTACAAAGCAAGGGACACAATGGTGGTGGGAAGACGCGGTTATGTATGGCCCAAATGGTGATTTATACGTCTATATCCTAGATGGATATGCAAGTCGAATTAACTATGTGGAACTCAACAAAAGCATTCTGGGGTAATGGTATCCACAGAATTGGCGGCGATGGAATTGAGAGATTCCAATGGGCAACTTCTGGTTTTGCAGGCGAAGGTACATTAGAAACACTATATGATTGGGAAAAAGGCATAGAATGGACTGTTACATATAAATCCAGATATTCTTGTAGGCTGGCATCCACCATACTCAATATTTGGAATCACTGACGATGTAATAATTGCAAAAACAGGGACTGCAGGAAACTGGATTGACTGGGAATTGGGCTTATGACTTAGAATACCGGACAGGGAACTATGGGTTGCTGACATAACAGGAGTCTGTACAATCATTCTACAGTTCAGTTGGAGAAGGTGTTACAGCTGCTTTTGACCTAACTACAAGAACATGGACTGGTAAAAACGCAAAAACAGGAGCTAAGTTCTCTGGGAGACTGCAACAAGCGGATTATCCTATGGGGAACTTATGGGTCTTATGGTTCCACGATTGCTGGATGGTCAATTGTATCACGGCAATCATTTGATGGCAACCTGTATGCGTATGATCTTGAAACAGGTGCTAGTTAATTGGAAATTTTACTCTGGTGACTCTGGCATTGAGACTGTTATGGGACACTTGGCCATTCTGGCTAGGACCTTTAGTTGCTGACGGCGTAGTTTTCGCCGGAACCGGAGAAGAAACACCAACTCAACCATTAACTAGAGGTAATAGAGTGTTTGCTATTGACGCTGAGACTGGAGAGGAGATCTGGCATATTGCTGGATACATGTCACTAAAAGCAGTTGCTGAAGGAGTTTTAATCGGTTATAACGGTTATGACAGCCAAATTTACTGTTTTGGCAAGGGTCCAAGTGCAACAACTGTCACTGCGCCAAAAACCGAGATTATGCATGGACAAAAACTTGTTATTGAAGGAACAGTAACTGATCAATCAGCTGGAGCAATGGGTACTCCTGCTATTTCTGATGAAGATATGGGCGATTGGATGGAATATATATATATGCAAAAGCCGTTTCCAGGAGACGCAAAAGGTGTCGATGTATCAATTGATGTAATTGACGCTAATGGAAACTTTAGAAATGTTGGTACTGCAACCTCTGACACAACTGGAACTTATAGTCTTGTCTGGGAACCAGATATTCCTGGAATGTACAGTGTGATTGCAACATTCGCTGGATCAGAGTCATATGCTAGCAGTTTTGCTTCAACAAGTTTCTATGTTGAAGAAGCATTACGTCCAACAGCAGCTCCAGATGCAACACCTGCACCACAACAGACACTTACGTATTAGGAACAGGCAATGCAGCAATACTTGCAGCGATCGTAGTAATCGATTTGGCTCATACTGATGAAAGTAGGCAAAAAGTAAACACAACAAAAAGAAAATAAAATTTAATCTTCCCCCTCCTTTTTTGGGGTAAAAAAAACTTCTTTTCTCGGATTAAGAATTAACTAAGAATAATTAATTATTTCAAAGATTATTACTAAATAGGAATTAATTATTCATAATGTTTAATGCCAATAAATCTTAGAAGTTAGTAAGAGTGTGGAGGAAAAAGATAAATTGCCAGAAATTTCAAAAGATTCAGCTAGTGAAATAGTGATAGATTATTTGAAAAAAAAGAAAGAAACAGATAAAATTGACGTTGCTATGGTCGAAAAACAAACAGATGGATGGATAGTAAGAGGAACATGTCCAATAGATTTAGAAGGACATAAATGGGCTGAAGGATTTACAGTTAGTGTAGATCTAAAAGGAAAAATAAAAAATACTGATTTTTCACTATTATAAATAATTATTCTTAGTGTATAATACCGTATTGAGAGGAACCAGTACTAGAATTTATCAGGAAAAATATTAATGAATGAAGATAGAAAAGACAAAAAACCTGATAAAATCGACGGAAAAAATCAAAAATATAGTTTTAAAGATTTATTAAAAACAGAATGGATGCGATCTGCATTAAAACTTGCTATTATCGCGTCTATTGTAGCAGTTATTGCTATTTGGATATTTCATTTTTTTGATATTTCAGCTTCTCAATTTTTTGCTGACACAGAGAATGTGGTATTAGAGTATGGCTTACTAGGTATTTTTATCGCTACAATAATCGCTGGAACAATTATTCCCTTAGGTAGTCCGGCACTTGTTGCCGCTGCGGCTCTTTTTGGAGTAAATCCTATAGCTCTAATAATAGTATCAACAACAGGTTTCACTATAGGTATGATAATAAACTATGCTTTTGCTTACCGTTTAGGTAGACCATACATTGAAAAAAAGATGACTAAAAATGATCTTGAAGAGATGACCTTTGTCTGGGAAAAATGGGGATGGATAATATATACTATATTTGGCGCCATTCCAGTGTTACCTGTAGAACTGCTTGCTTTTGTCTGTGGATTTCTAAAAACACGATTATTAACATTTATCGTTTTAAGCTTTTTACCCAGATTCTTTGTATTTGCAATACTAGTGTATTTTGGAAAATCTGCTGGCAGTTGGTTAGGAATAGCGTAATCAAATATATATCTAATATTTGATGAATATCAATACACATAATTTAATTATTTGAAAACAGTATAAAGTCTCATAAGAGGTCACTTGGGGATTATAGAAATGGTTTCATTAAGAGCTATAGCGCCTTCTCTTACCAGAATCACTGTCGCAGGGGCTGTTGGGGCAAGTCTTCATATTGGACAAGGAAATAAAGAAATAGTTGATGCCAAAGCGGTAGAATTTTCAAGGGCTGTATTGGCACAAACAGATTTAGATGGTGAAATAATTTCATGTGAAGGCCCAAAAGATCATGCACCAGCTTTTGCTTATAGAGAAAAAGTAGGAACAGGTCGAGGACCAAAAGTAGAATTTGTTGTTGATCCAGTAGATGGAACAACTGCAGTTTCTTTAGGTAGAAAAGACGCTATATCTGCTATTGCATGTGCACCAAAAGGCTGTTTTCAAGTATTACCTGATGATGGTTACTATTTGAAAATTGCAACTGATTATCATTCAATAGGAAAAATAACTTTGGATATGCCTCTAGAAACAATTGTTCATACAGTTGCTAAAGCGAAAAAAATTGCAATCAGCAACTTAACAGTTATCATGTTAGACAGAGAACGACACAATAAAATGCTTCAAATTCTAAGAAAACTGGGAGTAAGAATCATCCTAATTCCTGATGGAGATATAGCAGCAGCAGTAGTTTCATGTATCCCTGACTCGGGTGTTGATTTACTTATAGGGGCAGGAGCAGGGCCCGAAGCAACTATAGCAGCTACAGCAGTAAAATGCTTAGGTGGAACAATGATGGTTAAGGTTTGGAAAGACAAAAAAGATGACGAAAAAAGAATGGAAAGATTAAAACAAATCGGAATCGATACTGAAAAAACTTATTGTCAAGAAGAATTAGCAAAGGGTCAAGAACTAGTTTTTGCCGCCTCAGGAGTTACAAAAGGCGAATTATTAAACGGAGTTAGGATAATATCAGCTGGAGCAATAGTTAATTCAATATGTATGCGTCTTCCAAGCGGTACAGTTGAAAGATCTGAAACAACTTTGCGTTTCAAAGAACATCCAGTGTATAAACAATTTTATTACCCTAATAATCACTTCAAAAATGAAAAAAAGAAATTGAACATAAAAATATAGGAGTTATCATTTTCGTTCCCCTTTTAATATTAAATCTAGAAATAAACACTGTTAATAACAAGTAGTAGAAATTGGTTGAAACTATGAAATAAAGTCATAACAATTTTGATTAACGAAAATATATCAGCGAGCAACAATAAATGATAGCTAAGAACATTTTAGAACTAATTGGTAACACTCCACTAGTACAAATAAATAATTTTTCCAATAAATCAGGAGTAAAAATTTATTTAAAACTAGAAAAATTTAACGTCGGTGGTTCAGTAAAGGACAGAATAGCTAAATATATGATCGAACAAGCAGAAAAAAAAGGTAACCTAAACAAAGGCAAAATTGTAATCGAACCTACTAGCGGAAACACGGGTATTGGATTAGCTTTAGTTTGTCGCATAAAAGGATACAAATTAGTGTTAGTAATGCCCGAAACTATGACAATGGAAAGAAGAAAAATTCTCAATGCTTTTGGAGCAAAAATCATCTTTAGCCAAGGGTCTGAAGGGATGGATGGAGCCGAAGACTTGGCAAGAAAAATTGTAATGCAAAACCCAAACAAGTACTTTATGCCATACCAATTTGCAAATAATTCGAATATATTAGCTCATTATGAAACAACCGCTGAAGAAATATGGAAAGATACTAGAGGAAAGATTACACATTTTATAGCTGGAATTGGAACTACAGGAACTCTTATGGGAGTATCAAAAAGACTAAAAGAATACAATCCTTCTATCCAAATTATTGGGGTTCAACCAAAAATTGGAGAAAAAATTCAAGGGTTAAAAAATTTAAAAACGCAATATATTCCTGCGATTTGGGACAAAAATCAAGTAGATGAAATAAAAGAAGTTAGCCTTAAAAATGCTGAAGAAACTTCAAGACTACTAGCACTCCGAGAGGGAATATTTGTCGGTCCAAGTTCTGGAGCAATATTTAACATAACACTAAAAAAAGCAAAACAATTAGATAAAGGAATTATAGTGTCAATGGCACCTGATGGTGGAGAGAAATATCTCTCGACAACCTTATGTGACCCAGTTCTATGTATGAAATGTGCAAAAAAAAATAAAATCAAATGCGGATATAGTGATTAAAATTTTAATATTTTATTAATTAGTCTATAAAATAACTTGAATACTCTTTCTGAATGACATTAAAATGAAATCAAATATAAGTACAATTAAAATACAAGTAATATTAAAAATATTAGAAATAAATGATAAGTGTAATATTCTTACAATATTGTAATATTGTATACTAAAAAAATTTTTGGTGAAAAAATGGTTCGTATTTCTAAAAATCAGAAAAAAATCTTAGAAATCTTGAACATTAAACAAGATATGACTACCAAAGAAATTGCAGAAATGGTATTTGGAAAACTAATAGAATATAAAACAAAAGAATATTCATCAATTCATCGAAGCTTAATCTCATTAGAGAGAGAGGGATTAATTAAAAGAGTTCAAGTTAAACTAATGTGGCAATTAAAAAAAAAGCCAACTAAAACAGATTAACTAAAAAATTTTGTTTTTTTTCAATTAGGTAATACTTACATTTTGAATATCAAAATATCTTTTTGCTAGAAATCTTAGACGTTCAGCATTTTTGCCATTTTTACCAATAGCAACACCTTTATCTTTTTGATTAACAGTTACAACAGCCATCTTTTTTCCATCCATCCTTTCAGTCACACGAACTTCTCTAACTCCAGCGGGTTTTAAAGCATTTTTTATGAACTGAATAGGATCCTCAGAGTACTCTATTATTTCATGTTTTTTTCCCGTCATTCTTTCAAGGGTGTGAATATTTCGACCTCCTCTACCTATTGCTACACCCACTTGTCCTTTATTTACGATAAAAATTGCTCTTCCTTGTTCTTCATCAATTATACAATCTTTTACACCAGCTCCACTGATACTTTCAAATAATGCTATATATCGCATTTCATCATTCGTAATTTTTATCCCAGACGTAATCAGCTGCCTCCAATGTCTTCTTTTGTATTGTCAGTTTCAGGTATTTTTAGAATTTCTGAGTCTCCTGGTTCTCTTATACTTAATGCTGAAATAACAAATAATTTATTACATGCTGCCGCCATTTCTATTGCGTCACCTTTGTATGTTAGTATTGGTATTTTGGAGATTTCACCATAATATTCGATTTGTTCTTTTATTTGTTTTGGACAATTAGAGGCTATCACTATTAACTTTGCCTTTCCGTTTTTTGCATTTTGAATTGCAGTATTTGCTCCAAAAGATACTTTGCCAGTTTTAACTGCAGTTCCTATCGCTTTTGTCAAATCTATCATTTCTCAGTTTTTCCTTCTTTATTATTTTGTTTTTCAAACATTGACATATATAATTCTACTAATCCAGTTCCAATTGGAATTGATTGACCTACAATAACATTTTCGGTTACTCCTGCTAATGGGTCACTCTCGCCTTTAACTGCAGCCTCAACGATATTAGGAACAGTAATTTCAAAAGCTGCCCTTGCCAAAACACTTGCTTTCTTGCCACTAATTCCATGTCTACCAATCTGTTGAACCGCTCCAGTTGAAGCCATCATATCAGCTACCAACATAACGTGACGAACATCAACGTCTAATCCTTGATCATCCAAAACACCTTTAGCTTCATTTACTAAAGAATTTCTTGAGGCTTCGATTCCCAGAGTAGCGGCGATTTCATGGACGTTGTTAGTAGTGGTTCGTGAAGTATCAACACCATCGATTTCAAGAACTTTAGCGAGATTTGAACCATCAGTTCGTATGACCCATTCACCATGTTCTTCGGTTACTAATACACGTTTAATACCTGAAACTCCTTTAACTGGCAAACCTGGTATTTTTTTTAGTAGTTTCTTAATGTTTTCAGGTTTTTCAGGTTTGATATAAACAGTATCATCTTTTATAACAAATGTTGCATGTGGGGGTTTTAGTTTAGCTGTTATATCATCAGCGGTAATTGCTCTATCATCCATCATCAGTTTATTTAGATCAACTACAATTTCTTCGCGTATTGCATCTTCATATATTGCTGAAGCTATAAGCTCTAAATCGGTATAAATTATTTTTCGGGCAATTTCTACTGCAGCTTTTTGGTTCTTCTTGTATTTTGATTTCAAGTAGATGGTCATAATTGGTGTTGATGGAATTCGTCTAGCATCTACAATTTCAATAAGTCTGGGTAAACCTAATGTAACATTTTGTTCTTTAACTCCAGCGTAGTGAAAAGTTCTAAGAGTCATTTGTGTGCCTGGTTCACCAATGGATTGGGCAGAAACAATTCCAACAGCCTCTCCAGGTTCCATTAAAGCGCGTTTATATTGCTCAGCTGTTAAATTAACAGTTTTTTCAACAGCTTTTCTTGTAATTTTTGTTTTAGACAAATTCTGTTTTAATTGGCTAGTAAGATTAGGCGTAATTTGATTTTCAACTTTTTTGAGTTGTTTCTTTATAAAATCAGCTGATGCAAATTCGCCTTTTTCTTCTCCAATTTTAATTTGACTTAAAAGTCTTTTTACGTTTACTGCTTGACCGTGGTCACTTTTAGATGGATCAACACCGTCTTCGCCATACTTAAATTGAATTATATCTCCTGCTGAGTCTCTTACTGTGCCGTCATACTCCAAACGAATATGCTCTAGAGCATTAATTAATCTCCTTTGCATGTAACCACTTTGTTGTGTTCTAACAGCTGTATCAACTAATCCTTCCCGACCTCCCATAGCGTGGAAAAAGAATTCTACAGCATCTAATCCACTTTGGTATGAAGCATAAACAAAACCTCTTGCTTTTGGTCGGGGGTCATTTCTAGAGAAGTGAGGAAGTGCTCGACCTGTATAACCTCTCATTATTCTTTTACCTCTAACTGATTGTTGTCCTACACAGGCAACCATCTGTCCAATGTTAAGGTTAGAACCTCTGGCTCCTGTTCGAGTCATAACTATTCCAGCGTTGTCTAAGGTAAAATCTAGATCTGCAATTTTTCCTGCTTCATCTCTCGCAGTTGCGAGTTCATGCATGACATAAATTTCAAATGATTCTTCAAGTGTTTGACCTGGAAGTCTTGGTAAAGTGCCTTTCTCAAAATTTAAGATATGATCATCAATTTTCTTTTGTAATTTTTCCATTGTTTTATTTATTTTATTCACTGCTTTAGGCGATAATACCAATTCATCATAGGTATAAGAAAAGCCACGCATTGTTATGAAAAGTTTCAGTAAACGTGTTATTTTGTTTAAGAATTCTCTTCCAGCCTCTGTTCCGTAATCATTTATTATTCTGTGTAGAAGACTTTCAGATTGTTCAGATCCTATTGATTTACGATCGATAATACCCTTTATAAGTTCTCCATTTTTAATAACCACATAAGCATCGTGTTTACATTCTTCTTCTTCACAGGTTGTGCAACTTTGACAAATATTTGCTTTTAGAGAATAGTTTAATGTTTTTGGAATAAAAAGACTAAAAATTTGTTTTCCTGACCATAATGGTTCGGGGTTTGTTATTTCTGGTTTCGGAATAGAACCAGTATATCCTGTTGTGGCAAGTAATCTAGCGATTTCAGTTCTAGTTAAATAATTTGATTTTTTAGTAAAGTAATAGGCACCTGTAATAAAATCTCTGATTGCACCTATTATTGGACCGCCAAATCTTGGAGATAGTATTTGATCTTGGACTTGCATTAACAATAATGCTTCGGTTCTAGCTTCTTCACTTTGTGGGATATGAAGATTCATTTCATCGCCGTCAAAATCTGCGTTATATGGAGGACAAACACATAAGTGTAAACGAAAAGTTTTGTAAGGCAGAACCCTGACATAGTGTGCCATTATAGACATCCGATGCAGGGAAGGTTGGCGGTTAAATATTGCAATATCACCGTTTTTCAAATGTCGCTCGACAACAAATCCAAATTCTATGGAATCTGCAATCTTTTCACGATCGATAACAAATTCTAATCTTATTCTTTTCCCATCAGGTCTTATAATATAAAGAGCTCCTGGATAATTGTCAGGTCCATTTATTACTAGTTGTTTCATTTCTTCTATATTCCAGGCAGTAACTTTTTCCGGCACTGACAATCTTTGGGCTATGACTTTTGGAACTCCAACTTCGTTTATATCAAGATTAGGATCAGGAGAAATAACTGTACGAGCAGAAAAATCTACTCTTTTTCCTGAAAGATTGCTTCTAAATCGACCCTCTTTTCCTTTTAATCGTTGTGATAAAGTCTTTAAGGCTCTTCCAGACCTGTGTCTTGCGGGTGGAATTCCAGAAGATTCATTGTTAAAATATGTAGTAACATGATATTGTAAAAGTTCTGAAAGGTCTTGAATGATAAGAGTTGGGGCACCTGCTTCCATGTTCTCTTTTAGTCTTTGATTAATTCGGATAATATCAACAAGTTTGTGAGTTAAATCATCTTCAGATCTAATCCCTGATTCTAGGGTAATAGAAGGTCGAACATATACAGGGGGAACAGGTTGAACTTGAAGAACCATCCATTCAGGTCTAGCAACAGAAGGATTAAAACCTAGTAGTTCCAAATCTTCATCAGAAATACGTTCTAATCTTTCTCTGATCATGCTTGGAGTTAATATTTCGGATCCAGCTTCGGTATGCTCTATAAACTTAGTTGGTTTTTCATATGTAATCTTGAATTGATCAGCTGCACAATGGGGACATTGTTTTGCTTTGATGTCTTTAATTATTTGTTTATATACAACAGATGGCGTATCGCCTAGTAGTTCCTTAAATTTTTTGATTTTTTCTTCAACTTTTATTGAAGCTTCGTCAGAATAAAGAATTCTTCCACAACTTCTGCAGGTAGATTTTAAGAGTTCTTGAATTTTTTTGGCAAATGCAATATGTACTATAGGGACCGCAAGTTCTATATGACCGAAGTGTCCAGGACAACGAATTGCAGTATTTCCACAGGTTTTACATCTTTGTCTGGGTTCTAAAGTGCCTAATCGTCCGTCCATTAAACCCGAAGTTATTGGGGCACCGTCTTCATCATAAGTGTCTGGTGTTTGTATTTCTACAACTGATTGTTTTCGCAAATCTTGGGGTGAAATTAAACCAAAAGAAATTGCATCTACAACTTTATGAATAGTTTCGTCTGTACTCATTTCTATGCTTTCTCCTTAAGTTTTAATTTAGGTGTTACACACAAACTTTGGAGTTCTTGTAGTAACAACTTAAAAGCGTACGATATAATTACAGGAGAAACTCTTGCTCGTTCATCACAAATTTTGCAAGTATATTTCCTTTGTTTCATATCAAAATATGCTATCTGACCACAATTTTCACAAACATATAAAGTGTATTTGTCAGATTCTTCAAGTAATCTATCTCTTAGTAACATCGAAGCACCATGACCGATTAGACAATCTCTTTCCATTTCCCCAAAACGAAGCCCTCCACCTCTGGCTCGGCCTTCTGTGGGTTGTCTAGTTAACATTTGTACTTGTCCACGTGCTCGAGCATGTACTTTATCAGCAACCATGTGATGTAATTTTTGATAGTAAACAATTCCAACAAAAATGTCAGCTACGAATTTTTCTCCTGTTGTCCCGTTATAAAATACTTCACTTCCAGTGTGGCTATACCCAAGTTTAACTAGGTTTTTCCTTATTTCGCTGGGAGACTCGTTTGAGAATGGAGTTCCATCCGCTGGTTTGCCTCTTGCAGCAGCAGCTTTTCCAGCAAGTGATTCGATAAACTGTCCTATAGTCATTCTCGAAGGAATAGCGTGAGGATTGATTATCAAATCTGGAACTATACCTTGATCAGTAAAGGGCATATCTTCTTGTGGAACAATAAGACCTATGACTCCTTTTTGGCCATGACGAGAAGCAAATTTATCTCCTAACTCTGGAATACGCTGATCTCGAACTTTTACTTTTACTAGTTTACTACCTTGGCTAGAGGCTGTTATAAAAATCCCATCAACGATACCAGTTTCTGAAGGACGCATATCGGATGAGGTATCACGCATAGAAGGTCCTTTAACTTCGAATTCTTTATATTCTTCTAAAAATCTTGGGGGACTAATTCTGCCGATTAGAACATCTCCTCCGACTACTGCTGATTCTAAGCTTATTATCCCATCAGGTTCTAATAATCTATAATATTGTTCTCCCCTATAACCACGTGTTCCAGGTTCAGGAACAGTGAATTTGTCTTTTAAACCACCCAAATATTGTCTACATTCGCCTTCATATATCCTATAAAAAGTAGAGCGGGCCAAACCTCTTTCAATTGAGGCTTTATTAAAAACGATAGCATCTTCCATATTATATCCTTCAAAAGAAAGCACCGCAACAACACAATTTTGACCAGTAGGTCGCTGTTTGTAGCCTATTACTTCCATTAATTCTGTTTCTACTAGTGGCATCTGAGGATAATGCAAGATGTGAGAGCGAGAATCTACTCTATTATTGAAGTTTGTACCATATACACCTAATGCTTGTTTTGCCATTGCAGATTGATAAGAGTTACGAGGTGATTGGTTATGCTCAGGATAAGGTATAGTTGAGGCACATATTCCTAGAATTGTATAAGTTGCTATTTCAACATGTGAATTTTTGGATATTACTTTATCTAAAGATAACGCTATATGGGCATTTTCTTCTTCTTCTGCGTCTATGTATTCAACTAACCCATTTTTTATTAGATCTTCCCAATTCCATTCACCAAGGGCGATTTTTTCGATATGTTCTGATTTGAGTTTTGGTATTCCATTGTCTACAATTATAAGTGGACGTCTTACTCTTCCTTGATCACAATTGGCATGAACTTCTTCACCTTCAGTTTTTAGTTTGGAAAAATATGTAATATTAGCTTCAGTTGAGATTTCGCTGGCACGTCTTTTTTCTCGGAAACTTTTCACTATTTCTTGAGGAGATTCACAATAGCCTACAATATTGCCATCAACAAAAACTTTTGCACCTTGAAGTCTCAAATCAATGGTAGCTTCATAAGCAGGTATTGTACCCATTTCAAAAAGTAGTTGTTTAATTTTTTCGGGATTAACACCTACTGAAATAGACGCCGATAATGCGAGATTTTTAACCAAACCACAATTAGATCCTTCAGGGGTTTCATTTGGACAAAGTCTTCCCCAATGAGTAGGATGAAGATCTCTTGCTTCAAAGTTTGGTTGACTTCTGCTCAAGGGTGATTGAAGTCTTCGCAAATGGCTAATTGTGGAAATATAATTTGTTCTATCCAAAAGTTGAGTTATTCCAACTCTCCCACGTCCCCAGTTTCCTGTTGCTAATGCATGTTGGAATCTTTCAGAAATTATGCCAGGACGAATTGCTGCAGATACAGTAATTATCGGACCTTTAACACCAATACGTTCAAGTTGATATTTAATATCACGAGTCAAATTTCTGAATGCTACACGAAACAGGTCTGCTAGAAGAGGACCTGCTAATCTTAGACGTTTATTTTTAAAATGGTCTTTATCATCAATCTTTCGATTACCCATACTTACTTGGAGAACTCTATATGCCATTTCGCCTAAAAAGATACTTTTCTCTTTACGATTTCTTTTAGTTCGACCTAAGTGAGGAAGAAAGTTTTTGTCAAGCGCCGTTTCAGCTTTTTGTAGCCTATATTCTTCGACTTGACCATGAGCCACACGATTTCCTATAAATAATAAGGCTTCACTTGATGTGTCTACACCAATAGCTTTTTCAAAAGATCCACTAAGTTGACTTTGAAGCTCTTTATCAAGGGTTACGGTTTCAGCGATATCAATATCTTTTTCCAAATTTAATGCGCGCATAATAACTACAAAAGGTATCTCTGTAGGAACACCAGGCATTGTAACATAAATAACACCATCGGATTTCAGCTTTAATTCAATTCTAGCTCTAAAGCCTACTGTTGTTGAGAATATTTTAGCTTGATAAACTGGTTTTGTTCCTTTTTCATCGATATCAACAATAATACGATTTGGAGCCAGATCCTCCATAGCAACAATAACTCTTTCAGAGCCATTAACTACAAAATAACCCCCTGGATCATCTGGATCTTCTCCTGCACCAACAAGTTCATCTTTAGATAATTGTGAAAGAAAACATAGCTTTGATTTCAACATCACAGGGATATTTCCAATAAAAACTAGTTCTGTATCTTGTTCTCTCCCATCAATAATTGGAGTCATTTCTAAGGCTATTGGAGCAGCATAAGCAAGATTTCTGAGTCTAGCCTCCATGGGATAGATTTCATGTTTAGTTCCATCAACTTCAGTTGCATAAGGGCCTGTTATTCGTGATTGAGGGTCAATAACCCATATTTGACCTAGTTTAACCTTGTATGGATTTTCAGGAATTTCAACAGGAATTTCTCCAATTTCATCTACTACTTCTTGTAAACCATGGTCAATAAATTCGTTATAAGAATCTAGATGTTGCCTGACAAGACCTTTTTCTTTAAAGAAATTTTGCAATAAATTATGAATATCTTCTTTTTGAATTTCAATCAAATTTTATCATTCTCCCAAAACGCAAATGTTTGGTATCTGCCCTGTGGTTTATATGATAGATTTTTTCTCAAATGACATGTTTCCTCCGATATTGGATTAGTAGCCAAATCGAAAAAGAGGATTATATTATTAAAGAGCACAAACACATGCTACGGTGCATGAATATAAACTTTTTTGTATATTTCAGCAAACTTTCTTTGACTTTTATTGGAATTTGATAAAACTATAATGAATAAAATCAATAGTATATTATCGACTAATAAGGTTTAGCTAGATTGATTTTTTTTTCAGATAGCCAAAGATTACTGTATGGTTTGTACACATAAAGAGTCATGTCAAAAATCCAATTTAATTTTTTTACTTTTGGGGATAATTCCTAGAAAAAATATAACAGTAAATCAGGAAATGATTAATAAGAAAGAGAATAGCACTTTCTAATACTTGGCAGCGGTAACCAAGCCAGGTCAAAGGTGAAGGACTCAAGATCGAATTTAGCCTGAATTGGCCTCTATGAGATATCCTTTCCCGTAGGGGTTCGCTGGTTCAAATCCGGCCCGCTGCACCATAATTCTACTTATACTATAATATGCAAAAAATGGAATAATTAAAAATAATTTTTAAAATTAAAGTAAAATAAATTTATTTTTATTCTATATTAAAAAAAAGAGGTCATCTAAAGTTTTATAGCTGTCAATTTGTAATAAAAAATCAAATGGAGTCAAAAAGTGTTAATCGTTGGTGTTGATGAAGCTGGACGAGGGTGTGTCATTGGCCCTTTAGTTATAGCAGGGTATCTCATTAAAGAAGAAAAATTGCCGCTTCTCCTAAAATTAGGAGTAAAAGATTCCAAAAAACTTTCACCTAAAAAACGCGAAAAAATTATCTCTGAAATAAAAACCATAGCTGAAAAGTATACAACAATAAATGTAGAACCAATGGAGATTGACAAAGTTGTGGAATCAAAAAGAAAACTACATAAACTTAATAGATTAGAAGCAAAAACAATGGCCCAAATAATCGAAAAACTAAAACCAGATAAAGCTTTTGTCGATGCAGCTGATGTCAATGAAAATCGATTCAAACAACATATTCAAGAATATTTAACAATAGATCCTCAAATAGTTTCAAAGCATAAAGCTGATGAAATATTTCCAGTAGTTTCTGCAGCTTCAATAATAGCTAAAGTAAACCGTGATAATGAAATCAAGAAACTTAGAAGTAAATACGGAGATTTTGGTAGTGGTTATTTATCAGATAAAAAAACTATAAGTTTTCTTAAGAATTGGATTGAAAATAATAGTGAATATCCTAAGTTGTGTAAGAAAATCATGGAAACCTGCAAAGAGGATAAAAAATGAAAAAGGTACAAAACAAATAGAACTTTTTAGTAACGAACTAAATTTATAGTGGTCAATATTGTTAGAAATATACTCTAAAATATATATAATGAATAACATCTTTTCAAAAAATGGTTAATTTTCTATGATTATTTTTGTGCTATAATCATTGCGTGAGCTTTATCATATGGTGTTAAATTAATCATTTCTTTAATTTTAAAGCCGCGTTTTTTTAGAATTTTGGCTTCTTGCTTAAAGATGGTATTTGGATCTTTTGTGACATCAATGCTCGAAGCCTTTACAGCCAACATTATCCAACCATCTTCTTTCAAAAGAATATCAGCATTATCTGAGAGAAGTTTAGCTTGTTCAGGTTGAGCAACATCACAATATATTACATCAACTTTTTTAGGAATAAAATTAGCATATTTCTCAGGTAATCTAGCATCTTCTACAAAAGGAGTCATATTTAGTCTATGTAGACACACATTATTAACTAAGTCACGTATTGATCTGGATGCAAATTCAACACAGTATACATGGCCTGCGAGGCCTACCATATCTGAAATATGACTTGGTGTTGTTCCAGAAGCGGCGCCTAAATAAAGAACTACTTGATCAGATTTTATGGGTATAAAAGTAATACCATTAAGTATAGAAGCTGCTAATTTACTTCTAAAAGCATCCCAAATACGATATTCAATTTTTTTATTAAGAACCAGTTTTTCACCATAAACGTTACGACCAGGAGTTAAATTTTTCGTCGCTAATCGTACGCCAAGTTCAGGCAAATTCGCTTGATATATATCTGGAAATTTTGGATGTGGTCTAACTCGTACGGGCACGTCTATTTTTTCTCCATTTATTTTTGTTAAAATGAGGTCTTCTTTGTCTAAAACTTGATCTACTTCGTTCCGGTTTAACTGTCCTTTCTTTGGGTGGTGGTGGATCTTTGTATTTTCTTTTTATTTCTTCAAGTCTTTTTTCTACAGCTTTTTTGAGAGAATCCCCTACAAATTTTCCGTTAAAAGCGTCAGTTCTAACAGCAATCGCTATTTTACCAGCAAGTGCGCGTGCAATTTTTCCTCTTTGCCATCTTTTTGCATCATGTAATAATGCATGTTGGAAGATCAAACCATGTTTTGGTGGACGGGCTCCCGTTTTTAAAGAACGAAATAACGCTTTTTCGGCTCCTAAAACTTGTATAGTACTAGCGGGTCTCATTGCTAAATTTCTTAGACTACCAGCGATTGAAATTAAGCGCGCTCCAAGTAAAGCACCCGCTACTGCTCGTGTATTAGGAGCAACTGATTCCATTGTTGCATCAACATATTTTTCCATTCCTTTTCTTAATTCATATAAACTCAGTACATCTTTGCTTAATATTCGAATTTGATTTAGATCAACAGCTTTCAATTCTGCGCCCATAGAGTTAGTAGCTACCTGGGATAGTTTAGTGGCTCGTTCCTCTTGCATGGATATTTTTTTAAGATTGGATATAGAAAAATTCTCTCTATCGCCTATTAGTTCAATAAGACGTGCATAAGTTTCATGTTTATCCACTAATCGATCTAATTCAGGGAAATGAACGCCATACCATTCTCGAAGTCGACTCATAAACAAATTAACAGTTCGGTCTAAATCGTCTAGTGTTTGAATGGCTTGAGCTATAATTAAATCTCTATGTTCAGAAGATGTCTTTATTTTTAATTTAGCAATGGCCATACTTACATTGCGATTCCATAAAACTAATTCTTCAGATGTTTTGATAAAACCTGATTCGATAGCAATTTGTTCCATTTTGGAATGTAAATCTCGAAATTCAGAAATAGGTGCTAGCTCAATAGCAATATTCATAGTTTTTTGGATTGCCTTAGCCATGTTATTATTTTCAAATAAGAATTCATTAAAATCTTTGTTTTGCAGTAACCTAATCAAAGACCCTATTTCAGGAGAAAGTTTTCCATTTTCATTATTAATTATAGTCTCGGCTGTAAGTTCAGGATCTTTTTTATATAATATTATATCATTAAAAGTATATTTCTCATCAAATGCTACGATTCCAAAAGTAAATTGAACAACTATTGCTCGCATTTATAATAGCTCCTAATTCAAATATTCCGTATACTATCTTATTAAATGGTATTGGTGTATTCAAACAAATAAACATCAATATTGTGTAAGTTCAAAATAAAAATAAAATAGCTAAAGTTTAAACTCTGGTTCTAATATTATTCACAGGAAATTTAAAAGGGGGAATATATTTGGTCAAAAGTCCTCGTCGTTCGCGAGGTATTAAAGTTTTAAAGGCTGTTTCATCACCCCTTAGATTGCAGATTTTAAATTTTTTATTTGATAAAGGATCTCTTTCCTACACAGAATTGATGATATCTCTTAAAATGAATCCTAGCAGAGACGCAGGGAAATTTGCGTACCACTTAAAATTTTTACTTGATTCAAATCTAGTCGAGGCTGATGTAAGTTCAAAAAAGTACTTTTTAACAGATTTAGGTAAAATGGTCTTAGATATTTCAGATAAAATTGAAAAAAAAGCTTTAGGTCATCGTGGAATGCTTATTCGTACTTCGCAATTTACATTAGAAGAATTTGATCATAATAAAATAGCCAAATCTCTTATTAAAGAAGCGAATGTGCCAACTGATCTTGCTCAAAAAACTGCGAAAGAAGCAGAAAAAAGATTACGTAAAGCCAAAACTAAGTACATCACTGCTCCATTGGTAAGAGAAATTGTAAACACAATTTTAGTTGAAAAAGGACATGAAAATTATCGGCATAAACTAACAAGACTTGGTATGCCTGTACAAGAGGTTACTGATTTACTAAATTCAAAAAAAACCTCAAAAGATTCTACTCTAATTCTCTCTTATGCAGGAAAAAAAGTTTTTGAAGAATATACGTTGCTAAATATTTTTCCACGAGATATCGCAGATGCACATTTGTCGGGGGCTATTCATATTGAAAATTTAGGTACCTGGATATTAAAACCAAGCGAAGTTATACATGATATAAGATATTTTTATGAATGTGGAATAAAATTACCAACAACAGTCGATGTATCAATATATCCACCCAAAGATCTTGATTCAGCATTAACAGTAACTTTAAACGTACTTCTACAATGTAAAAAAGAAGTTAATTCGACACAAATTCTTGAAAGCCTAAATGTGTTTCTTTCACCTTTTGTGCAAATTGAAGATAAAAAGAGAATAAAAAATAGTTTAAGAAGATTTTTAATCAATGTTTCTCAAAATGTTGATACTACAATTAGTTTAGATCTCTTAATTCCTGAAATATTAACAAAAATAAATGCAATAGAAACAGAAGAAAAAAGAAACAGAAAGTATGGAAGTTTAATCAAAGAAAGCCAATTATTAGCTTTACTTATCCTTGAAATAATTTCTGAAGAGGATATTATTCAACCTTTGCTTAATCCAAAAATTATAGTTAGGATATCTGAAAAAGCATTTAAAGATAAAAACTCATTAAAAATTCTAGAAAAAGCTCACCATTTGGCATACAAAAGAGGAAATACATATTTTGAAAATACTTCAGTAGGAAAAATAAAATGGAAAGTTTTTTCATCTTCAGGAATAAAGTTTTCAACTGAGTTATCTGGAGATTGGGAAACAGATACTTTGCGTACAGGTTGTTTGGGAAGTGTAGTACTAAATTTACCACGTATTGTTCATGAAAGTGAAAATGACAAAAACAAGTTTTTTGATATTTTGAAAGAAAGATTAGAGCTTTCCGCTCGTGCCTTAAGAATTAAATATAACACATTAAGACAGATTGGGAAAACATCTCTACCATTTATTAACCAAAAAACAAAAGGAGATACTTATTTTAGATTTGAACAATGCACTCGAATAATCAAGTTTGCGGGTTTTAGGGAAGCTGTTGAGAATTTTACTGGAAAAAAAAGCGATGATGAAAAAAGTAGAATATTTGCTAATGAAATAGTACAAAATACTATAAAATTCAAGCGAAAACTTGGGAGAAAATATGGAAAAAGATTATTTACAGTAGTTTTACCAAGCAGAGAAGCATCTAAAAGATTAGCGCGTTTGGAGGTAGAAAGATTTGGAGTTGCGAAAGTAAAATTTTTAGGAACAAGATATAATCCGTACTTTTCAACTTCAAAAAGAATTGAACTTAATAGTGATCTGTCAAATATTTCAGCTGTATCAATTCAGAATGAAAAAGAATTAATAAATCTGAATCATGGAGGATGTCTCTACATAATTGAAGTTGCAAATGTTAAGAGCGCGGAGGAGCTATTTGAAATTACTCAAAAAGTAGTAAAGAAAAAATGGCTAGAATTTTTTACGTATAATAGAATTATTTCTTATTGTAAAAATTGCAAAAAAGGATGGCTTGATCCTCTTCAAAAATGTCCTTCTTGTGGTTCATTGAATCAAATGATTAAATTCGATCGATTTAAGTTGACATAATTTTTTTATTTTCCCAGAACTAGCGATAATAATGCCATTCTTACAACAATACCATTTCCAACTTGTTGAAAATATTTTGCTTGAGAAGTTTTATCTATTTCAGCTGAAATTTCATCTAATCTAGGAAGTGGATGAAGTAGAATTAGATTTTCTTTTCCGTTTTTAATAGTATTTAGGTTAATTTTGTATATACCTTTTACTTTGGAATATTCAGCGGGATCTGGAAATCGTTCTTTTTGTATTCTAGTAACATATAAAACATCGATTTTGGGTATTATTTTCTCAAGATTTTTATCTTCAACAATTGATATTTTATTTTTTATTGAATGAACTAAACCTTTTCGCATTCTTAGTGATTCTGGAGAAATTAAAAATAATTCAATATTATATAGAGAAAGCGCACAAGCGAGAGAATGAACTGTTCTCCCATATCTTAAGTCACCTACTAAGGCAATTTTTAAGTTATCTATTGTACCTTTTTCTTTTTGTATTGTATATAAATCCATAAGAGCTTGAGTGGGGTGTTCTTCTGCTCCACTACCTGCATTTAAAATAGGTATATTTGAAAATTCTGCTGCTAATCTTGCGGATCCTTCAAGAGGATGTCGCAATGCTATTGCTTCTGCGTAATTTTCAATCGTTCGAATTGTATCAGACAGATTTTCTCCTTTCTTAACGGATGAAATATCAGCATTGGCAAACCCGATTGTGGAACCTCCTAATTTTAGCATTGCTGCTTCAAAACTTAATCTTGTACGCGTACTAGGTTCAAAAAATAATGTGGCTAATATCTTTCCTTTCAATAAGTCAGAACCTTTTGCAACGATCGACTCCATTTTTTGGCTAATTTGCAAAATATAATCTATTTCTTTTCGTGAAAAATCTTCAATTGAGATTATATCTCTCCCCGTAAACTTCAAACTATACACCAAACTCAAGAAGGTTGATATGTCATACATAACACTTTTTGTGATAAAAAGTTTTGATGCAAATTTTGTAAATAAAAAAAGTGAAATAATTAAGGTATTATATTGGAACTTAGATATTTTTTTATTTTGATGGTGGTCTTTTTTGGGTATATTGATAGCGTCTTGGTTTTCCGTCTCTAGTGAGAATTCCATCTTTTACTAGATCAATGAGTGCATGAGCAACTGCTGTACGATCATAATGAAATCCACGACGTGCCATTTCGCTGTGAACTTCGCTTAAGCCTCGATGTTTAGTAAACCAAGTTTCATCCCATAGTTTTTGTATTATACCTTTGCATGTTTCAGCGCGAGGCATTTGTATATGCCTTTCAGTTGAAATTAAATTTGTATCCTTGAATTTGCTGGTTATTGTTGAAAGTATTTGTTCTACTGCAAATTGTAATTGTTCTTCTTGGCTTTCGATTTCGATCTCGATCTCGCCAATTTTCATCTTTACGCGAATAGGTGTTTTTTGCTGTTTTTCTGTCAAGTTATCACCTGTTGCATATTGTATTGCACATCTTGCACATGCACAATACTTAAATATTTCTCCCATAGACTATTGACTATTGGTGAATCTTGGTGATTGAACAACATACTATAACAACAACCCAAAAATATAACTTTCCTCAACAAAACATGGATCTAACATTACCAAAAAGATTATTCGAACAAAGCCTCCATTCACTAAATCGATTCAATCACCAATACTTGCAACTAAATCAACAATACGCCCAACAAATAAATGATAACAGCACGTACGAATCACCTTTGCAAATAAGAAAATACCCAATATACCTCAAGCCTAGTTTCCAAGAAACAACAATAGGAGCAGTAGACACCTCAACACTAAAAATCGGGGAAACAAGCAAAGGCATTCTAATCGCTATACGAGGAGCAACTATACAAAGACAGAATAAAAAATATGTGTACAGCCGAATTGGACCTTTCATATTTCACATTACTGAAAGAAATCGAAATCAAATTATTAACACATTAGAAAAAGCATGTTTTCAAACACAAATTCACAGACATTTCAATAAACCAAATTTATTGCAAATACCAATGCATATAGCATCATTACTTGAAAGATGGTTACAAAATAAAATGGTAAAACAAATCAAAGGGGGATTAATTCTCTTTGATGGATCATTGACTTCTGGGACAAATGACTCACCTCTTCGACATATGAAAAATATTCTCTTTCAAGCTAGAAAGAACAAAAATACTATCTTAGCTTTTTCTAAAATGACTAAATTAAGAAGTAATGGATATCTTATAACAGATAGACTCCCAAAGTATAAAACCCCTTACCTCCTAGAAACATCTGGAGTAAACGCTAAATTACCTATAGTTTTACTGGGTGACATTTATGTTGCTAAACTTAACAAATCAAATTATGCGTTTAGAATGGATATTGATAAAGGAACTTCTTTTGAAACTAGAAAACAAGCAGTTGAGAAACTTTTAGGAAATGAATATCTCGCACATGGTTATCCAGAAACACTCCGATTAGCTCATGTATTATGTACTTTTACTGCTAACGAAGTAGTGGCTGTAAAGCATTTTCTAACAACTAAACATGGAATTCGTTTAATAAATAGACCAGATATGCACAAAATTTTGTTTGGGCCGTTTGGCAAAGGAGAAGCATAATATTGAAACTTTACAAGAAAGAGGGAAATATGATTCAAATTATTAGTTTCCCAAATGAAAATATCGAGAAAGGAGATTATCTGCTAATTGAAGACTCATTTCCTGTGAAAGCATTAATTGCCCAAGTTATTGATGTTCAATTTGCTAGCATACCAGGTGTTCTAGAAGAGTTGCTCCGTACTCTTCCAGAAGAAGATGGATTATTTCAAGGCGAAGACATTGATCCATTAGAAATAGCACCTCACACCCTATATATTCAAGATGCTAGTTTATTGATTTGCAAAATCAGGGCCACTATTAAGAACAAATCACTAAGTCCTAGTACTTCTTGGTTGCCTTCTCGTTCTAAGTCTGTAATTAAGAAATTACCTATTCCAGAATTGCTAAAAATTGCAAAAGTCGATGGACCTCGACCTATAACACTGGGTGTTACGAAAGACGCGTCTTTGTTAACCATAGATGCGTCATCGTTGGACGGTAGATTAAACATCATAACTGGAAAAAAAGGATGTGGTAAATCCCATATGTCAAAGTTATTGATGTCAAGTTTGATAGATTTCAAGGCAACAGTTGTAATATTTGATTTAAATGGAGAATATTCTAGCTTAGGACTAGCAACTAATGGAGAAAAAAATAAATATTATGATAAAATTCATGAATTAATTCCTTCCAAGAATTTTAGAGTTTCACTAAATCAACTTCATCTAAATGTGGTTATGGGAATAATGATTCATGCATTAAAGTTACCAGGAGCATCATCTCGAGAATTTCGTCGAATATGGAAAATGCTTCGCGATAGAAATCAATTAACGTTGTACGATTTAGGAGAAGCTATAAGAAATTTAAATTGTAATCAACATGTTAGGGATGCATTATCATCACGATATCATGCTCTTGTTAATTCTGGTTTTTTCACTAATAAGGAATCTGAATCTAATTTCTTAGGTGAATGTATGATCAGATCCAAAGAAAATGGAGGCGCTATTGTAATAAATCTACGAAACACTTCAACTATTGATAGACAAATAATAGTTGAATTTGTTTTAGGAAAACTTGTTGATTTGCTTACTTGCTGGAAGTTAAAAGCTGTTTTTCTATTTGCTGAAGAAGCTCACTTGTATCTTAGAGAAACTTACTGGGAAGATATAGTAACTAGAATGCGACATTTTGGAATATTCACTACTTTTATTACTAATCAACCAGATACAATTCAAGAAAGTATTTATCGTCAAGCAGACAATATCTTTCTTTTTAATTTTACCAACGAACATGATTTAGATGTGGTTTCACGTGCAGCTCGGGTTGATGCTCAAACAGTTAGAGCTATTGCCGTAGATCTTCCTATTCAACATTGTCTTACCATGGGAAAAGTTGTAGAAGATTTCCCAATTGTTGCAAAAGTGAAAGCTTTAGACATTCAAACAATGGGAGAAACACGATTATTTTTTAAGAAGTATAATTCTTAGTTTGAACTTTTTTAAAAATGAAAATCATAAAAATTTTTAATTCAATTTTCTAAGTGGCATTCAAATTTATTAAAAAATTAAGAGCACACAAATTTTCTAAATCAATGAAAGAACATAGTTTATGATCTTATTTTTAAAAAAGATATTAACTAATTTGAGTTCCAATTTTTTCCCCTCGAACTGCAACTAAAACATTATTTGGATTAAATCCGTTAACAATAATTAATCTTATTGGCTGATTTTTTAAGAATTTGATAGCTTCAGGATCAATTATTTGATGAATACCCGCTTTATGTGTATTTTCTTGGAAAATGTTAGATAAATCAGAATAGGACAAAGTATCAAATTTGATCGCATCACAATATTTTTTTGGATCTTTATTATAAACGCCATCTTGATTTGTGCCTTTTATTATTACATCGGCTTGAATGTGTTTAGCAATTAAAGCAGCTACAGCATCTGTTGTTATCCCAGGTCTCAAACCGCCCATTACAACAATTTTCTTTTTGTTTAAACCATTAGTAACATCTTCAAGGGTTAGAGCAATCGTATCAGCTCCAATTGAACCTATCTTCTTAAGAAATAATTGGGCAAAAACTCGAGAGATAGATATAGCTATTTCATCTTGATCTTTTTCTTCTAAATTTAATTCGTTAGCAACACCAATAAATTCTCTGGCTAAAGTACCACCACCAACAACCACTACAAGCTCTTTGTTTTGTTTTGTCAGAGTATGAACAACTTTAGCATATTTACTAATTAATTCAGTATTTATTGGAGAAGCTAATACAGAGCCACCTAACCTTAGTACAAGTCTCATTATTTCACCTATTAATTGATAGTATAATAAGTTCGAATTAAAATTCTTTGGAAGTTATTGTAATAAAAAAAAGCACTAGATCTAATTTTTTTAAGTAGATTGAAAAGCTTATATAATCTCTGGTAAATTTTCAAGTTTTTATTATAGTCTTCTTAGTTATGCCCTGAAATTTGATTAAAACTGATAGGAATAATTTGTTTTATAAAAAGTGTACAAGAATTAAAATAAAAATTTTTAGAGGTTATAATATAAGATTTAAAAAAATTCGTCGGTAATAATTAATTATTCTTCATCTTCAACGATTTCCATTGATAGTCCACAACAAACAAGCCTTCCTGATCCAGCAATGACAACTTCAACTGCATTTCCACAAATCTTACAGACATATAGATCTCCAACATTGGTCATATATTCACCTCCAAGCATATTTTCATGATGTATAAACTCAATTAATTTTGCAACGATATACATAATTCTTATAATTTATCGTTATTCGAACTGTTAATTTTAACTTGATAAACATTGTGATTTCTAAAGCTAAAACATATTCTAAAATCGGTTATGTATGTAAAAATATTTCAAACCAATAATGAACAAACAATTTTTTTAATTAATTTTACAGAGGTAGATTAAAAGAGTTTTTTCAAATGGGTTTATTCAAATTGGAAATCTCCAATATTACATTTTAAAATACGTTAAAAATCTTAAAAAAAAGTTGTTTCGGAAAAAAAATGCTTACTTAACTTATGTATTGTTTTATAAATTAAAAGGAAAAGGCTAAAATGGGACCAGGTCCAGATAAGGGTCAATTTAAATTGGTGATTGAAGGTATGACAGAAGATAATAGAATGCCAGGTGCAGACGAGTTTAACAAATTAATGAAACAAAGCAAAGATCAATTAGGGAGTTTAAGGAATGAACTTCAGAATTTGATGATTAGATTTGGAATGAGGTCATTAACACTTTATCAAGCTGCTAGGAAAGAGCCTTTACGGTTAAATGAAATGAATTCAATTATTAAATATGAGTTGACAAGCGCAATTAAAGATTTTTCTGAACCAGCAAATATGGAAGATGTTATTAATAAAACGAAAACAAAATGGGAAGAAGGAAAAAAATCTACATAAATGTGCTAAAATTAAATCGCTATTTATAAACAGTAGATTTTTTCTTAAATATCTCTTCACGCCACTTTCTTTTCCAACTTGCCCAACCCGTTTTCACTAAACGTTCTCTTAAACGAGGTTTTTCAGCTACCCAATCTAAAAGTCTCCAAAAACGTCGTTTTTCTCTAAGTATCTCCTCGGGAACACCAACTTCAATACACCATCTCGCATAACTTCTTTCAACCATTTCTTGAAGATGTGCACTTGTTTCCATTTGCTCGACTCGATAACCTTTATTCTGTAAATGTTTGCGCACATTTGAAAGAATATAACCTGAACAGACTCGGAAATGAGTTTCTTCATCTGGTTTCATCACTTCTATTATTTCATCAGCAATTTTTATTGAATCAACTAAGTATTTTTTATTTTCAAAGTTTGGTGGTTGAAAAGATAATGTAGGAATTCTGCGGTCCATTAATCTCGGATTGGGGGGTCTTATCGCGCCAATTACTACGCCCAGTATAAGATCGCTCCATCCCGCAGCATCTATCATTATTTCGTTTGGAAGTAAAAAATGATCTAAAGTCACAGATAAATCATCAACCTTTCCATATTCTTTCTTCTTTAGTACTACTATAGAAATTAAATTAAGCTTTACTTAATGTTGTTCTAATTTTTAGTGTTTTAAATTTAAAAATATTTTTTTATATAAAGCTAAATAGATTTGGATATTAGTACTAACTCTAGATAAAGTAATTATAGTAAAGATACTATTTTTTAAATTTGGAACTATTTCTTTAAAAAACAATAACAAGAGGTTGATTTGGTGTCTATCACTGCTGCAGATTTGGTTAAGTATCCTTTTCTACCGCAAGCAAGGAATTATATTGTTCAATTGGGTTTAGATTTTAAAGAACTAGTATCATTACCAGAAATAAGAAAACGCGCAAAAGAAAGAGTTCTATCGAGTTTTGATCTTAATCCGCAAATTTTACAAGAAGCAAATAAAGATTATGAAATCGAAATAGTCTCTTACGCTCTCGCATTGTTATATGTATCTGGAATTGATGATTGTAAGTTAACCCAACGATTTGCTTTATTTGAAGCTCAAAAAATAAACAGATATCTGACTAACGAAAAACATGTTGAGGTTATAATTGAGATTGCTAAAACGTTCAAATGGAACATTAAAAATGATGAAGGATCAACATCACTTTTGATTCATTTTTCTAATTATCTTCAGAGTACTTCAAGAGGAAGACTATTTCATAACTCGAATTGGAAACTTGTCAATAGATCAATTGAAAGTGGTTGGATTCTTGTAAATCCTTATGAATTGGCTAGACTTCTTCAAGAAGAAGTAAAAAAACGGATTGAAGAAAGCATAAAACAAGAACTTACAAGTATTCCTTTAGAAATTCTGCAAGATATTAATGAATTAAACACAGAATACCAAAAAAGAAAACCTCAATTTGAAAAAATTCGTATTGAAGTACAAGCCTTAGAATCAGAGTACCCTCCATGCATTTCTTCTCTTATAGAAAGAGCGACAAATGGGCAACACCTTTCACATGTTGAACGATTTACTTTGGTTACATATTTGCTACACCAAGGAGTAGAAATAGATTCGATTGTGAATCTTTTTTCAAAAGTTAGCGATTTCAAAGAAGAAAAAACACGATATCAAATAGAAAACCTTGCAGGTCAAAGGGGTGGCATAATTAAACCTTATGTGACTTACAATTGTGCTACATTGCAAACCCATAATGTTTGTCCTAATCCAGATGATCCAATATGCAATTACATAAGAAATCCATTAACGTATCATTTAAAGAAAAAAAATAAGAAAACAAGATATATTTCAAAAAAATAACCCAATTTGAAAGAATCTTTGTCTTAAAGGGAAAATTCTTAATAAAATTATGACATAATTCTAATATAATTAAAAAGAGAAAAAATTTGAAACTACCATATTCTTAATTTCTTTAGTAAGATACCTTAGTTTCTAAGAGGAGGATTAAAAAAGATAAAACAAGAAAAACTATCTGAAGAAGATTGGACTGTTATTCCTTTTTTAGGACTGAGTATCTTAAGTTTTATTACCATACTTCTTGATTTCATATTTTTACAAGGTTTTAGTTTCAAGTATATAGGAATTGCAGGTTTAATCTTGATAATTTTTGGTGGAGTTATTCGAATGAAAGCAAGGTTGGAATTAAGAAAAAGAGCAGGGTTTAGATCTCTTATTGACACTTCAAAACTGCAGAAAATAAAAGATCATCAGCTACTAAGGGATGGAATCTACAAACACATTCGACATCCCCTATATCTAGGAGAAATTTTAAGAAATCTTGGAATTGCAGTATTGGTATCTAGTTTTTATGGGGTTTTAATAATAGGTTTGTCTTCATTTTTTTTGCTCATTCGTATTGAAATTGAAGAAAAAATGCTCATTTCAGCATTTGGAAAATATTATAAAGAATACAAAAAGAAAACAGCAAAATTAGTACCATATCTCTATTAGAGTAATGTTATTCCAAAAAGATCCAATGTCTTAACTATTTTTTTAAACAATTTAATATTAGAAAACTCTTTATTATCAAAAAAATTTGGGGAATATTGCCAGAAATTGTTAAGTATCATAGAAAAACAAATTAGATCAGATTGACAGGTTAAATCTTACAGTTATCGGAGACTTGCTAATTGTTAAATAAAGATGAAGCTATGTGGGTTGAAAAATATCGACCAAAAACATTAAACGAAATTGTGGGATTAAAACATATTGTGGAGAGCATACAAGCTTTTCTAAAAAATCCTAAAACAATGCCACATCTATTTTTAGCTGGGATTCCTGGCACTGGAAAAACAACAATGGCATTATGTATTGCACGGGAATTATTTGGAGAAAATTGGAAAACTTTTACATTGGAACTAAATGCTTCTGATGAACGAGGAATAAACACAGTTAGAGATAGAATTAAAGATTTTTCACGTTATGGCAGAGCAGGTTTTGGAAATGCTCCTTTTGCACTTATTATATTAGATGAAAGTGACCAAATGACAGGACCAGCTCAAACAGCACTTAGAAGAATAATGGAAACAAGTTCACGAACAAGTAGATTTATTTTGATATGCAATTACTCTAATAAAATTATAGAACCTATTCAAAGTCGATGTGCCATATTTCGTTTTTCTAAACTTAACGAAAAAGCAATGGTAGAGCATATTAAAAAAATTGCCGAAAAAGAGAAATTATTGCTTTCTGCAGAAGTTGCAGAAAGAATAATTGAGTATTCCAATGGAGATCTGAGACATGCAATTAATGCTTTGCAAACAACTGCTGCTTACGAAAAAGGAGAAATAGACAGAAAAAACAGTTCTTCAAGTAGTGGGTGAAGCTAGTCCAAGACAAGTGCAATTAATGCTTACAAGGCACTTAGCGGAAACTTTGTAGAAGCAAGAAAAATGATGTATGACCTTATTGGCCAGTATGGTTTTTCAGGTTCAGAAATAGTTCGTCAGATGCAAAGAGAATTAATGAAAATCTCTTACCTGACTGATTCTCAGAAAGGCAGAATTAACAAATATTAATTGGAGAATATGATTATCGGCTTAACTCAAGGTGCAAATAATGATATTCACTTAAGTGCATTATTGGCTCAATTTTCAAAGTTTAGAAAAATAGAAAGTGACTAATAGTTGAATAGCAACCATTTATGGGTTGAAAAGTATCGCCCAAAAAAGATATCTGAAGTGTTAGGTAACAAAGAAGCAAAAACTACGTTTATCGATTGGTTATCTAATAAAAAACGACGAAAAAAAGGCAGTTTTACTTTATGGACCAGCAGGAGTAGGAAAAACAGCATTAGTAAACGCAGCTGCTCACCAGTTTAATTATTACAATTATTGAAATGAATGCAAGTGATACACGAACTGAAAAAGCAATAAATAAAATAGCTAAACCTGCAACTTCATTTGCTGCCTTGACAAGTTCACTTCTCATTCTAAACTTGACAAGTTCACTTCTCATTCTAAAGGAAATATATTATTTTTAGATGAAGTAGATGGAGTGTTTGGCCAACAAGATCGGGGAGGAATAAAAGCCATAATCAAAATCGTAAACCAATCCTTAGTTCCAGTTATGATGGCTGCTAATGACACTGATCACAAAAAATTAAACCATTAAAAAAAGTATGTAAAGTAATACGTTTTCAACAAATACGATTACCATTAATAATCACTATGCTTCAAAGAATCTGTTTAAGTGAAAATATTGAAGCAGAATTTGAAGCTCTTGAGAGAATTGCTATAAATAGCAGAGGAGATATGCGATCTGCAATAAATGATTTGCAAAGCTTAGCTGTGAAGGAAACAGTTTTAACACTTCAAGACACTTTGTTTCTTAGCTAACAGAAACAAAGATATTGGCATGTTTGATACTCTTAAAGGAGTTTTTTCTGCGGAATCACATTAAAGAGGCAGCTTAATGCTTAATCATTCAAATGTTAATTATGACGATTTTCTTCTTTCATTTAGTGACAATCTACCTCTTCGTTATCCTAATTTAGACGGATTTGGCTATTGCTTATGATATGGTTTCGAAAGCGGACGTATTCAGAGGTAGAGTGGGAACTGAAAATTGGAATCTTTTAAAGTATTTTTTTAATCTTCTTGCTGAAGCTGCAGTCATTTCTCCAAAATCGTTTAAACCTTTCGATTTTATTTATCCGCCAATGAGAATAATGAAGCTTTTTTGGACAAAAAATCAAAGAACAATATTAGATTCCATTTCTTCAAAAATTGCACACTTGTTTCATGTATCAAAATTTACTGCAAAAGAAGAAATGCTACCATTCATGAAGATTATGTTGGAGAGAAAAAAAACAAAATCTATATTTGCGTATCTTGATTTTGAACCTAATGAAATAGATTTCATAAAAAAAATGAATAAGTTGTAATGGAATAAAAAAATGCTTGTATTAAATAAGAACTCTTTCACTCTTCCCAGAGTAGAAAAAAATCAATTTATTGAATTATTGCGGCTTGGTTTAGAATATGACCGCACTCAGGGCATTTATAGAATTAACAATTATAACAATATCAAAAAACTTATCGATGCGCTCTCAATAATCTTAAATGATGAAAAAATTTGTTTTCTTCAAAAATGTAGTATGTGTAATAAAAATTTTCCATGTTCTAGTTGCAAATATATTGAATCATGCACAACAAAAGATCTTCCTTTTGAGTGTGTATGTTATAGTTGTCTTAAAAAAGAAAAAATCAGCAGTAAAGATATTACACCTAAGCAAAAAAGTGAAAAGCTTCCAAAAACAAAAATTCAACAGAAATTGATGTAAAAATTAAAATTCATTAGTAATAAAAGATTTCTAAAAAATGTTTTTTACTTATTTATGCAGTTCTATTTTTTCTAACTTTAGGAAATAAGGATTTGAAAATAAATTATAGAGGTCCATTTGACAAAGTATTATTGAACCAAGAGTCAGGGTTTTGATATCGTACTTGCGGGCCTCTTTGCCAGATTACTGTGTAAAATCTACTAAACTCTTTCTGTGACATTCTTTTTTTCATCTTTTTTATCCCTCAATCACTTATCTCAAGAATTAATATAAACAAAATTTCTAACAGAGTAATATATCGAAAAAAGAATACTATATCGATAGATTTTTGAAATTACAAATTATTGGAACATCAGGATTAGAAGTTCAATTAAGAAATCAAAACAATAAACATGTGTTCACACAGGATTAGGATATAGATTTGCTTAAAACAATGAATTAGCTGATTTTGTAGATTAAAAGTTAAAACTTTTTTATTTAGGAGTTAGTTATCAACTATTCCTCTTATTAAGAGGATATTACCCAGATTAAAGAGTAAAACAACAAGGAGAATTCAGGATATTTAACAATAAATACTTAATTTTCGTCAGTGAAGGAAATGATAAATTTCAGCGATTAACTGAAATTAATATTAGAAAGAAAAATTGCAGTCAAATTAACCAAAATGAACTCGATGAAATCCTCTCTGAAATAGAATGGATATTTCCAGATGACACTTATAAATTAAATAGCCAACTTAATATTTCAGAAAATAAATGCATCTTACATATTTATGTTGCCCTAACCGCTAATGAATCAATTCTCAGAACTCAAACTAAAAATAATATTGGAATTGTATCTAAATTTGAAGTTGAAAAACAACTTAATGAGTGGTAGTTATTTTCTAATTCACTTCACTTATTCAAAATGAAGTTTAAATCATTTTGAAAAGGCTTTTAATGTTGGTTGAGTGGATTGAGAAAAGTGAGTTATTTCTAAGTTTTCAGAAGGAAAATCGGCAGTTCCTAAAATATAAGTTGGGTGTTTTTCTAGGTTAAATTCATGTTCGTATTTTGAGTGATTAATGGATATTACTGTATCAGCTTTTTGAATTGTTAATTCGTGTAATTCTTTGTTTCTCGGATTTCCATTCTCTGTGACAATTAAAATGATATTGTTTTCTTTCGCAAATTTCGATAGGTAACTTAAAACTTGTTTGTAAATTTGATAAGATTCTTCTCTGTCAATATTGCTATCACAATAATATGTTAGAATATCAGATATTATAACTAAATTAGCGTTATATCTAGTAACTGTTTCTTTTAGTTTTTCAAGTATAAGTGATGTCATTTGATAAGCGGTAAAAGCCCTTGCAATATGAATTTTTTTTAAAAGTGTATCAGGATTAAGATTGTGTAATTTTGCAATACGTGCTGTCTGATAAAGTTTAAAACTATTTCCACCGTCGACAAAAATTACGCTACTTCCTAATCCCCCTAGTTGAGGAGGTAATTGTGCTCTAACACATAAAAGTGAAGATAGTGATGAAACCGATTTAGATCCATAGAGTACTGCAAAGTCTCCAATAGCAAATCCTGGAAATAATTGACTTAAATTTTGAGAGTTAAATGAAAGTAATTCTCCTTGTTCCGCAGTTTTTAAGATAGTGTTTTGGTACAAACTTTTGATTTCCTGTAGAGTATATTTTAATTGTTATGAAAATAGGTTTGAAATCTTTTTAAATCATTTTTAGAAACGACTAAAGGATATAGGTGAGAGAGTAGAGTGAAAGTGAAGAAAGAACCTGTTTTAATTGTATGAAAGTCCATAAAGGTTAATCATCTTTATGAAAAATGTATTCAGTCAATCCTAATTTAAAAAAATAATTCTTGAGTATGATTAAAAAAAATAGTTATGATTTCATAAAATTGTTCAGTAAAGGATCTTTTTCTGAGAAAATATGATATCAAAAAATAAAAAGAAAAAAGAAGGCAAAAAAAGAAAGAGTATTAACTAATTTTTTTTAATTTATGTAATTATATCCATTTTTTCATCTATCTTGATATCATTAGAAACTTCTGGAAATTGTTCTCGTAACCTTTTGCTTGCAGCTTCTTCTGCTTCCTGTAAGATTTTTGTAGCTTCCAAACCAGCTGATTTAATGTCTACGGGACTTCGAATATCTTGGTTAGTTGTACTGACAATATCATTTAGCAACGATCCAATATTCTCAATTTCTCTCCCTGCTTCTGGGAATATGCCTGACATTCCACCACGAATACTATTTAGCACACCTGCTGCAGGCGCCAAAACAGTCATAACTTCACCTAATTCTGAAACTGTTTTTAATCTAATAGATACACTTTCCAAAGCAAGTCCTGCATGCATCAACATTTTTTCAACTTTTCGTATTTCTGCAAGTTCACTCGCTAATACATTTGCACGCATTGTATCTCTTTCTGTTAAAGATTTGGTTATTCGTTTAAAAAGTGTTAAATCACGTTGTTCAAATCTTCGGGAAGCATTATTCAACTTGTTCTTTTGACTCTCTATTCTCTGAATAACGGTAACAATTTGTTGCTTTAGACCTTGAGAAGGTTTACCCGAATCTTTAATCTTTGACAAAATAGATGAATCTTTTTCTTTGCTGTTCCATCTGTTAATAAAATTATTAACCAAAATTAATGCATCTCACTTTACGAGTCTATTAGGTACAAATGTATAAAAAACTGTTTTAAATTATGGAATAAAAACCGGATAGTTACTATAATTTTTTTTAGCTATTCAGTTTAAATTTTATATTATAAACCTCTTTTTTATTTTCCAGTTATTATATAGAAAAAGGATTTTTCAGTAACTGGTATTTAAGTGATCACAATAAGCCATCGGTATTTTCAATAAAAAGTACTTTAATAATTATTTTTCCAAACTATTCTTTTAATATTTTTACATAAATTGCGCAATATAGCAAATATTTTTTTTTCAGTATTCGGTGCTTTTATAGCAGTATTTATTCGTCTGGCTTCTAAATTCAAAACTTTATGACAATTAATACATCTAGTTAGAACAAACTCAAATCCATTAAGAATATCTAATCGTCTTTGAGTATAGCGTCTTTGCATATAATGATCGCAAAGACATTTTCTAATCACGATTAGCTCATCTTCTACCATTTTCTTCTCCCAGTATCTATTCTTGGATCAAAGATAAATAACTCTTATGAAAGAATCTTCTATTCAAAAAATAGTGGTTTAAAATCTTAATAAAAATTATTTTATCATGAAGAGTGATTAAATTCTTTATTAATTAAAAATAAAATTTAATATTTTTTGTTTTTCCTGAAAAGAATTAACAATTAAATCTGGAAAATTTCTTTTCAAATCAATACCCGGATTAAACCCGTTAAGAACTGCTATACATGACATTCTTGCTTGTTTAGCTGCTTGGATACCAAAAATGGAATCTTCGAAAACAACACATTTTTCAGGGATAATATGAAGTTTTTGTGCACTTTTTAGAAAAATTTCAGGATGAGGTTTAGCGTTAGTAATTTCATTGGCAGTTATTACAATATCAAAAAGATTGATCAAATCAAACTTGCGCAACATGAAATTTATGAAAGCTCTATTGTTCATAGAAGCTAATCCCATTTTTACTTTCCCCGCAAGAGAATGTATAAGATCCAAAGATCCGTCAAATAATGTTATATCTTCACCTAACTCTATTGAAAATTTAATTTTTTTCCTAACAAGAGAATCAAGTAAACTATTATCAAAATGAAAATTTTTATATTTTAATATCTCTTTAAAAGTTTCAATTGATCCAATTCCAATTAATCTCTCAACAAAAGTATCGTCTATTTTGCAATTAATTTCGCTTAGAGCTTTTTGAAATGCTGATACTAATATTTTTTTTGTATTAGCTAAAGTACCATCCCAATCAAAGATCACGGCTTTAAACATTGTAATAATCATTTTTTACAAATTTGATTACACTTTAAGTTTTTCGCGGATCAATTGACTCTTTTTTGCTGCTTCTTCAACTGCATTCATTAATGCTTGTCTAATTTGACTTCCTTCAAGCTCATAAATCGCTTCAATAGTTGTACCTCCAGGTGTTGTAACCATGTCTTTTATTTTTGCGGGATGTTCTTGAAGATCTAAAACAAGTTTACCTGTTCCTAAAACTGTTTGAGCCGAACTATTTAGTGCGATATTTCGTGGTAATCCTACTTTCAAACCGGCATACATGAGACTTTCTATAATTATAGAAAGATATCCTGGACCACTTCCACTAAGCGCTGTTATTGCATCCATATACTTTTCTTTAACCTCTTCACAAATACCTAAGAAATTTAAAAGTTCAATAACTCTTTTTTTATCTTTCTGAGTAACATTTTCTCCACAACAATAAGCGGTATAAGAAGCTTGAACCAACGCAGCTACATTTGGCATTATCCTAACAATTTTTGCTGTTGGAATAAATTTTTTTAGAAATTTTAGTGGAACAGTTGCTGCTACTGAAATCACTAGTTTTCCAGCAACTTTATGACTAATTGTTTTTAAGACATTTTCGATATCACTGGGTTTAACACAAATAAAAATAATATCTGAAGTAGAAGCTGCTTCTAGATTATTTGTAGTCGTTAATATGCCCATTTTTTCTAGTTCTTTGAGCCTATTAGTTCGAATATCAGCAGCCATTATCTTATTGGAACAACCACTTTTTTTTAGACTTTTTATTATTGCTCCGCCCATCATTCCGGCTCCAATAACTGCAATACTATCTTTCATTTCAGTACACTCTTCGTTCTAACTAACAGTTATTTCCTCTTAAACCTTTTTTATGCAGATCTAAGAAACAGCGTATTTGAAATGAAAAGTTTGATTTAATAATTTTGTTAAGTAATAATTTTTTTTGTAACTAGTTCTTTTATAAGTTCTTGGATAACTAGTGCAGGAGCATTTGATCGTATCCCTCTTGAATTGAAATGAGTTGGAATGGCGCGAAATCCTTTTTCATGAAGCTTGTTAATCAATGAAAAAACTGATGGGACAGGAAGTGATAATTTATCACTAATCTTATCAATAACAAAATATGTTGCTGATTCAGTAGCTTCAGTTTTAACAAGGGTAATCATTTTGCTTATTTTTCTACTATTTTTAAAAGCAACATGTCTATTTTCTTCAACTAATAAATCACAAAAACGTTCATCAAAAATGTCTCCTAACCAAAGAGGTCCAGCCCAATTCATTTTAGAGTTGCACTCTGGACAATTTTCAATTCTTTTTGAAAAAGGTTTTTTCGTAAATTCTCGATGAAAACAATTAAAACAATGAAGAATATACCCTAAATTTGCAATGCTTGAGTCTCCTTTTTTGGCACCATATTTTATTTGAGTATAAACTCGAATATAATGATCATTGGAATGACTAAATAATACTCTAATTCCAATATCGTATTTGGCTGCAGTAGCAGCAACACACCCAGATAACAGTCGAACAGCTAGTTCATGACAATATTCTGTTCTCAAAGGTTTCCCTCCATATTTTCTTTGACAGGCTCGTGAATGTACTCCGCATAAAGGAGCCAAATCAGTTGCAGTTAAAGCTAATAAACCACTATTGCGCAAAGCTCTGAGACTAGCATCCAAATAAGGTACAGGAGATCCAAAAGGATCGACGTCAATTACATCAAATCTTTTCCGAGGGACACCATATTGACTCAAAAGTAAATTAGCTTCCATATAATTTACTGAAATAATAGCTTCTAATCCATTTAAATGCACATTACGATTAGCCAATTCAATTGCTTTTTGATTAATATCCCCAATAACAATTTGGCTAATATCAGAGACTTCAACACCTAAACGAACACCTCTGATACCTGAACTGGCTAATGGTTCACAAACAGAAATTTGTTTATTAACCATTTTTTGATAACTCTTTACTGCCAAAACAGCAATATCTCGATTTAATTCCATAACAGGATTATAAAAAACTGGAGCTTTAGAAGGCGCATACTCTGAAGAGTTCGACACAAAAGCATCTAATTTAGGCACAATAACTTCAGCACTACCTTCCTTAACCTTTTCAGTCGGAAAGGCGCCGTCATAATTTTCAACCATATTCTAATACTCCAGCTTTTAGAAATCTATAGTCAAAAGTCCTTTTAGCTTATTAGACTTCTGGTATATTCTTGTTGTTCAGAAATTTGTTCTATTAACATTTCACAAAACATAGCTATACTCATCTTCCATACAATGTAATATGTAATCAAAAAAGTGTCGATAAGTTTTTATGTTTCGCTTAAGTCTCTAAGGTAGTTACTTAAAACGTAAACGTATTGGGATTGATGGGCGAAAAATGGTTCGAAAAGCGAGAATACGCTTAACAAGCACAGATTACTTAAAACTGGAAGATGTATGTGGAGAACTTAAAGCAATCGCCCAAAAAACAGGCGCAAAAATTAATGGTCCCGTACCCTTGCCTACAAAAAGACTCAGAGTACCAACTTTGAAAGCCCCTTCTGGAGAAGGAACACCTACATGGGATAGATGGGAAATGCGCATCCATAAACGATTAATTGATATTGATTCAGAAGAACGCGTAATGAGAAGAATTATGCGCATTCGTGTGCCTGAAGAAGTTCATGTCACAATAGAATTAATTTAGTTTAATCAATACTTTCAATATCTCTTTTTCATAAAAAAGAACATAAATAGCAAACTTTTTTTTAACATTATCAGTTTGTTTCTTTTTAGATAAAAGAATAAGAAAAAATCAGAAGAAGCACGCTATAAACAAAAGAAATTAACCATATTTTCTTATTCCAATTAAAAATTTTGAAACCATCTAAAATTCCAAATGGAATAAGATTAAAAAGGGCTATGTAAGAATTGAAAAAAGCCCCTACTGCAAAAATCCAGTAAAAAGAAGAAGGAATAAATGTTAGAACTAAAAAAAAGGTAGAAAGAATAATATTGGTTAGAGGACCAGCAATTGATATTTTTCCTATATCACCTTGTTTTGCAGCTCCAGAAATCATAACTACTCCAGGAGATATTATTTTGAAAGTTACTGGTAGGATCATAAACACTGCAGTTAACATACTACCCCATTGAGTTAAGCGGAATTCTGCCCACAACCCAATTTTTTGGGCGGTCACTTTATGAGCAATTTCGTGGATGAAAAAAGAGGTAGTTAAGATGGTAGCTAATCCTATCATAAATAATATTCCTTGACCAGTTGTTCCAAAATTGTAAAATCCCATCGATAAACCTACACCGATAACTAATAAAGTTCCAATAGCTAAATGTTTGAGTTCAGTATAACCAAAATAAATATTTTTTTTTGGTTGGGGAGATGTTTTATAATTAACTTGATATTCAAATGAATTTGGTTTGTTAAATTTAATAGTGTTTTTTCTTTTGGATTCACGAACTAATTCCATTTTTGAACAATTATGACTTTCAGGTAAACGATGATTGGTGCAAAAATGATCGCCACAATATGGACATTGGAAAGGTAAAAACGTCTCTTTTCCACATATTTGGCATTTCATTATTATTTTACGCCTTTCTTTGCATAAAAACACCGTTATCTTTTATATGTTTCTCTAATAAATAGCTCTAAAACCCGAGTTAAAAATTTATAAAAAAAATTATCGAAAAATTAAAAAAAAATAAAGGTAAAGAATAAGCTATTTTGAGTTTATTCTTCATAAATTTTTCTTTCTTTAATTTTTAAAGAATCTTCACTATCACTTAGAACTCTATAATATTCTTTAAGTTCATACTTGTGAAGAAATTTTTTAATTAACAAACGCACATATTTTTTTGAGGTTCCCTCAGTTTCAATTGTAGCATTAATTATTCGTGATTCGACATTAATATCCGCGTTCGTTTTATTTTTTATATAATCTACCAAAGTAACAATAGTTTCTTTTCCTTCATTTTTTAACTCTGAAGCATCAATTTTTATTTCGATTTTTGTTCACCTCTCATTTTTATAACCGTTTTTGCGCTATCAATAGCAGAATATTTTTTCTGCACCTTAAATTGTCAGTTCGCCCGTCGAGTCACTATCACAGCCAGAGCTCTATGACTCTTAAGCTCATCATCCAAGACTATTAAGTCACCCCTATAAATCTTAAGGGTTGTGTCTTAACATTATTTTCAAGACAAATAATAATTTATTTTTTTTAGAATAAATATATCATATAATAAGAATTAGAAAAATCACTTATTCCAAATAGAAAAAATGTGATTAGTTTTTCTTAATATAATATTAAATAACTATTTTTTGCTGAAAAGAATATTATTTTTTTTATCAAAATGGGATTCATTGTATCTTTTACTATGGAAAAGTTTGAGGTATTCTAGCGAATATTTAGGATCAAAAGGAAGATCTTTTACGGTTACTTGTTTATTTTTCTTTAGTTTTTCTTCTACAACAATTTCTGCAATTGGATAATTCAAAAGAAGTTCTTCTTTGTTATTATAAGCAATTACGGTTTCCATGCCATCTTCGGCTAGAGATAAAAAGAAAGGTAACTTTTCTAAAACTTTAGAAGATTTTAGTTTTGTTTTCCTTTTTAACAATTTAATGGTTGAAGTCATTTTTTCTTTAATTTCAAGATTCTTTCCCCACATAAAACCGTCAGGAGGCATCAAACTTTCAACGTTTTTTTCTTTCATCTTAAGGTTTTTGAAAAGAAGTGAGAATATTTTCAGTATAATATCAACACAGGAATCGAATACATATTTGATGGTAATTACACATAGTATACTAAAATTATCTTTGTCAACGTTAAGGGATGTATTTTCAACTTTTTGGGTTAAATCAATTAGTGTGTTGTAATCATCACCTAAAGCTTTTGATAGGTTTTCATTTTTCTCTCTAAAATTATTTAATATGTGTAATGAATACTTCAAGTTTTTTATTGAATTAGATATTTGAAGCCCATAATTCTTTTTCATATTGATCAATGAAACATAAAGTGTCTCAAGGACATTCCATGGAATAACTTTTTCTTTTAGCTGCTCACGTGCAAAAAGTATTGATTGACTATTTTTTGGAAGATTTGGATCAAAAAGCGAATAAATTCCATTATAAATCTGATCTGTAACTTCAATGATTTCTTTAGTAATTGCTCTACTGTTTTTGATTATTGCTTTTATGCTTTTAATTCTTTTTTCGAGAGTAGTGCTTTTTTCAAACTGTGTTACGTTATTATTTTTTATTTTAATTCCAATGTTTTCAAATTGGCCTTTCCATTTTGAGAGTTCACAATTTGCAAATATTTGATATTCTGATAGTAGATCGTCTAACTCTGGATCTAGATTGGAAATTGTTTTTTCTATTTTGTTTAGTTCTTTTAGCACTTCATCTATTTCTGAGGGGACTAACAAATTTCTTGAGTTTTTCTTGTTTATATCTTCAAGTTTGTCTCTAGAAATCATTGATTTTGTTTCAAGAGATGAGAAGGAGATTGGAATAGCGATTTTTGCAGTTTTTAGAGCTTCCTCAAAAATTAAGAGTTTTTCCAATAAAGTTTTACATTTTTTCTCAATCATGTCTACTGTTGCTCGTTCTTTTGGGGCTTGATCCATAAAAAATGTGGGAATTGTAAAAATAAGAGTTGCAAATGTTCCTAAAGCCATAGCTGAAGCGTTTAAATCAACTCTGAAAGCTAATGGATCTTGTAAACTATTTGCTAATACAAAGAAGGCAATGGTAGCAGAAGTTCCACCAATTATTGGAAGGATTTTTTCAGCTTCTCCTAAATTGGTTTGTGAAAAAGTTGTACGTACGAAAAGAACAATAGCTGAAACAATGCCTACTATCATCACTAGGAATAAAATAATTCCTGGAAGAGAGTCAATATAATGAGATATCATCTCCATCACTGTATGCTCCATAAGTGGAGGATCTAATGATAGTTGTTCAGATATAGCAAAAAAAACTTTAGAAGTGTCATATAATCTAAATTGAATCATAGAATCTTGAACATCTGCAAATACCTGTGTTAATGGCACATAAAGTGGTGGACTTGAACCAGCTTCAATCCACCAATCAAATCTCGGTATTTGAATAACATGTTTTAGATATTGCATTATCTGAAGAGGCACAGTGAGCAAAACATAGTAGATTACTGATAAAAACGAATTTTTCTTGAAGACCACGATAGAACTCACAATTAGGGGTATTGCAAGAAAGAATGCTTGGCTGGAAAAAAGTGTAATTGCCGCAATAATCCCTAAGTTAATTGCAATGGCTGATTTGCGATCTCGAAAAATAACAGGCAACCCTGTGAACAAAAAAAGAAAAATAAAAACAAATATCCAACGAATAGTTGGTTCTCCTAACATCACGATAAAATTTAGTTTTGCTAAATTATACATTAATCCCAACCCAATTAGTAGCCCCCCAATAGGCATACCTAGAATTGGTTTTTTTAATGTAACAAAAGCGATTAGAAAAGCAAGAACTGCCGGAAGAGGCTGAGGAAAAAGAGGCAAAATTGATAATCCTAAAAGCATAGCCACAAGCGTAATCACTAAAGTGAAAATTCTCATCCATTCAGGTTCACCCCTAATGACTGTTTTTGCCTTTTTTTGCCTTCTGTTTTTAAAAACACTCCGAACTCTAAATTTTGTCTGATTTGAGATAGTTTTTTCCGATTTTTCAACAATAGGTTCTACAACTAAATCGTTTATCTCTTCAGTAATCGGTTGTTGAACTAAATCTTCCGATTTTTCAACAATAGGTTCTACAACTAAACCGTTTATCTCTTCAGTAATCGGTTGTTGAACTAAATCTTCCGATTTTTCAACAATAGGTTCTACAACTAAATCGTTTATCTCTTCAGTAATCGGTTGTTGAACTAAATCTTCCGATTTTTCAACAATAGACTTTCTTGATTTAATTTCATCAATAATCCGTTTTTTCTCTTCGCTTTTTTGCTTTCTTTTTCTATTCCAGTCGCGAATCCTAGATAGACGTGACTTCTGTGAATTCAAGTATTGATTACCTAAAACCTTATCTTACTAATGTATTCTTAAAGCTTATCATGAAAATGGCTATGGATAAGAATAAAAAAACCAAAAACGAAGAAAAACTTGAAAATACTAAGATTAATAAAAGTAATTCTGATCTTTTGGAAAAAAAAAGTTACCACCAGAGGCTTCTTTGTATTGGAGAATATTCATCAAAAATAATAATTCAAGATACTTTTCAAAACAAAAAAGGCGCATTTTCATATCCTCTATTGGCAGGTAAATTTAGCAAGGATATTAGAGAGTGGAGTCAATCAATAATTAATCAGAAGTATATTTTAAGTCTTGAAAAAAATGTTGACTCTCATTTTTGGTATCAAATTCTACCTATTTTTAGCAAAAATAATGTTTTAATCGATAATCTGAAAAAAAGTTCTATTGACAATATAAAAGGAATTATAGTAATTTCTTCACTGTGGGACGGTTTTGGAAGTGCACTAGCTCCTACTTTGATTTCACAATTCAGTGAATCAAACACAAATGCAATAGTGTTTGGAATCATGCCTTCTCAAGTTCAAACTTCTGATGCTCATTTTAACGCTTTTTCTTCAATTGGTTTATGTTTATCAAAGAATTTTGCTCCAATAGTCCTTCTTGATAGAGATCAGCTTGAAAACTTTTCAGGAATTGATCACCAAGGTTCAATAATAAAGGGGAGTTCTATTATCAATTTTCTTTTAGATTTAATTCAAAAGAAAGAATCATTTGTTCAAGAAATTAATGAGTTAGCAAGAGCTTTTAATGTTAGACATTACAGTGTCATGCTATCTTCTGGAGCTAGTTTAAGTGTTTATGGTTCTTTAGAAAATATTCTTAATGCTGCTTTAATAAGACCTCTTCTAAAATTTAAATTATCTAGTTCGAATATTGCGTATGTTATTTTCAGAATCCCTGCAAAAATGAAAAAAAAGCTATCAAAAAATAATATTGAGTTATCAGTAGCAAATTGGTTTAAAGAAAAAACAAATCTAAACTCGATTAAAATTAGTGACCCCCTCTACATAGATTCTAAAGAGGATAGAATTGATATAGCACTTTTTGTTGGAGGGTTTGAACTTGCAGATGTTTTTGTGCCTATCAAGAAAAAAATACAAATGGTAAAAAATAACGCTATTAAAAAAGATTTAATAAAAAAGAAAGATTGGGAAGTTATTGCTAAGGAATTAAGTTCAAATTAATGATTTAATTCTCAACACAGCGATTGTTATTTTTTATCTTTATTGTTTATTTCGTCAATAACTTCGACTGCAGATATTCCATGTTCTAACAAATAGGATCTAGAAAGGTTCCTTTCGAAATTGTTAGATTTGCTGTATAATAGTTTCATCTCATCGAAGGCTTCAAGATGGTTTGCTTTTCCTCTTCCGCCAACAACTAGTACTCTAGTTACCCATTCGTCTCTTGCTTCAACGACTCTAACTGTTATTGTTCGCGATACTTCACTTGTAACATATCCTGCTAAAGCAGTATAGAGTTCTTGGTTAAGATCTTCACTCCACAATTTAGGTGGTGCTTCTACAGTAACCCAAATGTAATCTGATTTATATGTTGGTTTGAATCCCATAATACTCGGTGTTTTGAAAACTCTTATCAAACTTTTCATGTAATCTTTGTAGTGTTCCATATCCAGAATTTCTTCAATTATTTCATCTTTGGTTAGCGTATCTTCTTTTTCCAAAAGAATCTTGAAGAGTATCTTTACTTGTTCTTTTTCTGTTAGTTCTGCTGATTTTTCGTAGTAGCTTTTGGGTTTACGAAGTGTAATCATGTCTTTCTTCAAATTCTACATGCAAATCTACTATCTTATTTAATCTCTTGCGATACTCAGATGTAATCTCTACTTTCTTTGATAATTGTTCATACATCTTAATTGTATTGTCAAGATTGTCAAGTTGATCGCATATATAAGATTCTTCTTCAGCAAGTCTTTGTAGATCTCGTTCTAGTTGACGAATTTGTTGTTTTGCGTATTTTTTCATGCTAAAGAGTTTCTTAATTGAACGTTCTTGTTTCAATTTATCAAATTCTTTTCTCTTCTTAGTTTCTTCTATTCTTAATAGTTCACAATCAACTACGCCTTTTTTAGCCATGTATCTTTCAATTATGCCATTTAGGTATGTTGTGTATTCATCGATCATTCTTGCTTCATCAATTGGAGTTCGAAGTACCAATTGTACGACCAAATAAACTATTCCTAATTCAGATTGGATATCTCTTAACTCTTGTAATTGGGTTTCAGATTCTGGAAGAACTTCATAATAACGTATCAATGCTTCAATAAAGTATCTAGCTTCATCATAGACTCTAAGTGTTTTTAGTGATCTTTCTGCGAGTTCCCCTATATTCATAAAATCTCTAAGAATTTTTTTTGTCTTACTGTGAAAATTTGTGAACTGGGAATTAATTGTTTTAGCCGTTCAAAAATATCTGCTTTTCTTTTAGGATAATCCAGATATGTTTTTGAAAATTTAGTTAATAAGCTTTGCAGATTTGTTAATTTTCTTGAACCCTTCTTGTGGAGTGTTAAATTTATAATAGCGTTTTCAATTGGCCCAGTTTTGGGCATCATCTTAATTGTTGTCAGATATTTCATTAGTTCAGCTATGTAATCCTTTGCCTGTAATTCGATTCCTTTTACATGTAATGCTAAATCTTCTTCAAGTCTGGGATTTGTATGAATAATTCCTTTTATTTTTTCTTCAAATTGTTCTTCTTGGTAGGTGCCTGTCTTAATTAGATAGTTTTTAAAGAGCCCTCTTCCGGCTTGATTGTTTACTTTGATTATTTTTTGAATTTTATTTATTATTTCAAGTTTTTCTTTTCTATGATTGTATAATAATTGGAGTTTTTCAAAATTGATTTTGAAAGCTGAGATGTACTGGTCCATTGGATAAATTACTTTGACCATTCCCAAAGTGTGTACATGGTTGTCTGTTAATCCAACTTCAGTTCCTATTCCACCCATAAGATCAGCTAAATCGAAATCCATAAGAACATAAAGCATGTCAACGATCATTTTGTCAATTTCTTTTCTAGCTGTAACGATGTTTCCTACTTTAGTATAAGCTGGTAGTAGTGGTAGATAGATTAGAGCATTTAATGGATTTCGATAGATAGTCCCCATATTTTTTGCAGACATAATCATTATATTCTCTATTTAGCAACAAAGATAAGTTCATTCATCGCCACAAAAGCTGAGCAATCCTTTTGCTGGTGGATCATCTCCAGTGCACGGAGCGATTACTAGTGCAATGATTGCAACTCCTGATCCTAAAACTTTTCGAAGATGTCTAGTGAAATCAAAAAATACTCCACTTCCAGTTCCTCCACCAAGTCCATAAATGACTATGACGGTTGGAGTAATAATTGATGAAAGAGCTTGTTCTTTGAATGAGTTTATAAAAGTTCTAATTATGCCGAGTTGATAGTAGTTTAAGGCATAAATTGCTTTAGCTAATGATCTTCTCCTGCCGGCTCCTCCAGCCATTGGGGGAATAGCCATTTTTGAATTTAGCCAAGGATGAAAAGTTAGTTTAGCTCCTTCGTTGACTAAATATTCGTTGTATTTCAGATTAATGAAATCAAACATTGCTTCAGCAGTAGGAAACTTTACTGATTGAGCTATTAGTTTCATTCTTTCACTTGGTATTCCAGCTTTTATCATTGCTTTTGAAATTTTTTCGTGGCTTTCACGTAATTGTCGGATTTCTGGATCTGCAATATCAATTGCCAATAATGATAATCTTGTAATATCCTGTTTGATTAGTTGCATTGTTTTTTGATGATTCATGAATGCCTCTACGATGTTGGTTCCTGCTGAACCAAGCCCGATTACTTGTACACTATTTTGATATATTCTCGTGGTTTCACATCCCTACTAAACTTTTTAGTCTGTCTTTAACGCCTTCTAATCTTGTTCCTATGGTTCTATCAAGTTTTGTTGCTCTAAGGGTTAAACCTTCAAGATCTTTTATTTGATCTTCAACTACCAAGAGCAAATATGAAATTTGGCCTCTCCCTTTAAAGAATAAGAAAGCAAAAATTGCTGCAAGCACTCCAAGCACTCCAGCTATAGGTAAGAAAAGAGCTTCCATAACACCAGATACGGGTTCATTCGATACGGATAACGAATTTAACAAATTTATTGCACTAGTGACTTCTCCTTGGTTTGCTATATCTTCGGCTTGCTCTAGTACATTCTCATAAAGTTCTACGTAACCTGCAGCAACTCCACTATCTTTTAGTGATTGAAGTTTTTCTTCCTTTAACTCTAAGAGACTTTGGAATTCATCTTGTGCAGCTGTAACTACACTTTCCTCTATAGTGTCAAGTGTTTCTCCACTTGGACCAAAAAGAGTAACGAAAATGTAATCTACAGGTACAGTTGTAGCTACGTATGTAGGAATTTTACCATACAATGACAATTCAAGGGTTCCTCGAACTTGATTGAACTCGACATTTAGTGAATTTGGATTATAATCTAATAGTACGTAATCTTGTGATTGAAGTTCCCAATATAATTGTTGTAGATTTGAATGTTGTAAATTTGTTCGCAGATTTAGTTTAGCAAAACTTGCAGTAGTTGCTAATTCAACTGTAAAGGTTACATTCACCTCTGATCCAGCAAAAATCGAGGCGTATTTTGTGTTAATATTATTTGCAAAATCTACTTCCTGCATGAGTTGCCCCGAACTTAGATCTTCAACTCTATATTTTGAGATCCACTCACCCTCCCCAACAGCTTGCGTTAAAGAAATTTGCGTAAAGGATACTATTGTTAAAATTACAAATAGGCTTATTACCATAATTTTTCTATTTATCGTTCAATCCCCCATAACCCATGGAGTGTGTCGTTCGTTAATATAAGATTTTGCTAAAATATTGATGTATAGAAAGTAATAATAACTAAAATGATGGTATTTTCTCAGATTTTTTTATTCAATAATTCTCCAGTAGTTATTGTTTTAATTTCGAGTCTATAGTGTTGTCTAGCTCCAATTATGCCTTCAATAGCATCTTCTCTGAAACTAAAAGCTACAATTATTCCTCTTCGGGATTTTTTCTTGCTTAACTCATTTGCAAACTTGTATACTTCACTTTTTCCTATATCGTCTGATTGTTTTATTTGAATAGGATCTCCATCATTTGTATAACCATCTATTCCAAAACGAGAATCTCTTACGGATGAAGTTTGTCCTGAAAATTTTTGAACAACCCAATTTTGGAATTCATAATAAGAACTTGTTCTAAGATCACTTTCTGAAGTTTTCTTTCTTTTTATCAAAAAAACCACGACTATTGCAACTCCAATAATTAACACAACCCCAATTAAAATTCCATCTTGATTACCTCCACCACCTAAGTTAAGGTCACAATCAGGACAATCCAAGAATCCGGTTCCACCACAAATTGAACAAGTTACTTGTGGAGTTAGTATTCCATCACCTTCACAAAGAGGACAAACTAAAGAATCTGTGTCTGAAAGGTACATATTTGTTTCAAGATTTCCAAATTTACTTATCCAATTCCAATCATTAAGTGGAAAATCACCAACTGCGACAGTGACTATAATTTCTTCATTAGGAGGAAAATAGATTCGTTCGGATTCACTCGAAAAAGTTGTGGTTTCACTCATCACTTCAGCAACTGCAATTCCATAAACTCCAACTGATTGATCATTTTCAAAAGTTCCAGAAACATGAACCTTTTTATCACCTAGTTGAGCATAACCTGATTTCTTGCTAATAGTTGGTGAGATAAAACCAAGACCTCGACAATATTCACAAATCTCTATTGGTTCACTAATAGGTATTTTACCACTGCCTTGACAATTTTTGCATACTATTTTTCCAGTATCTGAGCAACTATAACATTGACCACTTACTGCAGGCACAATAAGTAGCACAGTAAGGTTTATTGCAATTAAGAAAGCAAATAATCGCTTTTTAGTCAAGCAATAGCAACTCCACAATTTTAGCAAAACGCAAAGTAACACACCTTTCATAAATCATGTTTTTATTTGAAAATAAATCAAACAAAATTACTTACTTTGGCTTAAATAACTTTGCTTAAATCTTCTTTTTAAAATTCTTCGAAAAATATAAAATTCATCATAATCAAGGACATATTGTGATAAAAGAATAAGGAATTAAAAAAAATTGTTTTGTCATATTATTAGAGTTCCTGTAAACGTTTATAGAAAGAAATAATACTTTATTTTGTAGAGAGCTAATAATAAAATGGTGAAAAATTATGGAAGGTATTATAGAAAACTTAAAAATAGGTATAGGTTTTCTTTCTTTGTTTTAACCATTAAACGAATTTTAAACAATTAATTGTGGTATTATTATTGAATTACTCTATAATTGCAGAAGCATATGAAAAAATTGAAGCTACTTCGAAAAGATTACAAATGATAGAACTATTAGTTGACTTATTAAATATAACACCAAAAAGAATAATCGATAAAGTCATCTACTTAACCCAAGGTAAAATATGTCCAGACTTTATTGGTCTTGAAGTTGGAATAGCTGAAAAACTCGCTATTAAAGCACTTTCACGAGCTTCAGGAAGAAGCCAAACCCAAATTGAAAGTTACTTACAAAAAAAAGGTGATATCGGTCAAACAACTCATAAATTCATATCTGAAAAAGTTCAATCTACTTTTTTCAACAGAACACTCACTGTAGAACAAGTTCATGAAACATTCACTAAAATGGCTAAAACAACTGGATCTGGAACTATTGGTCTTAAGATGTCATTGTTAGCAGGTTTACTCTCAGATGCATCACCAAGAGAAGCAAAATTCCTAATACGCACAGTGACTAGAAACCTGAGATTAGGCATAGCAGATATGACCGTACTAGACGCATTAGCAATATCATATGGAGGAGGAAAACAAAATCGTACCTTTATTGAACGGGCATATAATATATCTTCTGATCTTGGCAAAGTGGCAACAATAGTAGCCAAAAAAGGTTTAGAAGGCATTAAAGAAATCCAAGTTAAAGTTTTTGAGCCAATAAGACCAATGTTAGCTGAAAGACTATCTTCTCCAGAAGAAATTTTAGATAAATTAGATGGCTGTTGTGTGGCTGAATACAAATATGATGGAGAACGTGTTCAGGCACATAAAAAAGGCGATAAAATAGTTCTATTTTCCAGAAGGTTAGAGAACATCTCTAATCAATATCCAGATGTTATTAACATAATAAAAACAAGAATTAATGCACAAGATGCAATTGTAGAAGGCGAAATTGTGGCAATCGACAATCAAACAGGTGAACTATTACCATTTCAAGAATTAATGCATAGAAGACGAAAATATAGTGTGAAACACTTTATGGATCGATATCCCATTTCATTATTTTTATTCGAAGCCCTTTTTGTTAATGGCAAAGATCTTACAGTTGAAAAATATGGTATCAGACGCAACACCCTAGAAAATATTATTGTGAATAATAATCGAGTTAAACCTGCAAAGAATCTCAAAACAAAAAATGCACAAGAATTGGAATTATTTTTTGAAGAAGCAATATCTTACGGATGTGAAGGACTAATATGTAAAGCAATAGGAAAAGAGTCAATTTACCAAGCTGGGGCTAGAGGTTGGCTGTGGATAAAATATAAAAGAGATTATAAAAGTGAAATGATAGACACAACAGATCTTGTTATTATAGGAGCATTTTATGGTCGAGGAAAACGTGCTGGAAAATACGGTACGCTACTTTTAGCAACTTATAATAAAGATTTGGATACATTCGAAACAGTCACAAAATGTGGAACTGGATTTACAGATGAAGACCTATTGAAGATTCCAAAAATACTTAAAAATCATCTAATTCAGAATAAACACTCTCGTGTATCTTCAACAATTAAAGCTGATATTTGGTTTGAACCAAAAATAGTCCTTGAAATAATGGGTGCGGAAATAACTTTAAGTCCAATTCATACATGTGCTATAAATTCAATAAGAAAAAATAAAGGGTTAGCCATTAGATTTCCAAGGTTTACAGGAAAATATAGACCTGATAAAAATGCCGAAGATGCAACAACATCAAAAGAAATCATAAAAATGTATCAGAGGCAACAAAAACAAATTAGCAATTTTGTACCAAGTTAATTAAGCAAATACTTGATAAATAAAAACAGCTTACGTTAATTATGAGGGGAACTTTATGTCACACGAATCTGAAAAACTTAAATTACTAATAGGTTTTAAAAAAAGACTTGAGAAAAAAATAAGTGATCTAGAATTAGAACTTCAAGAAATGAAAAATACAGCAGAAATTTTAAATTCAATTTTAATTGAAAAAGGTTTCAAACGTGGCGATATGAAAGCAATAATAACTTCTCCTCATAAGCCTGAAACTATAAAAAAAATAATTAAATCAGATATTAACCCTAAATCTCCAGTTTTTCATTCTAAGGACTCGGAAAACGTCATCCCACTAAAAACAAAAAACGGTGAATCCCTAGCAATAATCTATGCTAACAAAGAAGTATTGCACGTACTTTTAGATGAAACAAAAAATTTCGATACAAATGTACCACCATTTAGTAGTTTTCTAGTCAACAGAGTATTTATGAAAATGAAGCAAAAAGATGAAGACTTGGTAAAAGCTGGAGTAATCTCTTCAGATAAAATGTTTACTTATGACATTGCTACTGAGGGGGAACTAATAAGAGAAATAGTTATAAAAAATGTTGATGAAAATAGATTAAAAGATCTAAGATCCAGCATCGAATGGACCTTAGAGAAAATGTACGAAAAATCTAAAAAGGTAAATTGAATTCAGAGATTTTTTTGTAAAACAGCCTCTAAACTCTTTTTTGCACATAAACCAACCATTCTTTCGATCTCAACACCATTCTTGAAAAGTATTATAGTTGGAATGCTAAACACCTGAAAACATTCTGCAGTTTTGGGGTTTGAATCGACATCTAGTTTTCCGACAAGAACTTTTCCTGAATAATCTTGGGACAGTTCTTCAATTGTTGGGGCAAGCGCTCTGCAAGGTCCACACCATCCAGCCCAAAAATCTACTAAAACTAATTTATTTGCCTTTAATGTTTCATCAAAATTTGTATCAGTTATATGAAAAGGTCCTGTACTCATTTTATCAATTGCACCTCATAACAACACTTTTAATCCTTTAGCGTTCTTCGATATAAACTGTTCGCGAATATAATTAACACTAAGTTTGTTTACAATCTTTCAAAGACTCAAGCATATTCTTTAACTCAAAATAAGTGTCTTCAGGATCAGATATAGACATAGCTTTAAGTTCAAAAGGACAAACCCGGTTTTTTTCTAAATCTAAAATATCACTAACAATTGAATTCCATTCATGATTAATATGCCTTTTTTCTAATACCTTCTTAGCTTTAGTACTAATAACCTCAGCATAAATCGCTTTTATTTTTGCATATACACATAAAAGCGCAACAGCTTTTCCAACTACGCGATCTGCAATTGATGAATATTCAAGAGATTTTCCAAATTTGTCAATAGCACTTAGAAATCCAGCAATTTTATGATCTTTAGTCTTAAAGATTATTTTTCCTTTCTTAACAATAATTAGCGTTAAACCTTTAGTTTTTAACTCAATCTTTGCAATTTCTAAGTCCGTCATTAGTTATCCTTCATTATAGATTAATTGAAATGCTAAAAAACTTTTATTGAAATTTTATATTAAAAAATTTTAAATTACTGTTATGATGGTTTTTTTGATTGAATTGTTCTACCCAGGATTAAAGAACCAATTAAAACTGTAAAAGTTCCTATCGTACCTGAGATAAAAGTTGAAAGTAGGGGATTATTTATTGATTCTATTAAGTAATCAGCCATTAAACCATTCCAAAAATTATTTTGTTCTTTAATCCCAAAGGTTTCAACAACTGTTTCTAGACCATCAGGTAAATTTGAAGCAAAAGGTAAAAATATTGCCAAAAAAACCAAAATTAAGAAAAATATTCCTGTTTTATTATTCATAATTTAGTCTCCTTTAGAAGGGTTATACCGCCCATGATTGTGGGTTGTATTGTTTGCAGTGAAGAAACTAAAACTGTTGTTATTGCACCTTCTCCCACTCCGATTAATGCGTGATAAATAAACATTGCAGGCACTGTCGTTAAAATTCCACCAGAAAATGCTGGAGAAATAATTAATCCAGCAACAATAGCACCTAAAACTACAGATAACCAAGATGATATAAAAACACTTGAAACTAAACGTTTTTTGTTACTTGAGTTTCTCATAAGTATTTTTATCAAAAAGAAACTGAAGCCACCAATAATAGCCATTGTAAAAACATTAGCTCCAAAAGCCAATATACCACCATCAGCAAAAATTACTGCTTGCATAATTAAAACAATAGTCATACCTAGAATTGCAGCATATGGACCAAGAAGAATTGCAAGAAATGTACCACCTACTAAATGCCCACTTGTTCCAAAAATCACAGGGAAATTGATCATCTGTGCTGCAAAGATAAAAGCACTGGATATTCCTAAAAGTGCAGTTATAGATTTAGAATAGGTAATTTTAGCTTTTTTCCAAGACCAATATAAAAAAATGAAAGATATTATCCACATTCCAATTGCCCCTACGATACTTAGCGGTTCATTTGTTATGATTAAACCATCAGGAATATGCATCGACAATCACAGTAATACTTTTTTAAGATTTAGTGTTACTGTGGTATTATAAAAGTTTTTAGGCTAAATATCTAAGTTTAATAAGTGGAATAAATGGCAAAAATTGTCCGAGTTGGAGTAACTTTTCCTCCAGATCTTTTAGCAGAATTTGATAATATTATAAATAAAATGGGTTATGAGAGTAGATCAAAAGCGATTCAAGATGCTGTGAGGCTCTATGTTTCCGAAAAGAAATGGGTTAAAGAAGAAAACATTAGTCAAACAGGTGTCTTAATAATGGTCTTTGATCATGAAGTTAAAGATCTTGAACGTGATCTTACTGAAGCACAACATCATCATTCTTCACTTATTTCTTCAACAATGCATATTCACGTTGGAGATCAAGATTGTCTAGAAGCAATAGCAGTCAAAGGTAAAGCATCTGAAATTCGCCATCTAAGTCATGAATTAACAACAAAAAAAGGTGTAAAAATCCTAAAAACAATAATTGTATAAAAAATTTTTAATTATTTAAGTTAAACATTTTTTCTAATGCTTTTCTCGCTTTCTTTGCTACTGATATTGGAATCTTTACTACATATTTCTCATTTTTCAGAGAATAATAAATTTTATCAAGTGTCAATAATTTCATATTAGGACAGACAGCATCATCATAAGCCATAATAAAAGTTTTATCAGGAGTCTCTTTTTGCAAACGATGTAAAAGACCTTTTTCAGTCCCCACAATTATTGTTTTTGCAGGAGTATTTTTTGCAAATCTAACCATTTTAGAGGTGCTCCCTACAAAATCCGCAATTTTTCTCATCTCAGAACTACACTCAGGATGGACCATTACAACTGCCTCAGGATACTCCATCTTTAAAACCAAAACATCTTCAGGTTGAAATAATACATGAGTAGGACAAAACCCCCTTTCAGGAATAGTTATCAGTTTTTTTCCAGTTAATTCCGAAACATAATCTGCCAAATTTCTATCTGGACCAAATAAAATTGTGTTTGATTTCAAAGAATTAACAACTTCAACTGCATTTGCTGAAGTACAACATATATCACAAAGAGCTTTAGAGGAAGCTAAAGTATTCACATAAAGAACAACTGGAGCAGTTGGATACTTTAGTTTATATCTCTTTATTTCATCAGTAGTTAACATCTGCGCCATTGGACACCGAGCACCTAAAGAGGGTAATAAAACTTTCTTTGTTGGATTCAAAATAGCAGCAGATTCAGCCATAAAATCTACAGCTGCAAAAACAATTAATTCAGCATCCTTTTCTTCCATGGCTTTACGACTTAATTCTATGCTATCACCAACATAATCAGCAATATCTTGTATCTCAGGTCTCTGATAATTATGAGCTAAAATAACTGCTTTCTTTTCTTTTTTTAATTTCTGAATTTTTTCTTTTACGTTCATGTTTTCGCCTTGAATTTAAAGATAGAAAAAAGACGATAAAATATATGTTTTTACCTAATAAAACTCGATTCTCAACATTAAAATAATTCTTTTTTATTAAGATAATCAGTTTTAAGAATATTTTAAGAAAATTACAGCATATTAAGAAAAAGTAATGTAGATAACTATTATATAATTTAATTAAAAATTTTTTAGAATTTTAGTTTCTTTTAAAATCATCTAAAGTTAGATTTAATGAAACTGAAATTAATTGGGCTTTGACGTTAGGTGTTTGCTCCCCTTGCTCCTCCAGATAGACATTTATTTTCTTAGGAGGTGATCCGGCCGCAGGTTCCCCTACGGCCACCTTGTTACGACTTCTCCCTCCTTGCGAAACCCAGATTCGACGCAGCCAAGAAGACCACGCCTCACCCAAACCTCACTCGGGTGGATCGACGGGCGGTGTGTGCAAGGAGCAGGGACGTATTCACCGCGCGATGATGACACGCGATTACTAGGCATTCCATGTTCACGAGGGCGGGTTCCAGCCCTCGATCCCAACTGAGGCAGGGTTTCGAGATTGCCTTCCCCTTTCGGGGTCGGAACCCATTGTCCTGCCATTGCAGCTCGCGTGTGGCCCGGGGGATTCGGGGCATACTGACCTGCCGTTGCCCGCTCCTTCCTCCGCCTTATCGGCGGCGGTCCCCCTAGAGTGCCCCTGGCACAAACTTACTCGGTAGCAACTAAGGGCGCGGGTCTCGATCGTTGCCTGACTTAACAGGACACCTCACGGCACGAACTGGCGACGGCCATGCACCTCCTCTCAGCTCGTCTAGCAAGACCTTCAATCTGGCCTTCATTCTGCTGTCGCTCCCGGTAAGGTTCCCGGCGTTGACTCCAATTAAACCGCAAGCTTCACGCCTTGTGGTGCTCCCCCGCCAATTCCTTTAAGTTTCAGCCTTGCGGCCGTACTTCCCAGGCGGCAGGCTTAACGGCTTCCCTGCGGCACTGGGGTGGCTCGTGGCCACCCCAACACCTAGCCTGCATCGTTTACGGCTGGGACTACCCGGGTATCTAATCCGGTTCGCTCCCCCAGCTTTCGTCCCTCACCGTCGGGCGCGTTCTAGTCAGACAGCCTTCGCCACTGGTGGTCCTCCCGGGATTATAGGATTTCACCCCTACCCCAGAAATACCGTCGACCTCTCCCGCCCCCTAGCCAAGCAGTATCTCCCGCAGTCCAACGATTGAGATCGCTGGATTTAACAGGAGACTTACCAAGCCGGCTACGGACGCTTTAGGCCCAATAATCATCCCCACCACTCGGAGAGCTGGTATTACCGCGGCGGCTGACACCAGTCTTGCCCTCTCCTTATTCCCCCGGCTATTTATACCAAGGAAAAGCCATCCTCAGCGGATGGCACTCGGGGTAGCCCCGTCACACTTTCGTGCATTGCGGAGTTTTCGCGACTGCTGCGCCCCGTAGGGCCTGGGCCCTTGTCTCAGTGCCCATCTCCGGGCTACCACTCTCACGGCCCGTACCGGTTAAAGGCTTGGTGAGCCATTACCTCACCAACAACCTGATCGGTCGCGGCCCCATCCCTAGGCGACGTATATGAAGCATGTATCATAAAGCCTTTTGAGCGAAGATACCATTCCAGGACATCTTCACCTATCGGGTATTAGCCCCAGTTTCCCGGGGTTGTCCCCGTCCTAAGGGTAGGTTAGCCACGTGTTACTGAGCCGTATGCCGCGTCTCAACATAGCTAGAAACGCTCGACTAGCATGTCTTAGTCCCACCCCGATAGCAGTGGGGTCCGGCAGGATCAACCGGAGTTGCGCACAACTCCGATGAAAAATCTGCTGGATAAATATTCTTTATTGTATGTACGTTTTTACTTAATTTGCCTAACTGGATTTGGAGGGTAAAGCATTCCACTTTAACGTCAAAGCCCATTTCAGACCTAACAACATCAGGTCCTCATTTATGTCCCCGTAATTGGAGGCCAACTCCGTCATCCCTGTAGGGCATCAATCGCCTTTTCGGTAAGGGTTGAGCCGCCGCCGTATTTTAATTACGGGGCTAGCTTACTAAGCTGAATTCTATCAAAAGTAGATTCAGCTGATATAAACATTTCCGTTAATAGAAAATAAACATTGCTATATTGAATTATCGGGGCTTATTTAGGGTTTAAATCACTACAATTTCTTCTTTAGTAAAAAAAATTCATAAATTCTTATATTAAAATGTAAACAGATTAGCTTTTCATTTCTTAAGATTGGGGCAAGTAAATAAAAAACTTGAAGATAACCCCAATAAAATAAATATTTTAGTCTTCTGTGTATTCTTCTTTAGCTAACTCCACTGAAACGGTATCGCTATGAACAGATTTTTTAACTTTTTTAATATCTTTTGGTTTCATTTCTCTCCCTTCCATAAACGCATTTTCAGCAGCTGTAATTTCGTCTGTTTTTAACATTTCATTTCTTTGATCATCATTATAAATATCCATGGTTTCCACTTCTTTTTCTATTTCATTATTGTCAAAATTAAGATCTTCTTTCTTCTTTCTTTTGTTTACAGCCATAAAATCACACTAAATACACTTACACAAAGCAAGATAAAAAGACAGATAGTAGAAAGTTAAAACAAGTTATTTAAGAGAAAATGATCAAAAAAAATCATACTTACAAAAGGTATGGTTTCAAGTTTTTTTAATCTTCTTGTACTCCTCAATTACGTACTGAAATTTTTTTGGTCTAAAGATTTTACCAGCATTGATTAATTGCCTTAATCTTCCGTTAACCTTACGGAAATTAAAGCCAGTTTCATTAATTATTTCTTGAATAGTGTTTCCACTAAAGGGTTTGGAACTTTTTTTATAGGCTTCAAGAACTTTTGAAATTTCAAAATCATCTTTTAATTTAAATTTTTCTTCTATTTCAAGAATAACTTGTTTTTCCTTTCCCAGAATAGGCTTTTTTCCACATTTAATAAAAATTACAGGCAGATCAGAAGCATTTTCTATGACTTGGTGAATTATGCCTAAATCTATCAATTTAAAAAGTATTATTACGGCTTCATTATTTGATATTTTTAGTCTTTTCATAATATAGCGGATAAACTTTGCTTTCTTCACTTTTTTCCAAATTTTCAAGTAAACAACTATTTCTCGTTGTAGATTAGGATCAGAACTGCTCATTGTTTTGCACCTGACTAAAAACAACTATTAAATATATAGCACTTTGTTAAAATTTTGATAGTTTTAGAGTTCGGTAATAAAATAAATTAAGTATTATCGAATTTCAAAACTATTTTGAAGACCAAAACAATGAATATTATCTGTTTTTCACAATCAAGTTTTTATCGAAAAAAGTTGAGTGGACCGAGGGGGATTTGAACCCCCGACTTCCGCCTTGCGGAGGCGGCGATCATACCGGACTGATCTACCGGCCCAAATAATTTCCTTTTCATAAAAACTTATCAGAATATATAAAAATTAATTTAGTTCCAATAAAATTTTTTTCCCGTCCAATTTTATTTCTTTCCAATTAACATCAAGTTCATTTCGGTTTTTATAAAGGAACACTTTTCGTGTCCTAACAAGATCTGCCATCTCGTCTAAATATGGTAATAATAATTTTTTATTCTCACTATCAAGTTCAGCAATATTAACTGAATTCAGAAATTCTGTTGGAACAAAACCCATATCTTTACGTAATGATTGCACACGACGAGCAATATCTCTCATTAAACCTTCACCCATAAGTGTAGTATCCCGTTTAATATTCACAAAAGTAAACAATTCATCTTCTGATGTAGAAATCCAATTGTCTTCTTTAAGATACGCTGAAATCTTTTGCGTATATTCAGCCGATTTTATATTAATCAATTCTAAGAAAAGTATTTCATGATTTTTAAGAGCTTTATTTGTTTTTTCATCAGCGACAATCACTACTTTCTTAAGAGGCCACCTTCGCTTAAGTCCTGCTTTTTGTCGAGCTGCATAAGTTAATGAAACAGTTTTAAAAAGAATATCAAAATCTTCTTCGAGAGTTTTTGTTCGCATCTGTTGATTAGGTTTTGGCCAATATCCAAAGTTAACTGACTCAGGCAATCCTTTGTCAAGAGCTCTAAATACTTTCTGATAGAGATTTTCACTAAAAAAGGGAGTAACAGGATTAAAAAGTAAAGTCAATGTTTTTAGCACATGATATAAAATAGCATAAATCGTTTGACGTCTGTTGAATGATTCAGTATCATCAGTCCATAATTCCTTTCGAATCATTGGAACATATAACCTACTTAAAGTTTCAATCACAAAAACTTCTAGAATTGCAACAGCAGAATTAAATTCACACTTATCTAATTTTTGAGTATAGAGTTCTATTTTATCCTGAAGCTTGGAAAGTAACCATCGATCAACATTTTTAAATTGAACATTTTTTTCAGCCCAATCTATAGTATATTTTTTTGGATTAAAGTTATCAAATTGAGCATTTTGGAGGAAAAACCTAGTCAAATGATAAAGTGTAGATAAAACCTGATAGGGTCTACGTTTTAATTCTTGAAGATCAAAATTCATAAAATCAATAGATGGACACTTTCTCATCATATAAAAACGGCTAAGATCAGCTGAATATTTTTCAAGAAGTTTATTTGTTTCAATAACGTTTCCCACACTTTTACTCATTTTCCTTCCTTTTGAATCCTGGGTTAATCCTTGAAACAAGAACGCTCGATATGGAGCTTCACATTTACCTGTTAAAATAATATTCTCTAAAAGAAGAGAATTTGCCCAACCTCTTGTTTGATCTATACCCTCTGTTAGAAAATCTGCTGGAATGTACTTTTCGTATTGTGAATCCGTAAATCTCGCAAAAGGAGAAGCACCACTATTATGCCAAGTATCCAATACAAAATCTTCTCTTTGCATTTTTCCTTCACAAAAGTCACATTGCAGAGTGACACGATCCACCCAAGGTTTATGAAGTTCAAAATTTTCAGGTATCTTATCAAGAGATTTTTGTAATAATTCTTTTTTACTTCCGATAATCGTTTTTTTACCACATTTTACGCAAGACCAAATAGGTAATGGTGTACCCCATATTCGTTCTCTTGATATACACCATGGTTTTCCTTCCTTTAGAAATGCAATGAATCTATTTTTAGGTTCTGAAAAATAGTATTCAATTTTTTCTGCAGCCTTTAAAACTTTAGCGTTTATCTTGTCAGTTCTTAAGAAATACTCTTTTCTAGCTAACCAAACAAGTTTATGATGTGAACGCCAACAAGTAGGATATTCATGTCTTGTCTTCCCAATTTTAACAAGCGCATTTCTCTTTTCAAGTTCTTTTACAACCACAGAATCTGCATCACGAGCAAAAACACCTTCGAAAAGACCTGCCTTCTCAGTAAATTTTACTTGATCATTGAAAGGCACAAATATTGGTACACCTCTTTTTTTCGCAGCCCAAAAATCGTCTTCTCCATTTCCAGGTGAAAGATGAACAACACCTGTAGCTGTATCCACATCAACAAAGGTTTCACCAATGACTGTATGAACTAAATGATTTTTTTGTTCAAGCAATTCTTGTTCTGGAATTATGTCTTTTAGGGGATAATCATATTTTAAACCTACAAGACTTTTTCCCTCTACAGAAGAAAGTACCTGAAAATTCATAATTTCGAGATCCATCATTACAGTTTCTACGCGTTGTTTAACCATTATCCATAACTCATCGCCAACTTTTACTTTGACATATTCTGCGTCTGGTCTAACGGCTAACATTGTATCAGTTATTATTGTGAAGGGCATTGTTGTCCATACAAGGAAAAATTCGTTATCGCTTTGATTAACTTTGAATTTGAAATATAATGACGGATCTTCAACTTCTTTGTAAGATCCTTCATAACCTACTTCTGCACTGCTAAGAGAAGTTTGACAACCAGGACAATAGGCAACGACATAATAACCTTCTTCAAGGAGTTCCTGATTCCAGGCACATTTGAGAATATGCCATTCTCGTTCGATATAGGTGTCGAGATAAGTCCAATATGCTTTCTTTTGATTAATAAAAATCCCTAAACGCTTATCAGCTTCTAACCACATTTTATGATATTTCATTATAACTTTCTTACATTCTTCAATAAAACGCTCTTCTCCAACCTGTGTTATTAATTCTAATTTATTTTTTACACCTAAAATTTTTTCTACTTCAAGTTCAACAGGTAATCCTTGGCAATCCCAGCCTGCCCAAAATGGCATATAGTAACCTTCCATAGATTTCCAACGATAACGGATATCTTTCATCACTCTCCCTCTAGCATGACCAATATGAGGAATTCCATTAAGTGTAGGTGGGCCTTCGACATATCCAAGTACACCCTTGTTATCATTTTCTAATAATTCAAGCTTATCGCGTATCTGGTTTTTTTCCCAAAATTCTTGAGTTTCTTTTTCCACCTCAAGAGGATTATAATTTGTAGCTAGATTCACATCAAAATCTTCTTTAGATTTAGTAGTCACTTTTCATCCCAAACACAAGCGCTGATTACATGGAAATAACGAATAAAAGTATTAAGGCTTTTGAATCAAATCGGTATTATGTACTACTTTTTATATAAAGTAAGATTCTATCATAAAATAACAAGAATAGGAAACAAGACACAAAAACATTAATGGACGTAAAACTGTGAAAAATAATGAGTAAAATAAACTTAGCAGTTTTCAATACACAACCACCCCAGTTATACTACGGGGGAGTAGAAAGAAGAATAATTGAAACAGCTAAGAGATTAACCCAACAGATTAATACAACAGTTTATAGTGGCACAAAATCTGGTTTTAAAAAACCAACATCGATTAATAAAGTTAATTTTGTCCCAGTATTTTCAACAGATAAAATATATCCAATAGATAATTGGTTTTTTAATAACACAATTTCAGGATCTGCAAAAAATTTTAATGCAGATATTTACGAGGCACACACAGTCAGTGGTTATAAATTACTAAAAACATTTAAAAAACAAAAGAAAAAAGAACCTTTCATTCAGACTATACATGGAGTCCTCGCAGATGAATACATAAAAGCAACTCAAAGAGGATTTCCTACAATTCAAACAAAATTAGCTAACATAGTTATGTGGAAATTATCAAAACTTGAAAAACAAGCAGCAGAAAAAGCAAACATAATAATAACTATTAGCAAATATACTCAAAATAAAATTATCCAATTATATGAAATTGAAAAAGAAAAAATAAGAATTGTACCAAACGGGGTAGACATACAAAAATTTAAACCCCTAAAAAATCAAAGCACAATAAAACGTCAAATAGGGATAAACAATAGGCAATGTGTCCTTTTTGTAGGTCGATTGATCCCTAGAAAGGGACTATCATTTCTAGTTCAAGCAGCTAAACATATTATTAAAGAAAAAGAGCAAACAGCTTTCGTAATTGTTGGAGATGGACCTCAAAAAAATCAATTAATATCATATCTTGAAAAAAATAGAATACGAAAAAATTTCGTTTTCTTAGGAGATATCAAAGATGAAATATTACCTTCAATCTATAATTGTGCGGAAGTTTTTGTGTTTCCTTCAGTTCAAGAAGGTCAAGGAATAGCGTTACTAGAAGCTCAAGCAGTATCTAAACCTGTAATAACTTTTAACACTGGAGGAGTTCGTGAAACTATTTTAAATCAAAAAACAGGATTACTAGTTGAACCAAATAGCAAAGAGTTAGCAAACGCAATAATAAAACTCCTAAAAAATGAAGAAATGAGGAATAAAATGGGAAAAAAAGGAAGAGAATTTGTTTCTAAAAATTTTTCTTGGGAAAAAAGCGCAAAAAAACTGTTAGAAACATACAAAGAAGTTAACTTAATGGCTAAGCAAAAAAACTAATATTTTACTTTAACAGAATTTGCCAACCGTTTCAAATCAACAGGAGATATCCATTCGGTTTCTAAATATCTAAATATTCTTGCGTCGCTCAAACCTAATCTACGTGCTTCTTTTACAGTAAAAGCATATGCTTCAAGTTCTGTAGGTCTATCGACATAACTATATTTGCTATCAAAGAGATTTCTACCTTCCAAAAATTGTTTTACATGAACGAGTTCATGTATTAAATCCAAATAAATATCAATCTTATTTCCTTTATTCAAATATCTTGAACTAACGACTAAGTGACCATTAGTATCATCGATATACATGTAACCACCAAACCAAGTTAAATCTACTATTAAATTACCCAGAACATTTAGTGTCTGTTTTCCAAAAATTTTTTTTACTGCTTCTACTTTTTCAAAATCTTTAAAATAATATAAAAAAATACAACTCGAAATCTTAAAATTCAAAAAACTCCCTAAAAAACTTCTTCGAAAAACTCGAAAAATCTTAAATAAAATATTTTCTAACTTAATCATAAATATCGACATTTTAGTTTATTTAAAATTCGAAAGATAATCAAGTTTCATACCTCTTTTAGCGAATTTTGATGGATTAGTTATACAACCTATACTTGAATCAATATTCTTGTACACAGGGTTGATCCACATCCGTTTCGGATCAAGATTGAATTGCAGTGGAACATCAGTTTTAACGTTATAATTTTCAAGATTTTTGATCAAAAGACCTTCACTACAAATGTAACGGAGTGAAACCATGCTCCGTAATAATCTTGAGGCACCAAAGGTTCCAACTCCATGCCAAACTGCGGCATCTTCAGGAGAACCCAAGGAGTAAAGAAAGAATTGAGGTGATGAAGGTGTTTCTGAAAAATCATAATTAACCATTTTTTCTCCATCTATTGTGAAATCATCATGGGCTTTTGCAATACTAACTTCTTCAGAATCAACTTCGTTGGGATATAACAAAGTGGTTTTATATTTTACGCGTATACTTTTCAGTTTCTTGCCATCAAAATATATTTTGCCTCGGGCAGCACGTTTAGATCCATATCCTTTGTTAGAATGTGGAATAGAAAGCAAAGTTGTACGTTTTGACATACTTCTTTTCATACAAGCATATGATTGACTAATAGCATCATAGTCTTTATGAGATTCCCTAACAATATCATGTATGAGCCCATTTTCACCTTCTGTCTCCAAAGTAGACAATGGCATACGTAACGCAGAAATTGACAAATCTATCCCAAAAATCTTAAACAGATCATCTAATTGTTCGTATTTTACTCTATCGACTAAATCCAAATATGAAGTGGAAGACATATCAAGATTCTTATTAATAATATCTACCTCATTTTGAGAAATTAAAGAACCTTCATATTTTTTGAAAAATTTTGTATCAACAGAAAGATTATCAGTTTTAACATATGCAGCAGGAAAAGCACTCTGACCACTTTCAACAATTGATTTTTTAAGAGGATTCATAGAATAACGATCAGGTTCAATTTCATCAGTATTTAACAAAAAAGGAACAATACGACCTTTTGGAGGTTTTTTTAAAGTTTCACATATTTGACAAAAATCTTTGTCATCAGGTTCATGCAACCCAGTATCTACAAAATAATTACCGAAAGCTTCCAATAAACGTAATCCAATTATTCCTTGAACTTCTTCAACAGTAAGTTGAGGATTTGCATACTCAACCGACCCCCGTAAAAAGAAATGATTACCATCAAAGTTTGTTAATACTTTATGATCATCTTTAAACCTAAATAGAGAAACAGAACGTCTAGAAGATTTTTCGGGAAGGCTATTTATACGTTCAACCAGGACTTTTACACTGTCCCAAGAACTTTTAAGAAAATCTTCTGCAAGTAAACAACATAAATCACTTGACAACATTTTAACCTCTTTCCAAAGATTCTGGAAAATATAAACAGTCAGTATCAATAGAGGAACCTAAAAACATTCTTACTGCACTAGATTCTTTTTGCAATCCAGATTCAAGTAGTAATCTTATCAATTCTTTGTTCTTTTTTTGAACATAAATAAAAACATCAAAATCGGTTAATTTTCTTAAAGCGGTAAATAGAAGATCAGTAGCAATAGTCTTAGAATTTTGTAAAGTAATTAAGGGTCCAATTTCAGCAGTCTGATTATTAATTTTTATTAGAACATATCCATCGATATTGTCATTTTTGGCTGAAAAATAAACTTTGTTGCATTTATCAGAAAAGAGAGGTAACAAAGTTTTCTCTCTGCTAAAACCCACACATCTCTTGTCAAATTTTAGCAAATTTAAAAAATTCTCTGTTTTTGCACCTTCTTTCTCGATAAATGTAGCTGAAATTGAAGGGGATCCTCTTAAAACAAGAAACTCAGTGTCGATTACAAAGTTTTGTTTTGCATAAAACCCTGTTAAATTAGGATATGAGTAAAGACCAATTGTCAAAACACCTTTTTGCTTCAAATAATTGATAGTATGTCGGAGAATAAAACTACCTGCACCAATATTTCGATAGTTATTTGTTATAACAAGGTTCCCAAACCAGCCTACATGTCCATAATTAATACATGTAGCGATTCCCAACCGTTCTAAGTCATTAAACAAAACAAAGCAACCGAAAGGTTCAACAGAACTCATAAATTCAAAATCTTTGAGAGTCATATTCCAGTCCATTGTATTAGCCAGTTGAACAGCAAAAGAAAAATCTGCAGTCACCATCTTTTTCACTAAAAACATTTAAAAACTCTCTCTTACACGCAATAATAAATATCTTAAAAAATTCAAGGTCAACTACTCTAAAAATACGAAGAATAACTTATAAAAGAACTGTTTATTTAGTTGCTTTGAATGTATCAAAATATAAAAAAATTTTATCTAACACTAAATCATTTGATCCAGTTAGGGTTGAGATTATTTGGAACCAAAAAGTAGAAAAATTAACAATAAAGCAATAACTCTAATGATCATATGGGTTGTTCTTTTTGCTCTCTCAATGATTTTATTAGAAATATTAGCTATAAGCCTAAATACAAATCAGAGACTTACGAGCTCAATTTGGTCAGGGTATGTTGTTAGTTCAGATCTTGGTAATCCTCAACCTTTAGTTACCCAAGTTAATGCTTCTTGGACGGTTCCAAACGCTTATGCAACTTCAACTGATACTTATTCTTCAGCTTGGATAGGAATAGGTGGTTTCCAACCTGACAAAACATTAATTCAAACAGGAACTGAACACGATTATGTAAATGGCAGAGAGTTCTATTCCGCTTGGTACGAAATACTACCTGATCAAGCAATAAGAATAGAGGAAATGCGAATATCTCCAGGCGATTTAATTTCTGCATCTATAGAATTAGCTAATCCACAAACCAATGAATGGAAAATAGAAATCAAAGATATAACAACAAATCAAGAATTCTCAATTGATCTAATTTATAATTCTTCAAAGCTAACCGCAGAATGGATAATAGAAAGACCAACAGTAAATAATCAAATAAGTTCACTAGCAAATTTTGGAATAGTGACCTTTAGTGACTGCTATGCTACAATCAATGAAGATTCTAGGTCTATAGGAGAATATCCTCATTCACAAGTAACAATGACAAACGAACTTAGTTTGCAGTTAGCAGCAGTTTCTTCTTTAAACGAAGATCAAACTGGTTTTATGATCTATTATAATAAAAGCGACTAGAGACATAACACTTAAAATTAAAAATCAAAATATTTAGCATAAAAATATCCGCTAAAAATCAAACCCTGATTAAGAACAAATACAAGTGACAAATAATGAACGAAATTGACATTGCAATGAATTTTGGTAACGTTATTAATCTTTTTGCTGTTTTATTTCTCACAAGATCTATTATAAAGGACAGAAATTTTTTAAAAGGCTTTAGTGTAAGCGGATCACTTCTTACGATTATAGCAATTAGCGGTTTTGAAGTAGGCTTTTTTCTTATGGGAAATTTTATCAGTTTCACATTGGGGTTATTCACACTCATTTTTTGGATAATGACTTTCATATTTGCTCTAAGAAACATTACAAATAAATCGAAATAATTTTTTTCTCTGCAAAAAGAGATATTGAATTAAAATAATGCTTGTTAACCAATAAAAGATTGAAACTGAAAAAACAGATGATTACAACACTGTACTATTATATCCATTCACTTTATCATAAACTAAACGTGGAGTATAGCCTGCAAAACTTAGAAGGTTAGAAGCAGAAGAATATAAAAGAAACAAATACTGCTTCAAGTCTACATGGACATTACTATCAAGTAGCTGTTTTGCTTTAACTCGACGGTTATATCGTTTATTTGTTGAATCCATAAATAGAAAACTAACATTTTTACCAGCAGGAACCTCCACACCAGCTTCACATAATTGTTCAGCAGCAATTGCCTGGCTAACTTTTTGTACATACTCATTTGGATATTTTGATAAATGCTTAGTTACAATCAAATCTTCAATTGGAATTTCACCGTTTAACAATTTTTGACGATAGATATTTACAATCTTCCAAACTTCAGGTAGTTTCTCAATAAACTGTTCAGAGTCATTAGCAGAAGCTAAAACCTTAATCATATCCATTTGGGCATTGTAAACAAACCGCGAAGTATCGCGTTTTCTAACTTCCAAGCCTCTAACTTTCACTTTACCATTCTCCATTACACCATAATACCTATTTAAGACTCCAATATTCGGATGAACCAAAGATGGTAAAAAAACAATCCATTTATAAAAGCCCTCAAAAGCTAAAGGAGCACCAATTTTTTTACTAGTTTCTTTAACTAAATCATAATAATCATCAGCATCAGTGTTTTCCTTTTTTAACCATAAAGAATCCACAATACCATGAATAACTTCAAAACCCTTAGATTCTGACTGTCGGGCTGCATTAAGAAAAGTTTCTCTTCCAAATGCACAAACAGCCATATGACCATCAACAGTACCAAATTTTGCGTTTCTATACCCTAAATACCCAAAACAAGTTACAAGAATCCATTTAAGAGCAGATTGACGGTTATCAAAAATTTTTTGAAGCAAAGGATTAGTAGTATTATTTTTTAATCGTTTGTAACATAATCTCTTAGACACTACAAGGTCCAAAGCTTTGGGAACAATTCCAATTCGTTTTTCACAAATATGAAAATTCAATTCAGGAATTTTTAACTTTGAATCCGAACAACATTTACACAAGACTGTTTCTGCAGAAACATTGTTTTTCACCATCAACACCGGGTACATAGAAGAAAAATCAATCTCACCAACGCCATCATGAAGCCCAACTTTTGGTTCGTAAACAAAACCTCCTCTATCTCCAATAAGAAGATTATATGCGGATTTGAATGCTTCCGGAATACTTTTGTTTCGTGGAATCAAAATATCATCTTTTATTGCCTGATAAAATTGAAGAGACGACATGCTAGAACCTATCGAAGACCGCGATGCAGTATGCAAAGGAACGCGACAAAGTCTAGCTATTTCAAATAATCCATCAAAATTTGATTCGTTGAGAACAAAAGTGTTGTTTCTATCGATATGAACTCTTCCATAAAGGCGCATTGTTGGAGCTTTATAAAATGTACGCCCATAGGAAAAAAAAGTTCTGGAATGCCCCAATTTACCAATAGAAGAAAAAAAATCTCTATTAAGAGTAAAAAGATCTAATACGTTGTTAACTTCTGCTCTATGAATAAGATATGGAAAAAGGTAGGAATCACCACCATAAGTCAAAATGAAGTCAGGATCAAACTCTTTTATGGTATTAACAAGACCTAATAATTTCTCTTTATCACTTCCAGAAGAGAGATGTACTTGTTTGTCAGCTTGAGTCAAACAAATATTTTTTATTGAATCATCAAAATTAGCTACCTTACTTTTTTTCGCAATGTCTACAGAAAGATTTGCTATTCTCAAAGGTGGAAGAGTGTAATGAACTCGTTTCACAGAATCTAAAATAGTATATTTAAGAGTCGTTTCTCGAACAGTTACTTCTACCTGAGCAAAAGGAAATAACCCATTGCTAAATATGTAATTTCTATCACCATACAAATTACAATTATGCACTTCATATTGCAGATATCCACCTTTTTTGAGAATACTACGAGTTAAAGAGAGCATTTTTCTACAATCTTTAAGAACAATTTCAAGAACCACAGACTTCATAGTATCAGTTGGATGAACATACTTGTAAACAAAAGCCCAAGAAGATATTATGGTACTATAAAAAAAGCATGTAATTAATTTTTCAAGATCACCTTTTTTTCCTGAAACATAAAGTTTAGGTTGAAATCGGTCAATGAGTTTAACTCGTTTCCCATTTTCTTGTATAATCCAAACTGTTATCTTACCAAATTCAGAAGGATAAGCATCAAAAAACCAGCCTTTAACATGATTCAGTTTAGTGCTATTGATGCTTGATCGCATTTAATGCCTTCTCTAACTGTTTTAACTTTTTTTGTTGAAACAATAAAATAGAAAAAACCATTGGCTCAAAAAGTATGGGTTGAGTAGCATTACTTCCTGCTGAAGCAAACAATCTACAAGCATCCATTAATTCTTCAAAAGATTCTTTGTCCTCTACACGAAGAACTTTAGAAAAAGCATTCCATTTACTAATTTCATCATCTAAAGCAAGTCGATAAGATGCAATTGTCCTACCCATATTAAGACCACACTAAACCATTTAATATCAAAAGGTCAGTAATTTCAAATATCAAATTTGTATGCAAAGATTTACTTCTCCAAATTTTAAAGGAAGTAAATACAGATCCAATTGTTTTTAAACTGTTTTTAGAAACAACTATGGAACACAGGTGAGAGAGAGTAATAAAAGTGAAAAAAAGATAGATTATTTTTATTTTAGTATTATTTATCAAAATTTTTTTTTAAAAAATGTAATTATATTAGAAATTTTGATGTTTGTATTTGTGTAGTTCATTAACATAACAAGATTTATTAATACTTAACACTTCCTACTCGAGATATTAATGGTTGTGGAGATTAAAAGTGGCACAAAGAAAACTACCAATAGGTACACTAATAGCACTAGCTGCAACAGGATTATTTTTAACGATCCTAACCTCCAGCACAATAATCTCCGGAGTAGTAATCTCATCACGAGCAATTAGTTCTGGCGGCACAATTTCATCAATGAATGTTGAGATTTTCAACAATAATGACTGTACACAGTTTTGTAATAATATTAACTGGGGTGCATTAACACCAGGAGATTCAATAACTCAAACAATCTACATAAGAAATAGTGGAAATAAACCGATCACTGTTTTTATGACAACTGAAAATTGGTCACCTATGAATGCAAGCACTTATTTGACTTTAAATTGGGACAAAGAAAATACAAACTTGAATCCTGGTCAGGTAACACTAGCATCCTTAACGCTAACATCTGAATCAGATATAAACTCACTTACTGATTTCGATTTCGACATAATAATAACAGGAGTAGAACAATAACATAGATTTAGAAATAATTATCCAATCTCCATAAAGCAAAAAACAATCTCCATAAAGCAAAAAACAATCTCCATAAAGCAAAAAACAATCTCCATAAAGCAAAAAACAATCTCCATAAAGCAAAAAACAATCTCCATAAAGCAAAAAACAATCTCCATAAAGCAAAAAACAATCTCCATAAAGCAAAAAACAATCTCCATAAAGCAAAAAACAATCTCCATAAAGCAAAAAACAATCTCCATAAAGCAAAAAACAATCTCCATAAAGCAAAAAACAATCTCCATAAAGCAAAAAACAATCAAGGTTAAAAAACACCTTTTTTTCACAGTTTAGTTTACAAAATATCAGAATACAAAATTTATTAAAATTCTAAAAATAATAAATGTAATTCAAAATTGGTGCTTAAAAAAAACGTAGTATACTCTATAGCTTGATTAAAATGAAAAAAAATGAGAATATATTCTTTAAAATGTAGAAAAAGAATTATTTTTTTAATTTCTCTAATATTAAAAAGTGGCTAATATACAACTAAAAAAAGTATTAAAAAAAATAAAAAAAAACAATTTTTTAAGAAAGCATCTGTCTTCAAAATGTCTAACATTTCGTTATTGTTAAATACACATCTATTTGAACCAATTGGATTTTTCAATTAGCACCAAAAACTGACAGGGTAAGAAAAATTACTCTAATTTGCGCTATTCGAAAATCTTTCTTTGACTTTAAGTGGTTTTTCAAGTAGCACTAATAATATTTCCAATAATTTAGAAATTGGTCCTAATCCAGAAAACATAATTCTCAGATTTTTAATATCCATTTGATTGATTGCTCCAACGAGTGAAATGGAGATAATATAGATGGCCAAAAAAAATATGGCACCTCCTAGCAATAATATCCAAGAGTCTACAGCAATTGTAATTAAAAATAGATAAGTGGCTACTCCTGCTATAGTTGATGCTAGAAAAATTCTAATCGAGTTTTGAAAATCCGCTTTTGTTTCATAACGTAGCCATGTTAAGTATATACCAATTAGGGCAGGCGGCATTCCACCCATAATACCAGAAGCAATCACTCCAAAGATGCCAAAAGGAGGAATTAGAAGAAAAGCAAAAGGAACCTGTATGCAAGTTTTTAGGGTTTCCAATTTCATTATCAGTTTTGTTTCTCCTGTTGCATAGAGGAGCCTGCTATAGCTCATAGATCCAACTAGGACAAGTAAATTTCCCATAACATTTAAAGCTAAAAATAAAGGCGCAGAAAGCCACTTATCACCATATATCGCGTTTATCAATGGTGCTCCTAAAATAATAAGACCTATTGTTGCTGGCACTAAGAACAGAGAAGAATATTTAATGGATGATGCAAAAATGGTTTTAAGAAGTTGTTTGTCTTTTGCTGGTTTGAGTTTCGAAAAAGCAGGAAACAAAACAGTTTGAATAGGATATATGAAAAAAGTTAGAAATACGGCAAAATTAATTGCAATTCGATAATTTCCGATAATCGCTAAATCTGTAAATGAAGCCATTGCAAGAGCAGTAATCTGAGGTGAAAGGCCTCCAACAATAGCAGCTATTGAAATAGGAAATCCATAATGAAGTAAAGGCCTGAGTGTTTCAAAAAATTTTGGATTCTTCAAGTTCCCCTTTGGTAGCTTCTTATAAATAATAAAATAGAGTAATATCAAAGCAGTAATGGCTGATACTCCTGATGAAACTGTAAAACCAACTAAAGCTCCTAAAGCACCATATCCTAAATAGACCAACAAAGGAGACAAAATACCCTGTACTATTGCCGAAACAATCATTGCTATTGTACTAAGCTTCATTCGTTCAAAGCCTACGAAGATACTAATGCAAGTTCCATAAATAGCTGCAGATAAAATCGTGATAGAAGCAAGAGCTACCAGAAATACTGATTCGGAGTTGCCGAAGATTGTTGAGGTCACAAAGTTTGCTGTTAATAATGAAAGCAAAGTTAAAACTAGTGCAGTAATAGCCCCAAAAGATAAACCTTTAACAATAATATTCCGTAACTCGTCTTCCTTTTCTGTGTCTTTATAAGAAGCACAATACTTTGTTAAAGCTGCACTAATACCCCAATCTTGAAATAAAAGAAAAGTTCCTGCAGGGACTAAAGCTACAGTATAAAGTCCGAGGTCCCCTTCAGTAATAAACATTCCAACAAGAATGGTCCCAATTCCCAACATTATTGAGGAAGCAATTTTTCCAAGAAATAAATGGTAACCTCCTGTAGCTGAAGTTTTACCCATTTTCATTGCTTTACTCATGATTTTTTCGCTCACTTTAATGATTAATTTGAAAGTATAATGATTTCAAACTATTTTTAATAAACTAAAGATTCAATTCAGTTCTTGACGTAATTTCTAATAATGTATTTGATCATTGTTATTAACTAATTCTTAAAAATAAATTGAAAAAATTAATCCTTGATTTTTTGAGATAACTTTATGTTCTCAAGTTGTGAATATTTTTACGTTAACCATGAAAGATCAGAATCCTCAAATGTTGAATAATAATATGACGATTAAGCGACTGACACCTAAGTTCGCGACTGAATTAAAAAAACATGATTTTTTCAAAGATAATGATGTATTGAAGCATGGGCTAAGGCATAGAATACTGCAAGGGGTTAAATTAAGTCCTCACACAACAAGGTTTGTTGTTTATCACAATGAAGATAGAGTTGCCATTGGTTTTCTTTGTCTTGAAAAAAATACTGATTGGCTTTACTCAATAAAATATGTATATGTGGATCCAAAATACAGGAAAAGAGGTATAGGAACTAAACTTCTTAACCATGCTACAATTCTAGCGAAGGAAAAAGGGGCAAAAAAAGTAAATCTTAACGTGTATCTTAATCAAATTAAAACAAGGGAGTTATACAAAAAACAAGGTTTTAATGAAATTGGTTTTACCATATTGGGTCAGAGATTTCTATCAAAATCTGCTCCTATTAGGATTATCAACCGATCTATTGTGGGACTTAAACACTTAACAAGACGCACATTCATAAAAAAAGGCCAACTATTTAGTCTACAAATGAATTCAAGAAAAAATCGAGAGACACTTTTTAATATTTATAAAAAGTCTATGAGTCAGAAGTGGATCGATTTTTTTGAAATTGATATTAATAACTTGATTAGCGGTTCACGTCATGTGTGGCGATCACCATTTTTCAGAGATGTCTTAATAAATGATACAGCCAATTCTTTTGCCCTAATCTTTAATCCTCCATTCTCTAGTAGAGCTACTGTGGAATTGTACAGCACATCAAAAGAGGTCAGTCTATCCCTTATCAAGAATTTATTAAAAATCTTATCAAATAGAGGTATATCGTTTACTCAGATAACATTGTTTAATAACAACGCGTCTTCAAACTGGTTCGAGGAAAATGGAATGACAACATTTCAGTTTGTATCTATGGGAAAAACTCTTTAACAGAAAAAAACTGTTTTTATTCATCATGGTTTTTAAATCTTTCGAGTTATGCCTCAAATAGATTTTTCTTCAAGTCAATTACACATTCAAAAGGATTGGAGTATGATTAGTCGTATAGGATTCTACATACAATAATTTTTAAGGCACATTTTTTCTTACGCGGTATTCTTTGATAACTGCTGCGGTAGTAAAAATTGGAGTAAAAGTAACTAAAAAGAAAACTATTGAAGTCAGATCCAAACCCCAAGGTGAATAATATAGGAGTAATCCAACTGTTGAAACTAGTGCTATACTCATACCTATACTGAGAGCAATCTGTTCAAATTCTTCTATTTTGCTATTGGAAGAAGTAGATATCTTAATTGGAAAAATCGCTTTTATTAAAGCGAAACCGGGTAGAAATAGAATAAATATTAAACCCAAAACATTTCGTACGTACATCCATGGATAGACATTTTCTGAGATTGTGAAAACTAAAGTTGCAATTATCACTGTTATTATAGTTAACCAATACCAAATAGCTTCTCCAGTTTTCAAGTAAGTTTTTAAGTTTTGTATTGGCAGGGGTTGATTTTCAAACTTTATTGTCCCTTGAGCTTGCAGTTTCAAAACAGACTCGATGATTTCTTCGTCTGTTAAATCAAAATCTTCTTTTATTATTTTAGTTAGGTGTTTTATGGATTGAGGTTGTTTTTCAGTTATGACTTCAAGTATTATTCTGGTTAGTTCATTCGCTTCTAATGTTCTATTCAAAAGTCCATCCTTGATTAAGATCAACCTCCAATATGATATATAAGAATAATGTAATTTTATTGTTTAACTGGTTTTTATGATGTTTGTACAATATATGATTTAGATTTTAGAAAAAATTTAGTTCAGTCTAGGTTTATCATAAACTTTTGATAGTATTTAAGCCAATTTAGATTTTCTTCAGCTTGGATTTGCCGTGCTACAACAGACCAGCGAAGAAAAGGAAAAGCTAATAGAATTAAAGGTAACTTGAGGAATGGAAATAAAGGCAATACTTTACAGTGATAATATTTTATGGCTTGTATCGGAGATGAAAAACCAGAACTATAAGGAATAGCATAACCTAACATGCCAACTACTTGATAAAATTTTAGCCTTGAACGAATGTCTACCTTGGATTTTTTCAAATATTCTGAAAGGAAACGCTCAGCAATCTGCTTAGAAGAGTTTGGATCTTTTGGATTACCAAAGAATTTAATTAGATTATATGCATTGCCAACATCAAACGCTGGGTCTCCAAAATCCACGGAAGTCCAATCGATGAAAGTGAATTTTAAATCTTTGGTAAAAAAAGCATTTGCGGGATGAGCATCACCATGTATCAAAGTATAATGTGGACAATAATTATCGGATACATTTGCCTCTAGCCATCTTATAGCAAGCTCAAAATCTCTCTTGAGACTTTTACTATGTTTAGTTTCAATATTTAACGCATGTTTAAAATGAAGCGACCAACGTCTTGCAAATGAGTATCCATCTTTTGGAGGTTTAATAGATTTAAAATCCAATTGATCAAATTCTAAATTATGGAGATGTGCTAAATTTGAAGCAAAATGATCTAAATGAAGTCTACTGTTTTTTTTTGATTTCTCAAACTTGTCCATAATTATAAATGGATAACCAAGAACTTGTGAGTCATTTTCGCATATATACGCTTTTGGAGCAGGAAAACCTATACTTTCAAGATTTTTTAGAGCTTCCCATTCTCTAACGCTCATTCTAAGCTCACGATCATGGATGTATGATTCAAATATAGGGTAAACGTTTTCGCCATAAGTTTTTAGTGCGAGTTGAAGTTGTTTCTTTTCACCTACTTCATTATATGTAACCAAAAAAGAATAAATGTCGTTTGCAAGACCTCCTCCAAGGTTCACTATATTTGAAACCCTAACGCTATTAGGATCTCCAAGCACTAATTGAGAATTATTGTTAAGGCTAATTGTACGAAGATATAATTCAAGTTTCCTTAAGCTTAATTTGGAATTGCGACGAATAGAAGCATTATTTCGAAGATTCCTAATAATTGGTTCCAGTAACAATTCCAAGTTGCTCCAATGGAGTAAAATTCCATTTTTGAATCAATAATATCAATACTAAGCCATAAAAAAGGACTTATTAAGACAATTTAACATATTTTTTTGTTTTTTATCTGCAATAAAAAGAACATTATTTCGGTTTTTTTTCCCCATTTCTTCTAAACTTTCCTTACCCAATTGTATTAATTGTTCTATTTTAGCTGTCAAATCGTGGCTGTCAAGATAAGTGTATTCATGTGGAAGAAGATCCCCCCGAGAGCCAAAATAATCTGATATAACAACTGTTCCTGCCTCTCCGTAATCATATTTTCTTTCGTTAGTTCCGGCTTTATGGATCCCCACATTTATGCCGATCCATGAACTGCTAAGTATTTTTAAGTATTCCAGTTTGCTTGGTATAAATTTAATGTGTTTTAATGTGATATTTTTAGGAACATTTTGAGGTTTTATACCAATCAGATAAACTCGAATTTGACTATTTATACGCGCTAACGCATTGAAAATTATTTCTAAGGATTGAATAGCTTTTGATCCCCAATGCTCTCGCAGAACTATACATATGCTAGGCATTTCATCTTTATTGCTTGAATCAAATTCAATAGTCGGGTATATATTTGGATAAACAATTGCTTTCTTTGCTCCCATTTCAAGGTATTTAAGCCGTTCCATTTCGCTGCATGCTACTACCATATCAACATTAACAAGAGCATCTCTTTCTAAACGGAACATCAATTTTTTTGTTATAAAATTATCTGCAAAACCAAATCGGTTGTAAGCAATATCTTGAGACACATAAATAATTGGCCCCATAAGTTTAAGGCTCTTTAAGTCAAGACAATTTAAGCTTAGAAATTCGTCGATTAAAAAAACTTTGGGTGAGTTCACTTTTTTTAGTAATTTAACTAGGTTGCCAGCTCGAGCTGAAGTACCAAAACGCAGATACAAATACTGTAAAAGTATTGATAGAAATCCTTTTTCGGTAAGCACTCGTTTATGCTTTTTATGGAATAAACGGGAAATTAATCTTTTGCGAGTGTCCCCAGGGCTTTTCAGAAATACTTTCAAATAATACATTACTAGTCCTAAAGTAGAGAAGGGCAATTGAATCTCTTCATCGTGCCATTTTTCAGTGAATTTTTCACTCTCCCTCTTGAAAACGTAAAAAATCTTAACATTAGAATTCTGACGGAAAAGCTTTGCAATAAAATTTGTTTTTAATGAAAGATTTTCCTCGTTTCGAATTATTATTAACATTTACTTATAATGACTCCTCAAAGAGTAAGTGCTTATATTCTAAATGAGAGTACTATTTTTTTGCTCCTTTTTTAGAAAAGGAAAAAATTTTGGTTCTAATGGTTTTTAATAAAGAAAGGTAGGGAATCATCTTGCGAGCAACTCTTGAATGAATAAGCATAAAAAGCAATATATCATGTATCATAAATCGGCGACCTTCATCAATGAACCAAGAAAATATTTGGATATAACACAAAAATCGTTCAGATGATTTTATTGAAATTCGATTGACTGATCTGAAATATTCTATGCAGGTTTTCCAGTGTGGAAAATAAGTTGCATTTTCTTTTGTCCACCATTTTGCTTCAGCTTGAAGTCGATCTAAAGTGTTTTTTCGATCATTCCCATAATATATTGTTGTATAGGAGTCTGGGTGTTCTCTCCAAAAAAATAAACATTCTGGAATTTCATATATTCTACCCATTAAACTCAATTCGGCTACAAGATTTCTGTCTGCTCCAACATAGCTTCCATGTCGTTGACTCTTAGCAAAAGAACTCGTTCGATAAACTCCATGAAAAGGAGTTGTAGTATAACCTAAACCAATCAAATCCCGAAAACGCTCGTGTGGTTTTTTAGAGGCTATATTTCCTAGTAGTCCTTGATTGTAATATCCCAGTAATTGACCGTATTGATCAATTCTACCCGTCTTGCAATGACATCCAACAATTGATGAATCCCTATCAAGCACATTTATACACTTTTTCAAAAAGTCAGGAGCAAGCACGTCATCATACGCGGCCCATTTAAAGTATTCACCTGAAGATAGCTCAAAAACGCGATTGTAGTTATTCGGACCTCCAAGATTTTTTTTATTACGATAATAATGTAAACGAGCGTCTTTTTTCGTATACTCAAGACAAATCTTATGAGTCCGATCTGTCGATGCATTATCAGAAATAATTAGCTCAAAATCTGTATAAGTCTGAGTCAAAATAGATTCTATTGCATTTTTAAGATATTTTTCACCGTTATACACGGGCATACCTATACTTAATCTAGGTTTATTATTACTCAACTCTACTTTATCCCCAGCTATCAGATTAGAAATACTCTTTCCTTTGCACTTTCTTTCCATAATTGCAAGCGTTGATAAATTACATAGAGGTATATAAAAGGCAATAATTTGAAGTCTTCAGGATTTTTGAATTTTTTAAGGAATATACTGGATAAAATTAAAGGTGGAACCAATATTTTGAGTATATTATTTGGAAAAAGAATACGCCACATTAAAGAATTTCTTTGACCATATTTTTTGAATAGATGAACCCTATTTTTAACGCTAGTTGCCCTCCTTATATATTCTTTAGGTGTGAGAACGGTGCGTTGATGAAATACCATCATTTCTGGATTAAAATAAATTTTTCCGTTTTTCTTAATTCGGAATGCAATATCTCTATCCTCAAAGTAAGTTAAGTTTTCATCAAAACCGCCAACTGTCTCAATAGCTTTTTTTGTATAAGCAATATTGCCCGTCATAAAATAACCTCCATGCCGATTTTCCATAACATGATCAGAAAAAGTTGGTTCATAATCTTTAGATACGTAATAGATTGTACCTTCTACTCCTAGGCAATTTGGGTTTTTGAAATATTTGAGACCTTCTTCAATCCAAGATTTAGAAACTGTACAATCGCCATCGGTGAAAAAGAGGTATCTTGCTCTTGAAAATTTAACACTTCTATTTCTACTTTTTGAAATTCCAAGCCATTTTTCGTTTTTGAAATATCTTATTCGGTTATCATTGAATCTTTTAATAATTGTTTCTGTGAGATCGCTACTAAAATCATCAATGACAACAACTTCAAAATTTTCAAATGTTTGATTTAATATCGACTTAATGCATTTAGAAATGTACTTCTCAACATTTCTAATAATCATAACTACACTAACAACAGGTTCCATTTGTTTCATGCTCCTAGCACTTATCATTTTTATTTTAGAAAGGCCTTTTTTTCAGGTCTAAACTTGTTTCCAATAATGAATAATAACATCAGTAACAACAGTTGCATATCCATCGAATTTAAATTCAATATATGTTGATAAATAAAAATTCAAAGGTTTTTATTTATTGCTAAAAGTTGGATTATAACCACTTAGTCCTTTTAAGAATTGTAAGATTTTTAACTTCTCAGGGAAACTTCTAGGTCCTATTTTGGTAACAACCTCCCCAGAAAACCAGTTTGCTAGCTGACCTATCGATTCTAGGGGTAATCCATGAGATAACCCATAAATGGCTCCTGCAGTAAAAGCATCACCTGCTCCAGTTGGATCCACACAATCGACACTGTATTTGGGTATTTTAATAACATCATTTTTAGTTATTATAATGGAGCCTCCTTTATCACATTTTAAGAATGTTAATGGGATCCTTTTTCTCAAGATGTAGATTACATCATTTATGTTTTGGACATTAGTTATAGCTCGAGCTTCTTCTAAATTTGGTGAAAAAACATCACAAATATCCAACAGACTATCAAATAGGTTCTTTTCTGATTTAACAAGATTATACGCACCAGGATCAAATACAATTTTCTTCTTGAACTTCCTTGCTAATTCAATTGCTTTTAAAATGGCATTTCGTTGTGGGTTATTGATGAGAGAAAAACCAGAAAAATAAAGGTAATCTGACCTTTTAATAAGATCAGCTACTTTTTCAATTTCCTTTACCAATAATTGATCGTTTGCGCCTCGGGAAACTAGAAATGATCTTTGATCTCCTTTATCTACAAATACTACTACCAAACCTGTTGATAAATTCTTATCAAGAAATACTCTCGTAAAAACTTTATTTTTCTTAAGATCTTGAACATATAATTTTTCAAAAAAATCTTTTCCAGCTTTCCCAATAAAAGCAGATGTACCTCCGATAACTGATAAACCAGTCGCCACATTGCCGCCTCCTCCGAATACTGTTTCAGCAGAGTTGCAATAAGATACCCCTCCCCGACATACTTTGACATAGTTTTCTTTAGCTTGCACTATTATGTCGATTAAAATATCACCTATTACTATACAATCAAATGAGTTCATATTTTTATCACCATTCTGAATATTTATTAAATTAGAGCCAAAGATTTGATATTAATTAATTTTTTATCACTTTCTTGTTTAAGTTCAATAGTAGCACAATTTCTTGAGTTTTGTGGGTTTATGAACTTCAAACTTTGTCTAAGAAAAACAACTTAAAATTATTTTAGCAATATCAGAGTAAAAAAATTGTTTTCCGATTTGAAAATCTTGTGCAATATTATCGTTCAAAATTAGTATTGGAAAAGCCTCAGGAGTTTTTGGGTAAGCAAAGCCATGCATACCCTTGACATAATTTGAGTGAAAGAAGCAAGGATTCACAATATAACCTTCATCCATAGCAAATACTGTTTGACCGTATTTAGGGTCCAATGGTATCTTCAAGAGCTCTTTTTCTAAGAGAGAAAGAACATGACCATGCTCTTTTTGTCTTAGATATTCATGGACTTCTTTTTTGGCTTTTTCTGAAAAGAACTGAAACCGAAGCATAGTCGAATCTGCAAAAACGACATAATCCCTGTAAATCAAGGAGTTCAATTGTTTAAGGTCTCCTAAAATATTTACTCCTTTATGTACTTCGCTCATTCCATGATCCGATAGGATTAAAATTTTAAGATTAGGGTTATTTCTCTGAAGGAGAGTAACTATTTTTTCTACATATTCGTCAATTCTTTTAAGTTGCTGGATAAATAAGGAAGGAGAAGGCCCAAATTTATGTCCCATGTGATCTAGATGGTTTAATTTAAGGTACCAAAAATCGAAGGATTGATCATGATTAATTAACTTTTTTACTTTGCGTAAAACGCCTACATCGCCCCGAATCCATGGTTCAATGAAAACATATCGAACTCCTTTTTCTCGAAAAACGTCAAATACTGTTTGTATTTTGCCTACAGCCCCATGTTCAGTAATGTCTTTGAATTGAGATGCCTGGACGAAAGTAGTTGCATCAGCTGGAATAAGGTTTGGGGTTTTGTGCGACTTTTGGAATATCAGTTTTTCAACTGCAAACCTTAGCTTTGGTTTTAAATCACCAAAAGGCAGTAAATCAATAGTACGAATTGCATTTTTTAAAATCATACTACTCTTGTTTTGAAGGGGACTATTCAAAAAACAGAATTCTGTCCAAACATTATGAACGTTTGGCCACTCCCCAGTGAATATTGTTGTTTCAATTCCCTTAAACGCAAAAAGAGGCTCTATATGTGTATTAATTCCATGTTTTGATAGATCGTAAATAAATGGAGTAAATTCTTTAGATAAATAGGTTTTCGGAAAGGCATCTAGTAATATTATGAGCAACGCTTTTCCAGTGTATTTACTTGACAAAATGATAACCTCTATATAGATTATAGGCTTTCTGAAAAAGTTTTCTTAAAGCAAACCAATTGGTAATATTAACAGTATAATTATCTACAGGAATACAATAACGAAGTTCGTTCATAGCTTTCTGAAAAAGTTCTTTCTCCACTGTTCCATCCTGATTCAGTGAGAAAAGCTGTAAAACTCCTGCGGCAAAGAATTTTAGAGAAGGCGACATGTACCATCTGGTTAATGGTTTCAAATAGAGGATACCTAAATCACGTCCTACTACATATGAATACTCTATATTTGTTAGCAATTGAAAAAGAAAATTAGCAAATGATAGAAATGTTTCATTTAAGGTTTGATTTTTTATTGATATTAGTGAATTCAAAAATGGTTTGTAATAACTTCGTGATATACTCTTGGTATAAGCAGGAAAATGCTTGAAATCAAACGTAGTTGTGCCAAGAAATTTTTTTATGTAAAAATTGAGGACAATACCTAAACTATTTCTTGTGGAGAACCATAATTCGATAACATCTTCATTAATTTCAGTGAAGTCAGGTTTCAACTTGAAATTTGTACTTGATATTACTTGCTTTGGAAGATCAGGCAAGACTTCTGCAATCTCAGGGAAATCTGTAGAATAAAAATCTTCGAAAATTCTTGCTCTTTCAGCATATTTAGGTTTATACCTATTCGCAAGGATACATAATACTGTGCACATCTCGATAATCGCTTTGTAACATTCAAAGATTATTAAATTTTTTTCTTCTTCTGACATTTCCTCAATTCTTGTTTTATCCAAGTTAGAATCGACATATGGAAAAAGAGCAATTAAACCTGCAACTTTTTCGAAAAGTATTCTAAGTCCGCTAGATAAGGGTATCTCATCTTTGCTGCAAGATATAGAATTTCTGATATCCTCTCCGTATAAAAGCTTACTAGCAGTTTTTAAATCATAAAACCAGATGTCCGGATATATGAGGTCCTTTTTACTCATAAATTTTATATCTACTACAAAATTTGAAAAACGAAAAAGTGTAGATTCAGGATTAGGTAAATTTAATGATTGATAAATTTGGTTATAGAGTTTTCGTATCGTTATTTCATTGGGAATTTTATCAACAATAACTACAAGGTCAAAGTCTCTCAAACATATTATTTTTCCATTATTAATTTTTTTTATGCTTCCTTCCCCTTTGCCAAAGCCTCCTGTTAGTAAAATTGATCTGACTGAAAATACATTTTCCAAAATAGTTTTAGTTATTATTTGAAGTTTGGATGCAATTTGAGTATCGATTGAAGTATTTTCATATGATGTAAAGATTCCCAAGCTATGTGTATCCTCCATTAGTTTCAGTTAAGTAGACAACATAAAAACATGGTTATTTTATAAAAAACCCCAAAAAAATCAATTTAGTAATAAATATTCAGTCGAATATCCTTGTTTTTTTGGCATGTAGCAGTTTAAGAATGAATGAGAAGTTAATTATAATGCTCAGATATTAGCAAAAATACAGTCAGTTTCTCTAAGTAGAAAAACTCTGAGCCCAAACTGTACCATAAGGAGTGAAGGTAGAGTAACTTGTGCTAGGATCAAGCATTATATATCGATATTTCGCAATTGCATATTGAAATGATCCTTTAAGACCGGTATCTGTAACATAAGTGGAGATATCTCGAAGGAAGATATCCCAGTTGGGTGTATTCACAGGGTCAGGCAACCCATTAACCCAAATAGCATCACTATATTCATATGGACCAATTTCTCCTAAGATAATTTTGTTCTTCGGAATAGTGAAAAATTTTGCGTCTAAATATTGATACAAATAATTTTTGGCTTCCAATAATCTTCCCTCTCCATATGCTTCGCATGCATTTATGATAGATGAGGATGCGTCAGTCATTGGGTATCGGTAATAGAGATGGTATTGATAGAATACTTTATCGTCGTCAATTGGTCTTCCCGCAAAATTTTCTACAGCATAAAAAGGCATGCTCATTACAAATATGTCTATGTTTGGATCCACATTGCGGTAAGCGGTAATACTTGGAATAAGAAAATTGTCATAATAATAGTCAAATGTTACATCTCCTCTTGGTTCATTCATGATTCCAATACCATCAGGTTTGCAATAAGACACAACTTCTTTGCCCCAATCAATCCATGCCGCACGTAATAATGAAGTTTCTATTACTTGCGCTTTTGCTGAATTGGTATCAAAATCATCACCCATCGAACTGTCTCTAGTTAAATCAAGAATAACTTTTATGCCTCTATTTTGACAATCAACAACAATTTGCCGAATGTAATCTTTGTAGGATAAATCGTAAATATTCTTATTATCGTTTAAATCCCATGGTTCTTTGTCCAACATTATCCTAAAAGCTGTTGCCCCGTTCTGTTGCATAAGACTAATTTGAGTGTCACTAAAGAAACTGCCATAGCGATAAGAAGACGATGTTCCAATAGTACCCCATGCAGTGTCGGAAACTACTGCTCCCCACCATAAAGTATTTTCAACCGTATTAATATCGTAATTAATTGTTCCATAAGATGATATAACATTCACATTTTGCGGTAAACTTTGGACTGGGATTACGAATAAAAATAAGAGCAATAGTCCTAGAGTATTGATAAACCGCTTCATAAACACCACAAATCACATATCGTAATATTTAATATACTTTTCTATCGTTACCATTTATACAGGGCATACTTATCATTATCGACATTTCAGGAAACAAGTATCTTATCAACCCTTTTTTTAATATTTTTTCAAAAATCCCTTTCACATTAAACATTTGGAAATGTATTCATTATCATTGCAACAAACTTTATATTTAATCCCTCTTGACCAGAATTTGGGTTCTACCAGAACTGTAAAATACGTTATATTCATTCATTTTTTGAATTAAGTCCTCACCAGTATAATTCTGCCGGAGAAAAGCTTTCTCTAAACCAATCGTATATAATATACAATCAAAATCTTCTATTTCATTACCTCCTTCAAATGTCACATTATTACTACGAACTTTTGGAAAAAGGTACCATTCAGTTCTAAAGTCTGCAATCATCAAACTCCTTTCATTAGGGAGATAATAATTTATCCAAAAATTAGCAGCTTGGTAGTCAGGTTCTGTCTGAAATGGTATCTGCCTCCTAGTTAAAGTGAATGACGAGTGAAGAGGCATAAAGGCAAATAAGAGTATTATAACTAGAAAAAGATATTGAAAATATTTTTTAAATTTAGTCTCTTGAAAATAGGTTACACCTAAACTCAAAGGAATAACTATTATTGCAAATGCTCGAGAACCAAGAATTGGCAAAACGGCACTTGCTAGAGCATATGCTCCTCCCGAAAGAAGGAGAGCTAGGTTAGTGTATCCTAATTTTCGTTTCCATAACAGAATAATAAAACCACTAGCAGCAACCAAACCAGTTATTATAAAAATACTGCGACTGATCATTTGTGCAAACTCATGGAGGGGAGTCGTCGCCTCGACAAACATTGTTTCAGCTAATCGGACATATACATCAGAACCAAACCCTATTAGCGCTTCAACACTTAGTTCAAGAAATTCCACCGCTCTAAAAGTTAAAACTGCAAAATATATGATTAACGTCATTAAAAAAATATTCACATGAGTTCGATCTTTACTAAGGAGAATATATTTTATGAATGCATAGGAAATAAAGAACACAGGTAAAAATGAATGTGTTAAGGTCATGCTTGCGAATATAACTAACATAGATAATATCGTGGCAGAATTCTTTTCTTCACGCTTATCAAGCATAAATAAAATTAAAAGAAAACCAAAACCGAGTGAAAATGGAACATATTGATAATCTATATACCACCACATCATTATGAAATAAGACAGTACCGCAAAACAGGCCCCATCTCTCGAAGATTTATGAAATAAAGAATAGAGAGAAACACCATATAAGAGACCAAAAAGACCAAACAACACGAATTCAAAAAATCGCAAATTTAACCCTATGATATGTGCAATCTTGTTTAGTACAAAAAAAAGTGGCCATTGGTAGTAGCTATGATACGACTCATTAAAATTTAAGTCTCCAGTTTCAATAAAGTATTCGTTAAGACCCCTAAAATAATGTGAATCAGAGCCAGGCATAAACCAGAAGAAATATGCTGATGAATAAATGAAAAGTATAATGCCTAAAGTCGCAATAATTTTCAAAGAATTTCTTTTAGACCACATCGCCAAAATGTAGAGTGTTGCACTAACTATTGATAGACCTATCCAGAACACAGGCGAAATATGATTTGGAACAACATCAGATGGTGAATCTACCATAATTGGATAACTAATGTACCATGAATAAAATATCAAGAATAAACCTATAATAAACGCCGTAAAAACAAGTTTTTCTTTACTTCAATGGTATCACCGACTCGATAATATTCTCCGCTTATGATTCATGATTTAAAAGATTTTATTTAAATCTAAAAATAATGATCTAAACAGATCATTCAGCAGATAAACAAATATAAAAGTATTCAAGAAACACGTAATTGATCAAAGAAAGTTAGCCTTACATAATATATACTATAAGATAACATAAAATAGCGCAAATTGTGTCTTTAAAAAAGGAACGAAAAAATGATTCAGACCTTGGAAACATTATTGTCAATTGAAAAGAGATAAGTTTCAAAATTAGATGGCAATTTTTTCCCAAGTATATTCTTGCTCTACAAGTTCTCTTCCACATTTACCCCATTCCTCCAGTTTTCCTCTGTTGTTAAAAGCATACATTATAGATTTTGCAAGTTCAACAGGAGTAGCTAATGAAATATAGATTCCACAAAGCTCATTTCCAATAACCAACTGATGAGCAGATATTGCAGTTAAAAGAACGACCTTTTCCATAGCTAAGTACTCCAGTAATTTCAATGGAGATTGCGATCTCCAATAACGGTGGTTGGGTAAGGGTACAATACCTACATCACACATTGCAATATATTTCGGGACTTCTATAGGTTTAACTGGATCATGAATAATTACATAATTTTGCAGTTTTCTCTCTTGAATTAAATCTTTCAATTTTTTATCAGAAGGTCCTGTTCCAAGAAGGAGGAAAATCACGTTGGAATTTGTTTTCTTCACTATTGACATTGCTTCTATGGTCTCTATCAATCCACGATTTGAGGAAAATACCCCATGGTATAAAACCACAAATTTTCCAGACAATCCAAGTTTTTTTCTCAAATTCACTTTTTCTAAATTGAAAAGCTTAGGATTGAATTTCGATATAGGAACACCACTAGACCAAAGACCTACTGTGTTTGGATCTAGACCGAACTGTCCACACAACTCTTTTTTCATTGAAGGAGTAATTATTGTTATTCCATCAAAGAATTTCTTGGCAATTGAAATTGAAGCTATAAATGAAAAAGTTTGTAGAAATCCTCTAAAACCAGAAACCTCTACAGGTGTACTCCTTACATCTAGAATTAATTTTATTTTTCTTAACTTAGAAAGAGGAAGCACTGAAGCGAAGCTGAAAATTGAGACGTTAGGATCTGTAATTATATAATCTGGTTTTGAGACAAGAATATATAATGGTAGAAATAAAAACATTGCAATAGTAAACATGATATGGGAAATTATTGGAACATATCGTAAAGGAATAGAGAGAATATGCAATTTAGGATTTTCTGGTTTAATTAGTTTGTGCGATCTCATCACAATGAGAGTGGTTGCATATCCTCTTTTAACAAGGCCTCCAAGAATACCCAGCTTAGTCATTTTATGAAGATGAAGGTCCAAAAGTAGACAACTCACCCAAAGGAGTTTTTTTTTCTGACCATTATTTGACTTAGCTGTTTTAAAAGTTACTATTAGCTTCAAACCCCCAATGATATACCAATTTTTAGAGTCAAAAAATTGATTTCTAATAATCTAAAAATAGTCGCAGAAAGGCACCTAATTAAATTAGCATTTATACCTAATATAGCCAAAGATAGAAAACAAATGTTCCTATAATGTTAGTTATAATGTTAAAAATTACCCAATTACAACAGCCATAGGTAGCAAGCAAAAAAATAAAATAAATTCCTAAAAATTTAGCTTAAAATCGTTTATTTTTTTTTAGAATTCATTGTACAAGCGCTCAAATTGATTTTCTTAATCTATCCAAACTTTATCCGTCTGAACCTGTTACTTATCGGAAACGGAATTTATTAACTTCTTGACCAACCTACAACTATAAAATGCTGATTCTTCCAGTTCTATTGTTTTTGATTCCAATTTCTTCCTTATTATGGTTCTGTTAGACCATGCATCATCTATTTGCATAACTAATTCACTAAAAGATGCAGTTTCTATGTCACAAACATATTTTTCTTGTTCCAACATTCTCATTATTCCAATATACTTATAGCTCCAAGCTATTGCAAGGGTAGGAACATGCATTGAAGTTGAAGCAATATTTGAATGCATTCGAGCTCCAATAAATAGGTCACAACATGCAATTATTCCTTTCAACTCCTCTGGTGAATAATCTCCTTTCACTATTTTGATACTATGTTTGTTTCTAGCTAATTTGTAGATTTTTTCAGCTACAAACCTATCATCATAAGGATCAAAATTTGGGGGAATTATAATATGGGAAATCAAAATAACTTGTGCATCGAGTTTTTCTACCAAATAATCAGCAATCTCTGCCATTAGTTTCAGATAATTTCTATTATTCGATTTGAAAGCCCCTAAAATAAGTGAACTTGGACCGATGCCAATTAAAGGAGAATTTTTTTTCTGTGGATTTATTAGTTCTTTTGAAAATATTTCTTGCACTTTTAATGCTGATGCACTTTCTAACAGAAAAGCAATTTCTCCAGTAAGATATGTGGAGCGGTTGTTTACCCCTATAGTTCTCAAATAATTTTCAGTAGCATCCTCTCTTATGACGATTAAATCGACCACATTTAGACAAAATCTAGCTATCGGCTTAGTTATTTTATTAAATGGACCGATAGACTGTGAAAAAACTGCAATTTTTTTCCCTAAAAGCATTCCAATAAAGATTCCAAGAATGGAAAAAAGTGCACGAGCATTTTTATCGCTAAAAGTATCTCCACTTAGATCGACAATTATATCTGCATTATCATATTCTGAAAGTATCTTATTTGTTAATAATTCACTTGCATTCAAACCAATTTTATTAAATGAAGACCATAAAGCACAACGAAATAGATAATACGATAATTTAAATAATTTTAGGAGTCTAAAATATCTTAAGAAAAGATTTTTTTTTGGAAAAAGGCTTACTACTTTTATTCTATGTATTGCACATAATTTAGAATCTAATTCTGGATATTGAGATATCAAAGTAAAATTTGCTTTAGGAATAAGCTTACGCAGTGTTTCTGTTGTGCTTATCACTTGAGCAGCTGACCCTTTATTCCATGAACAATTTGTATTTATTAATAATATATTGGTCATTACTAACGCCTCAACATCTATGCATATAAATTCTGATTTTCGTTTTTAATAAAAACGTATTTTTTTAAACTTGTTTTAATGGAAGTCTATATAGCATTGTAATTTTCTTCTAAAAATAATAATGTAAAATTCTTATCTTGCTATCTCTAATTTATCAATGATTTGTAAGTTTTTAGTGTTCTAGTTACCATTTTTTCCATTGTAAATTCTTTTTCAACTAATTTTCGACCCTCTTGCCCCATTCTCGTTCTTAATGCAGTATCATCATATAATAGTGAGATATTCTCAGCAAGGCTTATTGGATCTCTAGGTTTTGACAGAAACCCATTTTTCCCATGTTGGACAATAAATGAGTTCCCTTCAATATTGGATGCTATAACCGGTTTATTACTGGCCATACTCTCCAGTATAGTTGTGGGTAATACTTCATAAGCAGAAGATGGAACTATAACAAAAAGAGAAGCAGCATAGAGCAGCTTCTTAATTCTAATCGATTCCACATATCCAAGAAAAAGAATGCCTTTCGTATTGTAGGCCATTTTTCTAAGGGATTGTTCAAAATCTCCACTCCCTACAATTACCAACTTGAGATTGGGATACTGTTTTTGAACAATTTTGAAAGCCTCAATCAGATAGTGAACTCCTTTTATTATAGAAAGTCTACCAATGTATAACAAATAATTACCTTTTTGAATACCATAACTACTAAGGAGAGCGAAGTCAGAACATTCTGTTTCATCAAAAGTTTTTAAATCAATTCCGTTGTGAATAATATTAATTTTTTTCTTATCTGTAAAACAATAAGATACTATGTCTCTGGCTAAACTTGGACTAGGACAAATAATTCTATCTGATATGTGAGTAGTTGTAAAATCAAATATACTCCCTACAGGGTTTTTCAATAATAAATAAGCAATATCTCTTGGAGATGCATAACTTCTTAACAATCTAAGTCCAATTGCCGCTTGTTTGATATTAGGAATAGCATGCAATGTTGACACAGTAGGAATTCCTAAGTTTCTAATTATAGGATATGTACCATTTAGATGAATTAAATCAAATTTGTGTCTTTTGTTTAAATTGCGAAACAACTTAATTGCGTAATTAATGAAAAGAAACCGTCGCCAATACAAAATATCAGGAACAAAAACTCTGTGAGTTTTATGATCACGGCAAGTCTTAGCCCCTCTAGTTATTACATGTGTATCAATACCTTTTTTTTCAAGTCCTTTAACGAGATGTTCAGCATAGGTTCCCATCCCACCTATTAATTCAGGAGGATACTCAAAGGATAAAAAACAAATTTTCATAAGTCGAACTCCACATATTTTATATTTATCTCAACTGCCAGGATTATTAACTCAAAATACTAACAAGGTTAACCTATTAGGCTTTGAAGTTATGGTGTTATTGATCAATCAGAAGTTTTTTCTTGAAAGTCATCACTATTTTTTTGTAAATTCGTTGGGTCGCCCATATTACATTGAGCACCTACTTCATCGATTTTTTCCCATTTTGAATTTTTTTTTCCTCGTAAAAATAGAGACAAACTAATAAGAAGACAGAATTGGGAATTCAAGAAGGTTCCCAGGAGAGAAACTGGATTTATAATTGCACTTTTGCTATTCATAAAAATTTTTTTGACTAATAACAGTAGACCTGAGAAAACTAACAAAGTTGTTACTGCTAACACAAAATAAAAAATTAAGCTAAAATCGATTGAAACTGCAACTAAAGTTAGTAATAAAATTGCTAAAAGTAGAATAGGCGAGATTATATGCATAAAAAATTCGCTGGGCAATATTATGAAACCATAAACACCATACTTTGAGTTAAAAAGAACATCTTTGTTTCGCATAAATGATTGAATTATACCCTGTCCTCTTCTTATTTTTTGTTTAGTTCTTGAACTAAATGTATTGGGAGTATATTCGTAAGCAATTGCATCTGGTGTATAGATGGCTTTTGATCCTTGTTTTCGAATTTTCAGAGACATTTCAGTGTCATCTGCAATCGTTTCCGAATCCAGTTCTTGGATTAAATTCCTTCGAAAGGCCATTATCGGACCATTGAAAACCGGAGTTGAATCCATGTTTGATTCCCCTAACCTAAGGATTTCAAAAATACTACGGTAATTTTTTTCAAGTTTAGTTACCGAGGAATGATTAGCGTTAAGAATAACTAGTTTCCCAGTAACTGCTCCGACTATTGGATCAGCGAAATTCTCAACTAGTTTGATTATCGCATTTTTTTCAAAGGTTGCATCTGCATCAGATATAATGCAAATTTCACCCGTAGAATGTTGCAGAGCTAGATTGATAGCTACCGCTTTTCCCATTCTAACCTGTTGACAAAGTAATCTTAAATTAAGTTCACCTTGATATTGTTGTATTAAATCATTAACAATTTCTTTTGTGTTATCTGACGAATTACTATCAATGACCAATATTTCAAGCATTTTCGGGGGGTAATCAAGGTCCTTTAAATTTTCCAGCTTTCGTAAGATTGTTTTTTCCTCATTATATGTTGGAATAATTAACGAAACTTTTGGAAAAATTACTTTTTTTAGAATACTTCTGCTTTTTTTGGATTTATACAGATTTAAAGAATAGTAAGTAAAATAAAAAATCGAAATTAGACCTAATAAGAATAATAGTGCCAGGACAAAAAAATTCAACTTAAAATTCTCCTTGATACTTAATCTAAGAAACAAATTTATGATTGGTTAGAAAGGATAAATCACAACTACATTATTTGTGTTAAATTGAGCCAAATAGAAACAAAACGATTATGAAACTGAAAATCTGAAATCGTAGAATCATATATCCATAATTCAAAAAAAAACTGACAATAGAAACCGTTACTTTTTTCATCCCACAATACTATTTTGTCCACTTCTATATCTCTATCATTTATTGAAAGTCTCGATATTCGAAAAATATTATCCTCGAATAAAATATCCTCAAAAGAAAACCTAAATTCGTCCTCCCAAGTTTCATTATTCATCGAAAAGAAATAGTACTCAAATACTGATTCTAAAGGACTCGGTAATCCAGCTACACTATCTGGTAAGGGTTCAGAGGGATTTCTAAACTTAACATTCACTTTATAGAACTTTAAATCTTTCATATTGTTAAAAACTCCCAAAGAAAGTAAATAAGACTCTCTTTCTGAGATATTAACTACTCCACTCTCAATCAAGTTATTTGACCCCAATAGCCACAACTCTGAAAATCTTTCTCCTTCTGGAAAAGAATAAAATGTAAACAGAGAAGGCGCCAAAATAATCAAACCTAAAATAATGCAGGAACCCAAGTAGACTAACTTAGCATTTTCAAAAATCACTGATATTCCTCCACATCAGGTTTCATATCCAAAACCTTTCTGAAATACCGATTTTTAAGAACTCTCCAAAAAATAAATCCGAAAATAATAAGCAAAACTAGACCTACGCTAGATCCGATAACAGTAAAAAGTATAATATCATTTTGTATTCTTTCAGCAATTACTGATAGTCGATCTGCATCAATAATTAGGTTTTCAGCAGTGTTAATACATTCTAAAGCAAATGAATTAGCAGCATCATAATCATCGGCTCTTAGAGCCAGTTTAGCTTCTGATAAAAAAAGACTCCCTGCTTCAAGTTGCTCAATCAATCCCGAAGTATCAGCTCCAACATCATCAGCCTTAGAAACTACTGCAAATGCTAACTTCAGCTCAAGTTCAGCCTGATTTACTATAATATTTGCATCATCCACCTCAATCGAAAAACAACATGGTATGAACGCAGCTAAAAATGTCAATAAGAATATACAAAAAAAAACAAAAGCTTGAGATTTTTTCATTTTATATCAACTCAACCATGCACTAACTTAAAACTAGTAATCGAATCAGTAAACAATTCAGAAATCCTATAGTTTGCTTAAAGTACAATATTTTAGAAATATGATCGCCCACATAAGTTTTTCGAAAATCCACTATTTGCTCTTAAAAAAAAGAATCAACTCATTAGGAAGAGAAATCTGTAGAAACTTACCTTTTGATTAATACTTTCTATGTTTAACATATTGAAAGTAATTAAAATAAAGTAAAAAAAATAAATATTTTATTTATGAAGTGGCTTTATCAAAAAAGATCAAAATCCATCTCAAAGCAATTTTAAATTTCAAAAATTATGATGTTAGAATTATTTCGTATATTCTTAAGGCTACTGTAACTATAAAAAGGATAGAAAAAATTATTGCGACGTACTTTAGTTTTTTTCTATTAATAAGAAAGTTATTTCTCCGATCATAATGTGAAAGAGCCTCTGAAGTAACAAGTAGTATCATAGCTATTATAGCATAGAAAAAGCTCAATTCTCCTAAATCTAAAGGAAACGTTATCAGATTTGATATCTTCCTATTAACAGGTTATTTTTAGATTTTAATTACCATCTTGCGGCAGTAAAAAGCTTCTGCGTACTTGGTCGGAGAATTGGATTCAATACCTCGAATTCTTAAAATCGATCTAAAAGCTTCTTCATCAAACCATTGTTTTTTAGATTGAGATTTGAAGATTTCTAAAATGAAGTTAATTTTTCTTTGAACAAATTTGTTATCCAGATTGATGAACAGGTTTGGGTTTCCTAAATCTCCATCATATTTAGGAATTTCATACTCTAAAATAAGATGGTCTCTAAAGGTATTCCAAGTTAAATCCGAGATTAATTGGTGATCTTGATGTGCATCATTATTATTATGAGTAAATGTTAGATCAGGAGAAAATTCTTTTACTATTTTCTCAAAATAGTCTTTAATTTTGGCACCGACAAACGGAAAATAAGATTCTCGATAATCTTGAATATGTATATTATTTGATTTTGCACCAGCAAGGAACATATTTGCACTTTGATAAGCCTCTTTGACTCGTTCGGAATTTCCAGAAAAAACAACCCAATAGAATTGGGCTTCAGGTATCTCTTTGATTATACGTAAAATGGTTCCCCCACACCCAATTTCTATATCATCTGGATGAGCACCTAAACATAGAATTTTGGGTTTTTTATTTTCAATAAAAAAGCTATTATTAATCATTTTTTTTATCGCCGGATACGCATTTTTTATTATTCCATATTTCCCAGAGAGGAACTTTTTTTGAAGCTATTTCATCTAAGCGTTGTTTATCTTTATATGTATCAAGACTAGCCCAAAATCCATCATAATTATAAGCAATAAGTTGATGCTTTTTCATTAATCTTTGAAAAGGCTCATAGACAAGATCTTCGCCAACTTTGATATAATCAAAGATTTGTTTATTAAAAACAAAAAAACCTCCATTGATCATCATTGAGGTTTGATTAAATTGACATATTTCATCTACATAACCATTTTTATCCGCCGATACATAATGAAATGCAACAGAAGGTTTTACTGTAAGCATACAGGCTATTTTGTTTCGTTCCTTAAAATAATTTATTAGATTTGGAAGATAAAGATCAGTTAATCCATCAGCATAATTTGCTAGAAAAATTTCTTCATCACAAAGGTATTTTTCAACTTTCTTTAATCTATCACCAAGAGGAGAGTGTAATCCTGTTTCTGCAAAAGTTATTTTCCAATCCTCTATGTCACTTTTAAATAATTTTTGTTTTTTATCACCGTTGGATAAAACAAAGTCTCCAGAAAGGCATTCATCATAGTTTAGAAAGAATTTTTTTATTTCTTGTCCTTTATAACCTAGACAGAGAATAAAATCCTTATGACCAAAATAAGAATAATATTTCATCAGGTGTAAAATAACAGGTTTTCCTCCAACAGAAACTAAGGGTTTGGGTGTATTTTCAGTGGAAGGATGAAGTCTCATACCAAATCCACCACAAAATAAAACAACTTTCATTTTATTAATCCTCGTTTATATAATTAAAAGCTAATTCAGATCCATCTGCGTTATACAACTTTACTTCAGGAATTAAAACAATAAATTTTCCGTTCCAAAATTCAATATGTTCCATCTGGTCCATTATTTCCTGCTTTATATTCCAAGGTAAAACCAAAATGTATTCTGGTTTGGTTTTCAAAACATTTTCAGAATTGAGAATTGGAATATGAACGCCGGCTATAAATTTTCCCTGTTTATAGGGATTTCTATCGACTGTATATTCAAGAAAATCTGAAGTTATTCCACAATAATTTAAAAGAGTATGAGCTTCAGCATGTGCTCCATATCCAACAATTAATTTATTTTTTTGTTTAATATTTATTAATAGATCTAAAATTTTTCTTTTTGTCTCTTTTACTTTTTCATTAAATGATGTATATGTCTCAATTTTTGTTAGACCATTTGAAATTTCCTTTTGCTTTAAGTCGCTTACTCGATAAGTTATGGGTTTTGATTTGTCATTAGTATGTCTCACATAAATTCTTAGAGATCCTCCATGAGTGGAAAATTCTTCTACATCATAAATTGTCAAACCAGAAGACGATAATAATTTCTCTACAATAATAAAGGAAAGATATGAAAAACGTTCATGACTTATAGTATCAAATTGATTATTATTTATTAAATTTAATAGATGATGAAATTCAAGAGTTACTACGCCCGTTGGAGAAAGTAATATTTTTAATCCTTTAACAAAGTCATTTAAATCCGGAACCTGAGCTAAAATGTTATTACAAATTATCAAATCTGCTTTTCTATTTTTAGCAATAATATCTTTTGAATTTTCTTTACTAAAGAACTTATTTAATGTTGGAATCCCTTTGGAAATCGCTTCTTCGGCAATATTTAAAGCGGGTTCAACACCCAAAATGGGTATTCCTTTTTCAGAAAAAAATTGAAGAAGATATCCATCATTACTACCGATCTCAACAACATAACTATTAGCATTTAAGTTTAGTTTTTTAGAGATCATATTGGCATATGTTTTGACATGTTGCATCCAACCTTTTGAATGGGAAGAGAAGTATGAATATTTTTTGTAAATTTCCTCCGGAGAAATTGATTCTACTAGTTGGACTAAAAAACATTTTTTACAAAAAAAGACTTTCAATGGATAAAAGGTCTCTTTTTGATTAATTTCTTCAGATGTTAAATAACTCTCACATATAGGTTGAGTTCCTAAATTTGCAAAAGTATTTTTAAGATCTTCATTGCAAAATCTACACTTTTCTATGTTTTCATTTAACAGAAGTTTTTACCTCCAAAGATTAGAAATTTGAAAAAATAATTTTTTTGGTTTTTACTCTTTGACAGGAATTCTGCGCAGATTATTATCCAATACACCAGATTTCACACTATTATTTAGATTAAAAAGGCGTCTATATTTCGGACCCTCAAATTCCTCAACAAGCAATCTGACTTTTTTATAAGCATTATAAAGTTGTTTTGCTCCTAAAGTTACGTTCCATTTTGGCTTAAATTCCCTTAATGTTTGGGATATTTTATCAAATTTGACTTTATAAGATCGCTTATCAGCTTCAGCCCCCTTAACATATTTTATTTCAGAATTAGGAACAATTTTTTTTACAATTTCTGCAACATTCTTAATTTGATAATTTTCTTCATTTTTTCCAACATTAAAAACTTGATTATTCACAACAGCTAATGGAGATTTTAAAACAGATATAAAAGCTCGTGAAATATCTTGAATATGAACAAAAGGGCGCCAAGCCGTTCCATCACTTTTCAATAAGACAGTCCCTTTTGTAAAAGACCAAGCTACAAAATTATTAACAACCAAATCAAATCGCAGCATAGGAGAAAGACCATAAGCGGTAGAGGATCTAAGAAAAGTTGGACAGAAATTAGAGTCCGCTAATTCTGAAATACTTTTTTCAGCACGAACTTTTGATATAGCATATGGTGTAATAGGATGAACTTTTGAGTCTTCGGAAACTACAGCTTCTTTTGAATCACCATAAACGCTACAGGAAGAAGAGAGAACAAAATGTTGAACTCCAGCTTTCTTAGCTAGTTTGGCTAATCTTACTGAACCTATATGATTGATTTCATAAGTAATTTCTGGATTGAGATTACCTAGAGGGTCATTTGAAAGAGCGCACAGATGAAATATTGCATCAACATTTTTTAGATCAGAAAGGACAACATCTCGCACATCTTTTCTCATATAAGAAATACAAGGTATACCCCCAGTTATGGAGTCTTCTCCAAAAACACTTCCTTCAAAAAGATCACTATCAAGACCAGTTACATCAAATCCTTCGGATAAGAGCATTTGTGTCATTACTGTCCCGATATAACCATTATTACCTGTTACTAATACGCGCATAATGAATCACTAATTTTATTAAGTTTTATCAATTATATATATACTATCTTCCGACTTCAGATTATGGATTCAGTTTATCAACCTAAGAAAGTAATAACACATTTTAAATAGACAATAATTTAGGGTTTTATTTTTCAAAAAAACGAAAACAACTTAGTTAACAACCGTAAAGTGTTTTTAAACAACCATAAAATTTTTTAAGAACAAGGAAGAAGTTCAGGAAAAAGGTTCATATCCGATAGATCTTGTTTAATCTCGTTGAGATAAACTGGATTCATTATGATAACAATATCTGGTTTATAGTCTCGAAGCTTGTTAGGAGACAAGATTTGTTTACCAGAACCAGCTATAAATTTCCCATGACGTGCAGGATTTATATCTACTATAAAACCAATTTCATCAACGACGTTTAGAGTTGTCATAAAACCTACACATTTAGAACCTGATCCCCAGACAACAGCCTTAAGTTTTTCTTTCCGAATTTGATTTAGTTTTTCTTTCCATTTTCCAATTTTTTCTTTTGAATTAGTGGAAAAGTCTAAAACATTTTTGGATGTTATTTCTATACTTTCTTCTACATCCAAGATTTTTTCAGATTTGTTAGAAACTGGTTTTAAATCTATTAACAAATATTGATCAAAATAATCTTTTGTAAGATACTCGATTTTGAAGTTGTTCGATCGAAACAGACGAGCAAGTGAACCTAAAGTAAAATAGGAACAATGTTCGTAATAAATATCCCAAAAAGCAACTTCTTTTAGAATTCGAGTTACATCAGGTACCTCAAAAAAACTAACAATATCTAATCTACTCCCAATCGTTTCACGTATTTTTTTCACGAACTGGGAGGTCTCGTGAATATGTTCTAAGGTATGCCGACAACACAACAAATCTTCTACATACTTTGCATATTTTTCTGAAAAATAATCTCGAATAAACTCAAGATTATCTGGGAGTGGATTAAGTTCACCAGTTATCGTGGACGGATCAATTCCAATTCCTTGGTTATTACCTAATTTACATAGTAAAGCAAGAAAATCTCCTCGACCACAACCAATTTCCAAAACGTTTTTTCCATAGATATTATAGTTGTCGATTAGTCGTTTTGCTAATCTATTGGCAAACAAGTTAAAAGTTGCAGAAGACCGCTGTTCTTCAGGAGCTAGAGATGAATAATCAATTTTTTGGGAATCAAAAGCTACATTGGAAATAAATCCACAATTATCGCAAAAACCCAGAATGACATTGCCAGATGGATAATTAATTGCTTCTTCATAATTTGAAAACATAACACAACTGTTAATAGGAACATTCAAGGCCTCATAGAAAAGTAGTAGATGAGAAGAGTTACAACTTGGACATGAATAATTTTTTTTACTTAACAACTGTTAACACCTTAATTAATTTTTAATTAATTGAAAATTTTCCTAAAGCTATCAAGATTGTTAGATTTGGGGAGTTGTTTTATGATCAAAATTAGATAAAAAAAAATGTGCAAATAACAGTATCTTTTGATCTTAAGTAGTAGAGTTTTTTTTAGGATCAGATACTTTTCGAATATATCTATAAACATGGCCGTATTCTATTTTGGCTATTCCATCTAGGATTAGTTCTTCTTTAGGTTCGAAGTTTACTTGCCAAAATTCGCAATTATAACAGGGTGAACCGGCAGAAAAATTCTTTTTTAATACGTTTTTTCTTAAAGTTTGGAACTTTAAATCATTCCAAATTTGTTTTATTGAATTCTGGGTAACGTCTCCGAGCTCCATTTTAAAGATGTAATCTAGACAGCAACCGGTAACTTTTCCATCCCAACTAATAGCCAGGGTATTAAATGGAAAATCGCAGAATTTAGGAGGAGAAATAGTTTTATGAATTTGGGAAATTTCTTTTTTATTTTCCCAAGTATTGTCTGGTAAAATTGAAGGTATTAGTGATATTCCATCTACAAGATGAATCCATTCGCGATAAATAGCTAGTTTTTGTGTTTCAGTTTTTCCACAATCAACAACAAGCAAGTTTACTGTTGGTTTTTTGGCTTCTCCCCTTTTTTCAAGTAAATATTTTATGTTTTTCTCTATTATTGAATAATTAGCACCTAATCTTATATTATCATTAACGTTTCCAACGCCATCAACACTAAAAAAGATTGAATCGACTTTTAGATCAATAACCAAGTCAGCAATACTTGGATCAAAAAGCATCCCATTATCTGTCCAGTTTAAACTACAAATCTTACCTGAGTCTCTTTTAGAAATTGCATATTTTAGAAAATCTTTAAATTTTGGGTGACACAAACTTTCGCCTCCAAAATGCAAAGAAAGAACATCCACTCCAATCTCAGAAAGTTCATCGATGCATTTCTTAAACAATACTTCTGACATGTAACCTGTTTTCAGTTGTTTTTTTTGATAGATACACATTCTGCATCGTAAATTACACTTATTTGTCAGTTCCAAAAAAGCTGTTTTAATCTTTGGCTGATGAAATCTTTTGAAAAAAGGATAACTGTGAATATAGGGAAGAATATTATGTCTAATATATCTACGAATTTTTTGAGTCATTTAGAGTGTCCCTTTTTATAAAATTATAATTAATACAAGTATTCCTTTTCTTAAAATGTTGGTTACTTAATAGGCATCAGTTTTTTTTTAAAATCTCGATTTTAACCTAATTCATCTTCATTATTGGTGAATAGATACATGTTTCGGCGACTTCCAATCTTTACTATCGCACAATTTTTCCAAAATTTCTTTTCTGTTTTGGACATCTTCCAATTTTTTATTAACTATAATATTGGCTTGGTAATATTCAGAATAGAAAACTAGAAATTCTTTTCCTTTATTGGTAAGTGTATAACATCTTTCAGGGTCTATGTATAAAATTAAATCAGCCTTTAAAAGCTCATTAAGATATTTTTTAAAAACTTTATAACTAAGATTTGCTTGATACATTATTTGTGTTTTTTTTGGATTCCTTTTTGCTATTTGTAGGATATCTGCAATAATATCATATCTATCTCTATAATTTCTCAAAATAAATTCCTCAAAAAAAGTTAATTAATAAAATACTTGGAACTAAAATAAAATAGACAGATTGTAGATTCTTTTTATGCTATTTGTGCAACCAACCTCTACCACCGTTCTTAGGTTGTTGTTTTTTATTCTTTTTATTGGAGCCACAAATTTTTTGATTATGTTTTGGTAATTTTTTATTCAAAATATTCAATTTAATAAATTTTGTTAATCCTCCAACTTGAGGATTTGGAGAGACATGCCTATCTGGATTTTGTATCTGGTGTTTTTCAATAATTTCTCGTAGATTTAGAGCTTTATAATCTTTTGTTGCATGGATAATGGTTCCTTTTTCTACAAATAATGAAGAGTAATCTTTTAATGCTACACCTTCAGCTCTGACTTTGTCATCCAAACGTTCTTGCCAAAGTCTCTTCCATTGCGTCTTAAGTTCTTCAATTAGTGTTTCTTGAGATAGAGTCATTTGTATGAAATCCCTCCCTGACAGGAGTAGATACGAATATTATTGAAAGCTATTACGATTTTTTTTCCCAATTTGCCTGTATTCTCAGTCTCAAAAGCAATATTTAAGCAGTGAGAATGCAACATTCAGATACTTTATATAGAACAATAATATACTTTTCTATTTCTATCAAAGAGAGATAGAATTTAGATTTCTTAAAGTATATAATTAATTTAAAAATTAATAGGAAAAAAATTTCTAAAAATTTTGCAATATTTAAATGTCACTTAGTACATAAGCAAATGAGGGATCATTATAACAAGTTTATTATCTGTAAAAGATGTCTTTTCTAAAAAATTCACAACAGTTAAAGAAAATGACTCAATTTCCAAATGTTGGAAGTTATTTAAAACAGAGAAGATCCCAGTTCTGGGAGTAGTTAATGAAAAAGGCAAGTATGTCGGGATAATAGCGAGAAAATGGGTAGTTAGATCAGGAATAGATCACACAAAAACTAAAGTAAAAACGATGATGCGATCAACACCAATAATAGCTCCCGAATTTTCAATTGGCAAAACTGCAACGTTAATGATAGAAAGTGGAATAAGACAACTTCCTGTGTACAATAGTAAAAAATTTTTAGGATTTGTAACTGACGAACAACTTATTCAAAGCAGTATAACCCAAGATTGGGGGAATACAGCAGTGGAAAGGATAATGTCAAAAACACCTCAAACTATTGATGGCAATAGATCAGTTGGAGCTGTACTAAACACAATTAGAGATTATGGCATATCTCATGTTCCAATTACTATCAATGGAAAAATTGAGGGTATGATTAGTATTCAAGATATTATAGAATATATTTATCAACCAAAACTGCGTCAGAATAAAGGTGAAATTATTGGAGAAAAATTTTCACCGATAAATATTGCTGCAAAAAACATAATGACCAAACCAATATTTTCGATCTCATTAGAAAAAACTTTGAAAGAAGCTATAAAGATAATGCAAAAACAAAAAATTTCCAGTTTGGTTGTTACAAAAAACGAAAAAACAGTAGGAATTATTACAAAACTAGATTTTCTTGAACCAATAGCTCAAATGGAAAAAACCGAAAGAAAATTTGATATTCAATTTGGGATTAAAGGTATAGAGATCAATCCTTTTCAAAAAGGCTTTCTATTGGAAGAATTCAACTCATTTATTCATAAATATACTGAAACATTAATTTCAGGAACACTTTTTGTTTATTTAAAAACGCACGGGCAAAGACAAAAAACTGCTCCTCTGATTCATTGTAGACTCCAGTTACGAACAGAAAAAGGTGCTTTCTTTAGCTCAAGTGAAGGATACGGAATTGAATCTACCTTCCGACTGGCGTTAGATAGATTGGACAGAAGACTGTTAAGAAGCAAAAATTTTGGACACAATCCAAAATATGCTAGAGATTATCTTCAGAAAATTAATTTCCCTTAAGAAGAACTATAAGATTTAGTGATTATTTTTAATAAATTAATTTTCTGAAAGTATCAAAAAAGTTTTTATGTTTTTTTATTGTGGGCATAAAACGACTTGTTCTATTTATTAGATATTTATCGTTTTTCCATCAAAATCTAGTTTTGATCTCCCAAATTCGTTTTGTATTTCACGTAGTTGAATTGAACTAAAAATTGGACCATCTCTACAAACTCGATATTTTCCTATAACACAACTACCACAAAGACCTATACCGCACCGCATTAAACGTTCTAAACTTGCCTCTACGGGTATTTTATATTGTTCAGCAATATTGAACACGTTTCTAAGCATTAGTTCTGGGCCACATGTATATATTATATCAATTTTTTCGCTGTTGAGGATTTTCAAGAGAGGAGTGGTCACAATACATTTTAGTCCATAACTGCCATCCTCAGTTGCTGACATAAAATTATGGTTTTTACAAAGTTTTTCAAGAGAAGATAAAAATAATAATTCGTTTTTTGACTTTGCACCTATAATAAAAGTTATTTTCTTAGTGTTACCTATTAATTTTTTTGTCAAAAAATATAAAGGAGCTATTCCGGTCCCACCACCGACCATAAGAATATTTTCAAAGTTTTCAGTGAAATTATTGCCAAAAGGACCTCTTATTCCTATAAAATCACCTTTTTTTAGTTTATGCAATTCAATGGTTGCAGGTCCCACAGCTTTCACTGTAACTGAGATGTCACCATTTTCAGCATTCAGTATACTAAGAGGAATTTCGTTCACTCCGGGTATCCAAAGCATCAAAAATTGTCCAGGTTTAGCTTTTGAGAATAGTTTATCTCTGAAGGAAAAAGTTTTTGTAGTTTTATTTTCAGTTTTTACATTTAATAATGGTATAGTTCGCAGTATATTATTTTTTATGAGATAATCCGACAAGTTCATTTACACTCCGAATTCTTTTTTTCTTTAGATACTCATTGATTCCTTTATTGATAGTATTAAACACGTTTATGTTTTTTAACGCGATTGCTGTACCTATTTGAATTGCAGAAGCTCCTGCAAGAAGAAACTCAACGGCATCTCGCCAATTTGTTATACCACCACACCCAATAAGAGGAACGTTTAATTTTGAAGAATATAGCTCATAAATACATCGTAATGCAATTGGTTTAACTGCAGGTCCGGAAAGACCTCCAAATGTATTACTAAGAACTGGTTGAGCTGTTTCAACGTCTATAGCCATAGCTCTTACTGTATTTATAGCAGTTAACGCGTCTACTCCAGCATCAACTGCAGCTTTAGCTATTGCTGTAATATCAGTTACATTTGGAGTTAACTTCACAATAACTGGTTTTTGAATTTTTTCTTTAACTTCTCGAACTATTTGCGATATTATCCGTGGGTTTTGTCCTATTTCTGAGCCGGTTTTTTTTACATGTGGACAAGAAACATTAAGTTCAATAGCATCAGCACCCATTTCTGCTGCTTTCTGAGCAGTTAGTACGTATTCTTCAATTGAAAAACCGTAGACACTAACTATTAAAGGAACATTCAAAACAATTTTTGCATGAGAAATCTCAGGAGCATAATTTTTTATACCAGGATTTGGAAGTCCCATTGAATTAATTAAGCTATTTTTAGTTTGAAATATTGTTGGATTGGCATAACCAATTCTGGATTTCAGACCTATAGATTTTGTAACTATAGCTCCAACACCTCCTTCAACCAATCGTTGAAAAGAACCAATAGTATAGCCAAGTATTCCGGAAGCTAACATGGTTGGATTTCTGAGATCAATACCAGCAATACACACATTTAGAGAATGGATATTCAATGTTTCTAACGCCTTAACCTTCAAGTCTAAGTTATTCAGATAATATAGAAATAAATCTTCTCTTGTTGGTTTAAAAAAAATGAAAAATAGAATAATAAAAAATTATTAGTTTATGATATAGGTGATTCTATTAGATGGTAACTAAGAGTAATTATTTTGCTATTTTTACTAATTTCTCTGTTTGTTATTATTACAAGCTTCCCACTGGTTTTTGCTAAAATACATGCAATAGCACTGCTCAGAGTACCCATATTTTTGTATACAGAGTCTTCTATTGTAACTTGGACTAATTCTCCCTTTATTTTCATTTCAATATTTTGGGCTATTTCCAAATCGTCTACTATTAATCTTCTAAGATTTATTCCAATGAAGGCCAGATCTTTTTGAATAAAATTCGTCCCAAGTGTTTTTTCAAATAATAAAGACAGGTCATAACCTGGGGGTGTAAGTAATATTCCTTCGGGATCTTTAACAATTAAATTATTACTATCTTGAATTTGAGTAATCAATGGCAAAATGGATTTTGAGGTTTTGGTAATAAAAACTTTACTTGAATCATAATCTCTGAGATATTTGGGAGGTAAATAAATGCCTTTTCCTTTGTATCCAAGTTCTAAAATGAATTGTCTCAAAGTTAATAATGATGACTTAGTTGCTGTTAAAAGTAAATCTTCTTTAACATATCTATTAGATCGAATGAACAATAAGATTGCTCCCCAAAATACAAGACCTAATCCTATGAAAGCTAAAATTGAAGAATTGAAATTAATTGAAAGAAATAAAATTGATACTCCAGCAAAGAATAGTAGCGAGGTAATTCTTAAAAGTGATTTTACACCTTTCAGGAACCAAGAATCGTTACTTAAAAAAAACAATATTGATACGGCATTAATCAGAATTGCTGCTAAACATAAACCAAAAATCAATACAATATTATTCCAGTAAGGTTGGGTCCACTCATAACTAAATTGTAATCCATAATCATAAAGTGAAGTATTAACAATAAAATCTAACCGAATCAATGAAAAAAGGGAAAAGAAAATAAAAAAAATACTTATACCAATAAGAATAGAAATTACGGATTTTATTAGATTTTTATTAGTGAGGATCTGGATTATGATTAAAATTACCACTGTTACAAGTATTAGAATAGAAAACAGAATAGAATCTCTTAGTAATGTTGAATAATTCCAGTATTGGTTTGCCCATTCATAACTAAAAACAAGACCATAACCATAAAGATCACCATGAACTATCAAATCAACAAATTGCAACAAAAAATAACAAACACTAACCAATGAAATGCTTATTATCGAAAATGGAATCGATAGAATCTGAAGATTAAATTTACTTTTTGTGATCATGGTTAGTCCCAATCTGAACATTAATTTTGGTGAGATATGATGTTATTAAGTCTACTTAATTTGTATTATTGATTTAAAATTTTTTATGTTAACCATACTGGTAATTCAATAATTACAAGATTATCTACAAATAATCTGCTAATATTTATATACATCCAGACGTGGGTTCTTGTTTATTATTTTTTTAGTGATAGGTTTTGAGAATATACAAAACACAAAACAAATTAGAATTGCTGCAATCGATAATCCAAACAAAACATAAATTAAACCAAGATACAGCCAATATTTATCAGCCCATTGATAAGTAAATTGCAATCCAAAAGAGTAAAGATCAGAGTTAACAATAGAATCTAACTGTGACAATAAAAATACAGAAAAAGAAACAAATCCAGTTTCAACAATAAAAAGGGCACAACTGGAAATTCTTAATATTTTTTTAAAAGCTCGAAAATTAATTATAGTTAATATTAATGAGATGCCCAACAGGAATAGTGAAACATTCAAAGAACTTCTAATTAAAGCTGTAATATTCCAGTATTGGTTTGCCCATTCATAACTAAAAACAAGACCATAACCATAAAGATCACCATGAACTATCAAATCAACAAATTGCAACAAAAAATAACAAACACTAAGACTAATAATTGATACGGGTAAAAAAATACTTGAAAAAATTTTATGCCGTTCTGAGATGAGATTTCCAAAAGAATGAATAGAATATGAAGAGGTACAAATTTGAATATCCTGCCCTTCCACACTAGTTATGGATATGTCAACAAGACCCACATTCTCTAATCGATACAAACGCTGGAGAAGTTGGTCAACTTCTATATGTCTATCAGTAATGTTGTAAAAAACGGATAAAATATTGCGTATGGTAGGCAAAGATTTTTTTTCCGTTGCTTGAACAACAAGAAATACTTGTTTGTCTGAATCAGATAATTTTCGATAAATTTGCTCAAAAACTTTTCTTTTTCGCCTGTAATAAAAATAATAAACAAAAAATATTGTCAAAGAGACTATGATTAAAAATATTGAGATATAAACATAAATTTCTGGTATTGTCATGGTTAGCTGAGATAATTTTAATATAAAAAAAGATATGCAGGCCTCCAAAGAAGCAAATAATTGAAATATCATAAATTGCAAATTAAAACATCCTCGAATCATCTTTTAGATTAAGATAGCATATTCCTTTCATATTCACGAACTTAAATTTAATAAACATATAACGTTATATAAAACAGTTTTACATTGTTCTGAGTTGATCTTTTCTTTTGGTATATGCTAATAAATTGACGATTATGGAAAAATAAAAGACATCAAATAGAATATTCCTTTATATCATATTTCGCTGTCTCAAAAATATTATCACAAACAATAAACCTGCAAATATTGCTATAATTACACCAATAATAAACAGGTCAGAGTCATTTTTGAGAGAATATGTAGCGGTTATTATAATTGGGGAATTAGACGTTATTTTGGTCTGATCGGATAGTAATTTTAGGATATATTGTTCTCCAAAACCACTTGTAATATTATCTTGATAATCAAAATCTACAATATCACCCTCATCAGTCCAAATTGAATATGGCAAACTCTGATTTTGAGATTTAACCAGTATAAATACTTCAGTTCCTATTGGCAACCCTTCTTGATTAAAAACAAACAAATATTGCTTCTGCCAAGAAGCTTCCAATAATAAAGAATTGTTTAATATTATAGAATTTGAAGGCATATTAACAGATGATCCGTTGGCTGTCCACCCAGAAAAAAGATAACGAACATCTTCAGTCTCATTTATAACCTCATTGTTTATTGTTGGATATACCATCTCATTTTGGTTATACCAACCAGAACCACTGGTATTACTATGAACTGAAATAAGTTCCAGATAAAATTGGGTATTGTAATTTGCAATAATTGATCCTGAACCTGATATAATAATTGTACCGGATCTTTGAGAAGATATTCCGGAAGAAGTTGACCATAGATATTTCTTGCTTTGATTTATAGATAATTCTGGAATGAAAGAAAAAGATAAAAGTGAACCATCATCTACCCACAAAGTTTTACCGTTGTTATAATTTACACCATTAATAGTCATAATATTTCCTGAAAAATCTGATCCTACACCATTTTGAGTAATAAAAATCTGATATTGACCCGCCCAAGAACTAATTTGATTAATGGGACTATTCATAGTAATTGATATAGGATTATTAGTTCCAGAATAACTTCCAACACCAGAACCAGACCAACCCTCCCAAACAAAACGTTCACCAACACCAGCAACAGGAGCAACAGCCTCAATAACAACCTCAATACCTTCTTCGTACCAATGATCCCCCGAAGGGGGTACAACTTGACCGTGATTAGAAGAAGTGGTTAATTTGTATTCATGACGCCAAATAGCAACCTGATTAACATTATCATTTAGAATAATAGTAACTGGATTATTAGTTCCAGAATAACTTCCAACACCAGAACCAGACCAACCCTCCCAAACAAAACGTTCACCAACACCAGCAACAGGAGCAACAGCCTCAATAACAACCTCAGAACCAAAAACGTATGTTCCAGTTCCTGGTGATACAGCTCCTACATTAGCATCCATTGACAGAGAAACTACATCTAAACCCTGATTTATGGTAATAGTTTGTACTCCTTTAAGTAATATATAATCTAGGAATGCTTCAAAATCTTCTTGACTAGTAGTATAATCACTAGAATAATCACCTGGAATCACCCTATGAAAAAGAAAAATACCCCAACGATTAGACGAAACAATCTGATCAACCATATTCTCTAAAAGAACAAGTTCATTCCCACTGTCTTCTTCACTAAACGCAGGCAACCTAAACTGATTAGTTGGCAAATCAACAAGAAAAGGAGAAATATACGCAGTCCTCCCCGATGCATAATAATCATCAACAATAGCGTCTATCCCACTAGTAGTATAACCATTAGGATAAGCAAAATTTGTAATAGTCAAACCATGAGCTTCAAGGGTCGCCTTTGAATTTGAACATTCAATACGAATTTCTTGTTCCTCAAGCAAAGTAAAACTTCTGTGGGTTACACTATGACTAGCTATTTCATTACCAGCAGCCTGTAATGTTTGAAGATCGGTATAGCTTAAGTATCCCGGAGTATTAACGGTGTTAGTTAAAACATAATAAGTTCCAACGAGATTTCTTTCTTCCATCAAAGGCCAAGCATATTCGAGTTGATTATCATAATTATCGTCAAAAACTATGGATATTGCTCCATTATTGAGGTCTTCTCCAGTTACGTCATATATTGAAGTATTTATCAGAAATAAAAAGCAGGTAAGAAGAAAAACTAATGATATTAGAGGTTTATTCAATTTATTTGCACGTGATTAATCTTATTTTCGAGTATAACCATTTGCTGAAATATAAGGAGTATTGCCAAGTAGCATATAGCCAAAAATAAAAAAAGGAGATAGGAAGGTTATCTTTTAATTGTTTATTTTCCACGTTTTTGGAGGAATCTCCAAATCACAATTGCAATAATCAGAATTATCACAAAAGCTATTCCAATCAAAGCTTCTGTGGGTAATCCAGATTCAGGTGTAGGCGAAGCAGTTGGCGTTGGTGTAGGCGAAGCAGTTGGCGTTGGTGTAGGCGAAGCAGTTGGCGTTGGTGTAGGCGAAGCAGTTGGCGTTGGTGTAGGCGAAGCAGTTGGCGTTGGTGTAGGCGAAGCAGTTGGCGTTGGTGTTGGAGTAGGCGTTGGTGTTGGAGTCGGTTCTAATTCCAATAGAAAATTGAAGACAGCACTTGCAACCCAATTATTGGAAGTATCATTAGCATAAAATACAACTGAGACTACAGTTCCATCTAAAGCATTCCAAGTACCAGTAAAAGTTGCTGTATAGTTTTGGCTATCATTTGCATCTATAGCTGTTTGGTTTTCCCAAGCTCCCGTATTATTCCAGCTTGGTATAACAAAATCAACAGCTCTATTATCAAGTACGGTACTACTTAATTCAACCTCACTTCCTGCGAATAAATTGGAAGACAAAATATCGCTAAAAGAGGGTGATAAATAATCAGTTGGTCCTGACCATGTTGTAGAAACAGCAACATTATCTGAAAAAATATTAACAGAATAACCAGCGCCAGTAACATAACCACCAAAAAACACAGTTTGAATATCAACATCAGCATTGACCAAATTCGAAACACTCATTGTAGGCGAACCCTGATCCACAGAAGTACCATTCTCAGCAATCCAAACAGCTACCTGACCAGTACCAGCACCAGAACTAGCCATAACCTCAACATAATACCAAGTATCAACCTTAAGTTCAACCGCAGTAGAATAAACAGAATTACTCACACCATTATCAAAATATTGAAGCTTCCAACGATAATTCCCAGCATCGTTATCGATTGCGACAGTACCTATGTGAGTGGTTCTATTCAGGTTCATTATTCCAAAAAGATCAGTTTCAGCTCCAGAAGGAGGCAAAGCCGAAATTTGAATATACTCACGATGATACAACGAAGTCACAGTTGAGAGATCTTTGTATATAAAGGAATAAGATGAAACTGGACCAATAAGTGAACTGCGAGCGGCATAAACACCCTCATAGAAAGTAGTGGAAGAGACATCGATAGTGCCAAATGGCAAATTGTAATAAATAAAAGCAAATGAAGAGATTGGTCCACCAAGGGAACAACGAGCTGTAAAAACACCATCAAACGTAACTGTAGAGGAAACAGCAATTGAGCTTCCAATTGAATTTACTGTTCCATCCCAAGCCGAAAAATCACCAGATTCATAACCATCTGAAAAATTGGTTCCTTCAGCAGTTGGACCTCTCCAAGAACTAGAGACAGCAACATTATCTGAAAAAATATTAACAGAATAATTAGCGCCAGTAACATAACCACCAAAAAACACAGTTTGAATATCAACATCAGCATTGACCAAATTCGAAACACTCATTGTAGGCGAACCCTGATCCACAGAAGTACCATTCTCAGCAATCCAAACAGCTACCTGACCAGTACCAGCACCAGAACTAGCCATAACCTCAACATAATACCAAGTATCAACCTTAAGTTCAACCGCAGTAGAATAAACAGAATTACTCACACCATTATCAAAATATTGAAGCTTCCAACGATAATTCCCAGTATCATTATCAATTGCAACTGTAGCTAAATGCACATTCCTAGGTTGGTTCATTATTCCAAAAAGATCAGTTTCAGCTCCAGAAGGAGGCAAAGCCGAAATTTGAATATACTCACGATGATACAGCACATTCACATCTTGAATGACTGTTCCATCCCAAGCCGAAAAATCACCAGATTCATAACCATCTGAAAAAACTAAATCAGCGCTAACCTGTCTTGTTGATGACAGAAGAAAAGCAGTGAGTAGAATTGAAGTAATAAGAATTGACGAAAATAATTTTGTTCGTGACATTATATTTTACATCCTAACAATGATTTTTACCTATCTTATCTTATAAATCTTATTCCTTATGACTCACTAAACAAAGAAGAAGAGTAAAAATTGTACACAAAAATATTGTCAATAACTAAAAAAAGGGAAAAATAAAACGAAAAAAGCGATAGGATAAATGTTCTTTTAGAAATGCGGGTCCGCTGGGATTTGAACCCAGGACATTCAGCTATCTTCTCACTCATGAGAGTATTAGAAGGCTGACGCGCTATCCGTATAGCATAATCTATTCTTTATAGTGCAGATTTAATTACGCTAAATCCGTGCTGCGCCACGGACCCACATCTCCATAAGAATAAAGGTCTTATTTTTTAACTTTATCTGTTCAACTTCTGCAATAACTAATACTAAACTGCATGTACGACCACTAGAAAAAAGAAAAAATAATATTGTTGTAAATTAGTTTAACCGATGTAGCCTATTTCATCTTTTTGGTTTTTAACAAAAGTTGATTGTTAGAGTTGAAAATACAGTATGTCGGTATTATACGAAAAAGTTATTAATTGTACTATTAGATACGTTGCAGTCTGTGAAGGGAAGGATTAAGGACAATGATGTATTCAAAACCTATTGTGTCGGTTATAATTCCAACTTACTGTGAAGAGCACACAATAGAAGGATGTCTTAAAAGTATTAAAAAGCAAGAATTCAAAGTAGGCAGAATTGAAAGCATTGTTGTCGATAGTCATAGTCCAGATAATACTAGAGTTGTTGCGAAGAAATTTGCAGATAAAGTAATAGATCTAAAGGCTCGTGGAGTTGGGAAGGCACGAAATGTTGGAGCAGAAAATGCGGAAGGGGAAATTCTTCTTTTTGTTGATGCAGATACTTTTTTAGAGAAACGTTTTGTTTCTGAATTGTATCAAAGTTTCAACGACAGACGTATAGTTTGTGTTGCGGGAGTCCTTAGAAACTTAGAAAGATTAACACCAGCAGACAGATTGTTTGCTATTTTCCATTATGGATTCTTAAACAAATTATCGACAGTAACAGCATATTTTGGTTTTCCTCTTTTTCCATCTGTATGTGTAGGTTCTAGAAAATCTGTTTTTGAAAGGGTTGGAGGTTTTGCGGAAGATATGGCCTGTGCAGAAGATGTGAATTTTTCAAGAAAAATGGGAGAAATAGGGAAATGTGTAGTAAACAAAAGAGCTAAGGCATATACCTCTGTGAGAAGAATTACTAATTGTGGAAAAGGCGAAATGTATTCAATGTACTTTAAAAATTATGTGAGAGTATTTTTATTGAATCAAAAACCTTGGCTTCGAGAATTTCCACATATTAACACTCTTTAAAGGTAATCAATTTTTTTGGTTTTTAATAAAAATAGGTTTTTTCAGAAAGAAAATGAGAAAACAGGAAAAATAGCAACATTTTAATTGAACAAGAAGCTGGTTACGGCTCAATGAAAAAACGTAAGGCAATATCCATGTTCTCTGGTGGATTAGACAGTATTTTATCTACAAAATTAATGCTCAATCAGAACATTGATGTGGTAGCGTTACATTTCTCTAATCCTTTTTGTTTTTGTGTTGAAGGATTAAAAGGCATTAAAGAGGTTACAAAACAGTTGGGAGTACCTCTGCTAAGGGTTGATGTTGGGATTGATTATTTGAAAATGCTTCAAAATCCCAAACATGGTTATGGAAAGAATCTAAATCCATGCATAGATTGTAGAATATTTATTTTAAAAAAAGCAAAAAAAATTGCCGCAGATCTTAATGCTGATTTCATTTTCACAGGTGAGGTTCTTAACGAGAGACCTATGTCTCAACATAGACAAGCGATGGATATAATTGAAAAAGAAACTGGTTTAAAAAATAAAATATTAAGGCCTCTTTCAGCAAAACTTTTTCCTCAAACAGATATGGAAAAACAAGGTTTTGTTGATAGATCAAAATTATTAGCTATTAATGGAAGATCACGAAAACCACAAATAGAACTTGCAAAAAAATTTTGTATTGTACATTATCCTTCTCCTGCAGGCGGTTGTTTATTAACTTGCAAAGAATTTGCTAAAAAACTGATCGATCTTTTTAACCACAAGAAAAAAATTTCGATGAAAGATGTAGCTTTGCTTAAGATTGGAAGACACTTTAGATCTAACGGAAATAAAATTGTTGTAGGAAGAAATGAAGAAGAAAACAATCAACTAATTGCAATTAAAGCTAAGAAAGATTATTATTTTGAAGTTCCAAAAATTGGCAGTCCAACAACAATCTTAAAAGGGCCAAAAACTAAGAAAGCAATTGAAACAGCAGCTAAATTAACTGCTTTTTATTCAGATTCAAAAAAAATCAAGATAGAAGTAAAATTTGGAAAAGAAAAAACTGATAAATCAATCTTAATTTTAAAACCGAAAATAAATCAGGTTAATGATCTAAGAGTATAGCAGAAATACCTCTTTTAGGATTAAGGGAAAATGCTTTAATGCTTAGCACGTTTAAAGTATTATTATGAGGAGTTTGTATGCCTACAGCATTTGTTTTAATTAATACAGAGATAGGTTCTGAAGCAGATGTACTCAAAGAATTAAAGAAGGTTGAGGGAGTTCATGAAGCATCAGCAGTTTATGGAGTTTACGACATAGTAGCAAGAGTTACATCAAATACAATGGATAAACTCAAAGAGATTGTAACATGGAGAGTACGTAGACTCGATAAAGTAAGATCTACTTTAACGATGATCGTAGTTGAAGAAAGATAGTATAGTCTCCTTTTTTCTTTTTTATGCCTATTTGTTTCAAGATGGATCTTTGTATTTCTGTTCATAAACAGGTCTTGTGTAACTAGAGAGTGAGACTACTTGAAAAAACAGGTAATGCATATTGGAATAGACGATACTGATTCAACAAGGAAAGGTTGTACCACTCATATTATAGCTTTATTAATAGAGCATCTTGAAAAAATAAAAGTAAAATTTATTGATTATCCAAATTTAATTAGACTTAATCCTAATGTACCTTGGAAAACTAGAGGCAATGGTGCATTATGTCTTCGAATTGAATATGAATTAAAAATTGAAGAAGAAATAAAACAAATTACAAAAAAGCTTGTGGAAAAACATTCGGATCTTGAGTTTGAAAATACCAATCCAGGAATAGTTTTTCTTAAAAAAAAAGAGATTCCTCAGGAAATTAAATTTTTTTCAAAAAATGCTATAGAGGGTATTGTTAGTTTAAAGATTGCAAATAAACTAATTAGAAAATATGAATTGGATAGTATAGGTTTTAACAATAGTCGAGGAATAATTGGTGCTTTAGGAGCTATTGGAGAAGAGCTTAATTGTGATCACACTTTTGAATTGATCGCATATCGTGAAAAACACAATTTTGGTAAAAAAAGAAGGGTAGATAAGAAGTCTATCTTTATGATGGATACTCTGACTAAACCATTTACATTTAATAATATTGATTTGGAAAAATCAAGAGTCATAATTACTCCAAGAGGGCCGGATCCGATTCTTTTTGGGATTAGAGGTGAATCAGCTCAAGTTGTTAAAAAAGCTTTTTCAGTTGTCAAATCTTTTGAAAAAATAGAGAAGTGGGTAATTTTTCGGACAAATCAGGGTACTGATGTTCATCTAAAAAGAGTTGAGAATCTTAGTTTACTTAAGCCTTATAGTTCAATTATTGTTAAAGGAACTGTTTCGAATAAACCATATATTATTCCTCTTAGACATGTGATTTTTTCAATTAAGGATAAAAGTGGTGAGGTTGACTGTGCAGCTTATGAGCCTACAGGATTATTACGAAAAGTATCTAGAAAACTGATGTTAGATGATCAAATAGAAGTTTTTGGTGCGGTAAAACAGTTCGAAGTAGGGAAATCGCTAACAATCAATCTGGAGAAAATTCGGATTTTGACTCTTTCTCCGAAAATTAAATTGTCAAATCCTATTTGTGAGATTTGTGGAAAACGTCTTAAATCTGAAGGTAAAAATAAAGGATTTGGTTGTGATAAGTGTCATAAAAAATATGGGGATAAACAAAAAGAAGGAGTAGTAGTTAATAGAAATATAAAAAAAGGAATTTATATTACATCAGCAAGATCACAAAGACATTTGACAAAGCCTTTTAGAAGATATGGATTAGAAAAACCTTGTCATGAAAAAAAAGAAGTCATGATTGAAAAATGGCATTATTCATAAAAACTTCTTAGCTTTTCTTAAAAATAAATTGAAGGCAAATATTCAAGTTTTTATTTGTCATAATTCTGGAAAGAAGGTCTTAAAATTGATCAGCAGTATTGGAAATAGAGAAATAATTTAAATCCGAAGAACATGTAAACTCCATTGAGCTTAAAGTTGTATAGGATACAGAGATAATGTCTAGAGTATTGAATTCATTTCCTGCAAAGGAGTATAGGCTTCCATTTTTCTTGAAAGAAGGTTTTAGCAGAAAATGTTGTCCTAGTTGTGGAGAATATTTCTGGACACAAAAAGCTGATCAGGAAACATGTGGAGAATCAACCTCGGATGGATGTGCCTGTTATAGTTTTCTTAAAAATCCTCCCACTGCAAAGAAGTTTAGTCTTCCCGAAATGAGAGAATCATTTTTGTCTTTTTTTGAAAAAAATGAGCATACTCGAATTAAACCTTATCCAGTAGTTGCGAGGTGGAGAGAAGATATTTATTTGACTCATGCGAGCATAATTGATTTTCAGCCTTATGTAACTGAAGGAATAGTACCTCCACCAGCAAATCCACTAGTTATAGCTCAACCATGTATACGTCTTGATGATGTATCTAATACAGGTCCAACATTTGGTCGTCACTTAACTATTTTTGAGATGGGAGGTCACCATGCTTTTAATTTTCCGGATAAAGAAGTCTATTGGAAAGATGATACAGTAAAGTATCATCATAAATTCATGACAGATGTATTAGGAATTGAATCGGAAAAAATTAGTTACAAAGAAAGCGTTTGGGTGGGAGGTGGTAATGCAGGTCCGGATGTGGAATGTATTATTGATGGACTTGAAGTTGGGACATTAGTTTTTATGCAATATAAGGTAATAAAAAACAAGTTTTACAAATTACCAATTCGAACTGTGGATACAGGATATGGTTTAGATCGATTAGCGTGGCTATCCCAAGGAGTACCCAGTTGTTTCCATGCGATTTACGGTAAATTACTTGAAAAAATCTTTTCTATGGCTCAATTAGGTAAAATTGATAATGAGTTATTATTTTCAGTGGCAAGACATTCTGGGTTGGTTACTATTGATAAAAAGGCTAATCGTTTGTTAGCTAGAAAAAAGGTCGCAGAACGTGTAGGTTTATCTGTTGAGGAATTGGAGAAGACTCTTACTCCAATTGAAAACGCATTTGCCATCGCAGATCACACAAAATGTCTAAGTTTTATGCTCTCTGAGGGAATTGTACCTTCAAATATCAAGGAAGGTTATTTGGCCAGAATGTTATTCAGAAGAACTTATCGGTTACTTCAAAACTTAAACATGGATCCTCAGATGCTCTATAAGATAATTTCTATGCAAGTTGATTTTTGGGGTAAAGATTTTCCACATATTAAAAAAAGAGAAAAAGAAATCATAGAAATGATTAAAGTTGAAGAAGAAAAATTTGACGATACAATTAGACGTGGCAAAGGAAAAATAGAACGAATAATTGATGAAATAAAAGATAATAGTAAAAAAATCTTTCCAGAATGTAAATTATCTGAGTTGTATGAGTCACATGGAATTCCTCCAGACATGGTAAAACAGATAGCTAACAATAGAGGAATTAAAGTAGAAATTCCATCGGATTTTTACACTTCAATAGCCAATAGACACATCCAAGCAGATAAAAAAGTAGATGAAGAGAAAGAATCCAATAAAGATGCAGTAACAATAGAAGAAATTTCATCAACTGAACTGCTATATTATGATGATGCATACATTAAAGAGTTTAAGGCAAAAATTATCAAAGTATTAAACAATAATTATTTAGTTCTTAACAGAACTGCTTTTTATCCTGAAGGTGGTGGGCAACCTGCTGATCATGGTTTTTTGGTTATTAATGAAAAAAAAATTGAAGTTGTGGATGTTCAAAAGAAGGGTAGGGTGGTTTTACATAAAATTAGAGGCTCATTAGAAGCAAAAGAAGGCACAGAGGTAAAAGGATTCTTAGATTGGGATAAAAGGTATGCTCTAATGAAGGCTCATACAGCTACTCATTTGATTAATGGCGCTGCTAGGCGTGTTTTAGGTGAACATGTTTGGCAACATGGGGCGCAAAAGGGCGTAAAAAGTACTAGAATAGATATTACACATTATCGAAGGTTAACACCTGAAGAAATTCATAGAATTGAAACATTGGCTAATCAGGCTATTGTAGCAGAAATTGAGGTTAACACTACTTTTATGAATAGATCTCAGGCTGAAGCGCTGTATGGTTTTAGATTATATCAGGGTGGAGCTGTTCCGGGAAAAGATATTCGAGTTGTTAAAACAGGAGATTGGGATGTTGAAGCATGTGGAGGAACTCATTTAAAAAATACTGGTGAGATGGGATTTATTAAGATAATTTATACTGAGCGCATACAAGATGGGGTTGAACGTTTGGGATATTCAGTTGGACTTCAAGCATTAGAGGTTATTCAAAAGAATGAAAGTTTAATGTGGAAGGTTTCAGAAATTTTGGGAGCTCCTTTGGATAAATTGGATAAAACGGCGTTGAAAATTATTAGAGAGTTAAAAAAAGTTAATTCTCAAAATCGTAAATTAATTAAGGATTTAGCTGAAAAAGAGAGCATAGCATTTGGGCAAGAAAAAGCTTCAAAGTCAATTGTTGAAATTAATGGAATAGTAGTGCTTGATCGTGATTTTAAAAAAGAGATTAATCTAGAACTTATGGTACAAACTGCAAATGAGATTATAAAACAAGATGAAGCGACGGTTACAATCTTTTTTGGTGCTAACGACAAAACAGCTAGTATACTCGTAATGGCTGGTAAAGTTGCTGTTAAAAAAGGTGTTAATGCTAATTTGGTAGTTAAGAAAGTATCACCGATAATTGGAGGTGGAGGTGGAGGGAGAATAAATTTTGCGCAGGGTGGAGGTGTTAAACCAGAAAAAATACTTGAAGCAATTCAGAGGGCTAAAGAAATAATTGGAGATCAAATAAGAGGTTAATTTGTTTTTTTAGGTTGTTATTAAGTCGGGTATATTTGTTTCCACTAATTCAATGTCTATGTTAAGATTTATGTAGTCTTCACCGGTAAGTTCCATACTCATTTTTAGTGGCCAATTGATTTGTTTATCTACATAGACTAGTATTGTGGGTCCATCGGTAGAATATTCATAAACAATAACGTCTCTAGTGCCAAATTTTTCAAAAGTTTCAGTTGTTTCATATTTGTTTGTTAGGGTAGCTTCTTCAATTTCATATTGGTTTTCTTCAAGATTAACCCATATTGTCGTGTTACTTTCTTCAGAATCTCCAAAACCCGAATTTAAGTTTAAAGAGGTTAGGAGTTCTGCGTGAGTTGTGTTAAAGTTGATTACTTCTTGTCTCATTTCTACAGTAAAGGTCATTAATAATAGAGAAGTTGTTCCTTCATATCGGGCATATGCTCCTTTAAATAACCAAGAGTTTTGATTTCCTGAAACAATAGGTTCGTTTTCATCTTCAGGAATTAATTCCGAATTTTGTGGGTTTAATACTAGAGTGCTCGCGATTAGAGACACAATTACGATTGCAATTGCAGTTAAACCGATAGCAACGATTTTCATATTTGCTTTCGATTTTGATTTTGAAGAATTAACTATCTGATTAAAGTAATTCAAGAATATTTCCCTTTTATAGTTTATTATTGTCTGTAAATAATATGTTGTGATGTTATAATCTGAATTTAAAAAAAATCTACAATTAACTATTACTATTTAAAAAATTCTTCAAATAGAGGTAATTTAGTGTTTTCCGATGGGTGATTATTTTTTTTAATAGGAAGATATATTCCTTTTTTTGGGGGGATAATAAAATAAAAAAACATTGCTGTTTACTTATTTTTTATATTTATTTGTTTGTACAAGCGATAAAGAGGTTAATTAAAACGAGTTTTACACAATTTTAACTAAACTTTAATGAGTAGGTGTTGTATTTTGTTATTAAAGTTGTTAATTATGTCAAGTAATAAAGTGTATGTTCGCGGGTTAAGAGATGTTGCTGCCTGTGAAACTGGAATTAGTTTTGTTGATCCTTTTGGAGCTCTATATTATGCTGGTTATGATATAGATCGACTTATAGGAAGAGTATGTTTTGAAGAAATAATTTTTTTACTAAATAATGGAAAGCTTCCAAATAAAAAAGAGTTAGAAAACATTAAATCAACATTATATTCTGAAATGAAGATCCCTGATAAAATAATTAGAAAATGTGCTAATAAAAAAGGGCATCCAATGGAGATTCTTCGAACAATAATATCTAGTCTGGGTGAAAGTGATTCAGATTTTGAGATAAAAGAGGAGTCAGGAGATAATCAAATAGCACTTCAATTAATTGCTCAAGTTCCTACAATTGTTGCTGGTATTTATAGAATGAGAAATGGTCTGAAGAGAGTGCAACCAAAAAAAGAGTATGGATTTGCTGAAAACTTTTTATACATGTTTCGTGGAAAACCAGCAACAACAGCTGAAAAAGATGCTTTTGATCGTTATATGATTTTACATGCAGATCATGGCCTTAATGCTTCAACTTTTGCTGCAAGAGTAACTGCTAGCACCATGTCTGATATTTATTCTGCTGTAGTTTCGGCCATAGGAACACTTAGAGGAAAACTTCATGGAGGAGCAAGTGAAAAAGTGATGGCTATGCTTCTTGACGTTAATAATCCTGGGCAAGTTGAGGAATATATTCAAGGAATGTTATCTGATGGACAAAAGATAATGGGTTTTGGTCATAGAGTTTATAGAAAAGAAGATCCTAGATCAAAGTTTTTGAGAAAAATAAGCAAGGCTTTGTGTCTTGGGACAAATAAAGGAGAATTATATAAAAAAGCTACAGCCATTCAATCTGTTGCACATCGAGAACGTAAAATTTTTCCAAATGTGGATTTTTATGCAGCTTTAGTTTTAAATGCTTTAGATGTTCCTAAAGAGTATTTTACTCCATTTTTTGCTGCAAGCAGAATAGTGGGGTGGACCTCTCATATTTTAGAGCAATATTCTGAGGGAGTTTTGATTCGACCTACTTCAACTTATATTGGAGCTTATGGGTCAAAATTTGTTCCCTTAGAAAAACGATAAAAAGTTGTTTTTATCCATTAGCTCTAGCCATTTTCTTTGGTTGGAAGGCCTACTTATTAAATATTAATTAAAAATATTGATTTTTTGAATTAAATACATTATTTTTATTTAAAAATATTAAATATGATAAAAAAATAAAGAAGAAAGAAGATTTGGATTTAATATTGTTCCGTGTTTTCAGTTGTTTCTTCGTCAGAAGACGTGTTTGAGTCTTCGATTTTGTCTTGTTGTTCGGTTATACTTTCAATTGCTAACTCTTCAGTTTTTTCTGGAATGGTTTCTTGTGGAATGTCTTCTATTGTTTGGTTGATTGAATTTAAGAACAATGGTTCTTGTTGGATTATTTCTGGGCCTTCATCAAATTTAACTGGTTCATCTACAAATTGTGGCCATTCATCTGCTTCATTTTCGTTTTGTGTTTCTTCAATAATTGGGTTTGTTTGTTCAGTTTGTAACTCAGACTCAACAGCCTCAGGAACCACATCAGCAACCTGAACTGCCTCATCAATTAGCAACTCAGACTCAACAGCCTCAGGAACCACATCAGCAACCTGAACTGCCTCATCAATTAGCAACTCAGACTCAACAGCCTCAGGAACCACATCAGCAACCTGAACTGCCTCATCAATTAGCAACTCAGACTCAACAGCCTCAGGAACCACATCAGCAACCTGAACTGCCTCATCAATTAGCAACTCAGACTCAACAGCCTCAGGAACCACATCAGCAACCTGAACTGCCTCATCAATTAGCAACTCAGACTCAACAGCCTCAGGAACCACATCAGCAACCTGAACTGCCTCATCAATTAGCAACTCAGACTCAACAGCCTCAGGAACCACATCAGCAACCTGAACTGCCTCATCAATTAGCAACTCAGACTCAACAGCCTCAGGAACCACATCAGCAACCTGAACTGCCTCATCAATTAGCAACTCAGACTCAACAGCCTCAGGAACCACATCAGCAACCTGAACTGCCTCATCAATTATTTGAGGAGTCTCTTGCGGTTCAGTATTTATTGTTTCAATTTCTGATGCTTCTGTTATTGAAGTATCCATTGTTAAGTAGGGTTCAGGGGTAATTGGTTCAGGAGTGACAATTGTGTCCTCGATTGTTTCAATAAGTGGTTCGGGTTCATTAAGAGGTGAAGTTGTTAGTTCTGCAGATTCATTATCTAAAAGGATAGTATCAATTGTTGTTTCAGCTGTTGGAGGTTCAACTGGTGGGGTTAGTTGACTGACTGCTTCTTTTATTTTGGATAATTCTCTTCTTGCAGTTTCTAGTCCATTGCTGAGAAGATGAATTTCGCTTTGGTAAATATCTTCTTCAATTTCTCCAACTGCATGTTGGATTTCGTAGTTAGTAAGAAGGGACTCCAAAATTTTTACTTGGCCATCTAGTTCTTGGGTTGTGTTTTGCATTTTTGCTAATAAGCTATTTTGTTGTTTTTCGATTTCCATCAGTACAGAGTGAATATCATTGTTGAATGCGTCATGTGTAGTCTGAGAAATTCGCCCAGTTTCAAATAAATTGTCTAAAGCTTGCTTCTTTTTCTTAGCCATCTCAAATTCTTCGTTTAATCTATTAAATGAGTGTTTCCATGAAATCAAATTTAACACCGTGTCTTTTTCTAAGCCTAAAAGAGAAAATAACGTTTGTTAACATGCACATATATCTCTAAATAGTAAAAAACGGTTAAAAAGCAGGATAAAGGAAGATTGAGCGTTTAAAATTTCGATAATTTTTATGGGAGTATATAACTAAAAAGTGTAATTTTTTTCAATGCAATTGAAAAGTATCAAAGTTTTTTTATAGAAAAATGTCGATTCAAATAAAAAAAATTGCTATATTCGGAAAAAAAAGAGGTTATTATATTTCAGAAAAAATGTATTTTTTGACAAAAGAAAAGTCGGTTGTTCTACAAAACAGAAAGAGAGTTATATGAAATGGAGTAATTAAATAGAAAATATGGTTTTTATTAACTTTTAAATCGAAAAGCTAAAAAAGCCCTTTCTTGTCTTTCCTTAGATCGACAACAGATAGTAAGGGGCCCGTAGCTCAGCAAGGCAGAGCATCGGACTTTTAAGCTGAAAAGCAGAGAAATCCGAGGGTCACGGGTTCAATTCCCGCCGGGCCCGCTAAGCTTCGAATGTAAGTTATTCCAAATAGGAAACTTCGAAGAAAAGAGTCATTAAATATCGTAATATTATTATGTTTCTAATTTTAAGTCGTAGTGTATTGTATTTTAAATTTTTTAAAAAACTTTAAACAAAAATTAACTCATTTTGTATTATCAAATGATTTGTATCAACCAATATTTATCCTACAACAACAATTAGCAGATTGTAAAGAACATAAGCAAGAACAGCCGCTAAGGGAGCAGATAAAATCCAAGCCCAAATAATATTTCGCATGGTTCCCCACTTAACAGACTTTTTTCCCCTAGATCAGTCCTGCACCAATTAAAGTCCCACTAGCAACATGAGTGGAACTCATTGGAATTCCTAAATAAGCTGCTGAACCTAGAATCAAAGAGCTAGATAAATCACTGCAGCTCCTTGATAGGGTCTAATACGAGTTATCTTTGTTGCCATTGTCTTCACAATTCTCCAACCTCCAAAAACAACACCTGAAGCTATCGTAATATATGAAAGGATAATAACCCAAAATGGTACCACAAATTCGGATATGTGACCATAATAAAGCAAAATCATTGTCATTACTCCCATCACTTTTTGTGCATCGTTTGTAGCATCAGTAACTGAGAACAGAAAAGGATGCAAATATTTGAAATCGTTTAAAACGTTTGTTCATCTTACTTGCTGAGCGGTTTCTGAAAAGTTTGATAATAAAACCAGTGATAGAAAAAGCTACGAGAATCGCAATAAATGGTGAAGAAATTAAAGGAATAATTACTTTCTCTACAATACCTCCAAGTTCTATAATCTCAAATCCACCAGCAGCCACACCAGCACCAATTAATCCACCAATCAAAACATGAGTCTCAGAAATAGGCAAAGAATAAATCCAGGAAAAAACTACATCAAAAATTAAAGTACCAAGCAGAGCGGCAATAATAACCTCTCCAGAAGCAAACCCTTCAGTTATAATACCAGTTCCTATCGTTTTTGCTACAGCAGACCCAAACACTGTCATACCAATCAAAGAACCAACAGTAGAGAGAACAATAGCTTGATTTGATTTCACAGCTCTTGTTGCAATAATTGTTGCTGTTGCGTAAGCTGCATCAGTAAAACCAGTCCAAAAACCAAAAACAATAGCCAAAAACAAAGCAAATAACACGATAAGTTCGATCATAGAATCAAGCATTCTTCATAACTATATCTTGAATAACCAAACAAACATCCTCACATTTGTCAGTTATCTCCTCAAGAAAATCAAAAATTTCCTTCTTAATAATAATCTGAACAGGATCCTTTTCCTTATAGAGTTTAACCATAGAATTGTCATGAAGATCATCAGCCTCATTCTCTAAACTATGAACAATCTTGAATCTCTTCTCAATCTCCTCTTGCTTAATTTTACGCACTTGTTTTAAGGCAGCATTAACTTCAATTACCTGTTTTTCAATTATTTCAGCAAATTGTTTAATGATCGTGTAGGGTGGTTTTAGTTCAAACAAAAATATTCTGTTCGTCACAGAGTCAATATAGTCTAGCACATCGTCATATAATGTTGTGAGGTTGGCAAGGTCTTCTTGGTCTATCGGTGTGATGAAGGATTTATGTAGTTTTTGAATCATTTTATGTACGATTTCATCGCCTTCGTGTTCTATTTGGTGCATGCGTTTGATGTTTACTGGAAATGCGTCATAATCATTGAGCATTTTTTTGAATAAAATAGCTGCTTTGAGAACCAAATCTGATTGCTCCTCTAAGATGTTAAAGAAGAGTTTATCTTGAGGAATGATCCATTCTTTGAAGCCCATGATTTAACTTTTACAGCTAAGATAATATTTAATGTTTGTGATAATGATTATCAAAATTTATTCGAGTAGTATCTAATCACTTTTTTTGAGGTTAATAATGAAAAAGAGCTCTTTTTTTAAAAAAATGAATAAAAAATTTGTTTTTCTTGTTCCAGAATATTTTGTTTCTAGATAAAAGATATAGTAGAAATCCATAAATGTGTATTTTTAGTCTATTTTAACCTGAGATGATTAATTTTGACTAAAATTGGAGATCTTGTGCAAACTGCAGATTGGAAGCTAGAGAAGCATGTACCTGTAATTGATAGTGTAGATTCAGTTGTAGCAGACGAATTTTTTGAAGTTAATGTTGCTATAGGTAAAGAAATTGCCCATCCGAACACTATTGAACATCACATTAGTTGGGTTTCATTATATTTCCAACCAGAAGGAGATAAATTCCCCTACCAAGTGGGTCATTACGAATTTTCAGCCCATGGAAGTTCAGTTTCTGTTCATCACGCATTTTCGACTAGTATCAAAATAGGTAAGTCAGGAATTCTTTTCGCAGTTTCTTTATGTAACATTCATGGACTTTGGCAATCTTCAAAAGAGATTAAACTGAAATAAAAGAATATTTCAGAGTTTCTAGTTTCCTATTTTTTTATTCCTAATAAAAGTTCTCGACCGGTCATCAAACCATTTGGAAGATGCTTACATTTTAAACCAGCATTTCGCATGCTCTTTAGAGTGTCCTTTATTCCAAAAAGACTAAGTTTGTGATTATCGATATAATATTTGGGTTCTCTTCCTTTTTCGGCTATTAACATATGCATACTTAAATTGGTTGTATTGTTCTTGGTTTTTGTGAGGTTGATTCTGGTTATTTTAGCGTCTTTTTCATCATAGACTGTTACACTTGGTTTCCCGGATACATAGTAGGATTTTGCATAAGATGGTTCGATAAAAATTATGCCGTTTTTTGTTAAATGATTTGAGAAGTTTTTTAGAGTTTTATCCAAGTTTTTCATATTTTTTAAATATCCTATAGAACTAAACAAGCAGATTATTACATCAAACTCTTTTTTTAAGTTTAATTGTTTCATATCCGATTGTTTAAAAGTGACTCCTTTTGCATTTTTGCGGGCGATTTTTAGCATATCTTTGCTAATATCAACACCAGTGCATGAAAAATCATCTGATAGATGTTTAAGGTGAAGCCCAGTTCCGCAGGCTACATCAAGAATAGTATTGGATTCTTTGGGTGAGTGTTTGATGATTAAGTTTTGCAACCTAACTGCTTCATCTAAATAATCTCTAAAAGAGTATAAACGATCATAATATTTTGAGAGAGATTCATGCAGGAGTTGTTTTGTCATACCGGAATTTATAGAGTTTTTAACCTAAAAATCCTACGCATAAATTGAGGTGGTTAAGCAATAAATTTGAATTGTTTTTGTAAATTATGTTTGTGAGCGTGGAAAATCCTACTCCTATATAGGAGAAAGGGAGAAGGAAAGGAGAATAAAATTGAAGGAAAACTATTGAAGTAGGATTCTCCACCGCTACAATTAAAGTAATTATTTGATTTTGGATAAAAAACATATGAATTTTGAATTCATGTTTTTTATCAGAAAATTAATTTGATAAAAAAATATTTGTTTTTTTTTAAAGTTTCTGTTCTAAGTAGAATTATTGTTTGAGATTGTAGTGGTGGGGCCGGCCGGAGTTGAACCGACGACCTTTACCCGGAAACAGCGCATGCCTGTTCCTACGGGTTTCTCTAACCGCTCCAGAATTTCGTCATCCCGATCTTGGTCAGTAAACCCATTGCTTACTTTCTGGAGCCCGTCGTCATGCCTGGCTAGACTACAGCCCCACCATGTTACAGGTTGGATTAATTTAACGGTCTAAAATAAAAATATATGCCTAAACCTGCATAATAGTTAGTAATAGTGTTGTTTTCAGGTTATCTTCTAAGTTTTTCTAAGCTGGAAGCGAAAGATTAATGAAGGAAAGGTGTGGTGTATTGCTGGGCTTGCCGGTCATAGGGCGCGGGTCCCACCTGATCCCGTTCCGAACTCAGAAGTTAAACCATGTTCCGTTCCTTGCTGTAGTGTGGTCTTCGGCCACGCGAACCCGGGAAAGCTGGCATCCCACCTATTTATTAATTTTTTTTTAATTGATTTGGGCTAAGCTTTATAACCAAGGGATAATAGTTTTTGTGGAGTGATGTAAAAGTGGCGTTTGTAGCGGGAACTGATATAGTGTCTCAGATCATTTATGCAGCAAGCATTTTGTTGTTTGTTGTTTTCATGTTATATGGACAAAGAATTCAAATGTATGTTATGATCCGAGAAGTTGAGAATTCTCTTAGAAAATTGAAGTTTATTAAAGAAGAGGGTAGGAAAACAGCAATTGAAACGCTCAAAGAGATTGGTAAACCAGAAACTGATCCTTCATCAAGAGTTGATAGATACTTAGAGTATTTTACAATTCCACCTCAGAGTATGGATCCAGCAGGTATTGTTCACAAACTTGATCACATACTTGATGTTAGGGATTCTCGTCTTAAAGATGAAGTAAAATTGATGGCTCCTGCAAGTGATGAGGTTCAAATTTACAATCTTGAGAACACTTTAGAGGCTGCAATGGCATTAAATTTTATTTACAGAGTAGTGCGACATTTTTACATTCAAGGAAAAAAAACACTTAGTCTCTATGTTATTATGCAGTTGCAAATGATTTTACCACTAGTAATGAAAGAAGCTGAGGCGTATTCTAGTGCGTTGAAAGCTTTTGCTTATGGACAACCTATTGGTGATGGTGTTGGTCCTTTGGTAGCTGGAAAACTTATGCATGGATTTGAAAATCGTAGAGTTCCAAAAGATTGTGTAGTTGCTACTGTACCTTTTGAAGGTCGTACTGCACTAGTTGTTAAAGCTAGAGGTCCAGGTGGCAATGTTGGTAAACCTGGCGATGCTATTAAAGAACTTATTGAAGAAAATAAAGGGAAAATTGCTAACGTAATAATGATTGATGCAGGTTTGAAGCTAGAAGGAGAAAAAGTAGGCGAAGTAGCTGAAGGAATAGGCGCTGCAATTGGTGGACCTGGAGTAGATGCTTACAAGATTGAAGAAGCTTTGGTAAAATACAAGATTCCTGTAAACGCTATAATTGTTAGAGAAGATATTGGAGATGCTGTATCTCCTATGAGGAAAGAAATTGCTGATGCAGTTGACAGTGTTATAGAGCGATTAAAAAGTGTGGTTCAGGAAAGAACCAAAGAAGGCGACAAAATAATTATTGTTGGTGTTGGAAATACAATCGGAGTTGGACAATAGGAGGAATAAGTGTTGAGCAAAAATGAATCGAATGTGGCAAATAGAATTTCAACTTTCTTGTTAATGATAGTTTTAGCTGTTTTAGCATTGTCTATTGTGGCTATTATTTTTGGTGTTCAAGCCTACTTAATTGAAAATGAAACTGTTGCGTTATACTTGTTTGCTATAGGCTTTTTATCAATGGGATTAGCAGTCTACGTATTATTCCAGACAAGAAAAAGAGTATCAAAAATGAAAATTGAAGCTCCAAAAGTAATGACTACAGTTGAATGTAAAAAATGCAAAACTAAAGATGTTAGAGAATTTGAGCGTGGCGATTTCGTGTTTAAGGAATTAGACAAATGCGATAAATGTGAAGAAAATAAGATAATTACAGCTATTTACAAAGAAGTTAAAGAGAAAGAAAAACCTTTCACGATTTAGGTTAAAACTTCACAACCATCTTTTTCTACGAGAATTGTATGTTCAGCTTGACATACCGTTTTTCCGCTAACTTCAACTAGTATTGGATATCCAGAGATCGCTTTTGATTTAATTAGGTTATTAAATGCTTGATTATGTTGATTTGATGGTACAACATCTTTGAGCCAACGTTCGGCAAAAGGTAGTGTCTTAAAGTTTTTGTCTATGTATTTTAATAATTTTTGGGCGTATGGGTTTTGTATTTTTTTGTTTTTTATTAGACGAAAGATTGTTTTTTTAGGGTGGTTTTCAACTCTACCAACTGCTTCAAGGAGTGTAGAAAAAGGTTCAATCGCATAAATTTGGCCCTCTTTTACTTTTGTTAAAGAAAACTGTTTGATGTTAGGTATTGAGGTTCCAGCATGGATTAAGTATCTTCCTACAGAATGTCCGGTTAAGTTGGATATTGGTTTAAAACCGCGGTTGCGAATTGTTTTTTCTATTATTGCTCCGATTGTTGAAGTTGGCATATCAGCATGGATGGTATCTATGGCAGCTTGTAAACCGTCTTGAGCAGCTAAAACCATTGTCATATGTTCAGGATTAAAACATATTGTAAAGGCTGTATCTGTAACGTAGCCATCAATGTGTACACCCATGTCCACTTTAACTACTGAATTTTCAGGAATTTTTGTTGAGTCGTTGGGTGGTGAGGTGTAGTGTGCGGTTACTTCGTTTATGGAAACATTGCAGGGAAAAGCTGGTTTACCGCCTTTTTGTTTGATAAGAGATTCAGCTTTTTCACAGACCTCTATTATGGGCATGTTTTCTTGAATAAGTGGTTTTAATTCTTCTCTGCTTTCTCTGAGGATTTTTCCAGATAAATGGAATTTTTCTATAGCTTCTTTATCATAAGAATTCATGAATATCCACTTGTTTTATTTTTTTTATCGTTTAATATGATATTGTTCAATTACATCTTTTGCTTTTTCTCTTCTTTTTTGGTGTTCTTCAAGAAATTTATTTAGTCTGGAAAATAATTCTTGTTTACACGCTCCACAGAGTATTTCTCCTGCTTTGCATTGGTTTTCTCTTTCGAATAGTTTTTTGTCATCTTCTTCAAAGAGATAAAAGAAGTATTGATAAATTGAGCATATTGAAGGAATACCTCCTGTTTTTCTTTGTTCTGCTGCTGTGGGTTTGCCTCCAGTGAATGCATTCCAGATTTTTCGTTTAACTACTTCAGGGGAGTCCATTGTAAAGATTGATGTTTCAGGTTTAGATGCACTCATTTTTCCTCCGGATCCTAGTCCTGGTAGAAATCGGCAGTGAATTTGGGCGGGTTTGTGATAGCCTAGTTTTTGAGCGATATCTCGAGTAACTCTCCAATAAGGATCTTGATCGATTGCTGCAGGAATTAGTGCTGGAACATTCTCGCCAGTTAATTTTTTGTGTATAAAACAAGGTGCTGCTTGTATTGCTGGCCAGAAAACCCAACCTATGTTTGTGCTGTCCTTGAATCCAAAGCTGGATTTAGCTGTTGAATACGTGATTTTTTTTGCTACCTCTAAGGTAATATCGTATAGTAAATCTATATCTTCAACATCATAAATTACAAAGGTTTTGTCCGGTTTGAAACCTAACGCAATTAAATCAAGCGCATTTTCATAGGCATATTTTTTTGTATGTTGAAGACTTATTTTATCATCGATTAGAAATTTTTCATCATCGGTCATTTGAAAATATAGTCTGGCACCAAATTTCTCCTGAAGATGCAGAGAGAATAACCAGGGTATAAGATGACCAATATGTACAGGACCTGAGGGGCCACGTCCTGTATATAAAACAAACTTTGTGCCTTCGTCATAGAGTTTGAGTACTGTATCTAAGTCTCTGTGGGAGAAGAATATTCGTCTTTGAAGTTGAAGGTGTAGTTTTCCTGTTTTCTCGGTTATTTTCTTTAATATTTCTGGAGTAAGAGGTTGAGTTCCAAAATCTCTTATTAGTCGATCGTAATCTACGTCACCTGTTACTTCCCAAGGTGTGACAACCATATCTTTGTTATTATTGGATGAGACCATATTCTTTCCCTGGTTTTTGACAAAAGAGAATCTGTTAGTGAATATATCTTTTGTTACATTTTAGGTAAAATAATTAACTGTTAAAATTCTGTGTAGAAGAATGGTAGTGAGTTTGGTTATTTGTTTAGAAGATTATTTAGTAAATTTATTGCTGACCATGCTGCTAATGCGCTTGTGCGTGGATTTTCAGGGTGTGGATCGTTAGAAAATCGCAAGAGCATCTGACCAAATTGCCATTTGATTTGTATCTCGTGTGTGTTTCTTTTTGTGTTTGGATCAGAAATTAGTCGAACTTGTACTTTAGCGGGTTTGACTATAAAGGATAAAGTAGATGCGACATTCATGCTTCTGGGGTAGAGTTTTGCTGCTGTTTCTGCTGTTCCTTCGTAGATAATTTTTGGTTGAGAGTTTTTCATTTCAAATGCTTTTGGATTCTTCTTTGTGGTTAGTACTACTTCAGATATGTGGGTTAGAGCTGCACTGGAAATTGCATCTAAACCTCCAATTGCACCTGAGGGTACATGAAGTTTTTTACTTTGATAATCCATGCCTAATAGAGCTCCGCTGCTCATTACGATTAGGTGAACACCTTTAGTTGTGATTGGTTTAATGTAATCTTTTGCAGCTTTTTGTGAGGCTGCTTCGATAATAACTAATGGATTTAGTTGAAGCATTTCTTCAAGGTTATTTACTATAGTTGTATCAAAATCTATTGACTTTTTGAGGTCTATTGCTTTATGTTGTTGATAGTCAAAAAGTACTAGTTTGTCGCATTTCACAATTTTTTTTTCAATAGCTTGAGCAACAAGAGTGCCAATAGCACCGCATCCAATGAGGCCAACTGTTTTAGTTTTTGAATCTTTCATTTTGAACACTAACTTTGGAATTCAGTTTTAAATTGTATTTTTGGATAGTCTGTTACGATTCTCCCATTGCCTTTTTCTGGTAAAATCTTTAGTTTTTCAACTTTACAAGTTCCAGAGATATCAACTGCGCCATCTTGGAATATTTCCGCAGTTTTTACATTGTTGGCATATATGGTCATAGTTGTAATTGGAGAGTTGAGGGGTAGACGTTTTTCTGATTTCTCCCGACGTACTTCTGTTATTAAGGCAATTATCATATCGCCTTTGTTTTCAATTTCTTCATCGATTAGATTAGGAATAGAGACTGGCCAAGAAGCTATACTTAGACTTGTGTGTTTTTTGAAATCAAGGAACATAGCTTGGTAGATTTCTTCGGTTATATGAGGGGTTATGGGAGAGAGAAATTTCAGAATTTTGTATAAAACCGTATATAATGTGTATTGTGCGGCTGTCTTTTTGGATTCTCCGTGGATTTCTGGTCTGTAGAGTCTGTCTTTTACAGCTTCTACGTAACTGTCACATAAAATGTGCCAAGTAAAGTTTCGAATCTCTTCTATAGCAACGTTGAATTGACACTTGTCCATTGCAGTAGTTACTTTATCGGTTAGTTTTCCTACTTTGCTTAAAATCCATTTGTCTAATGGTTGAAGCTCTCCAACAAATTTCTTTTCAGGTTTGTACCCTTCCAATAACTTGTTTACAAATCCTGAAACATTCCAAAGTTTCACTAGAAAACGTCGACCATATTCTACATCAGGCCATCTAAATGGAATATCAGATCCAGTTGCACCGCCTCCTGCTGCCCATTGACGTGTAGCATCCGAACCATATTTTAGTAAAACCTTAGGTGCAGCCACATAGTTCTTGAGGGATTTACTCATTTTTCGTCCATTTGAACCTAAAACCATACCATTGATAAGACAACTCTTGAATGGAGTCTCTTCAAATAATGCCAGGTGTCTAACAATTAAGTAGTAAGCCCAAGTTCTAATTATGTCAATTCCTGATGGATGAACACTAGCTGGATAAAACCGCTTCCAATCAATTCTATCTGGCCAACCTGCATGAACAGCACACGTAATTGAGCTATCCATCCAAGTGTCGAACACATCTTTTTCGGCAATAAAGTTTTTGCCTCCGCATTTGGGACATTTTTCTATGGGTGGATCAGTAAGTTTTGGATCTATTGGGACCCATTTTTCATCTGCAACGATTGCTTGGTTACAATCTTTACAATACCATACAGGAATAGGAGTAGCAAAAACACGTTGACGACTAATAACCCAATCCCAATCCAAAGATTTTGCCCAATCAATTAATCTTGTTTTCATGTAATCAGGATACCAAACTACCTCATTGGCTGTTTTGATGACATCATCGGTTAATACTCGAGTTTTCATGAACCATTGTTTTGCTTCTAAAAACTCAATGTTTGTTTTGCATCTATCACAAACGCTAACTTCATGATTGATTTTTATCTTCTTTTTCAAATAATCCTGCTTGAGTTAGATCTTCAACTATAGCGGCTCTAGCTTGGATTATTTTTAAGCCTGCATATTTTCCGCCTTTTTCGTTAATTTTTCCATTGTCAGTTAAAATTCTGATAATTGGAAGTTTATGTTTTAATACAGTTTTAACATCTTCTTTGTCTCCAAAAGTGCAAATCATAACTACGCCAGTTCCAAATTCTGGATCAACTGAATCCTCACCAATTATGGAGACTGTGCGATCTACAATTGGAACAACAATTTTTTTGCCTATGTATTTGTTAAATCTTTCATCTTTTGGATTAACTTCTATTGCAACACATGCAGGAATGAATTCAGGTCTTGATGTGGCAATGATCAGGTGTTCGTTGCTGTCTTTTATTGGAAACCGAATATAATTAAGTGAACTTTTTCTTTTTTCGTGGTCAACTTCTGCATCAGCTATTGCAGTTTCACAGCGAGGACACCAATTAACAGGGTGTTTTCCTTGGTACATAAATCCTTTTTTGTGTAATAAAATAAAGCTTAGTTGTGTACGTCGCCAATAGTCTGAATCCATGGTACGATATTCAGTATTCCAATCTATGCTACAACCTAGTTTTAAAATAGAATCTTTCATAAGAGCAATATATTTCTCTATTATTTCTTTGCATAAAGCTCGAAATTTATCTGGGGGTATGTCATGTTTTCGGATTTTATTCTTTTTTTCTACTTGTATTTCAATGCTTAATCCGTGACAGTCCCAACCTTGGGGAAAAAGAACATTATAGCCTTGCATTCGTTTGTACCTAGCGAGCATATCAAAATAGGTCCAGTTTAGAATGTTACCCATATGAAAATCGCCAGAAGGATATGGGGGAGGCGTATCGATAGTATAAACTGGTTTTTTTGTGTTATTCCAGTCAAAATGGTAAATACCCATTTCTTCCCATTTCTGCTGCCATTTTTGTTCTATCTCACTAAATTTATATTTTCTGGGCAGAGGTTGCATTCTACAAAGTTCTCCTATTGCTTTAGCTTTAGGAAAACTAAAATACAACTAAATAACATTATCCCCTGAAGGTTTGGGGAGCTAGGATTAACACTTGGCTGAGAGGACAAATAGTTATTGTCGACCCATATGACCTGAACCAGGTAATACTGGCGGAGGGAAAAACATGAGCAAACAAGATAAAATATTTCCAACTAGAATAATTACTGAAATCACGCTTTTTGTTTCTTTGGCAACAGTCTTAAGTTTCATAAAAATTTTCAGTTTTCCACAAGGAGGTTCAGTAACTGCAGGTTCAATGGTACCAATTCTTTGGTTAGCGCTTAGAAGAGGACCAAAAGTGGGTTTATTTGGAGGAACTATTTATGGAATTGTACAAATTTTCGCTTTTTCACCGCACATATATCATCCGATTCAAATTATTTTGGATTATCCACTTGCTTTTGGTATTCTTGGTATTACTGGTTTTTTTCAAAAAAAATCCTTGTTTGGTTTGATATTGGGTATATCAGGTCGGTTTGCGATGCATTTCATATCCGGAGTTGTTTTCTTTGGAACATTCGCACCTGAAGGAGTTAGTCCATTAATTTATTCAGCAATATACAATGGAAGCTATTTGATTCCAGAAATAGTGATAAGTGGTTTTATTATTTACACATTACAAAAAAGTAAAGCGCTAAATAGCTATCTGTAAATCAGTTGTAGAAGTGAAAATGGAGTTTAATTAGAAATTGGGAAAACTAAGCACTGAAGAACTTCAAAGACTTTTGGGTTGTATAAAAAGGGATCCTAGGATGGTTGTTCCTCCTCTTCCTGGTTATGATTCGGGTGTTCATTTTTTGGGTGATAAATGTATGGTTGTTTCTACTGATCCGTGTACTGGTGTTCCTGAAGAGTGGTTTGGTTGGTTGTTGATTAATTATTCTGCTTCTGATGTTGCGCTTTTTGGAGCTAAACCCGAATATTGTACAATTAATCTTTTAGGGCCACCAAGAACTAAGCCTGAATTTTTTGAGAAAGCGATGAATCAAGTTTGTGAAGCAGCAAATGAATTAGATATGGTAGTTGTCACTGGACACACTGGAATTTATGAAAGTGTTAAGAAAATGGTGGGTGTTTGTACCGCTTATGGTACTGTTGAAAAAGAGAAACTAATTATGCCTTGCAATGTTAAAAGTGGTGATTTAATTTTGCAGGTAAAAGAAGTTGGTTTAGAATTATTAACAAATTTTTCTTATTTAAAAAATGATTTAGCAAAAAAACTGTTTGGCAAATCTCAAGCAAATCAACTTATGGAGATGATTAAGATGCAAAGTTGTGTAAAAGAAGCAATACATCTTGCTAAAATGGATGGTGTTAGTGCTATGCATGATACAACTGAGGGGGGGTTTGTGTCAGCACTTAATGAATTGGCTGATGCTTCAGATTTAGGTTTTCAGTTAGAAAAAGAAAAAATTTTAATTAGACCAGAAACCAGAATACTTCAAAAACATTTTGGACTTTCTGAGAATGAGATTTTTTCGATGTCGTCTGCGGGTTCGATGTTAGTGGCCATTGACTCTAAAGAAAAAGAGAATGTGAGAAAAAATTTGGGTAATCTGGGTATTTTATCTAGTTTTGTGGGTGAATTCACTAAAAGTAAAGAGAGAATTATTTTTGAGAATAACAAGAAAACTGTTTTTCCGCAAGTTGCTGTTGATCCTTATAACAAGATTCTTTCTGGATAAGTATAGATGTTAATTCGATTACCTCTTACAAAGCCTGCTAGAGTAAGATTCGCGTTTTTTGCCATGTCAAATCCAGAATCCAAAGCAGCACCTAGTGAAGATACTATAGGTATTCCTACTTTTGCAGCTTTGAAAATTATATCTCCAGATAAACGACCAGTAGAAGCTAAAAATAACTTGCCAAACTCGATTTCTTTGTATGGCAGCGATTCCTATCACTTTGTCAACAGCATTATGTCGTCCTACATCCTCGGCTATAGCTACCTGTAATCCTTTGGAATTGTAGAGTGCTGCAGCGTGGACTCCACCTGTTTGTTTGTAGGTTTTAGCTTTGAAGTTGAGTTGTTTTACGCTTTCGAATAGGGTTTTTGCTGTAACTGTGAGTTTTGATGTTATTTTTTGAGGTTTTCTTGAGAATTGATGTGTTGATTGTCCTCCGCAACCAGAGGTAACTACTCTTTGATGTAATCTTGAGAGGCTTAATCGTTCTTGGATATTTATGTTGGGTTGTAAAGTGACAAAACAGGAGTTTTTAGGTTTAAAAATAATGTTTTGGATTTCTTTAGTTGATTTTATTATTCCTTCTGAGAGCAGATGACCTATTGCTAGTTCTTTTAGTTCAATTGGAGAACATAAAATGGTTGCCCAAAAGGTTTTGTTTACAAAAAGGTGAAGTGGTTTTTCCTCAGCTATAAAATCAGTTATTTTCTGAGTTTTTTTGGTTGAAAGATCGTGTTTTAAGATGGGGACTTCACGAATTTTTATTCACCTTACTTTTTTATTTCTGATAGAACATACTGAATAATTTCATCAGCTATGTTAGTTTGTGTTGTTGTTTGCAATCCTTTCCATCCAGGTTGGCTATTAACATCAACAATCATTGGACCTCTTGGACCTTCCAAAATGTCAACACCAGCTATTTTGCAGCCAACTGCTTTGGCTGAGTTTATTGCCAGTTCTTCAAGGTTTTTATCAAGTTTTGTTGTTTCTGGTTTTGCTCCTTGGCTGTAATTGTTTTTCCAAGATGTGGCAACTCTTCTCATTGAAGCAATTACTCGATCCCCTATAACAAAAGCGCGTATATCTGAGGTTCCATGTGGAATAAATTCTTGAAGATAAATAACTCCATGATGAAAAATTATTGCTTTAAAAGATGTTGACGCAATTTCTGGGTCATTAATTCTTGTTGTTCCTACACCTCTTGAACCAAAAATGGGTTTAACTATTACATCACCTCCCAGTTCTTCAAAGGCTTTTAGGGCATCTGTTACACTTTCAGTGGCAATGGTATGTGGAATAGAAATACCTGAGTTTTCCATTATGGATAGTATTGCATATTTGTCTGCACAATGCTCAATTGCTTTGGAGGGATTTATGACAAGAAATCCTTGTTGTTCTAGTTTGGATATTAAATCCATTCTAAAGATTATCTGGTGTACTGACCCTCGTCCGATTGGTCGAATAATAAGTGCACTAAACTCTTTAATTAGATCTTGTTCCTTTACTTTAAAAAATGGTTTTTTTCCAAGTTGAGTAACTATGTTTGGAAAAGCAAAACAATCATAGGAAATTCTTTTTTTATCTAAAGATTGCCTTAATTGAGTTGAACTCCATGATTCCATATTTCTAGTTACAATACCAATTTTCAAAGCTAACCCTTCAGATTAGTTTATTCATTATGATGCTGATGGCTTTTGCTCTTAAACTTTCCGTGGGCAACCTGTTAAAAGATTTAAGTTTCATCAAGGAATTTATGAAATTATTTAATCTTGATTTTTTTCTCTATAGATTTGTAGATGTTGTCTTCTATTAGTTTTTTATGTTCGTTTATTCTGTCTAAAATTCTATTTGATTTAGTTTTTTTCACTAAAGCGTAAGCATCAATTCTAGCTTTTCTAGCTTCGAGTTTTTTTGTTTTTTCTTTGAATTCTGTTTGTTTTTTATTGATTTCAGTTAAGGTATCTGAGTTTAGTATCAGTTTTTTTTGTTTATTTGCTTCAATGCTTTGTCTGTGTAATTTTGCTAAAGAGTTTTGAATAGTATTTTTTATTGCTATTTTGGCTTTTCTTGTTTTATCAGATTTTAATTTTAGTTTTCCAGAGTCTAAAAGGTCTTGAAGTATTGTTAGGATCTGTTTTAATAGGGGGTAGCTTTCTTTTTCTTCTATTAGAGCATCAAAAGGATTTTCTATGTAAAGATCAAGAATAGCTACTTCTTTTGGATTTAAATTAGTTGTATTGTAGTGTAGGGATAATGCTTGCATTTTTTTAAAGGGTTTTTTTAAATGTCTAAAAGCTTTGTTTGCCTCTATTTTGAGTTTGGTTATTTCTTGATCAATTTGAGATAATTGATTAATTGTATCTTTATCTTCTAGAGAAGCAATTTTTATTGTAAATTCATCAAGTTCTTTTGCTGAGGAAAGTTGATCTTTTTTTATGCTTATTAGTTCAACTTCAATTTCTTTTATTTTTTTTTCAAGATCTTCTAGCTCAGAGATTATTTGAAATGTTTCTTGCAAGGTTTTTGTTTTAACATATTCTTCTCTGATGAATTCGTTTATTTTTTCAAAGGATTCTTTGGCTTTCTCGTAAACAGCTAAAAATTTTCTTCTGTCTCTGATAAAGAATGGAGATATACGGGGAAAAAAGTTTTTGATGTCTATATCTGTTACTCGAAATATTTTGCTTGTTTCCATAACTTCTTTGGATAAGTTTACATAAGATACTTGATCGGATATTTTGATCCTTTCAATTCGTTCTAAGAAAAGAGTAGCGAGTTTGTTGAGGACTCTTGCACGATTTAGAACACGCATATTTCTTTTTTCGATTTCGTTTGAACTAATATCTAATAGTGACTTGCTAACTTCTCTAATGTTCCGAAGAATTTCTTGAAGGCTTTCTTGGTTTTTTTTTGCTTCAAGTTGTATGGGTGATAGAAAATCAGTTGTTTCATTGTCAAGCCAATTTTTTATTTCCTGAGAAGAAAGCGTGATTTCAGACAAGGCTAATCACGATAATATTGTAAGAATCATATTTATTATTTAACAAAAAGATGTACTCTTTTTTGGGTAACTACTCTTAAATAATCTAAACAATACTAATATTCGAACAAAAATGGACACTAAAACTCTATCGATAATAATTGTATTTACAGCTGTAACAATGGCTCTTGCTATGTCTGGATTTGCAGTCCCTGCTTTTTTTGCGACTTATCTTTTTTTTCAAATTTGGGAAATACCTATAGTTACTGCTTTTGATCTATTTAGTAAGAAAACAGCAATTATTATATCAGTTCTCAATGCTAGTAGTTTTAATTGTGGTGTTTCAAGGAGCGACACCCATGGGACCAATTTATAATCTGATAGCAACTTTATCTATGCTTTTTGGCATCTTTATAATTCAAAAAATTCTTAAAAACAGAAAAGTAAATACAAAAGAAAGTAAGTCCAATTATTCCAGTTTTTGTTATACTCTCAACAACTTCAGGAATAATATTAAGAGTAATTACAATGACTATAGTCAATTATTTAGTGTTAAGATTGCCAATCCCATTTGGATTTGAATTTTCAGAGGAGGTAATAATAGCTACATTACCTCTAATTGCAGCGTTTAACACTATTTTAGCCGCGTACACAATACCTATAGGTTTGTTTATATCAAAGGCAATTGGTAAAAACTTAAAACAAAAATAAAAAACCAAAAAATCAGTTTATGTGAAATATCCGTTGTATAAACTTTTGAATTTCTTGTAGGTTTGTGCACATTCTTGACAATCAAATTGGTATTTTTTGCCTTCCACAATCTCGACAATTGGGTCCCATTCGATTTGTCTTGAACACATATCGCATCTTAAACCTTGTTCATTTTTCAGGACGATACCGTTGTTTGTGATTTCAAAGGGTGTCCAATGTGTTTTGTGTTTTGCTCCTCTAAGTGAGAAAACGCGAAGTAATCGTTTGAGTTCTTCGCCCGATTCATCAGTTTTCATCTCCAATGTTCCATCAAAAGCCAACCGTAAGAAACTCAAGAATTGTTGGTCATGTGCTTCAGGAGCTACCGTGAAAATGGCGTTTCCATCCATTCGTCTAATTTTTGCTACAATAGCTTGTAGGAATTTTGAGAAGTATACTTGGTGGTGATTGCTCAGGGAGATTAATCCTGTTATAGAGTCCAAGACTAAGCGGATTTTTCCTAGATCTTCCCAAGCGCTTTCTATATTTTTTGAAATTGACGCCAAATCAGTTGGATTACTGACAAAAAACTCGCTTGAAGATTTGCCCCCAAGTTTCCATGAGTAACAATCAATAACTCTAAAGGAACAAGGATTTGAATCACAACTAATATTAAAACCAAAATTTTTCATGGATTTTTCTATCGCTAATGGAGACTCATCGGTAGTTAAATAGATACAAGACTCCCCTTTTGCCAAACCATTGTAGATGAATTGTTTGCAAAAAATTGTTTTTCCAATTCCGGATGGACCTATTAAAAGAAAAGATTGAGAGGGTAAGTCTCCTTCAACAAGTTTTTTGGATCCAGGAAATACATCATTACATTTTATTAGATGTTTGAGGTTTCATATTTATCCACTTGCCAAATACTTGTTCTTGAGGTAGTAATATTATTAATCGTTAATAGTAGCTATTCACTTATACAATTTTTGTTTTTTTCTTGAATGAGTCACTATTAATCCGTTTTTTTATCAAAGTCCAAAAAACACTTTTGATATTTTGTTATTTTTTTCTATTGAATAAAGTGTTTAGAATAATTTTTCGATTATTTTGGATAGTTCAACGACTTTTTTGGAAAATGGATGTGATGGTTTTTTGATGGAGAATAGAAATTCATGTCTATTGAATTGAATATCACAGTAACAGGGAATTGATCCAATGACTTTAGTATTCATATCAGTTTCTAGTTCTTCAATTAAGGTAAACTCGCTTTCTTCCCATCCCACATCTTCTATGGGGGCTGCACCGGGAACTTTATTGAGTAGAATGAAATATTCTAATCCGAATTTTTTTAGGGAGTCATATATGTCAGCGGTCATTTTTTTTGTGCCTTCAATGTCCATGTCACTAATTTTCATTGTAAGCAAAAGTATGTCAGCTGTTGCAAGAGTATTAATTGACCAATATCTAATCCCAGGACCTGTATCTAAAAAAACGTAATCTAAATCATAATCTTCAATTAAGGATTTCTTGGCTGAAAGAAATCGTCTTACAGCTTTGAGTTGCCATTTTAGATCATGTCTTATTTCAATTTCTTGAACATCCTCTTTTTTAGGGCTAGAAAGACCCAACAGAAGCTTTCCATTTAATTCTAATTCTGAACTCACATCAATTAGAATCTCAGAGATATCCACATTTCCATTTAGGACATCATATAAGTAGCAATTAGATTTTTTTCTAAAGTAAGTAGCTAGACTAGGGGCATACAAATCAAAATCTAATAGACAAACTCTTTTTCCATCCTTAGCTAAAGATGCAGCTAGGTTTGTGATTAGGGTGGTTTTTCCAGTACCACCTTTGTAGGAGTGAAAAGCTAAAGTTTTTCCTTTTGACATTTTTTTTCAACCTAAACGATTAATAGAATAATAATTGTATATCTGAGTTACTAGATATATTGTTTATATAGATTATTGCAAACTCACCATATCATTACAAGAATTTTTTTAATTATTTTATAAAATCGAGTGAAAATTGAATTGAAATAAAGCTGATTTAATTTATGTTTTTTTTGATTCTTGAATTATTTTTCCTACTTTTTTTGTGTATTCTTTCATTTTTCTTTTGTTGTATTTTGCTTTCTTGCAAAGTTTCTTTTGCGCGTAACACTGGAATAATGGAAAGAAAGAGCAAGAAGACTTAGAACTTGAGAAAATGAACTCGCAGAAAACTATCTAAAAAGGATAGATTAAGCAGAGATAAAGCAAATAAAGAAATCAATGGGAAATTTACTATCGCGTAAAATTTTTCTCTTAAGCATAAACTGATAGATCACCTGGAATAGCCAGTGTAAAGAGTAAGAAATGAACCCCAAGCGATACCCGATATAGTCAAATAAAAAAGCACTAGTGTTAGGTAGACATTGCAAATCCTAACAGGGCAAAACTTACACCTAAAATAATAAGACCAATTATTATGGGTTGTTTGCGCCCAACACGATCAGCTACAACACCCCAAACGAAACCAAAGATAGCAATAAAAACATAACGAAAAACTGTTCCTAAAGAATATAGCAGATAAATATTCATCAGTTTTAGGAAACAGATTCCATGCTAATACCCGCTGCAAAAGTAAACATAATCCAAGGAATTATATAAAAATAAATTCTTGTAAGCTGATTTGGGGAAGTCATTTTTCTTTCTTGGTATTATTCTTAGCTTTTTCCAATAATAAATGCGAAGAAACTAACACATTCTTACGATAGTAAGTAAAAGAATCATAATGAGTATTCCTTCACCCTAGAATCTTACTATTGCTATTGTAAGAAATGCAATAACAAAAGTTTCAAATATCGTTATTCCTGAAACTCGACCTCTCTCTTCAATAGTTGTAGAATTTGCAATTAAAGCCATACTACCGGTAAGCCAAAACCTAAGAGACAAACCCAATAGAATATCAAGAATATTAAAGAATCAATATTCCTTGAACTAATGCGAGAGAAAGAGTAGATAGAATTCCAAGAGTATCCAACAATAAAAAATTTTTTACTATCCAATTTTTTTATTAAATAGACTTGCAATAATTGCTGAGAGAATTGCGACGAATCAAAAAATAAACCCCGACCAAATATCCACCCAATAGGGATCCTGAACAATATTGTTTAATAATGTCACATGATATACTTGAAGTAGAAAAAACCATGCTAGGGTACCTGAAGTTAGTAGGGTTACAGCTGCAAATTTTCTTAAAGAAATAGTTAGTCCTTCTTTTAAGTAATTTCGAGAATAATCTTTTCACACAATTTTTAATAAAAGCATACATTACATATATCATTTTAAAAAAAATACCATTAAAAAGTATTAAATATACTTATTATTTAAAAATAATAAATTACTTTCATAATGTTTTTATTTCTTTGATTCTTCGAATATTTTCTCTAATTTTTCAATTTGCTCTTTAATCTTTCTTTTTGTATTCTTGATAATGGTAGTGTTTCTGTAGCATACAAAACTGGAATAAGAGATAGAAAAAGTAGTATGCTTAATATTGGTGAGAGAATATTTGCTGGAGCTGTTAAGCCTAGAGCTTGAGGCAATGCACTTAAACTCATGTATACAATAAAGGGAAGAACTGTAGCTAACGCATAATATTTTTCTTGGGTATAAGATCCCGCTAAATCACCAGGAATTACTAGATAAACTACCATTAAAAACCCCCAAGCTATACCTAAAGTGGTTAAATGAATAATTGTAGTTAGTTCTGAGGTTGCTATTCCTAATATTGCATAACTAACTCCAAACAAAACTACTCCGATTATAATTGGTTGTTTTCTTCCAAAGCGGTCAGCAATAAAACCTGATAACATTGCTACCATAGCTGTTCCAATGAATTGGAGAATTCCTCCAAACTGATAAGCTTCAGCATAAGCTGTGGATGTTTGGATAAGCCCATACCAGATAAAATTGGTTAAACCGCTTGCTAGATTAAACATCATCCATGGAAAAAATAAAAAATAAAGTTTTTTTGAGTAAGAATTTCCATCCAGGATATGTCTTTTTTAATCTTTCTATCACAAGAGC
>CAWKCH010000012.1:0-32513 GCA_963848105.1 Candidatus Bathyarchaeota archaeon
TAGGGAGCAAGCTTGGAGATGCACTTTATGCACCAATCAGCTTGTGGCCTCTTGGGGCCGCGTGGGTTCAAATCCCCCTCCCGGCGCCATTTTATTTATCTATTTTGGAATTTTGACGTTGGGATTGACTTTTTAGGTGTTGTTTTTTATTTATTCCATTTATGTGTCCCAATATTGTGTGTCATTTTCTAGAATTTAGTGATAAGGTAATCATCATTAAGGTTAATAGTTTTTCAAATGACAGATGTAAGTTCGTCAAACAATCGCAATTCCAAAAAAACCAATGCATAGTTCAATCTTATTTTATGAATTAATTTCTTTATTTCAACCAAAGATTATTTGAATATCCGATAGGATTGTGTTGGATGGAATTGCAAATCCTATTCCTTGTGATTCTTCTACAATAGCTGTTGAGATGCCTACAACTTGTCCATTATAATTCATGAGTGGTCCTCCTGAATTTCCGGGGTTTAATGGTGTTGTTGTTTGAATGATATTGGTCATGACTATTTCATCAATACTAATAGTTCTGTTTAAAGCACTAACAATTCCGTTACTTAAAGAACCCTCAAGTCCATATGGGGTTCCAACAACTATTACCGAATGTCCAACTTTTAGTGTTGATGAGCTTATTATTTCCAAGGGTTTGTATATTTCTTGGGGAGCATTTATTGTAAGAATTGCAAAATCGTTATTTGGATTTGAACCTAAAATAGTCGCGTCGTATGACTCTCCATTTGTAAAGGTGACAGTAATAGTGTCGGTATTTTCTATAACATGATTATTTGTTAAAATAACCATGTTTCCGCTGTGATTGTAAACAAATCCTGATCCTTGAACTAATATTGAACTTGGGATCTGAGGTATTATTCCTTGAATAACAACTACAGATTCTCTTACTTGTTCGAACAGCAAACTAATCGAGATATTTTCACTTGAACTTGAGTAAAAATCTTGAATTGTATTCTCAAATGTAGATTGCAAATTACCTATTTGTTCTAAAAGCAATAATGTTTGTACTTCAAGGCTTGATATTTCATTTGATGTCTCGATTAATTTTTGATCTGAATTGTTAATTTCTCCCTTTAGATCATCGATTTGTTCTTGAATAAGTGATAGTTTCCCTTGAAGTTCCTCAATTAATTCACTAGTGTTCTCGTTTTTATGGGTGGCTTCAATTTGCATATCATTTATTTGATTTCTTATGTTTGTAAGTTGATTTTTAATATTTTCATTTTCTGATGTGATTAAATAGTATCCAAAAAGGTATCCACTGAAACCTCCAATTAAAATACCGATTGCTAAAATCAATACTAAACTTTGAATTCTAACCTTTGGACTTTTTTTTCTATCTGTAGATTCCATTTTTTTGTTTCTTCCATCTGGTTGAAAAGTAGTTAACGTTTTTTGCGATTTTTATCTTTCATCTTTAAAATAGTTTTACTATTATCAAAAAATCTCTTTAATGATTATTTAATGTTTTTCAATTTTCCTCCAAATTCAATTAGTTTCTTTCAACTATTTTTTTTAAATCATTTTTTTATTTATTTTCATGTTAAAATTTAGTTAGAATTTAGTATGAAATGCTTTATAAAGGTTAAAACACTACTTGTCATTAGTGATAAAATAATGTTACAAGTTGTTGATATGTTATCCAATATGGTTGGAGACATAATTGCTGCGATCCCCGCGATTCTTGGCGCTATTATAGTGATTCTGGTAGCTTACGGTATAGGAACAATTGTTGGAAAAGCTGGAAACAAAGTAGTCGAAAAACTTGGAATAGAGAAAAGTTTTGATAAAACCGTTACAGGTAGAGCTTTTAAAAATTCAGGTTTAGATTTATCAAATCTAGTTGGCGGAATGCTAAAAGCTTTCATTACAATAATTGGGGTAACTCTAGCGATTCAAATTGTAGGTATAGGTGGCACTACAGGTGCTTACCTGTCTACCATAGCTGACTATCTGCCCAGGCTTCTAGCTGGAATTCTAATAATAATTTTTGGAACTGTGCTAGTTGACTTTTTAGCTGGTTTAATTGGGCAAACTTTGAAGCCAATGTTTCCTGCTGAAAAATCTGAAATTGCTGATATGCTAAAAAATCTGCTAATGATAGGTTTGATAGCGTTTATTCTTCTGTTAGCTCTTGATACAATGTTGCTTTCAGGTAGTACAGTATATCCTCTGATACTAGGTTTCGTAATAATTGGTGCTGGTGTATCTCTTACTGATGGTCTGATAAAATCAATTACAGACGACTATGCAGAATTCAAAGGTGTTGCCGGATATGCAAAGTTTGTTCTTTATAGCATTTTCTTGATTATCGGTGCAGGCGCGATATTTGCTACTTATCCAGGTGTGACTAATGTGATCGCAAACATTTCTTGGGCTTTTGCAATTGCAATGGGAATAATGCTTATTCCTATAGCTTTTACTCTAGCGAAGAAAATGTCTAAAGAAACATAATGCAATTATGCATTTTCACTTTTTTTTTGTTTTAAAAAAAAATATTTCTAATATATTTCAATAAATTATTGTTTGATGTTTTTATTATCTTCATAAACAGATATGATTTCTCATATTACTTACGTTGTTTAGTTTTCTCTTTCTCCATTTTTTTTGAATGTGCTAACTTGTTCATTTGCTTTTTAATAAGCAAGTTTTTTTTGACATGCTCTTTTATTTCATCAATGAATTCGCAATCCTCTTCTAGCTTTAGAAAAGCATGTCTTTGATCATCAAAACCGTTAGGTAATTCTATTTTCAAAGTTATAAACGGTTTTCCAATTGCCATTATGAAATCTCTTTTTTCTTGTTCATATTCTTTCTTTGAGGCTGTTTGTTCTTCAAACCACTTTTTAACTTTCCACATATTTTTTATCCTCTACTATATTAAACCAAATCTAAGAATTAGATAGATGCTAGAAAAACTTAATTGAATCAAGGTTGTGATTACTCCCACTTTTATGAAATCAGAAAAGTGAATTTCTATTTTTTCTCTTTTTAATGTTCCCACTGCCATCATCATAACAGCCCCGCTAAATGGTGTAGTAGCTCCACCTAGATTTGTACCTAAAATTAGTGCTGACCAAATGGCCTCTATGTTTAATCCTGAAAGTGCTTGAGCACTAACGATTGGAGTAAAAGTTAAAGCAACAGCTATATTGCTGACAAATGCGCTTGCACCTCCACTAACCCATAATGTCAACTGAGTAGCAATTAGAGAACTACCTGCAGCAAAATCGAAAAGTTGGGTTGATAGGTCTCCCAAGAATTGTGTTTGTTCTAAACCTCCGACAATAAACATGAATCCAGCTATAAAGAAAACTGTTTCCCAATCTAATTCTCTAAAAATTTCTGCAGGATCAACACGACTAACCAACAGGGCAAGTATACCACACCCTAAAGCTACTGCTTCAGGCCCTACTCCTATCAAATCAACAGAAATGAAAAGAATTACCAATAGGACCAAGATTATTATTGATCTGGAAAAAATTTTCTGATCTTTAATACCTTCCATTGGATCATACTCCGGAAGTTTTTTCTTCTTACCTAACCGTGACCTAAAAATGAAGTAAAGTGCTAAAATTGTTATCGCCCATAGCATGAGTTCATTAATACCAAGATAACTTAAGAATTCTAAAAAAGTGATTTCAGCTTCAAGTCCAATGATCATGTTACTAACTGATCCAATAAGCGTACTTGTTCCACCTAGGTTTATCATAATTGCTGCCGAAAGAAAATATGGGGTTGGATCATACTTCAGGAGTTTGGTTATTGTAACAGTAGCAGCAGCTACTAGTAGCATCGCAGTGGGATCACTTAGAAACATTGATACAAGAGCTGAAACAACACAGATTGACACAAAAAGCCTGCCTGGATGACCTCCAGAAATTTTTATTGCATACAACGCAAAAACATTGAATAACCCTCCTCTTTTAGCTACTTCTACAACGATCATAGTGCCTATCAATAGCGCTAAAAGTTGGAAATCAACAAAACCTAATGCTCCTTCATAATCGAATATGCCATATTGTATTCCAAACCACGCGGTAAGAACAGCACCAATTAATGCTGCTACAGACATTGATGTAAGTCCAAGAATGGAAATAAGAATTATCAAAACATAGATGAGAAGCAGAATAATGACTATAGTATCCATTTTAATCCCTTTTCTTATTATTATGCGGGTTCTTTGTTAATTGATCAGCAATTGCCTCTGCTTTATTTTCAAGAATTGTGTAAAGTATTCTTCCTATATCATAAATAAAGACAATAACTAGTCCAAGCCCAACATAGGTTAGTATTGCATTAAAGTAAACCCCGTAATTCTCCAAGTTAGATATTATTGGAGAAATTGCAGTAACCACAAGTACTATGACAATAATATAAACAAATTCGCGAGCTGCCCTTTTAGGTGATCTTTCTTCCTTTATACCCAATTTACTTACGAATACATCAGTGAGTATATCACCCAAAATTAGAGCGTCAGACAAAACACGAATCAAGAAAATACCCATAATTAGTATCATGAGAATCCACACAAGAAATGAAGCCTGAGTACCAATACCCGGAATAGTTACATCATTAAGAGTGGGGGGTATGAACACACTCAGCATCCAAAAAATAATTCCCATTATCAGACTCATAACAAGTCGTGGTAATCTGTTTCTGATTTCCTCACCTTTTTCTCTCATGATTCTTCAATTCACAACCGAACAAGGAAAAACAAGTTTCAAACAATAAACTTCTTTGACCAATATAAAAATATTATCGATTTAATTGCAAGTAATTATTAGTTAAATATTATTAAATTATGATTATTGATTTCGATATATTTTATTGAACACTTTATATTTAGAGGTTATACTTTCTTAAGAATTATTTTTGATTATTATATCTAAAAAAAATAATTTTTTGAAAAGAGGTTTTTTGGTTAACGAAACTCGAATAAGTAGGTGATTGTTATAATTTGACTGTTGTTAGATAGCGAGTAATGAATATTGAACCATACTGATCTTGATCTGGATGATGCTTTAATTCAAGCTATGCAAGAAGAGCTTGATAGAATATTGATGAATGAAGTATGTGAATCAATTAAGTTAGAAAAAGGAATCAACACAGTTTCCCAGAAAGAATTGGACTTAGAATGTGAGCAAAGAAAAAACTCAGTTTTAAAAATTCTCAATAAATCTGTTAGAACCCAAAGATTGTATTTTGTACTTCGTTCGCTTTTTATGGGATTAATAAGTGCTTTAATTACTTTTTCTATGATCCTTTATCTGGGAACGATTGATTTTGTTCAAGCCGTTTTTTTAGGTATTTTTGTTTTTGTTTTTTCACTTGTGTTTACTCGATTATTTGATCAGCAGATAGTCTCAGTTTCCATGAAGATAATTAGTTTTCTAGAAAAACATAATCGACTAAGAAGTATAGTTCTTAAAACATTCTAAAAAAATAATAAATATTTTTTTTACTTTATTTAGACATATTAAAAAACGAATATTCGTATCTCCAATTATCATTTGTTTTTTCATTATATTGTTAAAAACGGATGTTACATTATAACTTTCTATTTTAAAACCAGTTCTTTCCAGTCATACTAATATATGATTTCACGCATACTATTGCAACAGTCGGGATTCTTTAGAGAAAAAGCCAATTTAAACAAATTAGCAGACTTTTTACTCTGGATTGTTCTGATTGCAAAATATTGAAACATTTATCTTTGTTTACTTGGAATGTGAAAAGAATTGCGACAAAAAAAATCAGAAGGCGAATATCTAGCTTTTCTTTGCGTGAAATACGAAGTTAATCCAGATGATCTTTTTCATTCATTATTGAAAAGTAGTGAAAAAGGTGAATCTAAATGTGGTAATCTCTTAGTTAGTTGTCGAGGAAAAGCAAAAGGAAAAATTATTTTTCTGATTACTGCTGACTCTGAAGTTGTAGCACAATTTCCAGTATCGGATGGTTTCTTAAAACTCAATGGTAATCCGATTCAGTCATATATGGAAACTGAAGTTGTAAGAAGACGAATGGCAAAAAGAGCAAGATCAAATTCTCCTCATTTAATTAGAGATTTACGGGCGGGTATGACTCATATTACTTTGAAAGCCAAAGTTCTTGAGGTTACTAAACCAAAATATGTAGTGACTAGATATGGTAACCATGCTAGTTTTGCAAAAGCGCTGATTTCCGATGAAACTGGACAAATTAAACTTTGTTTGTGGAATGAACAAATAGAAACTGTAGCTGTTGAAGATAAAGTTCAAATTGAAAACGCGCGTGTGTCCGTTTTTAGAGGTGAAAGACAACTTACACTTGGAAAAACGGGGACACTTAATAATCTTGAACTTTTAAATTCGGAAACTGACTCAAAATAATTACTTTGTTTCTTTCTCAGTTATTTTAACAAAAATATTCACATTATAATATTGATATATGCTATTTTATCAGGTTTCTTTCTAGAACATCTCTTTTCTTATTTCAAGAAATTTCATAAAATGGGTCTACTTGAAGGTATCTAAAGCCGTTTATGTATTTTCTAAACCCAGTTTATTCTACTGAGTCTATTCATTAAAAAATATTTTTTGATTATTCAATGTTTATTATTTAGTTTCTATTAGTATTCATCAGTCGGGTCAATAAACTCTTTGATTTTTTCTATTGTCCTTTTTAAATCTTTTTTGGATAGTGGTGCTTCATATTCTATTCTCATAACTTTCCATCCTTTAGCTTCCATTAACTCAATTACTTCTTCGTCACGGTCTTTTTGTTTATCGCTAGAATGTACTTGTTTTCCATCCAGGTAAACAGCTTTTCTTTTATTTAACCAACAAAAATCAGGAACGGTTGATTTTAAAATGATTGGTTTTTGAGTAACCATTCCACAAGTTAGACCTTTAGCGCTTAATGCTTTAAAAACTTCTATTTCCGCTTTACTCACTTGCGGATGCATTCTGTCTTTATAACTCAAAACTATTGCTCCTTATTGTCTTGATAGCATTCATTTTCCCCTTAATAAATTTCAAGAAAGAATCTTTTAATTTAGACTTATTAATTAGATTTTAAATTCAGATTTTTACTTCATAAGCTTATTCTTTCACTAAAGTATTGTTAGGTTTGATGAAGAATGACTCGCTCAGAACTTGAAGAATTACGCGTAAAAAGGGCTCAACTTGAAGAAGCAACCCGATCTTTGAAAAAGAAACAAAAGAAACTCGAAGATAACGTGTTAATTCTCGAAGAAAGAGTAATTATTGAAGACTTAGAAAACCAGCAAAAACAATTAAACAAAAAGGTTTCTACTTTAGAAAAACAAAAAGATGGTTTGCAATCAAAACTAAAGGTAGAATCTGATAAAGCACCAATAACTCCAAAGAAAACAAACAGGAAAAAGGCAGTTGCTAAATCAAAGAGGAAAGTTAACTCTATTCCAAAAGTAGATTCAGATGAAAATGATGGTGTTACCATAACTGCAGTAGTCGATCGTCCTGTTGAGAAACAAAAAACAGTAACAAAATCAAAAAAACAATCTGCAAAAAAGAAACGTTTCTTTTTCTAAGAAACTTCAACCCATTTTGTATTCTTTATTTTATTTAGCAACTTTTTTTAAGATTCAATTTTACTGTCAGACTGTTAGTTTAATAGATCTGATTGTTTGCTTTTTTTTTACTTTAATTCTTGTTTTTTGTTCCCTCTAATGGAAATTCTTTTAGTTTTTCTGCCATTTTTCGCAAATTTTTATCGACCAGATCATTTACGGTATCCTTTTGGAAAGCTCCATCTTGTTGTCTTTTTCCTGCTTTAATACCTGTTAACACTTCTATTCCTTCATCAATAGTTTTTGCGAAATAGATATGAAATTTTCCATTTTTTAACGCTTCTACAATTTCTTCCTTTAGCATTAAATTCTGAACATTGCTTTCAGGAATCATAACACCTTGCTTTCCACTTAGTCCCTTTATTTTGCATATCTCAAAAAATCCTTCAATTTTTTCGTTAACACCGCCAATTGCTTGAACTTCTCCTTTTTGATTCACAGAACCTGTTACCGCTATGTTTTGTTTTATGGGTAAACCTGATATCGCGGATAAAATTGCATATAACTCTGTGCTAGATGCACTATCTCCATCAACTCCTCCATAATTCTGTTCAAAAACTAATCTTGCAGTTAGACTTAACGGATTTTCTTGTGCAAATTTTTCATTAAGATATCCACTTAATATCAGTACACCTTTTGTGTGAGTTGGACCCCCCATTTTCGCTTCTCTTTCAATATCAACAATTCCACCTCTACCTAATCCTACACTTGCGGTAACTCTTGATGAACTGCCAAAGGAAAAACCACCAATACCCATAACTGCTAATCCATTGATTTGTCCAACTTGTTCTGTTTCTGTATCAAGAAGGATTAATCCTCTTCCAATCATTTCTTGAATTTTTTCTTGAATGAGTTTAGAACGATAGATTTTTTCTTCGATAGCTTTTCTTACAAAATCTCCTGAAATGGTTTTAGATTTTTCTTTTTTAGCATAAAAGTTAGCTTCACGAATTATGTCTGCTACTTCAGAAAATCTAGTTGATAATTTCTTTTGATCTTGAGCTAATCTCTGACTATATTCAATAAGTTTAGCGAGACCTGAACTATTAAGATGTGTTAATCCCTCTTTTTGACAGAGTGTACAAACAAATCCTGCATATTGTTTAATATTTTCTTTTGTACGCTCCATAGTTGTGTCAAATTCTGCTTTTACTTTGAATAATTCAGTAAAATCTTTATCTAAAGCGAATAATTGTCGGTATAGTTGTGGCTCACCAATTAGTATTACTTTAGCGTTTAATGGAATTGGTTGTGGTTTTAGACTTTTAACATTAATAAAACCATATTTCTGTTGAGGTTCTTCAATGGTTATTACTTCATTTTTTAGAGCTCTTTTTAACCCGTCATAAGCAAACGGATTTCGAAGTAGATCTTCAACTGGTATAATTAAATATCCTCCATTTGCTTTATGAAGGGCCCCAGCATGAATCATAGTGAAGTCTGTAATTAAAGCACCAAATTGAGCTTCTTTTTCAGTTTTACCAAAAAGATTTTGGTAATTAGGATTAAATTCTATTATTACTGGTGCGCCATTAATTTTTGAGTTATCAACAATTGTGTTGACTTTATATTTTTTAAAGGGTGTTTCTTTCATCCATGGCATTTGCAATTGTGTTTGGTTTTTTGGGGGGTGTCTCTTTGAAACAAATAATGCTAAATTATCTAAAATGTCAGTTTGAATCCCTTTTAAATATTCAATTATTTGAGAGTTTTTTTTGTGTTTCGTTTTTAGTTTTTCTACTAAATGTCCTATAGCGTATATTGCAACTTCTCGGTTAAGTTTTTTTAATTCTCCTTGGATCTTTTGTTCCATGTCTAAAAACTGTCTCATTACGCTCCTCAATTCAGATTCTAATTTTTCTCGTTTAGCTTGAATTTTGTCTTTTGTTTCTTTTGGTAATTTTAATAGTTCTTCCTGAGAAATTGGTTTATCATTAATTATTGGTACTAGAAGTAAACCGACTTTTGTATTCTGAATCAAAAATCCTTCTTGTTTAGCTTTGCTGTTTATTTTATCTATGATTTCTTTTCTTTGTCTTTCTAGATTGCGTAAAGTATCTTCTCTTTTTGAAGCATAATCTTCACTTTCAAAAGCTTTCGGCAAAGCTGTACGTATATTCTCTATTAGATTTTTGACGTCTTCTTTGAATTCTTTACCTTTTCCTGAAGGTAATTTTATTGCTGTTGGTTCGTACTGATTGGAAAAATTATTAACATAACACCAATCAGAAGGTGTTGACTCAGCAAGGGCAATTTTTTCAACGAAATTTTTAACAGCAGTTTTTCTTCCTGTTCCTGGATATCCTGCTACATAAATATTAAATCCCTGATCTTTTATGCCTAACCCAAACTCTAGTGCTTTTACCGCTCTTTTTTGCCCAATAATTTTTAGTAGCGGTTCTAGATCTTTTGTTGTTTCACAATGCATAAAACTTGTGTCGCATTCTTTTCGAATTTCGTCAGCAGATAACTCTTTTACCATGTTTTGCAAATTCCTAATCTAAAATACTTTAAAGAAACATTTAACTTTTAACATAATCTATTTTTAGCAAAGACTTGTATTTTTTATCGGTTATTTTGACTATTTTGGCTTCTTAGGTATTAACTGTGCTTTTGATATTGTGAAAACTCCAGAGTTATTTTTAGCAATAATACGATGATCAATTATTTTGATTTTTTTTGAAAAAAGAGGGGCATCCAAAACTGTTGTTTCTATTTCTCCTCCTTCACCTGCTACGTTTAGATCAAATTTTTTATTCAATAGTACTAATTGATCTATTATTTCACTAGTTATTTTTTTTCCTAACCAACTCTCATTAAGTGGATAGGCAAAAATTCCGGAAATTATAACTTCATAGTCTTTTTCCACGATTTCTCTTAAAATACCTTCTTGGTTTTTTTTCCAAAGAGGATTAATGCATTTTATTCCTAATTCATCACATATTCTCTGAATTCGTTGAGTTTGATAAACTGACGCTATTGCACCAGTTACTATACCTGCTATTTTAAATTCTATTATTGCAGTAGCTATTGCTTCCTTCAGGTCTTTAAGTTCTTCTTCTGGAGTACCTTCCGTTTTCCTTTTAATTATCGGTATTCCTAGGGCATCAGCTTGCATCTTTGCTATGTCAATATTTGGAGTATGGAACATGTAACTTTCTTTATTCTTTGAAATTATTGTTATCAAACATTCAATATTGTGGTTTTTTGCTGCTTTATGGAGGGCAATAGTAGAATCTTTGCCACCTGAAAACAAAACTCCAAGTTTCATGTTTTCCTAAACTAAAAAACTTGAATATATATCCTGCTAAAAAATCCAACTAAATGAAATGAACTTATAGTGAAAAGTTCTAAAATTATTTTTATTTATTAACTTATTCCACTTCAAAAACTATTTTATGATTTTACATTACAGATAGTTTCAATTTTCTTTAGTTGATTTATCGTTTCTTTGGTAACTTTTTTGTGAACTACATACACTGAAACTGCGTATCCTGTTTTTCCAATTTGTCTTGAATAGTTTGCTCTAATATTGATTTCATTATCTGCTAGAATTTTATCAATATTTGCAAAAACTCCTGGAACATCAAGATGATGAATAAATAATGGGTAAACAGGTTTTTCTTCTAGTTCAATACTCTCTCCTGCATTAACTGAATTAGTAAAATCTCCTCCCTGCAAATATCCTATTACAACTCGAGCTATTTCCATTGAAGTTTCCTTTTGTGCTTCGACAGTGGATGCACCTAAGTGTGAACTTAAGATTACATTATCAAGATCAATAAGTTCACTTCTGAATTCAGCGCCTTCAACTTTAGGTTCTTCGTTATAAACATCAATTGCGGCTCCGGCTATTCTTTTTTCTTTTAGTGCTTTGTATAATGCTTTTATGTCGACGTTACTCCCTCTTGAAGTGTTTATTAGGTAAGCTGTTGGTTTCATTAAGGCTAATTCTTTCTTTCCAACAATTACATTATTTCCTCCTGTATGAATGCTGATGTAGTCAGCTTTAGAGAGCACTTCTTCTTTGTTTACCATTTTAATGTTTGTTTCAAAACATGGACATATGTCGTATCCTAATACTTCCATATCAAAACCACGTCTTACCAGTTCTCCTACTCTTTGTCCGATTTTTCCGCAACCCAAGATTCCCAGAGTTTTATGTGAAAGTTCAGTTCCTCTGAGTTTAGATTTGTTCCACTTTCCATTTTTTAATGATTGATGGGCTTGGGGAATATTTCGAGAAATACCCAAGATTAATCCTATAGTTAATTCTGCAACTGCATTTGTGTTTCCAAACGGTGCATATTTCACTACTATCCCCTTTTCTGAAGCTGTAAAAACATCTATGTTGTCATATCCAACTCCCGCTCTTCCAATAATCTTAAGCTTACCTTTTGCTCCTGAATTAATAATTTTTTTTGAGACTTTTGTCGCGCTTCTGACAATTAAAGCATCAAAATCTCCAATTTCAGATATGAGCTGTTTGGTGGTTCGCTTTTTGGTATCTACTTCTATGTTTGCCTCGTTAAAAAGTTGAATTCCTTCCTTAGCTAAACCATCATTGAGTAGTATCTTCATTTTTTTCACTTATTTCCATTTAATCCATTTTTAACGTTTGATTTTATCCATGTTTTTTAGACTGGGTAGAAGTTTTATACTGATTCGCAGTATTTTATGGCTTCTTCAACACTTTGGAATCCATATAGAACTTGATTGAATTCTTTCTTTAATTCTAGTATATTCTCTTTAATTTCCAAAGGTTTTTTTTCATATTTGATTACGTTGAGCATCAAATCACACAAATGTTTAATGTCTGCTTCTTTGAATCCTCTTCTTGTAACATCTTGAAAACCAATTCTTAAGCCAGAGGGGTTATCACGATCATTTTGGTTGTTGTAGGGCAACAAATTCTTATTTAATACAATGTTTGCATCTTCCAGATCTTGGGCAACCTTTTTTCCTCCTCCAAAATTACATACGTCAACAGCAATTTGGTGAGATTGAGTAAAGCCTTTGTGTTCACACAAAACTTTAACGCCATTTTCGTAGAGGTATTGTCCAGCTGTTTGAGCATTCTTAACTGTTTGTGTGGCTAAATCTTTACCGAATTTCTTCATTTCTAATGCTGTAATGCCTAACGCTGGTAACCTGCCTAAATGAGTGTTGGACGCGCTTAATGGGAATACGGCGAATTGGATTTTTTTGATTGCTTTTTCAAGACGTTTATTTTTTGGATTTCCAAGAATTATACCTCCTTGTGGACCGGGAAACGTTTTATGGGCAGAAGAAGTTATGAAATCCGCTCCTTCAGCAAAGGGATCTTGAAAAACACCTCCCGCAATTAATCCTAAAACATGAGATGCATCATAAGCAATATAGGCTCCAACCTCTTCTGCAACAGCTTTTAACTCTTTTACTGGGTGCGGAAAAAGAAACAGGCTTCCTCCAAAAGTGACAATACCCGGTTTAGCTGCTCTAATGACATGTGCCGACTTATCTGGATCGATGTTAAATTCTTCAATATTATAAACATGATTTATGTTTTCAAGTCCTAAAACAGAACCTGCCAAACCTGCATAATCATGAGAAATATGTGCTCCACAACTTAAGGGAGTAACAACCATCTTTCGATTTTTAGATGCTAAAGATAAACCTTTGAACGTAGCTAAATTTGCGTGTGTACCAGAAACTAATCTTGAATCTGCCCAACCACATTTAAATAATGCTTTCATAAGATCGGTTGCGTAATCTTCAATTATCTTCATGTATTTTTGGCCTTGATAATACCTTTTTTTTACATGACCTTGAAGATCATTTTCTCCTTCAGCATATCTTCCCTCTAAATCTGTAGATAGACTTAGCATTTGTTTAACTGCTGGAGATTTAAGTCCTTCACTGGCAATTAGATTTACGCACTCTTTATCTCGATAAGATTCATGGTTACGACTCGCTTCAATTAATTTAAGGACGAGTTTTGAAAAGTCTTGCATTATTTCCGTCCTCCATTTTGATATCATCCGAAATATACTTGGCACTATTTAGCCCTTACTGGGATAGACGGCAATAATTTTAAAACCCCTTATAGTTATTTCTGTATTTTTTTGCTATTATAATTAATTACAACTTGTTATTTTAGCCATAAAATTGCTTTTAAAAAAAATGATAACTTCGATTCCACACAACTATTATGCTGTAAATAATTTAGCAATACTTTAAAGTAGTCTACAGGTAGAATGAGAACTCATACTAGTGAAATTAAATGAGTTTAACTGAAATATTGCGACAATCCTTTCAACTGGGTCAACTTGTTAGTGAAACACTAGCGTTTGCAATAATCCTTGGAATTGCATTAGTGATCGCATGGATAGGTCATACAATATTTAAACGATATCTCTTACGTTTAGCAATACGAACTAAATCAAACCTAGACGATACTATACTTAATAATATTCGAGCACCAATTTTTATTCTTGCACTTTTGTTTGGTGTATATTATGGTTTATTAGAAGTTTCATTTCTGAATAATTATTCTGATATTTTTTCTTCAATTTTTACTATAAGCGAAATCTTAGTTGTTTCCTTCATATTTACTCGTGTAGCAAATGTCTTTATCAATTGGTATGGCGAAAATAGGCTCAAACGTAGAAAAAAAGTTAGCAACCATCTTTTAATAATTCTAAAAAAAGTTATTCAGATTTTGGTTTTTCTGTTGCTCTTCTAGCAATTTTAGGTGTTTGGGGTGTAAATCTAGAAACTATTGTTGTTGGATTAGGAGTTGGGGGTATAGCTATTGCATTAGCTCTTCAAAATATTTTAAGTGATCTCTTTAGCGCTTTTTCAATATATTTTGATCGCCCTTTCGAAATAGGCGATTTAATAGTTATGGGCGATCACACTGGAACTGTAATAAAAGTTGGAGTTAGATCTACTAGAATTAAGTTGTTACAAGGAGAAGAAATGGTGATCTCAAATAGGGAACTTTTATCTAAACCTATCAGGAATTTCAAGAAATTGAAGAAAAGGAGAATTCTTTTCAATTTAAAAGTAGATAATAATACCTCAGTTGAAAAACTTGAAAGAATTCCAGAGTATATCAAGAAAGTTATTGACAAAACAAAAATGGCCTCTTTAGATAGAGTACATTTTAGTCATCTTGGACCTTTTGGTTTGGAATATGAAATAGTATATTTTATAGCTACTGGAAATTACGAAAAATATATGGATATTCAACAACAAATTAATTATGGTGTTCTTGAGACATTTAAGAAAGAAGGAATTAAATTATCCTATTTTACAGAACAAATTATTCTGGATAATTAATTCTGGAAAATCCAATTTATTAGGATAATTAGTCCATTTATACATTAAAAGACTCTAAAAACACAAATATTTTTTAATGTTTCTTAAGATGTTTTTCTGTTTCTTGGAAAAGATTATTGTCAGTCAATTGATTAGTTTTATTATCCATTTTCTCCTCGATAATCTTTATTAAAAAGGGTTTTAGATAACCAGCAGAACAAATTGGTGTCTTCTTAGTGGAACAAAAGAAAAATCGAGCTTATTCTATTCAGATTATGATTGCTGCTTTAAATGAAGAATTAGGTATAGGTCATACTATTAATGAACTTCATGAAAACTTAGGTAATCAACAAATTTTACTTATTGATGGCAACAGTTACGACCGAACAGTGGAAATAGCTAAAGATTCTGGTGCTCAAATTCTATATCAAACAGGAAAAGGTAAAGGTGACGCTTTATTTCAAGGTATTAAACATACAGGATTTTCTGCAAATTATTTTGTAATAATCGATGCTGATTTTACTTATCCTGCACGATATATTCCTACTATGGTAAATATCCTTAATAAAAATCCGAATGTTGGGATGGTTTGTGGAAATCGTTTTAATGATAATCTGGATAAAAAAACGCTACATGGACCCTTCTATTATGGAAATAAGTTTTTGTCTTTAGCGCATTATTTTCTAAACGGAATATATTTGCACGATCCTCTAACAGGCTTACGTGTTATCCGAGTAGAAATTCTGAGAGATTGGATACTAAAATCTAAAGGATTTGATATCGAAGTTGAGCTCAACCATCTGGTTAAAAGAAAAGGCTACTCTACAATTGAAATTCCAATAAAATATCGTCCCAGACTTGGGGAAAAAAAACTAAAGGTTAAAGATGGAGCAACTATCTTAAAACGAATATTCAAGGAAACTCTTCTTAAAGAAGTGATTTGGTCTAATAAATTATAATCTTATACAATTCTTGAACTCTGGAAAAGAAAACAATCAATTTTTAGATACAATTATTTCTCATAAACGCAATTTTACTGACTAATCAATTGAAAAAAATGTCTTTTACACATTTTTTAGTATATTTTTTCAAATATATTTGAATCTTAGAAAGTTTTCCATCAAGAAATAATCTGTACAACCATTAAAACTATTTTTTTTATTGGATATAGTTTTTTGCAATACCCCAATCTTTTAATTTTATTTTTTCAAATAATACTATGGTTTTATAATGACTCAAAATAAAAAAAGACTTACTACAAATTTTGGCAAGACAGTAGATGATGACCAAAACTCTATTACTGCGGGAGATCGAGGACCAGTTTTAATTCAAGATGTTCATTTAGTTGAGAAACTTGCCCATTTTAACCGAGAACGAATACCCGAACGTGTTGTTCATGCTAAAGGTGCAGGCGCTCGAGGTTATTTTGAGGTAACAAATGATCTAACAAAATATACCGGAGCAAATTTTCTTTCTGAAATAGGTAAGAAAACTGAAGTTTTTACTAGATTTTCCACTGTTGGTGGAGAAAAAGGATCAGCTGATGCTGAGCGTGACCCTAGAGGATTTGCAGTAAAATTTTATACCGAAGAAGGAAATTATGATCTTGTTGGAAACAACACACCAGTATTCTTTATTCGTGATCCCATTAAATTTCCGGATTTTATTCATACCCAGAAACGCAATCCAGAAACTAATCTTAAAGACGCAAATATGTTCTGGGATTTTCTATCATTGACGCCAGAATCTCTCCATCAGGTGACAATTTTATTTTCTGATAGGGGAACTCCTAGATCTTTTCGCAATATGAATGGGTATGGAAGCCACACCTATAAATGGTATAATGAAAATGGTGAATCTTTTTGGATAAAATACCATTTCAAAACTGATCAAGGTATAGATAATTTCACTCGTGAAGAAGCTGAAAAAATTAAAGGTGTTGATCCAGATACTGCTACACGTGATCTTTATGGTGCAATCAAGAAAAATGAGTTTCCTTCTTGGACTTTACAAGTTCAAGTGATGCCTGTAAAAGATGCTGAAAATTATAGGTTTGACGTATTTGATGTGACAAAAGTTTGGCCTCATGGTGATTATCCTGTTATGGAAGTAGGGAAAATGGTTTTGAATCAAAATCCAACTAATTATTTCGCTGAAGTGGAACAAGCCGCGTTTTCTCCTGGCAACTTTGTACCTGGGATATCCACTTCTCTTGATAAGATGTTACAGGGTCGTCTTTTTGCTTATCCTGATGCGCATCGTTACCGATTGGGACCAAACTACCTCTTGTTACCAGTAAATCGCCCAAAAGGTGTAAAAACTATGAATTATCAGCGTGATGGATATATGCGATTTGATTCTAATGGTGATGGTGCTCCAAATTATTACCCAAACAGTTTTGGGGGTCCAGAACCTTCCATTAAAACTGCTGAACCTTTTTACATGATTTCAGGCAAAGCTACTAGACAAGAGTATATTCATCCTAATGACGATTTTATGCAGCCTGGGATTCTTTACTCTAAAGTTATGAACGATGTTGATCGTGAAAACCTAATTGAGAATATAGTGTCACATTTGTGCAATGCAAAAAAGGATATTCAAATTCGACAGACAAAACTCTTCTATAAAGCAGATTCAAAATATGGTCAACGGGTAGCTGAAGGACTAAACATTAGTATATAAAACTATTTTCCTTTCTTTTTTTATAAATTTATTAAATTCTTCTGTTAGAAATGCCCTAAAAATCCAGTTTTCCTACTATTTTTTATTAAAAAATTTGAAAAGCCAAATAGACAATAATTTCAGTAATAGTAATTAACTTCTATTACAAGCAAGTCTCATGGGAAAAAAACTAATAGTGTGTATGAGCCAAGATTTGTTGGCTACAATTTTTGAAGGGGCAAAGCAACTTTATCCGAGAGAAAATATCTTGTTCCTCCGAGGTAAAAAAAGCAAAGATATTCTTCAAATAAATGAGCTCGTTATCCCTCCTTTTGCGGTTCATGGTAGAAGTTTTGCATCTGTTCCGCTTTCTATGCTGCCAGTAGATTTTTCAATAGTAGGGACCGTGCATTCTCATCCTTCTGGGAATTTGTCTCTTTCAAATGTTGACTTCAACCATTTTTTTGGTAAAATTATAATGATAGTTGGATACCCTTTTATTAGTAAAACCGATATCGCGATCTATGACTCGAGAGGAAAAGTTGTGGGTCTAGAAATAACCCAAGAGTAAATAGAAGTTTGGGAATTAATTTCTATTTTTTTATATTACTTTTGAAAAAATGAAAATTCTGAAATAATTTTTTCTTCTGTGATTGCTTTGCTGTTAGAAACTAGCAACTCCTTTATAATCTGATGAGTCGTACCACTTGTAGATTTCTTTTATCATCTCATCAGAATAACCCTGCTCTCTTAGTTCAGTAATCAAAGAGTCGGGAATTGCTTTCTTACCCATAACTATTCCCTCTAAAGATAATACATAAGCATTCTGAAGTTTCAATTCAGGTTGTGTCTACCTGTACAACATAAATACACTTATAGTTTTAGTAAAATTTTCTATGACCTACAAATGGACTCGCAGTTTAATAAGCTTCTAGGTTTAATAGTGGGATGGTTGGACTTTTGATCTTTACTTAGTGGAGATATCTCTCCGCTTATTCTTTCTTTTTCTTTATAGTTTCAAGTGACTCTTTGTTGATTTAATTTAGTAGAGAATTTCATCACTTACTTTTACCTTGCCATGTGCAATAGGAATTCCTTCTTTTATTGTCGTGTTTCTTCTTGCATTTGCATTTTTCTTAGGTCCGCTAAAAGTGCCATCAGAGCTTACGACTCGGTGGCATGGAACAACTGGCCAAAGAGGATTCTTGTGGAGAGCATTTGCGACTGCGCGATAAGCTTTGGGTCTGCCTATTTTCTTTGCTATCCTTTTATATGTGCTTATTTTTCCCAATGGAATTCTATAAGTAGCAACCAATACTTCTCTCTCAAAATGTGTTTTGTGTTTTAAAGCCTCAACAACATCTTTCTCTGTTTTGATCTTTTTCAAATCCAATAAATATTTGTCCATAAAGCAAACCATCGTTTTGTTCAAACTTAAATCTTTATAAATAGCCAAACTTTTTCTCTTTTTTTTGTTACATAAAAATATTTGCTTTTAATATTTCCTAGATTTTGACTTGTGAAGTTAATGTGAATGATGGATTATTCCATATTCTCCAGTATTTGGGTCTTGAAATAATGGAATCTCAAGTGGATAAAAAGTGAACACTACAAATGCAATAGCTAAAATTACGAGAGCAACAAGAGAAATTAGTTTCAGATTCTTGGATAGTTTCTTAAAAGTCAATATCTTGTAACTAATAAATTGACCAATTATTATTGCCAACATGAAACTAATAATATCTATAGTGAGATTGTGTTCGATGAAAATAGTATAAGCATAGAATATTGTGGGAATAATTAACATTATAGCATAAATTCCAATTGCTTTTGCGAAAAAAAAGTTGTTTGTTTTCTTGTTTAAATAGCGATATTCAAAAATTGAATATAGAAGGGTAGGCCAAAAAGCGATTTTTAAATGCTCCCATACACTTTCATTTACAGCTGAGAATACACCAGCTATTGGTTGGAAACCAGACCATTCAAAAGTAAAATGAAGCAAAGTTCCTATACTAATTACAAAAACCATGCCAACTAATTCATACAAAAATATTGATCTCTTATTCAACAATTTAATAGCCTTTAAATAAATCTGTATAAACTAAATTTAAAACTTGAGGCAAAAAAATGTTTACCGTTTATTAACTCAAAACGGAATAACTCGTCCTCCTTGATATTTTCCAAAAATATTAAAAGCAAATTGGTTAATACAAATACTCATGAATTTTGAAGAAAGACAAGAAATTATATCAAAATCGCCAATATCATTTAGTTATTTATAACGATTCAACATAGCAGCTGGAATTCTACATTTAATTCAAGGAATACTGATGCTATCTCTAGGTACGCTACTAGAGTGGGAACTTGATCTTTATACTTTCTACACAAAAATTACCATAACAGAAGGGCCACCACTTGTGTTTGAAGTGGTTCCTGATCCCCAAATTCTTGTTACCTTAGCATATATTGGAGTTATTGTTGCCTCTTTTCCGTTACTTTCAGCTTTTGCTCATTTTATGATTTCTTTTGCTAAAAATGACAAGTATAATGAAAACCTCAAAAAAGGTATGAATCCATACCGTTGGTATGAATATGCTTTTTCAAGCTCCATAATGATAACAGTAATTACACTTTTCATAGGAGTATGGGACTTCTGGTCTTTAGTAATGATTTTCACTTTGAATGCATTAATGATCATGTTTGGATTCTTGATGGAAAAAATCAATCAATATACAAAGAAGACTGATTGGTCTGCGTTTATACTTGGAACAATCTCTGGGGCACTTCCATGGGTTGTATTATATGCTTACTTTATAGCATCTGTTTTATCAACTGGTTTGGAGGTTCCAACTTTTGTTTATGCAATTCTATTCATATACTTTATTGTTTTCAATATTTTCGCTTTGAATATGGTGTTGCAGTATAAAGGTGTTGGACGGTGGAAGGATTATCTTTATGGTGAGCGTTTTTACATTATTCTTAGTTTTGTAGCAAAATCAATTTTGGCTTGGCTAGTATTCGTTGGGATCTTTGCCCCATTCTAAAAAAAATATTTTCTCCCCCTTTTCTTTGGTTTAACTCTTAAAATGCTGGATTAATATTAACCCTAAAAAATCAGTTATGACATATATTTTATTTGAAAGGTATAAAGTGAAGGATATTGGAATTAGCAAAAAAATATCGACAATGGGGGATTCAAATTATTTTCTGGTCTGGCTTTATAGTAGCATTGCACGGAAGTGTGGAACAAGCAATATTTTTCGCCAATACAAATGGTGGTAGTGCTTTGTGGTCAAGTTGGTTTGGTCCGCCAATACTTCATCATTATTTAATAGGTTTTATTTTGATTGCAATTGGATGGATAATTTTTTCGTGGTCAAAAAAATAACGATTAAATTGGTGATATTTAGCCAAGGATTCAGGAAATTATTACTTCTGATTAAGTTGATAATATTTTGTTCTCAATATGAATTCTTACTTCATAATCTTATTCTTAGGATTAAATTGAATACATCTTTGATTTAGAATGACAAATAAAGAATTATTAGAATTACGTGTAAGAAGGGAAAAACTAGAAAAAGAAACTAAGGCTTTGGCTCAAAAACAAAGAGGTCTAGAGGATAATGTGTGTCTTCTTGAAGAAAAAGTGAGTATTGAAGAATTAGAGAAAAAGCAAAAGGAGCTAAGGAAAGCTGTCTTAGATTTAGAAGCTAGTAAAGAAGAATTAGAATCAAAACTAAGAAAGAAATCTGTTAGAAAGAAAGTATCAAAGAGTAAAAAAGTAGCTGCAAGATTGGAAAATAAGGAACCACCAATTGTAGAAGAAGCTAAAGATGAAAACAGTGATGATTATCTTGAAATAACAACTGTTGTTGATTCTCTTGTTGAAGAGCAAAAACCTGTTAAGAAGAAAAGACGTTTCTTTTAGTATTTAATAAAAAAACTTTGATAATAAAAAAAAGGGAAATTAAGGTTTTTTCTAGAATCCTAAGGTAAGTATTGTTACGCCGAGTATTATGCCTATTATAAAGGAAATTATTACTTGGATTATTACTGCAACTATTGCTATTAGGAATGCTTTTATCCAGCCACAATCAAAAAAGTGTTTGATCAAGCCTAACCATATAATAAATGATATTATTGAGCCAATTATTCCTGATAGGAATGCTCCAAGTAGTCCACCTATGACTGCTCCTAGGATTACTATCCATATTGCATCTGTGAATTTTGCTTTTTCAGGTCCAACAAATGCTCTGCCTGCTAGCCATACAAACAATGAATTTACTATGATGTTGATAACTACTGCTATTAGTAAATATGCAATGTTTGACATATCGAGTGCCAATTTTGTTTTCACCTATGGTTTGTTTTTGTAGTTATGTTTGGTTTTGTATTTAACTTTTAGTAATTTAAGAGGTTGGAGTTTGGTCATTTTTTTGGTTCTTTGTTTGTTCTAACCCGGAAAACTTGGGATAATTTTTTATTCAAATCTTTTTAAAATTCTCAAAACCAAGTATGAAAGTCACCTTGAAATAGTGAAGAGGAGAGTTTAAAGAGAAGACAATACAGGAGAAAAGAAACAAAATTAATTATATATACTATCAGGATAGAGAGAAAAAGATTAAAATTTAATCCAACAACAACCAAGTTTCACTTCTTTTGCAAATTCTGCTTGAGGCTCAAACCAAAGTCTTCCGCATATTTAAGGTCATCAGAATTAGGTCTACCCTTATTCATTCCCCCAAAAAACCTCAAAAAACTATTAGTATTGAAACCTTTACATTGAAATTCATCAACAATCACATAACCCTTGGATTCCAATTTTTCTCTAAGGGTTGAGTGGTCTTTAGCGAGTTTTTCTTCTCCTGTCATTGCAGCTGTTGAGAAAATAAATGCGTTCTTTTTGCTTACTGGTAGTAGTTTATCGGCGAGGTCCAAAAGAACCTTGTAGTGTTTTCCACTATCTATTCCTGCACCAAAACCTACTACGTCATATTCTTGAAGCTCTTCAGGATTTGTTTGTTATGGGGTTTTTATTTGTGCATCAAGAACTTTTGCAAAAGTCTTAGCGACTTTCTCGGTATTCATGTGGTGATATGAATATAAAACTAATAGAGACTTCATGTGTAACACATCATTATACCTGATTATTAATAATTTAAAGAAAAAAATGATAACAAAAGCTTGTGTTATCTGTTATTTATCGAGACAAATTTTGTGCCAAAAGCTCCAATATAGCTTGAAGTAGGTCGAATTAAAACTCCCTCTGAATATTGCTCTAAAATGTGAGAGGTCCACCCCACTATTCTGCTTGCGGCAAAAAATGGAGTAAAATACTCTTTAGGAACATCTAAAGCATTTAAAACCAAAGCAGCATAAAAATCCACATTTGGAAAAATTTTACGTTCTCGATGTGCAACAGATTGAATGGCTGTAGCTTTTTTATATAATTCTTTTTTATTGATTCCAAGACACAAAGCCTTGCTTATTTTTCTTAAAAACTTTGATCTGGGATCTTCTTTTTTGTAGACTCTATGACCAAAACCCATTATCTTTTGTCCATCAGATAACATTCCTTGAATATATTCCTCAACTTGCCCAGGATTATTAACATCAAGAAGCATAGTCATCACTTTTTCACTTGCTCCTCCATGAAGTTTTCCTCTTAATGTTCCTATGGCAGAAACTACAGCGGAGTAAATATCAGACATGGTGCTAGCAGTTACTCTTGCAGCAAAAGTTGAAGCGTTTAGACCATGATCTGCGTGTAAAATCATATATCGATCAAAAGCATCAGTTTCAAGTGCAGTTGCTGATTTTCCGCGAAACATGTATAAAAAATTTTCAGAAAACCCATACTCTTTCTTTGGATGCACTCTCTCTAGACCGTTTCTCATTCTATAAATACCCGCAACAAGTGTAGGAACTTGGGCAATTAGTCGTAAAGCTACTTCGTTATTTCCTGATTCTTGGTTTTTTTCAAAATCTGAATCATGTTCACCCAGACTAGATATTATTGTTCTGAGAATCTCCATCGGATGGCCTATCTTGTTAATATCTTTAGTAATTATTCTATCTGGAATTTTCATTTCAGAATACAATGTTGATTTAATGTTTTCTAACTCTTTTTTATTTGGAAGCTTTCCATTATTTAGTAAGAAAATTATTTCTTCAAAACATACTCTTCCTATAAGTCGATCTATATCATAACCAGCATAATATAGAGTTCCAAAAGGATCAACAAAACTAATTCCTGTTTCACAGGCAGCAACATCTCTTAATCCGCGAACATAAACTTTGTCGTAGGTCATAACAATCTATTCATCTACGGAATTTTGAAGTAGTTAATTAACATTTAGTAAAACAGAAAAAGCTTTATAGACATTAAATTATTGCCACGAAAATAATATTCGAACAGAATTGCAGTTTTCTTCTTATATCTTATTTTTTTAATTAAAAATCATTATAAAAATGACTGATACTGCATTAAACAGTGAGCGTTTTGTTACTAAAAGGGAAAAGGCTGATATTCAGCTTGTTTTTTAAAAAAACTGAGTTTAAGAGCGATAAACTCAAATAATTAACACGAAATAGAGTACTACAGGAGAGTTAATTTTGAAGATTAATAAGCTAAATGGAATGAAAGTTATAACATCTGATGCTCATACTCTTGGGGAAATTAATGGTGCTCACTTTGATACAAACAATTGGAGAATAACAAACTTGGATGTTCACTTGACTAAAGAGTCTTCTAAAGAACTTGGATTAAAGAAACTTAAGTTTATGTCAATGACGGTTTGTTTGCCTGTAACTGTTGTTAAAGATATTGGTGATGTAATAACTTTAAAGCAAACTCTTGAAGAGTTTACAGACTTAAAAGAATGTAAGATTGATTAACCAAAATTATTTTTTTTAATTTTCAACCTTACACTGTGACCTATAATCTGATTTAGAAAAAGAGCGGACTGTAATAGTGGTTGTATATTATTTTGGTTGTTTTTATTGCAAAAAAGATTTAGGTTTTTTCTGAATTATTAGGTAAACCATCACGTTAATGGAAGTGTAAACTTGCATGAAAAAACTTGAAGTTTCTACAGATAAAAATCAACTAAAAAAAGTACATACAACCCTGAAGACTCTAGAGCTATCATTCATAACTTCGCAAGTTATCATAGAAGATTTAAAATGCGTAGTTTTTTCAACTTTGGTACCTGATCAGCTTATCGATAAAGCAATAGAAGAAATTTCAAAAAATCTTGATCTTCGACTAAAACAAAATACTATAAGTGTTTTTAACGTTGAAGCCCACGTTTCTCCATATCTTGATAAATTAGAAGAGAAAATGATTGACAAAAGTCCTCCCTCAAATCCTTTTGAAAGGCTTTTGGAAAGCACTGAAAAATATACACGTTTTAACAAAAACTTGCTTCTTATGGCATTTTTTGCAACCATTATAGCTCTCGCGGGACTTTTTCTTGATAATGCCGTCACAGTGATTGGAGCTATGTTAATTTCACCTTTGCTAGGTCCTATTAACGCGTTCGCTTTGAATACAAGTATAGGCAAAATCAAAAAATTGATCAGAACTGAATTATCAATTTTTATGCTTATTTTTTCTGTAATTGCTTTATCAGCAATAGTTACCTTTTTTGTTTCACTTTTTTTCAACTTACCACTTACTTCTCAGATTGCTCTTCGAAGTCAAACAACTTTAATTGATGTTGCGATAGGTTTAGTCCTTGGTTTAGCTGGTGGTTTGGCTTTAGTGACAGTTGTGCCTGAAATTTTGGTTGGTGTTGGAGTGGCCAGTGCTCTTTTGCCTCCTGCTACTGTTTCAGGAATTGGTTTAGCTTTGTTTGATGGAGGTCTGTTTTGGGGGGCTATTACTTTGACGATTGTTTATCTTATTGGGTTGCAGTTAGGCTGTACTTTAATGCTTCGAGCAAAAGGAGTTAGGCCTAGACGATTTTATGAAAAGGTTGAAGCGCGAAAACATTCTGCCTACTTTATTTTGATCTTAAGCTTCTTGTTGATAATTCTTATATGGGTTATTTATGCGACTGGGGGATATGTTTAAAATAATCTACAGTTTTCTGTCTAGGTTTTAACGTAATTCTAAAAATTCTTTGAATATTAGGGGCAGTTCTTACATAAAGACTTTGTTTATTGTGCTATAAACAAACCAAACAATTATGTGTTTGTTATGTTATACGTAATACTCACAAATTCTTTATACGTTTTAATAAATTATCAGAAAAAAAATAGCTGCAAATAACCCGCCAACAGTCTCTTTTGGTCAAAAATAACCAAAAATAAACGCGAAAAAAAGCAGTGTTTTACCAAATTTACCCAATCTCTTTGGGTGAAAACAAAACATTAACCTCAACACATTAAATCAATAAAAAACATTGCCTAAATCTAAAAAAGGAAAAGAAGCTCCCGAAATCAAAAGAAATATTTCTAATAGTTATTTTCTGCTCGTCAAATAGTCTTTTCTTAGAACTGCAGGAATAGGTGGAAAGATTTTCTCTTCATCAAAACGCTTCTTAACAGCCTCAATAACCTCAGACTTAACAAACTCTTCTCTCTTAGGAACATTAATCCAAAATAAAACCTCAAGTTCAATAGTCCAATCTTTGCTTCTAACCAAAAATCGTATCTCTCGTTTCCTTTTATCATTAACAATAACACTAGAATTACTTCTAAGCACAGACTCAATCAAAGCCTTAGCTTTATCAACATCACACGTATAATCAATACAGAACACAACGGAAGTAACAGTTTCTTTTTGACCATCAGTCAAATTGACAATCTTCTCTTTTAGCAACAAAGAATTAGGAATAACAATTTTATTTTGATCAAATGTTTTCAAAGAAGTAGTCCTAAGACTAACCTCAGTAACCACCCCTTTAAACTCTCCAACTTGAATTACATCTCCAACTTTATAGGTTCTTCCAGTGACAATTAATAAACCTGAAACCCAGTTTTCAATAAAATCCTTTAATGCAAAACCAATAATTAATGCTCCAACACCTAAACCAGCTATAAGACCAGTTACGTCAACTTCAAAAACCCATAAAACCAAAACAAGAGCAGAGACATAAATTATTAATTGGTTAAATCTCTTAATGTTCTGAAGAATGTGTTTTCTTGATTCAGTTTTTTCTCCAATAAATTTACCTAAAAGTTTACTAAAAATCCTAACTAAACCAAAAGCACCTATCAATATAACTAATGCTTGAATTGTTTGCTGAATTATTGTGGAGTTGAAAAAATCAAACATTCAATCTGTGCCTCATGTCAATTGTAGAAATTGCAGTTTGCGTTTATAAATTCATCCATAACTCATTTATTAACGGCTTTATTTACTGTTTTTTTATTCTGGCATCTGATTACACAAAAAAGAATTAAACTAGCATGGTCTATAAATTATTAGACTTATATGAATGCGATTAACAGTTTTTTTGGTACTTCTTGGAATTGGCTGATTACAAATTGGGAAAGTATAGCTTTAATGTTGATTAGTATTGGTATAGTCTATTTTATTTATCTGACTCTTAATAAAAAAATTAGTAATTTAAAAAATAAACAGAAAATTGAGGACAATGTGGCTTTTACGATAAATAGAGTATTGAAATGGGTATCAATTATTATCATCTTGGGCTTAATTATTGGTCAGTTTGGTTTTGATTTTGGTTTGGTTGCTGGTTTTATGGCTCTTGCAGGTGGAACAATTATTGGTTTTGCTTCGATGAGTACATTGGGTAATGCTATTGCGGGAATAATAGTGATGGCTAGTAAACCGTTTAGAGTTGGAGATAGAATTCTTATCAAAGACCAGTTTGCGGATGTTTTAGCAATAGATTTGATTTATACCAGATTGAGAACATTGGATAATGTGCTGATTTCTATTCCAAATCAGCAATTATTGACTTCTGAAATTGATAATTACGGAAAGAAAAATGCTGTTAGAAGAAGTTGTTCTGTGACTGTAAGATATGACGTATCCAGTGAAAAAATTGAAAGCGTTTTACTTGAAGCGTCAAGAAAGGTTGATGGCGTAGTAGTTGATCCTAAGCCTTATGTGTGGGTTACTAATTTGTTTAATTTTTCTGTTGAATATACGCTTTTTGTTTTTACTAGCCAGATTAAGAGGATTCCAATTATTGATTCTAGGTTGAAGCGTAGTGTGTTGAATGTATGTAAGGATAATGGAATTGATTTGAGTACTCCTAATTTGCTGCAAAGTGTTAATTCAGACAAAGAAATAATTTCAGATTAAAAAACTACTTTTATATTACATTAAACAAAAAGAAGAAAATATGAGGAGTTTTATGAAATCTAAGCGCACAGTAATCAATGATGATGCATTATTTCAAGTGATTCAAGATGAAATCGACAAACTAGTAATAACTACAGTATATACTGAAACCAAAATAAAACATACTTCAGACCATACTTCACAAAAGGCTTTAGATCTAGAATATACTAAGCAAAAAAGTACTATTATTAATCTTTTTAAAACATCTGTTAAAACACAACGATTGTATTTTGTTCTCCGCTCTATTTTTATGGGTTTAATTAGTGCCCTGATAACCTTTACAGTGATTCTTTACCTGGGAAACATTAATTTTATGCAATCATTTTTTTTGGGTATATTTGTTTTTATTTTTTCTCTTATGTTTTCCAGATTATTTGATAATCAAATAGTGTCAATTTCTATGAAAATAATTGACTTTTTAGAAAAACACAACAGATTAAAAACGGTTATCCTAAAAGCATTCTAACACAGCAATATCTAATAGCAAGTAGATACTACGATCAATTAGAACTGCTATAGTCTTAAAGGACTATTTGGAAAATAGAAGTTCAGATTAAGGTGGAAATATTTAATGAATAAGAAATTAACGATTATACCAAAACCAAAACCAGATACAGTAACTCTACTTTTACCCAAAAAGGGAGAAACATTACCTTTAATCAAATTAGATGGTGATTTGAATCTTCTATGTGGAAATTGCAACGAAATCTTGGTTGAAGGTTTAATTGAAGATGAAAGTCAAATCATGAATGTAGTAATTCGATGTCCAGTTTGTAGGAGCTATAATGAAATATGCATAAAAACAGTTGAAGCTGGCTATCCTCAAACAAATATCAAAAAACCACGTGATCCCACTCAATATTATTAAGATGAACTTCACTACTTTTTTGAATATTTTTTTTACTAACAACATTATACAAGACATATGATGAGAATATTACCAGCTTACCAGAGGGTTTTCTTAAAATTTGAAAATATTTCAAATAAACTATCCATTTCGTTTTTTTTAAAACCAAGTTTGAATGGACAATCACTAGAAATCTCTTTCCCATATAAAAGAAACAACTCAAAAGTTGCATCATAATCAATTAAGAAATTCTCAGTTTCTCCAATTCTTTCAATTTCTTTATACTTTTTAAAGCCATTTCTGTTTTCTTTTAGTAGGTTATTTTGTTGTTTATTTTTTTCATCCGTTGAAATACAAGAAAAAGTCGTTTTTTCATCTTTATAAGAATCTTTTAGGTCACAATTATTTTCAGTCCAGTTTTTAACGGCAATATATGCTATTTCATTTGCTTCTATATTCATTTCTTTTGAAATCCACTTAATTTTAAGCTTCAGATTTATAGCTATTTGTCTTGCCTCTCTGTAAAGCGGGAAAATGGCTGCTGTCTTCGCTTTCCAGCTTCCTCTTATTTGATCAACAAGAAGTCTTGAGTTAGATCTGACTAGTATTTCTTCAGTATCTAATTGTCGTCGCTTTATCTCTCTAAGAGCGTAAATAAATGCGTTATATTCTGCGATGTTATTAGTCATTTTTTTGCCTTTTCCAACTATTTTTGAACTCTTGGCAATTGTCATCTCTCCTTTTTTTATTATAAATCCAACACTCGCTATTCTTAGGTGATTAACAAGGAAACAGCTTCCATCAATCCAGAGTTCTATCATTAGGTTTTTTCTCCATTTGATATTATATAAAAAAATAGATTAGTTTTGTTATGTTTATTTTATCTATTTATCTCTTCATATTTAAGATTCTAATTCTTGTCTTTTTTTTGTTTAAATACTGAAAACTGGCTTCTATTGAACCGTTATTTGGTTGAATAGGTAGTTTTTGGGATTTGTTTTCGGAAAAAAAGCGTATATTCTAGTGTTTGATGATATGCTAAATGGAGGTTTTTGGGTATGATCTTTGAAGAAGAGGAAGAAGAGGAAGAAGAGGAAGAAGAGGAAAGAAGAGGAAGAAGAAAATTGGGAAGGTAAGGCTTGGGAAAAAGAGGATTATGAAAAAGAAGAGAATGAAAAAGAGGAAATAGAAAAGGAGGATTATTAGTTATTTTTTTATGTTTTCTGGTTAAAAGAATTCATGACTAGAACTAACAATAGAATTGGGGAAAAAATGTTCTACTTAGTTGCTTCTTTTATGTCTTAGATCACTCTTCTCAAGGAAATTTGGGTGAAAAATTGGATAGTAATAGCGTTTATTCAAATCTAATGGGAGGTTGTTCTGTGTTTTTGGAAGAAAAAGAATATGATTATGATGAAGAGGAAGAAGAATTTCCTGAAGATGAAGGTTAAAGTTAGCTTTTAACAGAGGTTTTTTTATCCTTTTTTTATTTAAATTATTTTAGATTATGAGGTCACTAATCATTTCTTAGAATTGAAAAGATGCCTTATCTTTTTGATTTTCTTTAACATAATTGAATGGTTTCTTAAAAAAGGAAGTGAACTCCTATTTGTTGCAATATAAACAAAGCATATATTATACAAAGAAGTATTGCGCCTCTTCGATCAATTTCCTCTTTTACACTTATAAAATACCACATCGTTAAAGATGAGAGCAAAACATAGAACATTATGTTTTCGACAGCTAATACGCTAACTTCTGAGAAAGATAACAAAGAGGAAGCTCCAAGAATAAGCGTAACATTTGTTATACAACTTCCAAAAAGGTTACCTAAACCCATACTAAACAAACCTTTTTTCAAAGCCTGAATTGTGGTTGCGAGTTCAGGAAGAGAAGTACCCAAGCCAATAATTGTTGCACCAATTATTGATGGCGCCAAACCAAAAGAGTTTGCAATAACTATAGCATTATCAACAGTCAATTTTGAGAGTAAGATAATTGCAATAACGCTCACTAAAAATTTTATTAGAGATAAGGCAAAATCACTTTTTTTAGTCTTTTCAATAGGTTCAATTTTTCCTGTTTTCCGAGAAACAATCAACCCGAAATAGCCAAATAAAATAAGTAAAACAAGTCCAAGTACAGGACTTAATGTACCTCTTTGAACTATAAACAGGGGAATGATTGACGAAAGAAACAAAAATTGTATAAGCTCTTTTTGAGACTCCCCTTTTAATGACACACTTTTTTTGGTAAATAAAACCGCTAATCCAATAATAATTGTTAGATTTGCCACATTAGATCCCAAAACGTTACCAACAATTAATCCTCCTTCACCACCTAAGGCTGCTAGAGCAGAAACTGAAAGCTCAGGCAAAGAAGTTACTACTGAGAGCAATACAAATCCTGCAGCCATCTCTGATAGTCCTAATCCATTAGAAATAACCAGAACGTATCGAATTACTCGATCACTAAAAATTGCAATTAGTGCCAGAGAAAAAATTAAAATTAAGAGATTTAGAATTATTATTATTCACTTCCGATAATTCTATATTTCATTTTTAAATACTCACTTTTTTAGTATTCTTAGCTAGCAATTTTCTTTGATATTAGCCTTTTGAAATTTTTTTTGCTTAAAATCGGGTTATAGCCATTTTTTGCGTCTAAAATAGAATAACATAACAACTCCTATTCCAAGCATAAAAAGCAAAACAAAAGGATAACCCCAATCCCATCCCAACTCAGGCATATACTTAAAATTCATCCCATATATGCCAGCAACTAAGGTTAAAGGAATAAAAATAGTGGCAATGATTGTAAGTACTTTCATAACCTCATTCATGCGATTACTAATACTTGACAAGTAAATGTCCAGCATTCCAGAGAGCATATCGCGAAAAGATTCTATAGCGTCAATAACCTGAATAGTATGATCATAAACATCTCTAAGAAAAATATCTGTAGATTTTTTGATAAGTTTAGAATCCCACCTTTCTAAACGACTAATCACTTCGCGAAGAGGCCATACAGACTTTCGTAATAATATCATCGCTCGTTTTAAATCATGCAACTTTTTTAAAGTCTCAGGCACAGGATTGGAAATCAACTCATCCTCGATCTCTTCAATTCTTTCTCCAATTTTTTCTAGAACTACAAAATAATTATCAACAATTGAATCAATTAAACTGTAAACAAGAAAATCTGTTCCTCTCTTTCTAATTCTACTCTCAGATGCTCGAAGTCTAGTTCTTATAGAATCAAAAGTGTCGCCTCTGTTTTCTTGAAAAGATAAAACCCAATTATCACTAAAAAGCAAGCTTACTTGTTCAGTTTTGATCTCCTCTTGTGTGTAATGGATCATCCTTAGTACTGCAAAAATATAATTGGAAAAATCCTCAATTTTTGGTCGTTGCCCCGTATTTGCTATGTCTTCTAAAACCAATGGGTGAAGATTAAATTCTTTTCCGACTTTTTTGATAATATCAACTTGCTGAAGCCCATCAATATTTATCCATGTGACCATTGTTTTGTCTTTAAACAAAAATGATTCCTCAATTTCTTTAATTTCTTTTTCTATTATCTGATTATCATTAAAGCTAATGACATTAACAGTTGTCTTTACAGGTTTCTCTTTACCAACATAAATAACAGTGCCAGGAGGAAGACCAGATTTTTTGGATCTTCCCAAATTATTTCGATTGATATTTGTTCCCTCTAAAAATCTACTCGTATAAAGATACTTATAAAGTTGTAACTTTTCAAAAATTGGTCCATGT
>CAWKCH010000013.1:0-25271 GCA_963848105.1 Candidatus Bathyarchaeota archaeon
TTTGTTGGGGGTTGGTGTCTTGGAAATAACCCGCCTTCTGTTTTTGTGGCATTTGGCTAATCGGGCTACCCGCGCTTTCAGGTAGAGTCCTCATCAGCGTCTGTTTGCCCTTTCCACTTGCAGGACGGCCGTTTCATCGTTTCACACCTATTAAATTCAGCAACTTAGCATGCATCAAGATTATATTATAGGTGGACGTTTCGTTTCTGCTCCGTTGCCAAGGTTCTCACCTTACCTCCTAGAGAGGTTGCAATTCTACATGTGGGCGGAGTTTCCTCAAGCCTCTAATCATTTAGACGCTCGAAAGCCACACTCCAACTCACCAACCTACATGAACTATTATTCCGCAACCAATAAGAATTTCTTTGTTTTTATACAGATTAATGAAAAAACAAGTATTTCTAATTACGGGTACTCCTTCAGTGGGAAAAACTTCTATAGCTTTGGCGTTGACAGGAAAAATTGATTCTTTATATCTAAACCTTAGTTGTCTCGCTTTATCTTTTGATCTATCTAAAGGATTTGATATAGAAAGGAAGACAACCATAATTAATGAAAAAAAAATGCGAGAAAAAATACTAGAACTCATCGATTCAACAAACAAAACTACTATACTAGTTGATGGACATTATGCAGCTTCAGTTGTCCCTAAAGAAAAAGTTACAAAAGCTTTTGTTTTTCGGAGAAACCCAATTGAACTAAAAAAATTAATGGTAAAACGAAAATTTGAAGGAAATAAACTTTGGGAAAATCTTGAATCAGAAATTCTTGATGTTTGCCTTATAGAAACGCTTTCTGAATTAGAGGAAAATAAAGTTTGCGAGTTAGATATTTCTGGCAAAACAATAGAAGAGGTAATACCTATAATAATATCCATCATTAATAACCAAAAAGATTGTACTATTGGAAACGTAGATTGGCTAGGTATGTTAGAGAAAAATGGGTTACTTGATGAATACCTAAAGAAATAATTTATCGTAAACTTCTAACCATTTTATATTGAGTTAAAAGGGTAATTTTTCTTCTATTTGAATAAGCTTTGGCATGATCACTAAATTTTCCTCCAATCATTATTGGATTAGATAAACCTACATCATCTGACGCAGTGTCTAACCCAATAATTACATTGACCCCAATTGTTCTATTCCATTCACGAATCCATACACCTTGTTCTCTACGCCCTTTTTGAACTATCAGATCAAAACGTCTAGAAATTCCACTGTTCCCTTCTAAAACAGCATTTTCATTTTTTAGCTTAAACCCTTCCTTTTTAAAAAACTGTAAAGACATATCAACTAAACGCTGTCTAAGCTTTGCTCTTTTTTCTACGCTCATAACATTTACCTTTATCCTTTATCTTTATCTATATGTTTATGGAAAAATCTTTCGGATGAAAAAATGTCTATTAAACTAATTATTGTTTGTAGTAGATGTGGCGGAATGCTACTTTCAAATGTCGAACAAAAAACTAAATCTTGCCAATATTGTGGAACCCGAATAATAGTAGAAAAAGCAAAAAAAATAGCATCTGCAAAAACTGCTCTTGAAGCTTCCGAAATTCTAAAAAAAATTAAGACAAAAAATAAATTTAATAAAACAACACTGCTTTAACTTACCCTTTTAATCATTTCACAAGCCTTACATAAATCCGATGAAGCTGGTTCTCCACATCTACTGCAATTTCTAAAAAACTTTTTTTTACCAAATTGATTTACTGATGATCTAATTTTTTCCATAGTTTTAAATACAGTAAACTTTGTTCCTGCATGTTTTTGCTCAATAAAATTTAGCATGGATCGCACATCATTTCGTAATGCTTCTGATGCATAAGGACAAGGGTTATCTTGAAATTGAATATTTTTTACATATGCATATAATGCACATTCTTTTTCTGGAATTTCACATAAAGGCTTAACTTTTTGAACAAAACATGGATGAATAGCATCACTAATTGGTCTTCCTTTAATTAATTTTGAAGAATCTCCATGAAAAATATTCAAAAGAATTGTCTGAACTTCATCATCCAAAGTGTGCCCCGTAGCTACCTTATTAGCATTGACTAAACGAGCTGCATAATTTATTGCTTTTCTTCGCAATACTCCACAAAATGCGCAAGAGGATAGTTTATCATTACTCTTTCTTCTAGCGATGATTTCATCAAGAGTTAAACCATAAAGATCAACAAAAGAAACAATTTTGTAATCTATTCCTAATTGTTTACAGTTTGAAATAGCTATCTTCAAAGCTTCATCTCTGTACTCTTGAATCCCTTCATCAATAATAACAGCTATTATTGAAGAATTTTGTTGCTTTTCTTCCGTTTTTGATAAGATATGTAAAAGACTTAAGCTATCTTTTCCTCCTGATAAAGCAACTGCAATCTTGTCATCGAATCTAAACATTTTATATTTATTAATCGTGTTTTTAACCTTAGATTCTATTGAGTCTATAAAACATTTTTTACAAAGGCTCTCTCCGGAATAAATTCTAGAAAAAAAAGCAGATCTTCTCTTGCATGCACTACATAATTTATGGATATGCGTTTTCTTCATAATGTTTGCCTTTGCTATTTTTTTTAATTAATAATATACCTAAATATTGTTAAAGTAAACTTAATTTGAATGTTAAACTCATGTTATTTTTTATAATTAGCCTATAGGTCATATATGACGATTAATATTTTTTCCTATATTAATAAAATACTTTGAAAAATTATTTTGTGTTTTCAAGTTTAAATTGGTGTGGCTACACCTAAAAATTTTCCTTTTTCGTCGTATTCGCAAATAGAATATTTTTGTTTGTGCAACTTGTTATGTTTTTTAATACAACTTAAATGCGCAGACCCTGCCCAAGTTGCTTCTTGATGTGTTACTGTTGCCGTAACTAAGTTTTTGTTCTTATCCAATTGTTTACAAATCCCACAAATTGTTGGTACTCCACCAAAATCATTATTCATTAAAATCACCGCAAATAAATTTAATTTGTCAAAAATACCATCAAACTAATCACAAAGTAATATAGCTGATAAGGAGTAACCATGAATCTTTCAACCAAACCCCTATACTTACTTTTAATAAAAACAAGAGAAATAACCACAAGCACAAGTGAGACAATAGCTGAAATGAGAGAAAACAATGCGAAATCACTCCAAATATTAACCATAGACAATCTAAACCAAAGAGCTATCATGCCAATAATATTTAAAAAACCAGATAAAACCACTAGACCCAAATGCATTTTACCCCTATACGTTATTATTTCACCACCAACATCAAGAGGAAAAAACAAGGCAACAAGAATACCCAAAAATCCACTTATCACAAATATGAAAGGACCAACAACTGAACCATGCCCTTCAGCTAAACCCCAGTGTAATCCAAGATAGAAAATAAATAACAAAACACTAGAAACAATAATAAAAGCATTAAACAACCATTTTTTAGGGGCTCCAGCAGCAAACAGAGAACTAATATCATCTCTAACATGATTATAATCAGATCTTAAAACCCCACCAAGAACCCACATCACAGTATACAAAATGGGACTAAGCATTCCACAAATAGCTAAAATCTGAAACAAGCTCATATCAATACATTCCTTACATTCATAAAATTAATTTCTACATAACATACTTTTCTAAGTTTTTTTGGTAAAGATATTTGAGGTAAAAAAAATAACAACTAAAATCTAATTAAAATAAAGAAAATCAAAGAATTAATTCTAAATGAATATCCTGAGGCTCCAAACAAAACAATTCTTGATTTACTTCAGAAACCAACCTACAACCCATATGAAAATAAAAACCAATAGTATTCCTTGAAGGCGTAGCAGAAATATACAACCGCTTAGCACCCAAACCCTTAGCTCTCTTCATAACTTCTCTAAACAATTTTCCACCAACTCCCATATGTCTATACTTACTATCCACCTGATGAAAATACAATTGAAGCTGATCCATATCCTGTCCAATAAACTTAGACTCTAAAGCAGAAATTCCAATTAACCTATTTCCCACAAAAGCACCAAACAAATTACCATTTCTATCAAAAATATCATAAAGATGAAAAATACACCCTTTAAGCTCGGAAGGATTCCAACCTTGCATATCATGAAATTCATCTTTGAGAACAAGGTTTCCATTCCCAAAATAGTAAACCTGTTTAACTAATTCATTTCTAGTTATATTTCTGACTTTTTCTATTTCTTCTCTATTAAGGAGTCTAATTTCCATAATCTTATAGAGAAGCAGATCAGCTAACTATACTTTTTCATTTTTAAGTTTTTTTAGATAGAGGGATTTAAGACCTAGAAATTCTTTAGATTACTGATTTTTAATAACTATTTTAACCACATTAGAAGAAGAGGGATTTCTTCCTTTTTGATAACTTTTTTGAATTACTAACTAGTTTTTTCTCTTCAACAGATTCATTTGTTAACTTGAATTCTAGTTTTGCTTTTTGAGTTTCTAGTTTAGAAACTGCAATTGTTAGTTTTTGATATTTTTTCTTTAATGCTTCAATATTTTCTCTTTCTTCAAAAAGGTTTACTTTATCTAAGCTTTGTTGTTTTCTTTTACTAACGTATTTAGGTAATGGAATTTCACCAAAACTAACTTCTAGAGCAGTTTTATATCTTTCAGCAATATCAGAATTATCTGGCTGTTGAGTTAAATTCTCCAATGAAGCTTTCTCCAATCTCATTACCTAAAGTGAGTATTTGTTATAAATAACATATTTCACACTTGAATTATTATTTTTCAGGAATAAAATATCCAAAATTTATAATATTTTTTATTCAATTTTTTTTGGGTAAAACAACAAAAGAACTCAAAAGCAACAAAGCAGAAAAAAGGAACTACGAAATCACAAAGATGTTAAATAAAACTTAGTAACCAAAGAATCCATAGGAGAATATTTTATTGGTCTTTCATAAAGAACAAAAAGCAATAGGTCTAATTATAATCTTAATAATTTCTATAATAGCCGCAGTAATAGTGGTAGCCACAGCCGTAATCTTTCTTGGAAACTTTCTACCAATTAAAGTAGTTGGATCAGGAAAATTAGTAACTCAACAAGAAGACTTTATTGATTTCTCATCAATTGATATTTCAAGTGGATTTGAGGTAGAAATCTCAAAATCCAACTCTTACGCCCTATCCATAACAACAGATGACAATATAATCGAATATATTCAAGTCTCAAAAACAGACAATACCCTAAAAGTAAGAACGCAAGCAGGAATAACCTATGAATCAATAACTTTACAAATAGAAATAGAAATGCCTGAACTCGATAATATAGAGCTATCAGGAGGAAGCCAAGGGACAATTAACGATTTTGTTTCTTCAAACGTGTTTTTTGTTGATTTATTTGGAGGAAGCCAACTAGAAGGTAGCTTTACAACCACTGAGAATGTAAATTTTGAATTATTTGGAGGCAGCCAATTAATTGAGTTTGTTGGAGAAGCTAATGATGCAATAATTGAATTATCTCAAGGAAGTCAAATAGATCTTTCTGAGTTTGTTGTGAACAATTCTAATGTTAACCTAAGGGGTGGAAGCCAAGCCATAATAAATCTTAATGGTAGATTAGATGCAAATCTTATTGGAGGTTCAGCTTTAGAATATATTGGAGAACCTACCTTGGGGGATATAGAAGTTTCAGATGGTTCTACAGTAAACCCAAAATAAATTACATAGCTTAGTAATACTTATCATTTTTTTTAGTTTTCTTAGGGTATAACAAACAAAGATCTAAATCAAAAAAAAATAAGAAAAAATGAGATAATTACAACTATTTGATCTTTTCAACAATCAACAGAAAACTCACTTTAGCACCCATACCACCAGCAGTAAACTTAGGATCAACACTAGGAATAATAGAAACAACCTCTCCATCTAAACCATTTAAAAACTGTTCTAACTTACTCTGATCCTTAGTCATATCAAGATCAAATCTGTGAACTCTATATTTCATCTAAAATTTTAACCTCTTAGTATTACATACTTGACTTTAACTATTAGTTCTATTTGTTACTATAAAAATAAAATATCAATTTTTCTTGGTTAGAATAAACAAAAAAACCAAAAAACAAAATATAGAGACAAGTATCTCAACACGGATAGAGTATCCCCCTCTTAAAGTGATGACCATAATTTCAAAACCATATGATGATACCTGAATAATAATAACTTCTAAAAAGTTAACTAAATAACTTATATTGCTTAGCTTCATAAAAGAGATTGAAAATTTATGGTTTCAAAATTTAAAAGAAAAACTGATTTAAACGAGATAATCTATGACAGCAATCAATGGAATTTAATTTCAAAATACAGAATGAAAGGGAAAAAAATTCTTTGTGCTCTGATTAAATCCAAATTAACTCCTTCAATTTATGGTAGTGTTGCTAGGGGTGACGTAACAAAAAATAGTGATATTGATATCATAATACCTGAAGTATTCTCTTCTTTTCAAATTGAATCTTCTTTAGAAAGGTTAGATATCCCAATACTAAACAGGTACATAATTCAGGCTACTCCAAGTCACGCTATTAAAGCATATATTGAACTCAACTCTGTAACAACAATTTCCTTCCCACTAACTCGTTTGTATAAAGTTGAAAGAGAATTCTATAAATTTGGAGGAGAAATAAATCTAGAACAAATAAACTCAAATAAAAGAGTTCATGGAGTTGACAAAAGATTAATGTTAATAGAACCAACAAAAACTGGTCATATAGAACGTGGAATAGTTGGCATAGAAGATTATGTAGCAAAAAATATTGGAATTTCAACTCAAACGGTACTAAATAGAGTTAATATATTGCAGAAAAGAGAAGAAACGGGTAAAACTGGTGTTTTTATAAAAAAAATTGTTCCAACAGACCTTACTTTTGAATTAGTTTTAAAAAAATTGGCAGATAAAAATCCTGCCGTTCGAAGAAGATTAAAAAATATTTAATTTTTAGAACTGTATTTCTATAATATGAATAAAGTACATTCAAAACTTCAAATATTATTTTTTTAACAGTCTGTTAAAAGTTTTAAAGCGAGATTTTTAATGGTCAATCTGATTTTTTCAAGTTCTTTTTTCGTGGGTTTTCCTCTAATGTCTCCCATTCTGCCTTTTGTACTACGTTCTTCTGATCCATGGAATTCGCTAAGGATATACATTTCATCTATTATAGTAAAACCTATGTGAGCAAAAAATTGACCTATATATTTTCCTACAGGGATAGCTTCATCAAGTCCTGTGTGTGGTCCTGAATATGTACAGAATATTAACGCGTTTTTTCTGGGAACTATTGGGGATCCTGTTTTAATTTTTTTTTGTTGTCTATATTCCTCGAATTTTTTTTTCAAAAATTCTGTAACCTGTTTTGGCGGATGCCATTGAATGGATGGGCAACCAATGCAGACTAAATCATAATCAAAATAATCAATTTCTCCAGCTTTAGCTATTCTAAATATGGTAACATCTAATCCTGCATCTTCTAAACCATTATTTATTGCATTAACAACTTTTTTTGTATTGCCAGTACTGGAATAATATAGTATTAAAGCTTTCATTATAGTATTTTTGGCCTTTTAAATTATAACTAGATATTTTTCTTATTAATTAATAAATACATAAAAAATAGATAAAAAATAGTGGGAGAATCACTCTTCAGGGTAATAAATTAATTCTTTTTCTTCAAGTAACGCCTTTAATTTATCAACTGCTTCATATACCTGCTCTTCTTTTTTTGCCCCCACACAAACAAGTTTTCCAGCTGAAAAAATTAGAAAAACAACTTTCGGTTCAGCCATTCTAAAAACAGCTCCAGGAAATTGTTCAGGTTCATACATAATTCGATCAAGTTTGTAAACCAAAGGTTCAAGATCAATTTCTCCTCCTAAGGTTGCAGAAGCAACAATATTTTGAATAATAACAACTGGTTTTTCTTTTATCTGAATTCCTCCCCCCTTGAGTTCTTTCACAACTTTTTCAACAGCATTTCTAGACTCTTTTTCAGATTTTGCCCCAGTACATACCATTTTTCCTGTTCCGAAAATTAATGTAGCTGTCTTAGGTTTTTTAAGACGAAATACTAAACCAGGAAAAACACTTGGATTATATTCGGTTTGAGGAAACTTTTCCACAATTTCTTGTAAATCTATTTTTTGGTTCAATGATACTGAAGCAACAATATTTTGAATTTTTATTTCTGGTTTCTTTGCGCTCATTGGACTTCCCAAATTATCTTAATTTTAACTAAAGAGGAGTATATAACGTAATCCATTTTAAAAATCTCTAATTCCATTATCCTCTTTAGAACTATAACAAAAATAATAAATGTTGATCTGATTTCTTTCATTATTCCTTCAAAATATTTTTTGTTATTATACAATAGGTTTTAGGAACATCTATAGCTTATACTGATTTTTTTTCCAATATCTTGTTAATTTAGTCTAGTCTTCATTATTTTTTAACAATTTACCAGAAAAATTGATAAATACCAATTACTATTTCAGATAGCCTTAGAGGAATTTGAATGGCTAGTAAAATCCTAGTAAAAGACCTGATGTCAACAGATGTTGAAAAATTCGAAAATTACACGACCGTAGATGTAATAGTCAAAGCTATGTCTTACAAAGACAAAAACTATGTGATGGTTGAACAAAGTGGAATACCAACAGGAATCATCACAACCCGAGATATAATAGTGCGAATGCTAACACAAGGGTTAGATCCCACAATAAAAATCGCAAGAGAAATTTATACTAATCCTTTGGTTGTAATTGAGAAAACAGAAACTGTCGAAGAAGCTGCTAAACTTATGCAACATTGGCAAATCAAACACTTACCAGTGACAGACAAAGGTAAACTTGTAGGAATGATTACCTATCTAGATATCGCCTTTAATGTACCAGCACTGCTACCTGCTATGAAAAAGCTGTACACTCTGTAGAATTAAAACAGGACAAAATAGAATATAGTAAAAATTTAGCTTAAACCCAACCTTCTAAAAAATTAAATGAAGGTGGGTTTTGCTTTACCCTTTTTTTTACTTAAACATGCTTTAATAAAGCCAGCATATATCGGTGAAGGTTTTCCTGGACGACTTTTAAATTCTCCATGAAATTGAGTAGCGAAGAAGAAATATTGATTTGGTAATTCCAAAATTTCCATTCTTCTTCCATCTGTACTCTTACCTGAAAAAACTAGTCCATTATTTTTTAGAATATCTAAATAATCCAAATTAACCTCAAACCTATGACGATGTCTTTCATAAATAGTATTAGTTCTATACAGAGAGTGTGCCAAACTTTCAGGACCTAAAACAATTTTATGAGCTCCTAACCTCATTGTCGCTCCTTTATCCTTTATATTTCTCTGCTCAGGCATAATATCAATTATTTGATGCGGGGAATCAGAAACAATCTCAGCACTATTAGCCATTTTAAGACCGCATACGTTTCTCGCATACTCAATAACTGCAAGCTGAAAACCAAAACATATACCCAAAAAAGGTATATCCTGAACTCTAGCAAAATTTATTGCGGCAATTTTTCCCTCACTACCTCGAGAACCAAAACCATAAGGAATAAAAATACCATCAAAATTCTCTAAATCTTTAATGCATTGAGGATCTTTTTCGAACTTTTCTGATTCTAGGTATGAAATACATACTTGAGTATCAATCTCTGCGCCTCCATGAATTAGAGCTTCTTTCATACTAACATAACTATCTGATAATCCAGCATATTTTCCTACTAATGCGATATTGACTACATGTTTTGGTTTAATGATTGATTTCACAAAATTAGCCCAATTTTGATAATCCTTTTCGACACAATCATAACCTAATCTTTTGCAAATAAAATCACCCATACCTTGCTTATTTAGAATAAGTGGAACCTGATAAACAGATTTTGCATTATAAGAACAAAAAACTGCTTGCTCTGGAATTGTTCCAAATAAAGCTATTTTCCTCAAGGCGGCAGCATCAATCATATATGGACTTCTGGCAACTATAGTATCTGGTTGAATACCAATTCGGCGCAATTCATTAACACTATGTTGCAAAGGTTTTGTTTTTAATTCACTAGTTACATCCAAAACTGGAACCAAAGCTACATGAACATATAATGTATTTTCAAATCCTTCTTCTATCCTCATTTGTCGAATAGCTTCTAGGAAAGGTAATCCTTCGATGTCTCCAACTGTTCCGCCAACTTCAGTTAAAACTATATCGACATTATCCGCTTTTCCTACAGCCTTTATTCGTTTTTTTATTTCGTTGGTTATATGAGGCACTATTTGAACGCATCTTCCTAAAAAATCTCCTCTTCTTTCTTTTTCAATTACATTTCTGAAAACAAGACCCGTTGTTAAATTATTTTCTTGTTTTAACCTCAAATCTAAAAATCTTTCATACCATCCTAAATCTAAATCGGTTTCTCCTCCATCTTCAGTCACAAAAACTTCTCCATGCATATATGGATTCATTGTTCCGGCATCAACATTAACGTACGGATCAATTTTTATGACAGTAGAATTAAGTCCTCTAATCTGAAGCATTTTTCCAATAGAAGAAGTTAGAATACCTTTACCAACCGAGCTTAAAACACCGCCAGTTACAAAAATGTACTTTACCATAGATATTTCCTCGTGTTAACCAACAATTTCACTGAAATTTAATATAACTCTTTGCTTCCTTTCTAGAAAAACCTTTGTTAGCAATTTAGTATCTTTTTTTAAACCAAACAATAGGCTTCTATTTAGTTACCTTAAAACCCAAAAATATTAATTTTAAAAATACATATTTATTTATTGATTATTGATGCCACGTGCTTATGTGTTAATTAATGTTGAATCTGGTGGAGAAGACGAAGTATTACTAGCTTTAGAAGAAATTAACAATGTTGAAGAATCGTATTTTTCATATGGAGTTTATGATGTAATTATTAAAGTAAAAGCTGAATCCATGGAAAAACTTAAAGAAATGGTCACTAGCAAAATAAGGTCTTTAAACCAAGTACGATCAACTTTAACATTGATTATTATGAAAGATTAACTCTTCTGGTTAGAATTTATTTAATTAATATTTATTTTTTATTAGAGATAAAAAATCAAAATATTCATTAACTCAATTACGTTAGATAAAAAACAAAATAACTCAATTAATAAGTGAGGATACTCAATGCAAAAATCATATAGTAGAATACTTGGAATCGTTGGAAAACCAAATACAGGTAAATCAACATTCTTTAGCGCTGCTACTCTTGCTCTAGTTGAAATTGCAAACTATCCTTTTACTACAATAAAACCAAATCACGGAATTGGATATATCAAAACGCCATGTGTGCATCCTGAATTAAACGTGATTGATAATCCAAAAAATTCTGTCTGTTTAAATAATTCAAGATTAATTCCAATTGATCTTATAGATATTGCAGGTATTGTTCCAGGAGCTTGGGAAGGAAAGGGACTGGGAAATAAATTTTTAGATGAAATTAGACGAGCGGATGCTTTAATTCATGTTGTAGATGTTTCTGGCTGTACTGATTCAGAAGGACGATTGTGTAAACCGGGCGAACATGATCCTGTTGATGATATAAAATTTTTAGAGCAAGAAATCAATCTTTGGATATTATCAATCATAAAAAAAGATTGGCCAAAAATATCCAGAACATCTGAAGTCGAGTCGACAAATCTTTCAACACTTTTAGAGGATAGACTAAGTGGTTTATCAATAAAGCGAAATCATATTACAAAAGCAATTAGATTATCTGGATTAAACATTGAAAAACCAACTAATTGGACAGAGCAAGATCTAATAGAATTAATAAATAGAATAAGAAAAATTTCTAAACCAATGCTAATAGTAGCAAACAAAATAGATCTTCCTTATTCACAACAAAACCTGGATAGAATCTTAAAACTAGACTATGTAGTAATTCCTTGTTGTGCAGAAGCTGAACTTGCTTTAAGAAGAGCTTCAGAGAAAAAATTAATCAATTATACTCCAGGTGATAATAATTTTGAAACATTGGATCCAAAAAAATTGACGTTAGGTCAAACAAAAGCATTAAAACTTATTCGAAAAGAAGTATTATTAAAACATGGAAGTACCGGAGTCCAAAAAGCGTTAAACTACGCCTACCTAAATCTTCTAAATATGATAGCTGTATATCCAGTTGAAGATTTAGAACATCTTTCAGATCATAATGGTAGAGTTCTACCTGATGTATATTTGGTTCCAAAAGGTACAACATCTAAACAATTTGCTTATTTGATCCATACAGAGCTAGGAGAAAATTTTATTTATGCCATGGATGCTCGAGAAAGAAGAAGAATAGGGGAAAATAATATCTTAAAAGATCAGGACATAATCTCAATAATCAGTGCCAAAAAAAGAAGTTGATTTTATGTGCCAAATCGTCTTTTTCGAATCTGAAATGTACGCATAGCTCTTAGTAAATCTATTAGCCTAAAATCTGGCCAATATACATCCAAAAAAGCAAGTTCACTATAAGCGGACTGCCAAAGCAAAAATCCACTCAATCTTTCTTCTCCTGAAGTCCTTATTATTAAATCTGGTTCTTGATTAGGCATATGAGATGTGTACAAATATTTTTCAAAAGTTGCTTCATTAATATCGTCCAATTTTAAATCACCATTTTTAACTTCTTTAGCGATATTTTTAGTAGCATTCAATATTTCTGCTCTTCCGCCATATGCAAAAGCAAAATTTAAAAATTGGTTTTTATAGTTAGAAGTTGCAATTTCAACTTCTGAAATAAGATCTTGCAAACTTTCTGGAAGCAAATTTACTTGACCAATTACTTTTACATGCACTTTATTTCGGTGGATTCGCTCATTTGTTAATAATTTTCGGAATTTTTCTTCAGCGATTTTCATAATTTCTTCAATTTCTTCTGGAATCCGATTAAAATTCTCGGTAGAAAAAGTGTAAAGAGTAACAAACTTAACTCCTAATAGTTCGCACCATTCCAATAGATTCTCAACAGTATCAGCGCCTTTTTTGTGACCTAGCCAAGGGTTTCGTTCCTTTTCAGTAGCCCATCGCCTATTTCCATCCATAATTATAGCTATGTGTTCAAGTTTAGGACCATTTTTAACTTGAAACCATAACCATTTTTCATAAAGTTTGTAGGCTCCTATTATTGAAAGGAATTTTTTAAGCAAATATAAACCCTCATTTCTTAATAGAAATTATATAAGGTATAGAGGTAAAGCTTTGATTGTTTCAATTAAAGTTTACTATAGTGTATTCTAAAAGGAAACGTATTCATGATCATTTCTTATAAATCTTCTAATACTTCTTCTAATTCTTCATTTAATACTTTTGACTCTTTAAAGAAATTTCTTTTTGATCTATAAATTATTACAATTAACAATAGTGATGCTATAATAATAAGAATTCCAACTATTATTGTAAATATCAAATTTTGAAAAACCAAATCGTCTATGCTTATTGCAGGTTCAATTAAAATGTTTGCTGTTGAATCTAAAATCCAACGAGACCATGCAACAGAGATAATTAGTGCAACATTTCTTAACAATCTTGGATTTCGATCAAAATATAATCGAATACTTCTCCCAAAAAGTATTATGCCGATTCCAACAACCATTAGATCTCTAATTCCTTTAATAAAAAATCCAGCTAAAGTTGGAAGTTCACTTATCCAACCTGCAAGCTCTGTTGGAAAAGGTTGAGTGGCATTAGTTACAGCATTGGAAATTCCTAAATAAACACTCACAAAAACACAAAGTATTCCTGCGATAATTGCATAATTTGAGATTTGTACTGGTAATGCTGGAGGTGAATATTCTCTCGCCCAATTGTAAAAATTTTTAACTCCTCTGTCAACTCCAAAACCTTTTATGAGTAGAACTCCTCCTAAAACAAAAATTATTGCAATATAATAATAATTCAAAACTTCAGAAACATAAAAAACTCCAAAAAGGAAAAGTAAAAGACCCGGTACTCCTAAAGCTAAACGTGCATATCGTGGATTTTCCCAAATAAGTTTTATGTACCGCGAAAACAAAGCTGCTGTTTCTTCGATTGATTCACTATGTTTTATTACAATTCTACGGACCGAAGAAACTGGAACTCTTGATTCTACTAATGGAAGAATTGCTTCATCTGAATATCCGTCAGAAACCAATATTACCTCACTAGCGTTAAAAGTTTTTAATAAACTGTTTAATTCTGAGACTAGTTTTCTATCTGCTCGAACTCCTCCACGTTGTAATCCAGAAATAGTTGCTACTTCTACCGTTTCGTCTGGTTGTTGTTCTTTTTGTAAGCGATCATAAAGCCGAATTGCTTCAAACATTGCATTAGCGTCTGGTTCTTCAGGATCATTTAAAGCTAAAGAAACAGCAGAATTTAAATTAGATTCTCTACCGATTAAGGGGGTTTGTATTTTTGCTTTGACTTCTAGATCACCATCTCTATCAACACATAAAATAAGGATGCGCTTTTCCTTTTGTTGCTCATCTTTATTACTAATGGTCATCTGTCAATAATCCTTTCAATAATCTTTTTGTTTATTCTTCATTTTTAATTGTTTTATCTTCTGATTCTGATAGAAGTTTAAATTCTTCCAAACTAAGTTTTTTTCCATTTTTAAGTTTATTTTGAGCTTCTGATGTAATTTCTTTCTTTAATTTTTTTTCAGCTTCTCTTTTTCTGAGTTCATCTTGTTCTTTTATTATCTTTCTAAGCTTATTCTTATTATCTATCAATTTTCTTATTTCGTCTTGGAGTAGTATTTGTTCTTGTTTTTCTTTTAAATAAGCAAAATGAAATTGATCTGCTTTTTCTTTTATATTATTTAATTCGTCGATGTTTAATGACATCGCTTTATGTGTTTTTTGACTTTGGTCAGCTATTTTTGTAAGCTCTTCATGTGTTTTCTCTGTGATTTTTTTAAGTTCGTTAATTTCAGATTGTATCTTAAAGATTATCTTTTTTTGTTTATCTATTTTCTTGTATTTGTTCAGTTGAGTTCCAATTATTTTAACTTGCTCAACTAATTGTTTCTCTTCATCTAGTTCAAGTGTGGTAGTTTGTATTTTCCACTCCAGATCCTCAAACTCTTTTTGGAGATCTATATTTTTTCTAATAGGTAGCTTATCCCTAAAGGAATCAATTTTTTGTCTATGCTTCATTATTTCTTCTATTTTGCCACTAATTTCCAAACGAATTATATCTCTTTTTTGTTTAAGCTTTTTGACTTTTTCGTTTAATTCATCTCGATCCATTTTTTGTTCATTTATAATTTGGCGTAATTCTTTGAATTTGAGATTACATTTATCTCTTTTTTCAACAAGCAATCTAATATTTTCATTTTGTGTATATTTTTTTTCTTTAATTAGACTAAGTTTTTGATCTATTTCATTTAACTCAGTAAGTTCTTTTTGTTTGATCACAAGATATCCTCTGTTATCATTTACATAAATTACTTGCTATTTTCAAATTAATATTTGCAGCTTTTAGAATATTGTTCTTCTATTTCAATCTCTTGATATATTTATCCTAAAAAAAAGAATTAAAGTCCTTCGAAGTAAAAAAACTAATGTTTTAATAGTATGTTAGCTGTATTTCCGAGAGATAAACGATGCAGTATAATTACGATGATCTATTGAAACGAGCTTGTTCTCAGATGCCTGAAGTATCTACTAAACGTGAACGTTTAGAGTTACCTCGTTTATACATAAATATTGTAGGTATGAGAACAATAATTGCAAATTTTAAAGAAATAGCTAGTATTTTAGATCGTGATCCTCAACATATTCTAAAATTTTTAACTCGTGAAATGGCAACTGCAGCTACTTTTCATGATTCTAGAGCTATTTTTTCTGGAAAATTTAAGAGAGATAGTTTTCAAAGACTTCTAGAGAGATATTTACAAAATTATGTAATCTGTCCTGTCTGTAAACGTCCAGATACAAAAATTGCAAAAGATAAACGATTAATTTTTCTTGATTGCAATGCTTGTGGTGCACGATCATCAGTTAAACAATTATAAGAGCGACCTAAGACTTGGACGCTTATTTTAAACTGAAAAAAGAAGGAAACAATGTTTTACTTGCAATTTGTGATGAAGAACTTCTTGGTAAAACTCTCAGAGAAGGTAAAATTGTCTTTAAAATATCTGAAGATTTTTACAAAGGGAAAAAAATATCTGTTGATCAAGCTGTGAGTATGATTGAAAACTCAACAATTATTAATCTTATAGGAAACGAGTGTGTAAAAAAAGCAATAGAAAATGGGTTTGTTCACCCTGAAGCAGTACTTAAAATTGAAGGAATCTCACATGCGCAGATTATGAAATTTTAAGATAAACAAATAATATTTTATCTTAAAAAAAAATAACACATTACTAAGACTAATTGATTTCATAAAGTCGGTTAAGTGATATTACATGTTAAATGAACTCTTTGGATTTATTTCTTCAGGAAATATAGCGGGAATACCCACAATTATTGTTATGATTATTCCTTTTATTTTAGGTCTAATAGTTGGTTTTTTTATAAAAAAATTTTTTAAAATAATACTATTTGTTGGTATAACGGCTATTGTAGCTAGTTATTTAGGTTTTTTTACCATAAATCTTTCTACTCTTAAAGACATAGCTGATAGTTATGGAGCTGAAGTTATCCACTATGGGACAATGCTAATGAGCATATTACCCATAGGAGTAGGTTTTATAGTGGGATTAGTTTTAGGCTTTTTATTCGGCTAAAAACTCAAAACTATCTAAAAATAGTATTCAATTATAGACTGATAGGATTACTAAAATTTATTTTCAGAATCCAGTTTTGATTTTATAAAACTTTTTTTTCAAATTAGTTTTTAAAGTTGTTTATAATAATGTTAGATTCACAATAAGAATAATAATTAATGCTTTATAGTCAAATATCAACTTAAGATTGATGTTTTTGGTTAAATAGCAAGGAAAAGATGATTATTGCAATGAAATATACTCTTTCAAAAAAAACACTATCAATTATTATGATAGTGATAATATTTGCTGTTGCAATAAATTCGTATTTTATTATAGATCTTAATAATGCTTTAAGAAATGCAACTCATAGCTCAACGATTGATTACATAATATTTAAACAAGATAACATTTACAAAGCAAAAAATCAGATAAATAATCAAATTGACTATGAATCAACTAATGCATCTTTAGTATTAAATCAGGCAATAGCTATTAGTAATAAAATATTTGTCGAAGAAGGGGAATATCATCTTTCCTCAGATGTTTTAATTTCAAATAAAAATAATTTAATCCTTTATAGTGATAGGGCTAAAATTTTTGGATATGGAAATAAATTAATTATTTTTGGTGAAGATTATATTAATTCTCAATATAATCAATTAGAAGGATTTGAATTTTTTAATACTACAGTTAGGATTGAAAATTCTTTTGCTACAACGATTTCTGATATTATCTTTAAAAATTGTACAACTGCCCTTGAAGTTGCTAACACGAATACATGGAGTGAAGCAACAAAAATCGTTGATTCACATTTCATAAATTGTACAGAGGCTATTATTTTTAAAACACCAATAAATAATGCTAGTGGATCTTATGCGAGTTCAGAAATTAAAAGGTGTTTTTTTAATATACCTGATAATTCTTTAGGTATCAAAATCGAAAATCTTGCAGAATTTTCTGATTGTCAAATACAGACTATTCGGTTATGGATGGGAGAATATGGAGAAGCAAATCAAATTGGTATCTTAGTTAACGGATCAATGTTCCAAACTTTACTGTGGGGTGTTGTTTTTGAATCTTTTGCCGATACTCCGTCAGATCTTTATGCAATGTCAATTGCAGAAAATACTGATCCTGTTCCGATTCTGTCCGAAGGTATTAGTTTTTTAGGTAATTGGACCGCAAAAATTCATAATCCACATAATATTTGGATTCCAGGTACTGGAGGCGTTTTTTCAGAAAAAAATCTACCTATTATTATAGGTTTAAATGATGTTTTTTCAATACCTACAAGTTTTCATATTAGACCGCTTAGAATTACTAGCTTTAAATCTAAGATTCAAGTTTTAGGAAGTTTTGCAAATAATGAAATTATTACAATTAAGATCCGTTTATTATTTATAGATAATACATACTCGTCTAAATCTGTCCAAAAGACTTTTTTGAATCCTGATAGTTTGTGGCTAACAGATGATGATTTATTACTCCTTTTACCCTCTCAGAATATTATTTGGGCTATTGAAATAGAAGCGAAATCTAATCTATCAAATTCTAATGTGCAAGTTTTATTCAATGTTTATGGAACCACTACTTAGAATCTTTTTTCTTGAGTAAATTTTTTGGATCTAAAATACGATTAAGTTCTTTAGTGGATAAGATCTTTTTTTCAATAGCAACGTCTTTAACAGAACGTTTTTCTTTTAGTGCCTGTTTAGCGATTTTACTTGATTCCAAATATCCTATGTATGGGGTTAAAAAGGTCGCTAAAGAAGGATTCTTATTTAGATATTCTGCGCACCTTTTAGAATTTACTTTTATCCCTTGGACACATTTTTTTCTAAAAATAGGTAGATAATTAGTTAGAATTTGAATTGAAAAAAGAATGTTATTCATTATTACAGGACCCATAACATTCAGATCCAATTGTCCTGCTTGAACTGCAAAAGATATCGTCAAATCATTTCCTATTACTTGAAATCCAATCATATTCATGCATTCTGCCATTACAGGATTAACTTTACCTGGCATAATTGATGAACCCGGTTGTACAGCAGGAAGTAATATCTCATTTAATCCAGTTGTTGGACCTGAAGACAATAGTCTAAGATCATTTGATATTCTAACTAGTTCTAAAGCTAACTCCTTTAAAGCACTTGATACGGTTTGCACTCTCCTGCAACTCTGAAGTGCTTCAAACGAATTTTTAGCAGGTATTAAAGGAAAACCACAAATAACTCCTAATTTATTGATAGCCTCTACTTTATATTGAGGATGTGTATTCGCTCCTGTGCCTACTGCAGTCCCGCCTAGAGCAACCTCATAAAGATTTGCTTGACTATTTTTAAGTTGATTAGCTGAATTTTTTAAAACAGAAGAATATGCACTGAACTCTTGTCCAATAGTTATTGGAATTGCATCTTGAAGGTGAGTTCTTCCTGACTTCAAAACAGCATAATTTTTTTCCCCTAAATCTTTGAATGCTAAAGAAAGTTTTTCTATTTCTTGAATTAAAACTCTAAGAGCCATTAAAATCGAAACATGCAAAGCTGTAGGAAAAGTATCATTGGTTGATTGGCTCATGTTTACATGATCATTTGGATTAATGATCTGATAATCTCCCTTTAATTTATGAATAATTTCTAAAGCTCGATTTGCCAAAACCTCATTTACATTCATATTAAATGACGTTCCCGCACCTGCCTGAAAAACATCAACAACAAATTGGTTTAGCAGCTTACCTGATAGAATTTCATCACTTGCTTGAATTATTGCCTTCGCTAATTTTCCATCTAACTTACCTACATTTTCATTTGTAATTGCTGCTGCTTTTTTGATCATGATGTATGCTTTAATAAAAACTTCAGGTGGTTTAATTCCGCTAACAGGAAAATTTTCTACGGCTCTTAAAGTTTGAATGCCGTAATAAGCATCTATTGGTATGTTTTTTTCTCCAAGAGGATCAGTTTCAATTCTTGATTCCATTATTTAATCTCCTTTTTGCTTTTCGGATACAAATCTTCTCGAATTTTTCTCTTAGTTTTCAATATAGTTTTTGTCACTTTAATTTGCTTTGGACATACCAAAGTACATTTATAATGACTTTTGCAACTCCAAATACCATGTGCTTTTTCCAGAAGTTTCATTTTATCATTAATATTTTTAATTCTTGAATCAAAAATATATCGATACGCCCTCAAAAGAGCTGCAGGACCAATAAAGTCAGGTTCTACCTCTAATGTTATAGGACAAGCTGCGACACAACATCCACATAATATGCACTTTACAGCTTCTTCAAATTTTTGAAGATCCTCAATACTTTGGATATTTTCTCTTTCTTCTAACCTATTAATTGGTTTGCTTTTTTTATCTGTTTTTAGTTTTTCTATTCTCTTAAAAAAAGGCTCTAAATCTACAATTAAATCCTTAATAACTAAATAAAATTTTAATGGTTCAATAAGTATCTCTGAAGTATAATTATAATCTTTTACCAATTTTTGACATGCTAATGAAGGTATTCCATTAATTGTAAGAGCATCTGAACCACAAATTCCATGAGAACAACCCAGCCTATAAGACAAACTACTGTCTTGTTTTGACCTAATTGTATTTAAACAATCTAAAATTCGGTCATTTAATTTAGTTTGTACAACAAATGTTTCATAGTAGTGGTTTTTGTCTTTTTTTGGATCAAATCGAAAAATTTTAAATGTTACATTCAAAATTTAATACTTCCTTTTTATCGGTTGGAATCTAGAAATCTTGACAGGAGAATAATTAATCTTTAAACCTTCAGGAGTAAATGATACTAATGAATGTTTCAGCCATTTAGTGTCCCCTCTTTCAGGAAAGTCAGTTCTAAAATGTGCGCCTCGACTCTCTTTTCGTTTAAAAGCAGAATAAACGATGGATTCTGCTGTTTTTAACATGTTTTCGAGTTCAAAAGCTTCTTGTAATTCATAATTAAATTTTGTACTTTTATCTTTTAAGACTAAATTATCGTATTTTTTTCTAAGTTCATGAATTTCGTGCAAAGCTAATGAAAGATTTTTTCCATCTCTAAAAACATTGCATTTTTCTGTCATTAAATTTTGAAGGTTATCTCTAATATTATACACTCTATCATTGCCTTTTTTTTCAAGAAGGAAAATTAATTTATTCTCAGCTATTTTTTCTGTATCTCCTGGTAAATCAACGCGATTATTTTTCGTTGAGTACATAGAAGCGGATTTTCCTGTTCTTAAACCAAAAACAACTAAATCAATCAAAGAATTACATCCTAATCTGTTCGCTCCATGTACACTAACACACGCACTCTCTCCTACTGCATATAATCCCTCTACGATTGTTTGTTTTCTATCAATCAAAACTTGACCGCAAGTGTTGGTTGGAATCCCTCCCATAAAATAATGGCATGTTGGTGCTACAGGAACTGGTGCTTCATTTGCAGAGATCCCCATATAAGTTTTAATGAAGGAAACCACTTCCGGGATTTTTTCTAAGAGTATTTCTTTACGAATATTTCTTAAATCTAGGAAAACATATTTTTCTCCATTTATTCCCCGTCCTTCATTAATTTCGGTAAGAATAGCTCTAGCAATTATATCTCTGGGAGCAAGCTCTTTTAGTGAAGGAGCATATTTCACCATAAATCTCTCATTATCGTTATTTCTGAGAATGCCTCCTTCAGCTCGTGCCGCTTCGCTTACCAGAATTCCTAAACCATAAATTCCAGTAGGATGAAACTGAATGAATTCCATATCTTGAAGAACTAATCCTGAATTTAATGCCAAACCAAAACCATCCCCTGTTGAGGAATAACCGTTAGAAGTAGTTTTAAAAATTCTACCAGCTCCCCCTGTAGCTAATACAACAGTTTTAGCGTGAAACACAATTGGGGTACAATTTTCAATATCATATCCAGCAACTCCACAACATGTTTTTCCGGAGAATAGTAAGCTATGAATAAAAACTTCATTGTGTAAAGGTATTTTATGCTTCAAACATTCATCATAAAGGGAATCCATGATAGTTCTTCCCGTTCTATCTGCAGCATAACATGCTCTTTTAACAGGTACTTTTCCAAAATTTTGTGTATGTCCACCAAATCTTCTTTGCTGAATTTTTCCTTCAGAATTTCTACTAAAGGGTACCCCTAGATGTTCTATCATGGATACACAACCTGGTGCTTCTTTGGCTAGAATTTCAGCTACATTTTGATCTGATAGGTAATCCCCACCTTTTACAGTATCAAACATATGCCACTCCCATTTGTCTTCTTCTTCATTTCCTAAACTAGCCGCTATTCCTCCTTGAGCTGCAACTGAATGTGATCGAGTAACATGAATCTTACTGACAACCGCAACACTACATTTTTCTGAAGCCTTCAGAGCAGTAATTAATCCAGAAATTCCTCCACCAATCACGACAACATCGTAAGTGTATATCATTTTTTTTATCCCAAAAAATTATAATTTTAATTTTATTAATTAAATCTCAAATTTTTCTATAATTTGTTGATTTTTGTTGCAAGATATTTCAGCAGTAACATGAAAATATTCCTTTAATCCAGATTTTTCTATTCTAGGTTTAAGTAATTCGTCAATTTGAAAAACTCCAGCAGCATCAGACATTAAAATCTTAATAGTTATGGGTTTTTTTTCCCCTTCGATTATTTCCACTTTTTCTATTGATAGCGCTGAAATAGAATGGATGTCTATTTTGCCAGCTTTAAAAGGTATTCTTGCTCTACCCTCATCCATATCTAAAGCGTCAGCAATACCTACAATACCCGCTTCTAGAGTTAATGGTATATTTGGTTGTTCATGAGCAACTATAGCGTGTAATACTTCAGATGTAATAATTGCCCTTTCTTCTTCACAATAAATTGAATTAAGAAACTTTTCAATAAATTCAGCCGCTAAAAGAGCACTGTATTTTTCATGATCATTTCTTATCACTACCATACCTATATCATGAAAAATTGAACCGAGAACAACTACAACTTCAGCATCTTCATTTGTTAATCCATAATTTTTAACTATGCTTGGTTCAATATTCAAGTTTAACAAAATTCTAAGTAATTTAAGAGCCAAATTAGCTACAATTTTAACATGAGTAGGTCCATGATCAGTGTATCCCATACGATCAATAGCCATAGTATTAGCGCATTTCCAAAAAACATTTAGTTTTTTATCTTCTCTAATTCTTTTCATAACCTGCTCAAGTTTGATGTTCTTACGAGAAGGAATGTTAAAAATATAATCCAAATAATCAGACTCCCTAAGTACTACTTCATATTATTCATAGAAATTTAAGCTTAGTCACAAATTTATTTTCGCATTTTCAATTTATGCCGATTTTTAAGCTTATAATACTTTCACTGCTGCATTATTTTTGCGACTAGTTTTAATACTTTACAGTCAGTATACTGATGAATCTTAATGTCCGATAAAGCTCTTGAAAGAATTAGGCTTAAAGAAAGAATTACTGAAAAAAGAGATAAAATGCTCAAGAATGATTTTTCTGCCAAAAGAGCTACAATAGAAGAGGTTTTTGACAACGCAACTTTTATGGTAATCTATAAGTTACTAAAAAAAGGTGTTTTAGACGAACTAAACGGAGTAGTTAATGCTGGAAAAGAATCACGCGTTTATTGGGGAAAAGATCCCGATGATAAAGATGTGGCTGTAAAAATATATTTGACTTCTTCTGCAGAATTCAAGAAAGGTATGGTAAAATACATTCAAGGTGATTATCGATTTAAAAGTGTAAAAAGAGATACTCGATCACTGGTTTTCACTTGGGCACAAAAAGAGTTTAGAAATTTAGAGCAAGCCTATAGAGCGAAAGTTAATGTTCCAAAACCCATTGTTATAAATAAAAATGTTTTAGTGATGCAGTTCATTGGAAAAAATGGTAATAAGGCACCTCTACTTAAACATGTAATTCCAGAAGATCCTGAAAAACTCTATAATACTATACTGGATTCTATGCAGAGACTTTATCAAGTGGCGGATCTTGTTCACGGGGATCTTAGTGAATATAATATCATGATATGGAATGATAAACCCGTTATGTTTGATATGTCTCAATCTGTTCCTTCAACTCATCCCCTTGCAGAATTTATGTTACGCAGAGATTTAGAAAATATTAACAAGTTTTTTAAGCGACATTGTGTTGAAGTTTGTTCAGTTAATGATGCATTCAAGAAGGTTGTTGAAAAAAATACCTAGTCCAAGACTTTTTGTAAGAATTCCTGGGGAACGAATTGGAGTATTAGTTGGTCCTGAAGGTAGAGTTAAACAATATATAGAAAAAAAGCTTATGGTCAAACTCCAAATTGAAAGTGATGCAGGAGGTGTTACAATACTAGTTTCCGAAAAAGCAATTGATCCATCAACTCTATTAACAGCAAAAAATGTTGTAACAGCTATTGGAAGAGGCTTTTCTCCTGATCATGCCTTTCGTTTAATACGCAATGATGATGAAATATTTGATTATATCGATTTACGAATTATTTTTGGGCGATCCGATTCAGATATGCGACGAATGAAAGGAAGAATAATTGGTACTAACGGAAAAACTAGACGATTAATTGAAGAATTGTCTGAATCTTCTTTAGTTATTTATGGTCATACAATAGGTATTATTGGAACTTTTGAACAAGTTGATATTGCGAGAAATGCTATTCAAATGATTCTTAATGGAAGTCAGCATAATACTGTCTATAAATTTCTACAACGAAAAAGAGGCGAAATGAAAAAACAAAAATTAAACTTGTGGGAAAACACAGAAAACCTTAAATGATCTCCTTTTATGAAAAGCGATTTTTAAAATACTATACAATCTAATAAATACTCAAAAACCTTATATTTTTCTATGTTTGTTTAACAAGACCTAATTAGTATATTGCTTGATTAGCAAAAAAAGGCGTTTAAAATGGAATTTTGTTCAAAATGTGGATCCCGACTTATACCAAAAAAAACCAAAACTGGTAAGAAAGTAGCAATAACTCTTGTATGTGCCAAATGTGGATATACAAAAAAAGAAATAAAAAAGAAGTTATCAAATAGTATTTCAAAGAAACCTGTTAATCCTCAAAAATATGTAACTGTAATTACCAAAGAAGAACTTAAGCTGAATACACTCCCAACACTAAAAGTTGAATGCCCAAAATGTGGAAATAAAAAAGTATATGTCTGGCAAGTACAAACTCGCGGCGGAGATGAGTCGTCTACTCAATTTATGCGATGCACGAAATGTGATCACACTTTTAGAGAATATACATAGCTTTAATAATAAGGTAATTTAACAAAAACTCAAAAGATTCATATGATATACTCGAAAAAAAAATTACTGTTTATATCATTATTTTCAAGTTTTATAATAGCTATTTTAACCGCCATTTACCTTAGTTCTTTTGGACTTGATTTAACCACATTTTATATTGATTTGGGCTCAGCATTAATTACTTGGTTGATAATTATGCCATTTATTTTTAAAAAAATTAAATATTCAAACTGAA
>CAWKCH010000014.1:0-21245 GCA_963848105.1 Candidatus Bathyarchaeota archaeon
TTTTTTGCAAAAGCCCTTGGAATTTATTCAATAATGGTAATCATTCCCGTAATTTTTTATACATATACTATTTTTATCCAACACAACCTTACTATAGATATTATAAGTTTCATGCTTGCGATAATTGTTGGACAACTTGTAAGTTTTAAGCTGTTGTCTTTCAAACAACAACCTAAAAATCTTAGTCTAATTTCTATTGTTGCTTTAATAATTCTTGGTTTAGCCTTTATTGTTTTCACGTTTTATCCACCTCAGATTGCATTATTCCAAGACCCAATTTCAGGAGAATTTGGAATAATCCATCACACACATTAGGTTCAATTCAAGGATCAAAGGTTTTAGATACATAAGATAATTAAAATAAAAAAAACAAATATTCCGACAATACTCAGCGCGAGCACGCCCACAAAGGGGCTCGCTTCTATTGAGTTACCCCAAAGGAAACTGAAGGTAACAAGGTCAAAACCAGAAAAACAAATTATTATTTTTTTAATGTTGAAATAAGGTGCCAAAGTAAATCTTTACAATTAAGTGAATAGAATATGATATTAACTTGAAAAGTATCTTTCAAAGTGGTGATAAGCTTTGCCTCATATTGTTTTACAAGGGAAAACTGATATCGAGACAATATTTAAGAAAATAAGTCCATTATTAATACGGGATACTTCAACTATTCTGAAAACTCAAGAAATCTATTTAGAGCGTAAAAATACTGCGATTCTTATAGACTCTTTGGTTATTGAATCTGATTTGAAAACATCTTTCTTTTCATTGATTTCGGGAAGAGAAGATGGTTTAGTTGTTCGTTTATTTCCTAATTTTCAGATTAAAAAAACTGCTGGAGTAAAGAGATTGCTAGCGGAAATTGCTAAACAAATAATGACATATTTTTCCTGAGTTTGTTTTAGGAGAAACAAATCTTGGAGAGTACTTGAAATGAAGGAACTATATTCAGCGAAGTAATTGCAATATATTTTAAAGGTTTACCGATATCACAATACACTACTAAATCATGTTTTTGACTTTTGGAAATAAAAAAAAATTATGGGCCTTGTTTTAAAATCTAATTTTTAGATCTATTTTTTTTATGAAAGATCAGAATACTAGATGAAAGTTTAAAAAATTATGTTTTGTATAACAATATATCTAGAAGAAAAAGGTGAAAAAAAATGAGAATATCTGGGAAGTATAGACAACTGTTGATTCAGATTGTTTTCTGGGCTGGTTTTATATCAGCATTGCATGGCAGTGTTGAACAAGCGATATTTTATGCTGATACGAATGGAGGTAGTGCTTTGTGGTCTAGTTGGTTTGGTCCACCATTTCTTCATCATTATTTGATAGGTTTTATTTTGATTGCAGTTGGATGGATATTTTTTTCATTGATTCAAAATAAACGTTGAGAAAACTGTGTTTTGGTGATGGTTTTGTATACAAAAGTTAATCAATTAACACAGGTTTTTCTCATTGGAAAGTTGCTTTGTTTTACACTTTCATACTTTAAAACATTGGAAAGGCTCTGAAGAATACCGCAAAACCAAAGATATCATCCATGTAATGCAAGTGCTTGGTCACAGGAGAATTCAAAATACTCTACCGTATATTCAACTTGCAAAAGTACGGGAATCCACTGATTATGTTTGTAAAGTTGCAAAGGATGACAGAGAAATTAGTTTACTTATTGAATCTGGGTTCGAGTATATCTGCGATAATGACGGCTTGAAATTCTTTAGGAAACCAAAATGATTCAGAAAGTGTAGTTATGGTCGCAGATAGTGTTGTGATGCCTCAGATAGGATTCGAACCTGAGTTTAGTGGTGATATCTCCCGATTCATTTCCCTCTTTTTTGGCTATAATTGGCCGAGATGAGGTAGCTCGGTTCGAATTTTGGTTTAAAAAAGATGCCTAATGATAGGCTCTTAGACGTTAAGAACAATAAACTTATCATTTTTATCGTCACACACTCAAGGATTTCATCATCCGGATGGGCCATTATAACCAATCCATGACCCTGTTTCGGAAAATCCATTATCATTGCTTTATCCTTCTTGCTGTTGAGCTACAAGGTACACATTTCTGCGTTATCAAAATTTCGCCGGTAATACTTCATATAATCAACTTTTTTCTCTATGGCATGCAATACCGGTATATTGAAATTGACCTTTTCAAATTGCTGACTACTACCAAGTCCACCCGGGCTGAAAACATTAATCTCCATTAATTTATCACCTACAATATCCAGACCAACCAAGAACATACCATCCTGAACAAGCTTAGGTCGTACCATCTCTGCCAAACGTAGGTGCTCGTCGGTTATAACCGCCTGCATCTTCTGACCTCCTGCATGAATATTGCTGCGGATATCATCAGTAGCGCGGCCACGGCGGAATGCGGCATACTTCCCCTTATACTTGAGTGGTTCCCCGTTCATAAGGAAGAGGCGGGTGTCGCCCTCTTCAGCAGCAGGAAGGTACTCTTGAGCTATCACATAACCATCACGGCTTATGGCATCGACAATCTGGTTCAGGTTGCCAATATCGGATTTTGTCAGAAGAAATACATTGCTGCCACCGGAACCAAGCAGAGGTTTCAGAACTATCTTGCCGCCCTGATCCTTAGCAAAATCCTTGATCTCTTTGCGATCCCGGGTGATTAGAGTAACTGGTCGAACCTCCTCCGGGAAAAGCTGAAAATACATCTTGTTCATGGCACCGGAAAGTCCGATGGGGTCATTAAGGACAATAACTCCATGGCGCATGGCGACTCGACCAAATGTAAGCCCAGCGTTTTGCGCCCAGGGACGAGCATTAATGTCGTCCGATGGGTTACTGCGCAGCATAAGCACATCCAAATCGTCAACACAGATCCGTTCTTTTACGACCTTAGGTCCCTGGAGTTCACTGAGAAAGATTTTCAACGATTTATACTTCTTCTTACTGACTCCAGATGCCCGTGCATGAATTTTCTCATCCACATCATAGGCAAAATCACCGGCACCAATATACCACACCTGGTGTCCGCGATTCACAGCCTGCATGGCCAGGCGTGTCGTGGTGAATGCCTGGAGTTCCGTCTTTACATCGTTTACAAAAAATCCGATTCTCATAATAAGGTCTCCTTTAGAATGTCATTTAAGGTTTGTCCATGCCGGATCGCGTCCAGTCGTTGAGCGGCTTCATCCGTTTGTAGATAGAGCGGTTTCAACAGTGGTTTAGCAAGCACATTACGTGCCGTTAATTCACGAATAATGGGCAGGTGTTGAAAGTTGAACTTCCCGACCAGAAGCTCATCGAAGGAGTTCCCTTCCTGCAGATGTTTTATCATATGCAGCAGACCCTGCAGATAGACCACATCTTTTGTCAGACCACCACTTCTGAATATTCTCATAGCCACCACAAACGAGATGCGTTTATCAAAATGATAGGTTTGTGTGAGTTCATGGAACACCTCTTCAAACGTGGCGTTTTTTGTCAGTAAATCAACGGCGATGACTCGACCGGCAAGCAACCGCAATCGACTGGCACTTAACCCCCCGGATAAATGCTCTGCAAGCACAGCCAAACCTTCCTGAACTTCAGCATAACCGGGAAGTCCACTTCGTAACAGTGCTAATGGCTGACACCTCGCATTGTAATAGGTTAGCAGATGCGTACCAATTTCATGCTCAAGCAAGGGCCTTACCCGAAGGTCCGATACAGCCCGAAGTTCTCCGATAAACAAGCGGTCCTGGGATACAAGCAGGCCGGTTATATCATCGCTAACTATAACCTGTGGATTAAAGTCAGCCTGTATAACCTGATACTCACTAATCAACTTTAACGCGGCATCCTGGAGTTCAAATTGATTTAGATCGGTTTGCGGACGAGTACATTTCACACCGGCTGGAAGGGTTGCAAATATCTCCTTGGCCATAGTCAGAAGCTCTGGTGATACACCACCGTACAATTGCATACTTCCAAAAAAGAATGCTGAAGAATTGCGATCGCGTAACATTGTCAATTGAGTATCTAATTCCTTGCGTTTCTGTTGAAAGAGTTTGATCCATATCGGGTCATTAAGCTCATCAATGGGAATTCTATAGAGGTCGCGTTTCAACATTGCCGTGTCAAATGGGACTGGTCGATAGAAAAAGCCTGGTTTTTTCTTATATTTTCCTCTCACGAACTCGGCCCAGGCCTGCCTGGCATTAACCGGAGATACCAAATAGAGAAAGTCGATTTTCTCAGCAATGAGCGCAAGCCGTTTATCAATATCCTCTACCTTTCGTGGAACTCCCCTGGGCCCGAGAGCCAGGTGGGTTTTGGGACGGAGGGTCGTTTGCTCGTAAAAGAATCGATAAACGGTTTTTTTTATACTTCGTGTAATACCGCGGTGCACAAGCCGATGAACCACCGGATAGTTGTCACCTGTTACAGGGTTACGGTAAACTGGGTCAATTTCCAGACCAAGCCAGAAGCAGTTAAGCCGTTTCTGAACAGAATGGGAGATGAGAATTGGGCCCCCGGTATGCCTGGGTGACGCCTTATACTCAATATCAACCTGAGCAGGAATGCGCTGAATTCGAATCCTGGACAGAGAATTTCGGAATACTTCAATACTTTCAGACGGCATCTGTTGGCGGCGTGTGACAATTTTGAATTGCGGCCGGCAGATGCCTGTCTGGTCATCCTCAGTTTGAGTATCTTTACTTTCCCATAGCTCAATAATGAGAAAACCACCGGCATTTCGGGAACATTCTTCAACAATTGCCCTGACCAATTGAGTACAGCCTTTTTGATAGAAGCGCCTCGGATTGGCGATGAGATAAGCCGCCTCGCTTCTGGCAAATTGTTCCAATTCCAGAGTCGTTGATCTGCAGAGACAGAGGAATGGTAGCTTTCTATCCATACGTAAGGCTCCACCGGACGGCAGCTCCATACGGATATTTTTTCCTGCCTGAAGGTTTTTGATTACTTCAGCAATTAGGGTCTGAGTGATATGTTTAGATTCTGTCATGTAACTACACTACCATGTCTCATGGATCATTTTCAACAAAACAGTTCTGATGTTCTGGAAATAATCAGAAAAGGCGGCGGTAATCTCATGGTTCGGCACCCCGGAGAGTTCATCCATAAAGATTTTCTTGACCTCGATGGAGAGAACGCAGACAGATTCCGGATATTGATGGTGTAACCAGGCCGCCATATGACCACCTTTGAATTTGATATTCTCACGAACATCAAGAGGAGTTTCATCAATCCTGCTGTTTCGCAGTTCATCTATGGTACAATCAATAATGGATCGCCATCTTTCAGGATTACCTGTAGTACCGGTTCCAATATTCACCTGGGGGTTTTGCTCTTCAGGAGCGATTATCCCGTCTTGCCGGTGATTATAGCTATGCAGATCCAGAACCACGACAACGGGGTTATTGGCAGTCAGCATCCGAATTGCACAATTCAGGTCATTATAAAATTCGTCATAACGCTCATAAAGCCGGTTGAGGGTCCCAGGTGGGGGTAACTGTTCCCACACCTGAAGCCCCCAGGCGTCTGCCGGTGTCAGGTAAACAGCCTTATCGCGAGAACGATTCAGATCCACTTCAAAACGTGACCTGTTGACGATGATATGATTAGGGAAACGACTCGCCCAGTCATCGGTATACGGATCTTCCTGGTAGCGTCTCTCCTCATCGGTCAGGGCCGAATTATCCAGAAGAAAGCACGACATTTCATGTCCGGCATGAATTGCTGTGGCAATGATCGGCTCGGCAGGATTCGCTATTTGAAATTTTTGTTTTTCCAAAGACATTTTACACGACCTGATATGGTTAAAGTTTAAGAGCTGTTTGTTCAATAAAACTTTCTCCTTTAACCCAAAGATCCCAGCAAATCCTTTTTAGCAAGAAATACTAATTATAAAAAAGTTCATTATGTTGTGGCTGAGATGAGGTAGCCTCGTTCATATTGGATACGTTTTCAACATATCCCGCAAACCTTTCCTTTTTTATTTAGGTTAAATTATAAATTATTAGGTTTTGGGATTAGGGTATAGTTATTACTACATTTCCCTTTTTGTGTCCTTTATCGACATACCTGTGAGCCTCAACAGTTTGTTCAAATGGATAGGTTCTATCTATGACCGCTTTCAGCTTTCCATCTTCAATAAGCTCTTTGAGGAAAACTAAATCTTCAACTTTTTCTCCTCCTATCTTATCATGAACTGACATGAATTTTCCCATCGGTGTTAATGCTTTATTGCGATTTGATTTCGAAATTTTTGCAACAGCATCAAAGATTATATCATATCGCGCTTCTCTTTTTGTAAAATCTTCTTTTGTGTAATCAATGACATGGTCAGCTCCCAGAGATCTTACCAACTCTAAATTAGTGGTACTAGATACTCCGGTAACTTCTGCTCCAAAGTACTTGGCAAGCTGCACCGCATAACTACCTACGCTTCCAGAAGCACCATATATGAGGATTTTTTGTCCACTTTGAATATTCCCTTTTCTAAGAAACCTCAATGCATGAGCTCCACCAGTAGGGATTCCAGCAGCGGCTTGTTCATAGGTCATATTGGATGGTTTTATTGCCATAATTCCATCTTCAGGCAGAGTTTTGTACTCGGCGTATGCACCACCAAAACCGGTAGATGCAAAAACCTGATCACCTTTTTTAAATCGTTTTACGTCTTTGCCGATTGCTTCAATTTCCCCTGAAAGCTCCATTCCTAATATTTTTTTTCTTGGTCCTGTGATGCCAAGAGCTATTCGTGCCATGAGCCACATTCCACGAGGGACGTCGAAACTTCGCATTCTAGAGTCACCTCGATGTACTGTGGTTGCATATACTTTTACTATTACTTCATTGTCTTTGGGGGTTGGTTTTTCTACTTCTTTGAGTTGGAGAACTTCTGGGGGTCCGTATTTTTCATATACGATCGCTTTCATTTTCATGTTTGGTAATGTTTCTATAATGGTTATAATCTTATCCCTCGAAATTAAATTTGAAAATTTAGAATGTACCTTTGGAGAATTAGGTTTCTTTGTAGACTCTGATTGAAAATACGATTGTTAGTAGAGAGAAAAGAACCATTAACAAGGTAGCCCACCAATTAGCCAATGGGTCATGTAAACCCACATCTGCTATTTGCCCTAAAGCTACAATAATAAACGCAAATTGCATTATGATGAAAACAACATCCAATCCCATCATTCCTATGATTCCATATCTTTTACCTAATAGATACAGGGCTGCGAAGATGCCTAATATTGTGTATATCAGTAGGACCGTCAATGCGCTTTCAATATCATTAAAGTGATATTGATCCATTCCTACTATGTATCCACCAAAGAGCAATCGAAACAGTAGTGTTACAATTAAGGCCTTGCCATTCCATGTGATTTCCATTGTAGGTCATTTTCTGTGTTTTAACGGATCCTTTAATTGTTTTTGGTTTTGCTTTTATTGATTACGAATCGATTGTAGATGCATTAAATCCTTTAATTATAAGCCATACTGCAAGAACCATTTCTTGTATGCCTATTATGGCGGCCATATAAGTTGCATCTTCCACGCCAAACAAAAGTAATGGGGTTGCAGCTAGGAACACGCTGCCTCCAATTAGACCTAAAAGGGATAACCATCGGGGAATAAGTTTTGATTTATAAAACAAATAATTTACTATCACAGCGCTCAAGGCGAAAGGAAAGTCCAGCAGAATACCACTCCAATCAAATATGCCAAGTAATAAAGTGCCTGAAGTTTCAAAATAGGTAGTAACTGGAGCTGATGTATTTACAAATTCGTGACTTAATGAAAATATTGCTAATAAGATAATTGTAGAAACAATAAAGAAAAGAGCCTCAAAAACTCTGCTGACAACGTATCCAAGAGCCAAACTTTCATTCTGCTTTTTTATGATTGGAAACAGTGCAATAGGAATGCCTGCGATTGCAGCCGCGGTGGTTAACATAAAGAGCACTGAAATTAATATTTGGTTTTCGTTTGTGGAAACAACGGTAAGATAATCTGGATCATATATTGACCAAAAAAATAGGCCACTAACTAAAGTTGCAACAGTGGCAATTATAAATAATGTTCCCACAATTATTGAGGTTTTTCGGTTTGAATCCATTTTTATTCTTCCTTAGTGAAGTTTCGTAGTATGTGCATTGATGCTATAAAAGTTTTTATGCAAACAACAGAGCCTAATTTTAAAAAAAAATGTGTTTTGGTGATCCTATTGTATACCTTTGTTACAGGTTGAGGTAGCCTCGTTCGAAATGGGTACATTATTCTTATCTAATGCAGATTTTTCCCTTTTTTATGTTAACATCACAGTAGTTATCAAAAAACTAGAATAGCGAAGATGTTAAATCTTACATGTAAACTTATTATTTTTCATATTCGCCAAAACTATGATTTATTCAAGTGAGTCATATGCGTAAGATAGCAAGACTTAGTATAGCTATTGGTGGGTTCCTAATAGTTAATAGTTTAATATTAGTAGGATTAGTTCTCTTAATTTTTTTTAACCTAATGGATCCAATTATCTTAACAGACATATCCACATCATCCCTTCTAACTTTAATGTTTGTAACATTTGGAGTTCTAGATATAGTGGCTGGGATAATTCTTATTTTGGATAAATGAAAAAATGATCATGAAAAAAATTGCTTTAAAAACAATAGGTTTGCTTCAAGTATTAATAGGCGGTTTATCTGCCTGTTTTGGTTATATCCTATTTAATGATTTTTTTAATCTCCAAGTTTTTTTAGGTTTATCTTCTGGAGAAATTGGGTTCTATCTTTGGATTTTAACAACTTTTGGAATATTATCAACAATAAGCGGACTACTACTATTCTATGAAAAATAAAAAGAGATACCACTCATGAACAACACTCACCTAAAGAGAGAACTTGGATTATTTCGTACCACAATGTTAGGTATAGGTGGAACCTTAAGTGCAGCCAATTTTGTTATTATTGGACATGCAGCAAGTCTAGCTGGCTACTCAATAGTACCAATTGTTCTCATAGGTGGAATAATAAGTATGTTCACAATGTTTAGTTATGCTGAACTTGGAACTGCTATTCCATTAGCAGGTGGAGAATATACCTTCACAAAGGTAGCTTTTGGAGGCTTTTTAGGCTTTCTTACAGGATGGTTTGAATGGCTAAGCAACTTGTTTTACGCTGCACTTTCATCTATAGGTTTTGCATATGTAGTAGCCTATCTATTTCCAGATCTTAACATTCCTCTAACAGCAGTTATTATTGTAATACTTTTTGCATTCATTAATATTAGGGGAACCAAAACAACTGCAACCGCAGAGAGTATCATAACCATTGTAGTTCTTGTTTTAATAGCCTTATTTGTTATAGGGAGTTGGTCCTATACCCAAGGATCAGAAATCCCAATCACGTCTTCTCCACTTGGATTAATAGGTGTTTTTTCAGCTACTGCATATTTATTTGAATTATATTTGGGAGCTGAAGCTGTAGCTGCAGCTCAGGCAGAAGTAAAAAATCCTGGAAAAAATATACCATTAGCAATCATTCTTTCAGCTGTGACGTTAATTGTTTTATACACAAGCGTAGTTTTTGTGGCTGTAAATATTGTTCCTCCTGATGTTCTTGGTCATCAATCGTCTCCAATAGCATATGCTGCTGAAATTGCTCTAGGACCCATTGGAGGTGTGTTGATTACTGTAGGTTTAGCGATTGCAGGTTTAGCTGCAACCAACGAAGCTATAATGGCGCAATCCAGAGTTTTATATGCTATGAGTCGAGATGGGTATTTGCCAAAAAGTTTAAGCAAAATTCACAATAAATTTTGCACTCCTCATATAGCAGTGATTGTTGGAGCGATCTTTATTTTGATCTTTGCAGCGTCTGGACTCGTAAATTTTGTAGTTTATGCTGTGAATCTTGGTTTTATTATTGGATTTTCAATTGTGAATCTATCTGTTATTAAGCTTCGAAAAATAGCGCCACATCTTAAAAGACCTTTCAAAACACCATTTTATCCCATAATGCCCATAGCTGGACTAGTTACATCTGTGTTTCTAATTTTATTTATTGACACTTCAGTTCTAATATTAGGTTTTGAGTTGGGTATTGTTGCATTATTAATTTACTATATTCGTATGGTAGGTCATGATAAAATACAAATTGCGTTTGGTGGAGTTAGTTTAGGTTTAGCTGGTTTAGCAATTTATGGAGCTTATTCTATTGGTAGCGGAATAATAGTATTTCCAGGGCTTTCACCTGATCTTGTAAATCTAATTTTTTATGTTCTCCTTTTTGTTGGAATAATTCAGATATTAGCTGGTTTATTGAACCTAATAGCGAAAGAAGCGTAAAGTGCCAATCAAAAACTTCAAATGAAATAGTAAATAGAAGTTAATGTGAACAAAAAAGTTTTGATGAAAAGTCTTGAGAAAAAAAAGAAAGAAACCTTACAAAGAAATAGTTTGCAAGACCATTGATGTAGATAATCTGGTTACTGATACTACAAGTAAAGAGAGTCATCAAATGATTCGATTTTTGTCTTCAAAAAGAAAATATCTGATTTCTATTCTGCTTATTTCAGGTATACTTTCTATATTATTATCTTTAGAATCATTTCTAGGCTTTCAACTTTTTTCAATTCAACTAGGTTTTATTAATATACTTGCAATGACTTTTGTAGGCTTTGGCAATATTTTTTGTGGAATATTATTACTTAGCTTAGAGTAGTAGATGCCTTTAAAAATCAGGGTATTACTTCACATCCTTTTTCTGTGGTAATGTCACCTGCAATTTATTCCCTTTTTTTAAATTAGGATTTTATCTAACATAAGAAAGCTGAATAGTTACTTAACTAGCCATATCTATGATGGAAATTAAAAATTAATCTAGAACTTGTAAACCATATTAATTGAATCTAAAAGCTCACCCATATTTTTTTGTTCTCGTTTACATAATTGTTCTTCTTTTGTGGCTTGCCAATTTATTACATATTTTCTCCAATTAGAATCATTTAATTTTTTAGAGTGCATTCCAAAAAAGATTAGAATTTCCTTATTATTTACGTGACACTTCTCGTTTTGGATAACAAGATGAGGAATCTCATGTAAATATGTCCTTCCAGCAATCATGTAAGAAAGTACCGAGTGATGCCCATCAAATAAGATCCATTCCGAATGCACGGTCTTTACTAATTTAGTATTTGGTAATCCACTATAAGATAGAATATGCTTTCCAGATTTGATTTCTTTAACCATTATTTTTATCTGGTTTATGTTTTTAATGCCATTAATGTTATGGAGGTTAATAATTTCTCTAAATAAAACTGGTTTTTTAATTTCTTTTATTGTCTTTTTTCTTTTTGAGCCTATTTCTTTTTTAAGCTGATCTACCGTGTCGTAAATGGTATCGTTTTTATTTTTTAAATAAACTTTTACAGATGAAACATAAGTGAAATTTCCAACTTTAGATTTATGTGGATGTATTAGTTTTGCAAGTCGATAATTTCGATTAAAACAATTTTTCTTTAACGTTTTATTTTCTTTTTCTTCCATTCCTTTTGTTCAACTTGTTTATTATTTTCCCACTCATTATACAACCAATGTTCATCTTCTTGCCATTCACTACTTAACCAATTCTCTTCTTCAAACAACAAGAATACCTCCAAAAATACGTAAAATAATACGGATATATACGCATTTTTCTCGTCTAATAGAACCTGAAAATCGTTCATTTTGCTAAATAATGTCTTATTTAGGTCTATTTTTTAGTATATAAACAAATTTTTTCCATAGTTAAAAAAATGGAATATAACAACACTTTTTTTTACTAGATTTGAGTTTAAGCTAAGCTGTTAAGTTGGCACATTCAAAAAGCTTATATTTTCATCGAATTAAGAAAGACCTAACATCTATCTTAAAAGATAAAAAGGGGTTAAGAATGGATTTTTGTCCTAAATGTGGATCACTACTTGTACCAAAAAAAGTCAAAACTGAAAAAGAAATCAAAATCAGCTTAGTATGCCGAAAAGGTGATTACGTAAAAGAAGAAAAGGTACTAACCTTAAAACCTCCAATCTTAAAGACTAAAGAAAACCCAAAAAAAATTGTTGCAGTTATAAGCAAAAAAGATCAAAAATTAAGTACACTTCCAACCATAAAAGTTGAATGTCCTAAATGTGAAAATAAAAAAGCTTATGTTTGGCAAGTACAAACTCGAGGTGTAGATGAATCTTCAACCCAATTTATGCGTTGCACAAAATGTGATCATACTTTTAGAGAAAACACATAATTGGTTGCACTTCCAAGAGGAATTAGATATTTACATTAGTTTGTTTAATTCAAACATAAAAAAAATCTAGGTGTTTACAAATAAGCTAAGAGATCATGATCTTTAGAATAAATTGGAATAAAAAATATTATTACTGCTTTTTTAACATCAATAGTTAACTATTGTTCAGGTAAAAAAACTGCAGCTGCAATAGTCGTTGTCCATAACCCTTTCTTATCACTTTTCGCAGATTGAGTAATATGCTGAGTTTTAATAATCATCCCACTGGTCTTGAAAAGCTGTTTCCTCTCATCCCAGGCTGTCTCAGGATCGAATTTAACTCCCATAGTTGTTGCCAACATAGTAGCAGCCAAATCCTCGGCATAATCACCAGCAACCTCATCTGTTTGACCAAAAGAATGATGTTCAGACAAATATCCATACTGCTTCTTCTTAGAAGGAATAGCTACTCCAACAGAAGAAGCTAGTAATCTGTTAGGTTCGTTTGTTGCTATTCTTGCTAAAACAACAAAAGTAATCTCACCAGGAGAAAGCATCTTCAACCCTCTAGTTCTAGGAACAAGTTTACATCCAGGAGGAACAATACTTGAAACATACACTAGATTACAATAATGGATACCAGCAGCCCTAAGAGCTAACTCAAAACTTTGAAGCTTCTCCTTGTGCTTACCAACACCCTTGGTTAAGAAAAATTGTTTTGGAATCATTTTTTTTATCGCAAAGTGAAATTATCTATTGCTTAATTAGGCTTTTGATTAAAAAAAATTTTATGAGTTTTTGCAAAAAGTGGAAGATAGGAATTGTACATGTTGCATCTCAAAATATTTCCCTCAAAATCCCATTTTTTAATTGTTAAACAAATCATCAAAAATTTTTTAAAAATTTTTTCTTTAGTAATAATTAGATGGTGGATAGGACCTTCGCCCTAATTTTCCAGTAAAGTAATATTTTAGGTTTAATAAGAGATAAACCATATAAAGAATAAACTTTCATAGTTTTGATAAGGGCTAAATGAATGACTTATGAAGATGTTCATAAATCTGAAGAATGTCCATTAATGATTATTCCTGTGGTTAATGGAGAAGAAGATATTCCTTTATGTAAGGGATTACCGTGGAATGATGCTCCAGATAGGTTTTGTGTTTGTGTTTGGTATGCGGGAAGTTTGGAGTTGGGTTATGAATTAGTTGATGATTTTGCATTGGATTGTACCAAACTATGTCCTAACCACTATGTATTAGAAGAAGCTAAAAAGAGAGGGTTGATTGACTAGACAAATAAACATTATAGTATACTAAGTTATCCATAAATTGTGTCATATGTCAATTCACTTGCGTTGGGATAATGGCGGGTCTGAAATGACACAAGTAGACAATTCTGATGGTCAATTACCCAAAGTTAAAGAACAGGGTAAAAGATCTTGATAGAAATAATTGGACTTTTGTTTAGGGAATCTCTGTTTTTTTAAGTGGATGAATAAACAGCATCTATAAACATCATAAAAAGACAATAAATAAATGGACTCTATTCAATCTGCTATTTGTTATTATCTATCTATTCAACTAGCAAAAATACGCGAATCCGATGTTTTCATTTGTAAAGTTTCAAAAGATGACAAAGAAATATGTGCGTTAATTGAAGCTGGTTTTGAATAAGTATGCGATAGTGAAGGCTTGAAGTTCTTCAGAAAGCCCAAGTAACTATAGGAGCGTTTTTTGTCCTAGGTAGTGTTGTGGCGCCGCCGATAGGATTCGAACCTATGACCAACTGGTTAACAGCCAGACGCTCTGCCGGGCTGAGCCACGGCGGCAAATAAAACCGCATATGCCATTTTGAGTTCTATAAAAGTATTTAAGGTTAGCCTTCGAGTTCATTTAGTTGTGTAATTAGAATTTATTTTTTATATTTGAGTTTTCAATAATTAAAAAAAATTGATTTGCTAAGTATTTGGGTGTTTATTTGTTTTTCTCTATTTGTTTTTTTTATTCTAATGTTTTATTTTCTTAATAAAAAAATATATGAAGGATTATTACTACTATTTGGGGAATCCAAAATTATTAGCAAAGGGGTACAAACTTGAAAGAAATAATAGAGTTTAGATGGCATGGTAGAGGCGGTCAAGGTGCTTGGACAGCTAGCGAATTATTGGCACGTACTGCCCTAAAAGAAGGTAAATATATTCAATCATTTCCAGAATTTGGTCCTGAAAGAATGGGAGCCCCAGTGGCAGCTTTTACACGTATTAGCGATAAACCCATTAGGATTCATTGTGCAGTTTATAAACCAGATGTTGTTGTCGTCCTTGATCCAACTTTAATGAAAACAGTTCCAGTTGCTTCGGGATTAATCGATGATGGGATAATAATTGTCAATTCCACAGAAAGCCCAACCAAAGTTAGAGAAACTCTGAAAACAGAAAAAGGAACTTTATGGGTCATTCCTGCAACAGAAATCGCTTTGAATATTTTGGGATTACCAATAACTAATACCGCTTTATTAGGTACTGTTGCTAAAGCTACGAATATCGTTTCTTTAGAAACAATTGAACAAACAGTTAACGAGCGGTTTAGAACCGATATAGCGGAGAAAAATTTTGCAGTTATACAAAAAGCGTACCATGAGGCAAAACAAGCATGACATCAACAGATAAAAATTGGAAAGAAATTGCACCTGCTGGAGTTTGTTCAAAATCAAGCACAAGTTTCTTAACTGGAGATTGGAAAACCTACACGCCAATTAGGGACATAAAGAAATGTGTTAAGTGTTTAACGTGTGTTATATTTTGTCCCGATGTAGCCATAAAATGGGTTCCTGATAAACAAGATATAGAATTTGACATGAGTTATTGTAAAGGTTGTGGAATATGTGCTAATGAGTGTCCTACTAAAGCCATAACCATGAGCTTGGAGTAATGGTGAAAAATGACAAATAATATTAAACAAAAAATGGTGGCATTAGCAGGCGATCAGGCAGTAGCATTTGCGGCCAAACAATCAGATGTTGATGTAGTTGCTGCTTATCCAATTACCCCCCAAACTATTATTGTAGAACAATTCAGTGAATATGTTGCTAATGGAGAAGTTGAAACTGAATTTGTCTGTACTGAATCAGAACATAGTGCAATGGCAGCTTCTATAGCTGCTTCTGCTACTGGTGCTAGAGCTTTTACTGCATCAGCTTCAGCAGGATTAGCTTTGATGCATGAAATGCTTTTTGTTGCTTCTGGCTGTCGGGTACCAGTTGTAATGGCTATTGCTAACCGAGCTCTATCAGCTCCTCTAAATATTCATGGAGATCACTCTGATAGTATGGCTCAAAGAGATAGCGGCTGGATCCAACTATATGCAGAGAATGCTCAGGAAGCTTATGATTCAATAATACAAGCTTTTAGAATTGCTGAGAATAATAAAGTTCTATTACCTGTGATGGTTGGACTTGACGGTTTTACTTTAAGTCATACTTTAGAAAATGTTAAAACTTTTTCAGATGATGCTGTGAAAGATTTTGTTGGGATTCGAAAAATAGCAAATGTGCTTACACATGAAGGCAAATTAGCTCCATTTAGATTAGATCCTAAAAATCCAATGACTATGGGGCCTATTGCTCTTCAGAACTATTATTTTGAGTTTAAGCGTCAACAAGAAGAAGCTATGAGTAATGCATTAATGGTTATTCAAAATATTAACAAAGAATATGGCGAATTAAGTGGACGAAAATATGGTAATGGTCTTATTGATGAATATAATCTCAAAGATGCAGAAATTGCTGTTATATGTATCGGATCGACTGCAGGAACCATGAAAACAATTGTTGACCACCTTAGACAAGAAGGAATAAAAGCTGGTCTTCTTAGAATTCGCGCTTTTAGACCCTTCCCCTCTGAGTATATACGAGCTGCTTTAAAAAACGTGAAAGCTATAGCTGTGATGGACAAAAGTATGAGTTTTGGTGGAAATGGAGGTCCAATTTTCCATGAAGTTAGAAATTCATTTTACAACTCTAATCCAAGACCATTTATTGTAAATTACATCTATGGTTTGGGCGGTAGAGATGCAAGTCCAAAACAATTAAGGACTATTTACTCTGATTTGCAGGAAATACTAACAAAACAAACAATTAATCAATCAATAAAATATTTGGGATTAAGAGATTAACAAAGGAATGAAAAAAAATGACAACACAAGAATGGAAATTTAACTCAAAAGAAATAGCCAATAAACCCGATTTATTCCTTCCAGGTCACCGAGCATGTGCAGGATGTGTACCCGCAACTGTTCTAAAACTAGTAATGAAAGCTACTCGCGGGCCAACAATAGTAACAGAAGCTACTGGTTGTATGGAAGTAGTTTCTTCAATTTATCCCTATACATCATGGGCCACTCCATGGTTACATACAGCGTTTGAAACAGCTGCCGCAAATGCTTCAGGAATTGAAGCTGCCCTAAAAATAATGAAGAAAAAAGGTCGCATAACCAAAGAACATGTTGATGTGATCGCAATTGCGGGAGATGGTGGAACATTTGATATAGGCTTTCAAGCGTTATCAGGAGCAGTAGAACGAGGTCATGACTTCTTATTTTTGCTTTATGATAATGAAGCCTACATGAATACTGGAATTCAAAGAAGTAGTGGAACTCCACACGGCGCAGCTACAACAACATCACCTGCAGGTAGCTCTATACCAGGAAAACTAGAGTACAAAAAACCATTAGCAGACATAATGATAGCCCATAATCTAGAATATGTGGCCACAGCATCACCTTATTACTGGCGTGATCTCATTGCAAAAGTAAGGAAAGGTTTGGAAGTTGAAGGTCCAGCTTTTCTGCATGTTTTTGCCCCTTGTCCAAGAGGTTGGAGAAGCAATCCAGCAAAATCTATAGAATACTCAAAGCTAGCAGTTGAAACATGTGTATTTCCGATTTGGGAAGCAGTAAATGGAAATTATAAACTTTCTTCACCCAGCAAACTTTTATCTTTAGCACCGCAAAAAAAGAAACCAGTTTCAGATTACCTCAAAGGTCAAGGAAGATTTAGACACATGTTTAAACCAGAAAACAAAGCTCTTCTAGACGAAGTTCAAAATATAACCGACAAACGATGGGAAAAACTTCTAAAAAACTGCAATCTTTCATAACCCATTTTATTTTTTTAAGAATTATTTTTTTTCATTTTAATACCTTTATCCTTCATCTTTTTTTAATAGGTGATTTGAAAAAACCGAGTTGACTGCGTCCAAGATATATCATATTTTTTTCAGAAATTGTGACAACCTACTTCCGAAGTAGAAAAAAATGTTTTTCGAAGAATTTAATTAATATTTGTTTATAGAATAATCCAGGGATACAATTTGAGTGAAGATCGAAAAAAAAAGTTGAAAATTATTTCCGATCAATTTAATGAAGAAATAATCAAACTGGCTATAATGACTGAGAAAGAAATTCAACAAATGGTTGACGATTCAACAATTGCATTTGAGAGTATGTTTGGAAGAAAATCAGATCCACTAAATGACTTATTGGTTTATGAAAATTTGATCCTTAATTTTATTCATAATCTGCTTGTGGCTAGAGATGTTAAGAAAAATGAGCTCTTAAAAAAAGCAAAAACTTAGATGTTTAGATAGGGAACAAAATCTATTCTCAAAATAGAAAATTGGATTATACCCTTTTTGTTTCAACTTTTTTAGGTTTCTCTTCAATTTATTTTCTTTACTGCTTTAGCATGTAAATGAATCAATTGAACATCCAACTAAACACTTATAGATCGTCTAAAGTATTTACTTTAAAATATTTGAAGTTGAAAAAGTGTCATAAATTAAAAATTTATTACTAAATAACATTAGATAGAATTTAAAAGTAATTAAGTAATAAAAAATAACATTTTATGCACAGTCAACATAGTAAATTTGGAGAGTGCTGTTAAGTTAACAAAAATCTTGATCACATCTGCATGGCCCTACATCAGTGTTACACCTCATTTAGGTAATCTAGTCGGTTCAATTCTATCAGCCGATGTTGTAGCGAGATACTATAGATTACATGGTGATGATGTGATCATGGTTAGTGGTTCTGATGAACATGGTACACCAATTGAAGTTGAATCGATAAAACAAGGTATAACTCCAAAAGAGTTGACTGATAAAAATCATGCCTTTGTGGATAAACTATTTAAAAAGTGGGGCGCATCATTTGATAATTATACTAGGACCGAAAATCCCATTCATAAAAAATTCGTTCAAGATCTTTTAATGAAAATTTATGACAATGGTTATATTTTTTCGAAAGAAATTCAAATGCTTTATTGCAAACACGATAACCGGTACCTTCCTGATAGATTTGTAGAAGGCACCTGCCCAAATTGTAATTGTAATAAAGCTCGTGGCGATCAATGTGATAGTTGTGGTCGCCTATTGGAACCAACTAGTTTGGTAGATCCCTATTGTGTTCTTTGCAATAATACTCCAATTGTTAAAACTACTACCCATTGGTATATTGACCTTTCAAAACTTTCCAGTAAACTTGAAAAATACCTTACAAATAACAAACAGCTTCCTGATGCTGCTAAAAATTTTAGTTTGAACTGGATAAAAGAAGGTTTAAAACCTAGAGCAGTAACACGTGATGTTGCTTGGGGTATACCTGCTCCATTTCCAGGAGCTGAAGGTAAAACAATCTATGTTTGGGTTGATGCTGTTTTAGGATATCTTTCAGCTACTATCGAATACTCTCAAAATATTGGTGAGCCCGAAAAATGGCGCGACTTTTGGTTAAATAAGACAGCCAAAACATTTTATTTTGTAGGCAAAGATAACATACCCTTTCATACAATAATTCTTCCTGCTTTGTTATTAGCCTCAGGGGACGACTATAATCTTCCTTGGAATGTTTCTGTAACCGAGTTTCTTCAATTTAAAGGAAAAAAAGCTTCAAAGAGTCAAAGAATTGGTATCTGGATAGATGAAGCTTTGGAAATGTTCCCAGTGGATTGGTGGCGTTTCTTTTTAATGATAACAAGACCTGAAACTAAAGACTCGAATTTTTCTTGGGATTCATTCCGTGAGAAAATAAACTCAGATCTAAATGATACTTTTGGTAATTTTATACACAGAACTACAAAGTTTATTACTTCTAAATTTGAGTCCAAAATTCCCGAACCTAAAAACCTATCTCTTGCTGATAAATCAATTTTAGAAACAATAAAAACTAAAGTTGATAGCATGTCTAGTGATTTTGAAAAGTTAAGACTTCAATCAGCAACAAATACTCTAATTGCTCTGAGCAGACTAGGAAATCAGTATCTTAATGAAAATGAGCCTTGGAATTTAATTAAGACTGATAAAGAAAAAGCGGCAAATGTTTTCTACGTTGCTGCTCAAATAGTAAAAGCAATTGCCATAGTGACATCTCCTTTTATGCCCAATACATCAAAGAAAATCTCTTGGATACTTAATTTGTCGTACTGATAAGAACTCTCCAACTTGGAAGGATGCGTTAATTCCTTTGAAAGCTGGGCATGAAATAAACAAACCTGAGCCCCTTTTTAGCAAAATAGATGATAATGAAGATCAACTTGAAAATAAACTAAAATTGATTAGACAACGCAATACTTGAATATTTTTGGAGGAAAATTTTTAGTTGAAAAAGCTAGTTAGAGTTGATTTTCATGTTCATTCAATGTATTCTTCTGATTCAACAATAACGCAAAAAGACCTTGTGTTTTTTGCCAAAAAACGATCTTTGGATGCTGTAGCTATTACTGATCACAATCAGATTGATGGTGCTTTGTCATTGGCTGAAAAAACTGATTTGCTAATTATTCCAGGTATAGAAGTTTCTACTCAGAGTGGTCATTTAGTTGGTTTAAATGTTGACAAAAATATTCCAAGGGGTATGAGTGTAAATGAAACTGTTGATTGTATTCATGATGCTGGGGGTTTAGCAGTTGCTTGTCATCCGTTTGCATGGTTTAAAGGAAGTTTAAGTAAAAATATTACTGAAAAATTTGATGCTATTGAGACAATTAACTCTTCAGCTTTTCCTTTTCTAAGATGTAAGAAAAAATCTGTTGAACTCGCAAAAAAATTTAATCTTGCTCAAATTGCAGGTACTGATGCTCACAATCCTCAATCAATTGGTTTGGCTTATACTCTTTTAGAAGCTGATTTAACAATTGACAGTATTCTTCAGGCAATACTTGAAAAGCGTTGTCAAGCTTTTGGAAATCCTTTATCTTTATCGATGAAAATAAGACAAAAATTCGTAAGGTTAGCTAGCCGGAAATGAAAATTAATACTTTTTGAATTCTTTGCTCTTGAAAATATTAAAAAGTTTTCGAAATAGTCATTGAATAAAATAGGAAGAGGTTTTTAGTAATCTTCCATTTGATAAAGGTTTACATCTAACTCAATTTTTTCAGAGTGTTCTTGTATTCCTTTTTTTCAAGATCATAGAGATTAAACATAAGCTTTTCCACAATATTTTTTGTTCTTGTTATGTCTCGGGCAATAAGATCTATTTCTAATTCTTTATCTAGTTTAGAACTGGATGGTATGTCATATAGTAGCAGTGAGTTATTGTCTATTGGATTGCATAGATTTTCAAAAGCCTTGTTTTCAGTGATTGTTGAAGTGCATTTTATGATATTTTCTTCAGCTGTGGGTCTAGTCAATTCCATTTCTCCTCCATACTTCTGCACTTATTAGATCTCTGATAGCTACACGTATTGCCTCAGATCTGTTTGGATAGAATCTTTCATCAACAAGTTGATCCAGAGCTGCTATGTATGTTTCTGGAAGGTGTAAAGTAATTAGTTTCACTTATTTTCTCTCCCTTAGTGAAATAGAACTGAATGATTAAAAGTTATACTTCTATATGTTATGTTACAAATATGTTACAAATATGTCTGTGCATTGGCTTGTAAGTCTACCACTGTAAGCCCTGTTGCAGATTTATGTAAATT